>CAYFFQ010000045.1:0-2577 GCA_964342465.1 uncultured Candidatus Poseidoniales archaeon | reverse complement strand
GCGGTCTCACCGAGGCCCAAGTTGCCGCACTCAAGGCGCTCAAAGACTCCGGCCTTTAGTCAGACTTTACTGTAGTACGCGAACACTATCTGTTCCAATTTCGTCAGTACTTTCATGGATGCCGCTAACATACATGTCGATTCGTTCTTGGATGAGTTGAATCATGTTTACATTTACTGCATTTCCTAATTGTTTGTATGATTGTTGGTCGGAGCCCCCCAATTGAAATGGCTCCCCGTATTTCCCATCAACATCGAAGTCCTGAATTCTAGCACATTCTTTTGGGGTAATGTGTCTTTTCAGCCACCCAACTACAGGAATTTGGGCGATAGCCACTAATGCAGGGAAATAATCACCACGTTTGACACGAATTCCAGAAGGTCTGAACTGGAATATATTTTCCCAGTTACTTCGACTAGTTGGCCCAGCTTGCCATTCATATTTCGTCCTACTCACCGGAATGAATGGTTCCCCATCGTCATTGATGTCCAATACTTTCCATTCCACCAACCAAGAATCAATAAATTGTTTATTATTGTTGTACAACAGTCTATTTTTCTTGATGAAGTTTTGCTTCCATAATGGAAGATTGATTGATTTTATCATTTGTTCTTTTGTCATTTTTTCATCTACTGGCTTAACCCAGCCATAATCTCTCCATTCGTCACCGATTCTTAGAAGATCGTATTTTTCATATTGATGTAGGTCACCCGGCAATTCTTCATCACCAAGGAAACAATCAGCCCATATTGGGTGGCCAGGGAGTTTAGAGTCGGTATTGACATTTTGAAGAAAATCTTCCCACATATTTAACCAATATAACTCATCTGAGGACATATTGTATTTCTCATCAACATCATCATCCAATATCTCGCGGATATCAAGGTCATGATGACGTTCTTTCGGGAATGAGAATTCGAACTCCTGAACGAGGTCATTTCGAATGCATACTATATACACTCTTTTTCTGATTTGACAAGTGCCAAAATTGTGGGGTGACAAAACTTTTGACCAAGATGTGTAACCCATTTGTTTGATTTTCCCCTCAATTATTTTCATGGTATTTCCATTATCATGTGCAACCAGATTTGGAACATTTTCCAAAAATAGAATTGATGGCTTATGTTTCTCAGTCAATGAACATATATCATGGAAAAGAGTTCCTCTGGTTTGGTCGTCAAAGCCCTCCTGAGCGCCTGATTTGCTGAAGGGCTGACAAGGAAATCCTGCACAAATAATATCCATTGGGGGAATATCATCGATTACTTGGCGGATATCAGTGTTCACTTTGAATCCACCCGGCCTCCCCCAATTTAGTTCATATACCGTCGCTGCTTTAGAATCAATATCGGTAGCGAAGACACACTCGTGCCCCATCCTGTGAAGGGCGGCGTGGAAACCACCGATGCCACAGAAGAGGTCTACGAACTTCATGAAAACAACTATCGGAAGGAGGTTATTAAGGTGAACGGAGAGGGAGAGAAATGGAACTGAAAGAGATAGTGGAAAGGATAGCGGAATTGATTCCTGTAATTGATTCAACAACTACAATCCAGAATCACAACCGTAGGAATAAAAGACCATATGTAAAAGGGGTTGCAACCTTGTTTGAACCACAATTTACCAGAGAACTTGTTAGATGTTGGCAATCAGAATATCCCAGTGATTTGCAACATATTCAAGATGAGTATTCTTATCCTGATGGAAGGGAAACCTGTGATATAGTATTATCAGATGCAAATCATTCCACTTCGTCTGAAGATTTTGAGTGGGCTATTGAACTCAAGTATCTCAGACTTGTCGGCAACAATGGAAATAACAATGATTATGTCATGCAAAAAGCTATATCTCCCTTCTTGAAAGACCGAAGTCTAGTACATGACATAGAGAAATTGAAGAAGGCATCATTTGCCACTAGGAGGGCCGTTATTTTCTACGGTTTTGATTATGACGGCAATTCTGGTTCCCATGCCGAGGCGCTATGTGAGAGAATTTCGAACTCAATCGGAGAGAATGATTACTATGTTGAATACCCCGAACAACTGGAAAAATTCCTAGACGATGATCTAGTTCCAACTCCTAGAAACCTTCGCAGAGTGATATCTTCGGTATGCAAGTACGGCGATTCATATTCCTTAGAGTCAGTTACGAAGGTCATCGATGCATTTCTAAGGGTGAATTCAATATCGAGTGGAGATGCAAAGGTATCTCATTTCTCAGGACTTGAAAGACATCCCTGCGGCCAATTTGGCAGAGTTGTCGGCTGGGAAATTGATAGCGAATAACCAGCCAATAATAATTAATAAACATCTGTTGGACTGGGTTGCAGAAAATTTCACTCATCTCATCTATACTGACGCGCTGACAAAAAATGAAGCGAGTCTATGGCAGAGGGTGGAGAGAATGCCATCCATGGAATCAGCGAAGAATTAGGGAACTGCCGCGCCCACCTCCGTTGGATGGCGTCGACAAATAGGGAATCAGCGAAGAATAAGGGAACTGCCGCGCCCACCTCCGTTGGATGGCGTCGGTAAATAGGGAACCAGCGAAGATTTAGGGAAATGCCGCGCCCACCTC
>CAYFFQ010000044.1:0-2752 GCA_964342465.1 uncultured Candidatus Poseidoniales archaeon | reverse complement strand
CTTGGCAATCTTGTTGGCGAGTGGGTTTCTGCGCCGCGGGAGACCTTTATCTCGGAAGCGGGCTGGGAGGTTATTTCTCTCGGGTCGGAACACAGTTGCGGTGTGAGTCGCGCGGGCGAGATTGAGTGTTGGGGTAGGACTGAGGATGGCCGACGCGGTTTTGGTCTCATCGCTGAGGGCCGGATGTCCGTATCGCCCCATCGCGATCACCTAGATCGCCCCATGACGATCACTCAGATCGGCCATCACGATCACTTTGATTGGGTGATCGCGATGGCGATCTTGGGGTGATTGCGTGCCTAGATCGGCATCACGATCACTTCCCCTGACGATAGGCTAAGGTGCTTGATGGTCTTCTAAAGGAGACCGACATGGCCACACAGCGACTTGTTATGCGCAAAATCCGCGAAATTTTACGGCTCAAGTGGTGCGAGAACCGCAGTCACCGAGAGACTGCCCGCATCCTGGCAGTGGGCGTTGGCACGGTTGGGGGGCTGATGGTCCGCGCTCAACATGCTGGCCTGAGCTGGAGTGAAGCAGAATCTCTCACCGACGCCGAGCTCGAGCTGAGGGTCTATGGCCTGCGCTCCGGTGGTCTCTCTGCCGGCCCCGAGCCAGATCCGGCGAGGATACACAAGGAGCTGAGCCGGCCGGGTGTGACGCTCGAGCTGCTCCACCTCGAATATCTGAATGAGCATCCAAAGGGCTTTAAGTACACGGCTTTCTGTGACCGCTACCGCAAGTGGAAAAAGAGCCAGCGTATCAGTATGCGACAAACCCACCGCTCGGGCGAAAAACTCTTTGTGGACTACTCCGGCAAAAAGCCAAGCGTGGTGAACGCGGAAACCGGCGAGGTCACTGAGGTGGAGCTTTTTGTGGGCACGCTCGGTGCATCGGGGTTTACTTTTATCGAAGCCACTCAGAGCCAAAAGTCGGCGGACTGGCTCGGCAGCCACATCCGTTGCCTTGAATATTTTCGGGGCGCGCCGAAGCTCTTTGTGCCGGACCAGTTGCGCAGCGGGGTGAGTCGTCCGTGTCGCTATGAGCCGGGCCCCCAGCGCTCGTATGGTGAGCTCGCCAGGCACTACGGCGCCGCGGTGCTGCCCGCGCGTCCTCGCAAACCCAAAGACAAAGCAAAGGTGGAGCGGGCCGTGCTGGCCGTGCAGCGATGGGTCTTGGCATGTATTCGAAACGAAGTGTTTTACTCGATTGGTCATCTCAATCTGAGATTGCGACAACTTCTTGAGCGCTTCAACGACAAGCCCATGCGCACCTATGGAGGCAAGACTCGGCGCGAGATGTTTGAGCGTTACGACTTGCCCTACCTTCAACCGCTCCCCGCACGTCCCTACGAGTATGGTGAATGGAAGGGCGTGACGGTTAACATCGACTACCATGTCGAGGTAGATGGCCACTATTACTCGGTACCCCACGTGCTGCTGGGCAAGCGTCTCGAGGCTTGGTCCACTCAAAAGACGGTGGAGATTTATCGCGGCAACGACCGCTTGGCCTCGCACCCAAGAAGTTACGACAAGGGCCAGCACACCACTATCAAGGAGCATATGCCGGTGGCCCACCGAGCGCACTTAGAGTGGTCACCGTCTAGGCTGATTCGCTGGGGCGCGAGCATTGGTCCGCAAACCGAGGCGCTCGTCAACGCTATCCTCACGAGCAAGCCACACCCGGAGATGGGCTACCGCTCATGCTTGGGCATTTTGAGACTGGAAAAACGTTATGGGCGTGAGCGACTCGAGCTGGCCGCCGAGCGGTCCAACGCGGTGAACGCCACGTCTTACCGCCATGTGGCTGCCGTGCTTAAGAACAAGGTCGACGCCTTGCCGCCGCCGCTGCGCGAACCGCAACAACAAGAGCTTCCTTTGATTCACGAGAATCTGCGTGGCTCGGACTATTACCACTGAAGGAGAGATGATGCATAGACAACCCACCTTGGACAAACTTTACGGCATGAGGCTCGGCACCATGGCCGAGGCTTGGCTTGAACAGCAAGGACAGAGCGCGGCAATGGAACTAAGCTTTGACGAGCGGCTTGGGCTCTTGGTCGATGCGGAGCATTTAGCCCGCGAGAACCGGGCGCTTGAGAGACGTTTGCGCGCGGCCAAATTGAGACAAAGCGATGCGTGTTTGGAGAACGTGCAGACCGGAGCGAAGCGCGGCCTCGAGAAGAGTTTTTTGCTAGAGCTTGGCACCTGCAGGTGGCTCGAGAACAATCTCAATATGATAATCACCGGACCCACGGGCGTGGGGAAGTCTTACCTCGCGTGTGCGCTGGGGCAGAAGGCGTGCCGTGAAGGATATCGTGTGGTGTACAAGCGTGTGTCTCGGCTTTTTGATGAGCTCAAGCTGGCCCACGCGGCGGGCGAGATGCCAAGGCTTTTGAATCGGCTGATGAGGATTGACCTGCTCATTTTGGATGACTGGGGGATTGGGGCACTCACCGAGCAGCAGCGGCATGACGTGCTCGAGATTCTCGAAGACCGCTACGCAAAGTCATCCACGCTTGTCACCAGCCAGCTGCCAATAAAGCAATGGCACGACCACATTGGGGATCCCACCATCGCTGACGCTGTGCTAGACCGAATCGTCCACAACGCCCACAAGCTACAGCTCAAAGGCGCCTCAAGAAGAAAGGAGAACGCTAAGGCCTAAGTCACAATGCTCTCGTCAGGCCAAAGTGATCGCGATGCCGATCTGGGCGATCGTGATGGGCGAAATGGACACAAAGCGTGGCGGT
>CAYFFQ010000043.1:0-3060 GCA_964342465.1 uncultured Candidatus Poseidoniales archaeon | reverse complement strand
ACAAATCATTCTTCTTCAGATAATGGTTGGGAGAGGGCGTCGGCGATGCCTTCATCAGCATTCCAAATCCTCGCCTCTTGAGAAAGGAGAGTAATACGATGGCCGATTCCGACTCAGATGAAGTAAACGAATTCACCAGTATAGTTATTGACGGGGCCAATGTTGCTCACGATAACGATTCCGTTGACTCCAATCTGAGGGGGAAAATCGTGCCGGAGAGGTTGCTCGCTGCCATCGACCATTGCGAATTGAAAGGATGGACTCAGATTCATGTTTTTATGAAGAGGGGAACCTATGATTTCGCAACCCACCCTGACAATCAAGACTCTGTGGTAGGTGACGCAACGATTCTCGTGGACCTAGTTGAAAGCGGCACGATGGGTCTAATTGAAAGTAAATCAGAAGATATCTACTGGTTGGAATATGGTCTGATGAATTCATCGTATTTCATCACCAATGACACCTTTGAGGACAAGGTCATATTATCCGAAAACGGTGAAAAAAAGACCATACCAAGAGAGAGGACGAAGTATCCTCACCTCGATTGGCGAAGAATCGACGATTCGGTAGTTCGCTACCAATTTCTGAAGGGTAGTATTCAGGCACCAAGCCTTTCTAAGTTCAATGGTGGCGGCTCAAGTGGGAGTAGGCCACAACCCCTCTCTGATAAGGAGAGAAGTATTTTCATCCGTATAGCGGACAGGTTGTTTGGTTATCATCCACCACAGACAAACGATTGTGATTCAGAATCGAAAGAGGTTGGACAGACCGATGAAAAAGGGCAATATTCCACATCCGATAGAGGTGATACCGCCCCGTCCAACATAGTTCCTGAGCCGGTCGAGTCAGACGATGAACCCGAATCAGTCAATCCATCATCCACTGTTGATGAGGATGTGACCTCTGAAGGAAGCCATTTGCTCAGTGAAGAAGACGATGAAGTGGTTTGTGAGCCAGCAACCCCTTCTGTTTCAAAAAGTGGTGGTGGGAAAGGCAAACGACCCCAAAAGAAGGGGAGCAGATTTCTCAACAAAGAAGCAATGAGATTGAAGAAGAAACGCGATGAGTACAATAGATTGACGCCCCAATATGTGTCGCAGAGGGATGAAATCCAGGAGAGGAGGAAATCTCTCTACGACGAAGCAGAGTCATTCCGGCAGCAGCGGGACACATCGAACTCAGAAGTTCGAGAACTCAAGCAAGCACGTACCGAGTTGAAGGAGCGAATCAATTCACTGAAGTCTCGCCTGAAGGATGAACCTTCAGAAGCAGATGCACGAAAACTGAAAGAATTAGAGTCCGAAGCTGATGCGCTCCATCACCGAGTGATTGAGAAAGCAGATGAAGCCGAAGCGGCCCATACTCAGATGAAAGAATCGATGGAAAAAGCGAAGGGTCTGACCATTGAGCACAACAAGGCGCATGAATCGTTTGTGGAGGCGAAAGCGAAAGCGGATGAATATCACAGAAGATTCAGAGCAGAATTAGCACGGACTGAGGAATTGAACGAACCTCAGGAAGAAGAGTGATTCACACCTGGGAACGATATGCGATGGAGATTCCACACCAACTCTCTCTCCACCAAACTGGCGCAGACATCACACTTCTGAACTAAGGGGCTGTAGGATTCGCTCGCCGATTCACGGAATGATGAAGAGGCAACCCCTTCACGCAACACCTGTGAGAACCATGTTGGGAGCGCACGATGTCGAACTTGGAATGACCGGAACAATTCTACTGAACTCAGGCATATTCGCCCTGATTCTCTTCGGACTATGGCGCATCGAAACTCGTCTTGAATCTGGAAGAAGCATGGCCGCACTGACCATCCTCGCAGTAGCGGGAATCCTCGGCAGAATCCTCTTGGAACCCCTCCCTAACATCTCTCCCGTGACCATCCTCGTCCTCCTCGCGGGGGTCCACTTTGGTGCCCGTCATGGTATCGCCCTCGCAACCATCATCACCATCGGCTCAAATCTCGTCTTGGGTCACGGTCTCTGGACACTTTACCAAGCCGTTGGCTGGTCTCTGGTCGCTGTTTTGGGTTCATCTCTCTCTGGCTGGTTGGTCGATGTCAACGGAAAGTTGAATCTCAATCGCCTGATGCTCACAGGTTTCACCCTCGGCTTCGCATTCGACTGGTTTGTCTCGCTCAGCGTATTGCACACGCAACCACTCTCCTACCTTCCTCTCTATCTCGCACAGGGTCTGGTGTACGACTTCGTTCATGGGTTCGGCAACCTCGCCTTCGCCGCTTGGCTCGGTGTGCCGGTGAGTGACGCCCTCACACGCCACAATGAAGTCGGATTGGTGGATTCCGCACCGCCCCCAATTGTCTTGACTGCTTGATTCAAAAGTTGCCGCCTACTATCGATGAAAGGAGGATGGAGTGGATGGCTGACGGTGGGTTGGCGATGGTTAGTTTCTCTCACAATGTTCGGTGGGTTGATTGATGAGTTCGGAATTGACGACGGTCTTCATAGCCCGCGGTAAGTCGGGGGTTTCACGGTGAGTTCGGAATTGACGATGGTCTTCATCGCCCGCAAGGACTTGAAATTGTCAGCGGGAAAGTTGGCGGCACAGGTCGGTCATGCCACCGCCGAGTGCATCACCAAGGCGGAGCGTGCCGAGCCGCGGATGCTCGACCGCTACATGCGGCTCGGTCAGCGAAAGGTAGTATGTCAAGCCTCAAGCGAGGCGGAATTGAGAAGATTGTTCGGTGAGGCGAAGGCGGCGGGAATCATAGCAGCACTCATCAAGGATGCCGGCCATACTGAAATTCCACCCGGGACCGTCACCGTAGTCGGATTGGGGCCAGACGAGAAAGACAAGATTGATTCCATCACCGGCTCCCTGCCTCTTCTTTCATGACTTTCTCAGAGTGATATTTTGCGTCGAACGGGGGATTCTCAGTCCGAAGGCGCATCATATTGGGCGAATCCCGACTGGTGGCTCGCGCACACCAGCCATCGACGATTCTCAGTCCGAAGGCGCATCATATTGGGCGAATCCCGACTGGTGGCTCGCGCACACCAGCCATCGACGATTCTCAGTCCGAAG
>CAYFFQ010000042.1:3218-3668 GCA_964342465.1 uncultured Candidatus Poseidoniales archaeon | reverse complement strand
CGGCTCCTTGGTGTTGCCCTTTAACTTGTCTTGAATCCACTTTTCGGGCCAGCGCCAACCCAGCGGGGAGGGCATGGTGTCATGACCGATGGGGCTATGGCGAATGCCATTGGTCCATGCGCTCCACGGCGAGTTGGGCCAGGTGTGCCACACGGTGCCGTCACCAGCGCTAAGCCCTACGAGGCCATGTGGGTAATCTGGCGATGATTCAAAAAACATCAACGCGCCGCGCGGGGGACTCGTGTTGATGGTTCGCTCCCCAAAGCTGTCGTCATCGAGCTGCCAAATCTCCATTGCGGACCTCACGCCTACCGCGCTTCGGCCATAGGCATGCCCCATAAAGTGCAAGGGCATATGGGCCCATGGGCTCACGCCCCCGCCTGGGTGAAGTTTATCCCCGCCTTGTGCTGCGCCTTGGTGTTCGGCAAAGACTAGAGCTTCCTCAATGAC
>CAYFFQ010000042.1:0-3208 GCA_964342465.1 uncultured Candidatus Poseidoniales archaeon | reverse complement strand
TCGTTTGTGTCCGTGGCCGTTGTGCAGCCGACAAAGAAAACGAGCAGGCAACCTGTCATCGCAATCTGAGCATATTGAATCATTGGCTGACCTCTAATCTGAGCATACCAGAAGCAAGCATCCTCGCAGCGCAAAATCAGAGTGCTTCCGATTACACCCTATTTCACGGATGACTGAACCCGTGCTGTTGGGCCAGTGGTGACGGCTCTCATTTTGCTACAAAACAAGAGCCGTCACACCAACATGATCGTATCCGTTCCACAATCCTCGTCTTCCAAACCATAGCCGCCCCCTGCATGAGTCTCCCGCAAAGGAGGTCTCGAAATGGGACGACAAAGAGAATCACGAGAGGTTTGGGTGAAGCGCATCGAGCGTCTGGGCGACAGCCCGTTGAGCATGCCGGAGTTTGCGGCTGAGCTTGGCATCAACGTACATACCCTTAGATACTGGAAACAAAAACTACGCGAGGAAGAGCGCGGGGCCGGGGACAAGCCGGCGATACATCGGCCCAAGCCCCACGCATCAGGTTCGCCACCGCCCTTGTTCACAGGGCTTGATGTCTCTGTTGAATCGCAGCGCCACCCAAGCGTCGAGGTGCTGCTGCCCTCGGGCATCGTTCTGCGACTGCACGAGCCCTGCGCTCACGGCGAGCTCGCGTCCCTGATTTGCGCGCTGGAGTCGCCGCCATGATGCCTCGCACCATGCGCGTGTATGTTTGCCGAGAGCCGGTGGACTTTCGTAAGCAGTTCGACGGGCTCGAGACAGCCGCCCGAGACCAACTCGGGAAAGACGCTCACCTTGGCGGCCTCTTTGTGTTCACCAACAAACGTCGCAACCGCCTCAAGGTGCTGTGGTTCGAGCGCACCGGCGCTTGCATCCTCTACAAGCGCGCCGACGGTGTGCTCTTTGACCTGCCCCGGGCGGCCTCCACGGGTGAAATCAGCGGTGAGATGCTGGCTGTTATTCTCCAAGGCACGCCGCATGTACGTGGGCGAAAAAACAATCTGAAAAAGTAGCATTTTGCGATTGCTGGTTAACCTGCTGAATGAGAGGACATCTCTCAAGATGTCCTCCTCCAAGCCCACAGACGAAGTCCTAAATCAGGACGGCACACTCTTTCACATCTTAGATGCGCTACGCGAGACCGAGCAAGAACGCGACCGGTACAAGAGCCTGTGTGACCACCTCAAGCTTGAAAACGAAAAGCTCAAGCGCGGCCTCGTTGGCAACACGCGCGAAAAAAAGCCCGCGGACGCCAACCAGCTGGCGTTTGATGTATTGGGGCTGGCGCTTAAACACCATGAGCCCGAGCCAGAAGAAGAGCCCAAAGAGGTCAAGGCTCATAAACGCAAAAAACCAAGCGGCCGAAAGCCCTTGCCGGAAGACCTTCCCAAAGTGCGAATTGATGTTTTGCCCGAAGAGGTAAAGCAAAAGGGCCTGGAGCATTTTGAGAAAATTGGCGAGGAGGTGTCTCAGGTGCTGGAGCACCGCCCGGCGTCGATGGTGTGCGTGGAGGTGGTGCGCGGAAAATATGTGCGCAAGGCCGACAAACAAGCGCTTGAAACGCAGGTGCACATGGCACAGCCTCTTGAGCTTCCTATTCAAAAAGGGCGCGCGGGACCGGGGATGCTCGCTGACACCATTATCCGCAGATGGGGCGACCACTGCCCTTTGAACAGGCTTGAGTCTATCTACAAGCGCGAAGGCATTGACCTCGCGCGCTCGACGATTTGCAATTGGCATGTGAGCCTGGCGGAACTGTTGCAGGGGCTTATCAAGGCGATGCTTGAAGACGCGTTTAAGCAGCCGTACCTATGCACCGACGCCACAGGGGTGTTGGTGCAGGCTAAAGAGCAATGTCAGAAGGCACATTTTTGGGTGCTCGTCGCACCCGAGAAGCACGTGCTCTACAAGGTAACGTCAAGGCACGACAACGCCGCGGTAGACTCTGTCCTAAAAGGCTACACGGGGTATTTGGTTGCAGATGCGGCCACGGTGTACGACCATCTTTACGCGCAGGGCGAGATGAAAGAGTGCTCGTGCTGGGCGCACGCGAGGCGCTATTTTTACAAAGCGCTGGAGCATGACCCCGAGCGCGCCAAGGCGGCGCTTGGCATGATTGCCAGGCTGTTTCGAATTGAGAAATCGATCGCGACTGCGCCAAGGAAAAAGCGCGAGAAAGAGCGAAAGACTAAATCGAAGCCCATCGCGGACAGGTTTTTTGCGTGGGTAAAGGCGGAGAAAGAATTTGTGGCGCAGGGCACGCCCATGCAGAAGGCGTTTACCTACGCGAGCAACCAAGAAGAGGGGCTCTTGCGGTTTTTGCAGGACGGCAGGATTCCGCTCACCAACAACATTTCGGAGCGCGAGCTGCGTCGGCAGGTGGTGGGTCGAAAGAACTGGATGTTTTTGGGCAGCGACCAGGGCGCCAAGGCGAACACCACCTTTGTGTCGTTGATCGCCAGCTGCAAGCTCATGGGCGTGGAGCCCTCGGCGTATCTGCGTGACCTGCTTTGCATCATTCAAGACTGGCCTGCGCGCCGAGTCCTCGAGCTTGCGCCCGCTTATTGGAACGAGACACGCGACCAAGAGGAAGCTCAGAGGCTTCTCGCCGCCAACCCCTTTAGGCAGATTGTTTTGGACCGAGATATTCATCGGCTACAGATCTACCAAAAACGCTGAAAATTAGGCGAGACGCGGTTGGTGGAACGGATACAACTGGCGCCCGTATACTAAAGAGCGATATCTCCTCGGAGCTAGAAGTCCTCTCCAAGTTCGCGAAACTCAGCGTGCGAAGATTCGGGCTGTCTCTCACGGTGAGCTCTCGCAGATAGCGCAAACTGTCGAGCACAATCTCGTCGCCCTGAAAATCTCGAATGATTAGATGCTTACCAAGACATTTCTCGTCCTCAATGGCGGCGAGCTCAGCTTCTGTAGATATCTCGATTTGCTCGGATTGGAACGCTTCCCAGGCGTCGATCGTGTCGTCGTCGTCGCTTACGACGCCGCCGAGCTTGCAGCCATAACGGTCGTACCTCCCGCCCACGTCGCAGGCTTGCGCGAAGATGCTCAATCCCGTCAGGGCCAAGCAAACGCTTGGGAGCCACCTCTTCCTCAGGCTCAATCTCATGCCCCAATCATACTGTTTACCCCGAAATCTCGATACCGCTAAAACCCACCAACGCACGGGGTTATTCAGTTTTCGTGT
>CAYFFQ010000041.1:0-4396 GCA_964342465.1 uncultured Candidatus Poseidoniales archaeon | reverse complement strand
TGTCGCCACTGGCTCACCCACTTGCGAAATGGAACATTGATCCCTGCAAGTGGTTGTTTTCTGCACATTATCTGCATAATTCTCAAGATAATGAAAAAAAATATCTCATAGATTCTTAATCTATTGCTTGACCGTTGAATAGAGGTAGGTGTCAAATCACAACGGAGCAGTATCACCTCGCCAATCTAGAATTGGAAACTAATTGCGCCATTTCCAACAACTGCAAAGGGGTTGCCTCAAAAACTCGGCACCACTCCACTCAATCACAGAGCGGTTGTGGGAAAGTGGCGGCAGAAGAGGATGAACAACCGCCCTCATCACCTGATGAGGATGGAGTCGACTTCTCCTATCCCATCGCTGCCAGCAATGACGAGGGCGGTGGTGACGATGGCGAGTCAATGGCTGCATCCGGCGAGGCGATGCACACCGGCTATCGTCTCTCAACGATGCGGATTGAGCAGCGTCTCTCAATCAATCAACCTTGGTTGGAGCCATTGCACGACCTGAAGGTGGAGTTCTCTTTTCATTACCGGAAGGTGCGCGAGAGATGGGGGATAGGGGCGACCATCACATTGGTTGTGGGTTGCCTTGCCTTCCTTACAGGGGCCAGTGACCTCGGAAGTGGTGAACTTTCAGGTGGTGGAAATGTTTGGTTGGTGGGGGTCGACGGTCTTCAGGCCATCGAATGGCAGGCTTTCGCGATGATGGTGACCAGCATCTCATTGTGGTTTCTTTTCATCTCGCGAATTATCACTCAATATCCTATTATGAGGGAGAAAGCCTTCTATCTCATTCTCGGAATGTTCGCTGCCAACATCGGATTGATAGTCACCCATGCGGGTGCTCCAAAATTCCCACTTGGGGCTGACCTGTCCTCGCTCTTCGGTCTATTGGGGGGTGGACTCATCCTCGGATTTCTCTGTTTCAACACTTGGCAGGCGGTGGTTCAGACCAGAGACTTGCATGTGGAGATGCAACATGGACACCCAGACCCGCGCCGAGTGGAGGCGGCGAAGCGGGACCACAGCCTACAGGCGTGGGTTTTGGTTCTGATTGGATGGGCTCTGCTGGTTCTCCTCAATTCGTGGGCCGCGGCCCACTCTGTCGCCTCGCGTGATTCATCAGCCATGTTCCCCTCCGTGCTTCTCTATGTCGTCAGTGGTTGGCTTGTCATCTGGACTCTACTGCACATTCTTTGGTATCCTCAAATGATGCTCGGCTCCTCAGAGACCGAGATAGAGAGCCACCGAGCCCGTGAGGTTAGTGCAAAACTTCGGGGGGAGGAGTTGTCGGCGGGCGGACAGAAAGGTGAGTGTCCGGTGTGTGGGGGGCGAACGGCCGTCACGCGGTTGCCCACCGGACTGCTCGAGGTCGCCTGCGTTGGTGATGACTGCCACGGTAGCGGTGTGCCGGGTGAGAGGTGTACGGATTGCTCATCACCTCTGCCTTTGAGAATAACCTGTGAGGGTTGTGGGACAAGCGCTCCCCTCAGTGACCACCTTCCAGACCTTGAGGCGTGGTGATGTACACAATCTCAAATGATGGTATGCGCTCTCCTGCTAACGAGTTCCATGGGGGTGTGTGTCTGTGAGCCCTGAGCGATACAGGTCGGACTTCGCCCCGTTGAGAGTGGACGACCCTGTCACCTACCTTGACAACGCCTGTACCACTCTCAAGCCGGATTCAGTGGTTTCTGCGATTACGGATTATTACACACAAACTCCCGGTTGTGGGGGGAGGAGTGCGCATCGGTGGGGGACTGCAGTAACCATGATTCAAGCGCAGGCGCGCCGAAGCGTAGCCGAGTTCATCAATGCTGATGAGAGTGATGTCGTCTTCACCCAGAATGGGACTGCAGGAATCAATCAGGTCGCCTACGGAATTGATTGGCAAGAAGGTGATGTCGTGTTGACCTCTGACAAGGAGCACAACAGCAATCTCGTTCCTTGGATGCAACTGGAGAAAGCGGGAAAAGTAAAACATCAAGCGGTGGGAAGCGGCAGTGACAATTTGTTCGATATTGAGGCATTTGAGGAGGCGTGCGCCTCTGTCGGAAGAGGCCTTAGATTGGTTTCCATTCCAACGGTAAGCAATCTTGATGGAGTGTCAAATCCGGCCTCAGAAATCTGTAAAATCGCCCATGACCACGGCGCCGAAGTTCTCCTCGACGCAGCCCAGAGCGTACCTCATTCCACAACCGATGTCAAAGCAATCGGCTGTGATTACCTAACCTTCAGCCTGCACAAGATGCTAGGCCCTTCCGGTGTCGGTATTCTTTATGGGAAACACGATTCACTCCTCGGCTTGGAGACACGATTGGGTGGGGGAAAGACGATTTCTGAACTTTCTGATTCGCGCCTCTCCTTCAAAAAGCCCCCTCACAAATTCGAGGGTGGTTCAGCTAACTGGGCTGGTATCGCCGGAACCAAAGCTGCTGTTGATTATCTCAAGTCGATAGATTTCTCTTGGCTTCAGCAGCACGAATCCAATTTGAATCGTATTATCAGCGAGGGTGTGAAAGACCTCCATGGTGTATCGATTATCGGGCCCGAGAATTATCAGTTGCGTGGCGGTCTCACCTCCCTTACAGTGGCAGGTTTGGATGTACATGACCTCGCAATCATTCTCGATGAAGCGGCGTCGGTGCTGGTTCGCTCCGGTCTCCACTGTGTTGATTCGTGGTTCATTCGCCGAGGGATTCCCGATGGCTCCCTACGCACATCGGTATATCTCTACAACTCAGAAGAGGAGGCGAGGCGTTTCGTCGATATCTTCGAAGAGGCTATCACCGCTCTGTCGGCATAGTGAGGCAACCACATTCATCACTCGGTTGTGGATTCAGGCCGAATTGTACGGTGACGATTTCTTGCGCCGCAGAAACCGTGTCAGTTGGTATGTGGGCTCCCGATTGCGTCGGATTGAAAGAGAAGCAGAGTGTGGCAGAGCATGGCGAAGAGGTGAGAGATGCGGTGAAACCTGATTGGGAAGAGGTTGAGATGGCAGAACTGCCCATCAAACCTCGCAAATCTATTGAGGTTGACAAACAGAGACTCTTGGCTATCGCGAGCACCATCTTCTCGGTCTTGCTGTTGATGTGGGCGGGATATTCCGTATGGGTCTTCTATTGGGGTGATTCCAGTCAGCAAAATGCCCAACTCCCCCCGCCAGAGTCCTACATAGAATGGTACTCAGATTTTGAGACCATCACCGGTTTGGATGGTATTACAGCTGACGGAAGTGGTGTATCCGTCTGTGTGGTTGATACTGGAATTGAACTAGGACACCATGATTTTGGTGACAGGAGTTTAGCCGGTTGGAAGGACTTCATCAATAACGAACCCTCACCTTACGATGACCAAGGCCACGGAACCGCGATGGCCGGATTGATTTGGGCTGACGGTTGGCTCAGGGGTGTATCGCCAAAGGTTGACCTGTATGTGGCGAAGGCGATGTCTTCCGACGGCGCCGGCGTCGATGAGACAATTGCTTCGGCGGTCGATTGGTGTACCGATGCGGGGGTGGATATCATCTCCTTGAGTCTCGGAGGTGGGGCAGGTTTCAACTACTTCCTCAGCAGCACAGATGAGTTGGAAAATTCCGTCAACGATGCCATCTCACAAGGAGTATTTGTGGTCGCTGCCGCTGGAAATGATGGTGAGGATGACGATGGTGACGTTGACAGTCCCGGCTCAGTAGAGAATGTCATTTGCGTAGGAGGAATAGACCGTGATGGAACAATCTGGTCAGGCTCTTCTGCTGGTGACAATAATGGGCGTCTATTCCCTCTTCCACCCATTCTTCCGCGAAGCGACCCAGATATGAAACCGGAAATCACCGGGCCTGGGAAAGATGTACCGGTATTGGTCAGGCCATCACAGATGCCAACTCAGCCTACAAAAACAGGCCCGTACGCCCACGCCTCGGGAACCTCAGCGGCGACGGCGTGGGTATCAGGTGGAATCGCCCTGCTCCTTCAGGAGCATCCCGAAATGCAGCGAGATGGTGCTTCAGGGGGCAGCGGTGCAGTCACCGATGTAAAACAGTGGTTGGCCGACTCAGCCAGCGGCCAAGATGGCCACGACGACCATTACGGCTACGGCGTTTTCAACGCCTCTGCACTTCTCACGACAGCCAATTCATGAAATCCGCTCAATCCTGCGAGTTGTTGGCGGGAAGGGACAATTCGTCAAAATCATCACCGTTTGCCAGTAGGCGAGGGGAAATCGGCCAAATCAATCAAGTTTGGGCGCGGTAAGAAAAAAAATCCTCACAATCCCCAGCGTTGGCCAGTAGGCAAAGAGAAATCCCAAAAATACCACTTAACTTTGACTGCGGAAATCAAAAAATCGGCCAAATCAATCAAGTTTGGGCACAGAAAGCAAAAAATCCTCACAAT
>CAYFFQ010000040.1:0-4762 GCA_964342465.1 uncultured Candidatus Poseidoniales archaeon | reverse complement strand
CGCGCAGGCGCCGCACCGCCATCATTCAATGTGAATCAAGGTGCGCGCGCCGGGAATTGAACCCGGGTCGGCAGGTTGGGAACCTGCAGTCATAGCCCCTAGACCACACACGCAGTGATGCAGCGAGAGGGAGTCCCCTCTTGAGCGAAACGGTTGGAGGCACTGCCCGTTCTGCCACAGACCCAGTGGTGAGGCGCACCCACCGGAAGGTCGCATTTTCCCGACACTCTGCGCTACTGTAAGCGAGTTCGGCCCGCACAACCCCCCCCTGAGAGGAGGGAACCTCCCCGCTCAGACGAGAGTACCCCGTCGCCGGTCGTATTCGTCTAGAGCCTCACTCATCGTCAGACGCCCGACAGCGACAGCCTGAGCCAGTTCTATCGGCAGGGTCAATCTCCCCTCACTCGCCCTGCGCGAACGGCGTTGCACCTCCCGCACTTCCCCAGTGGTCGGTTGGACCTTCCTCCGAGAATTGATGGGAATGCCGGAAATGCGTGCTATTCGCATGGCTGCGGTGCTATGTTCACGCCTTGACACACCGATTGAGGTACTTCTTTCATCGACCATTTCGACCTGTAGCCCACGCGCCAGACAGATGTTGGCGAGGCGTGACCCGATGGTTGGTGAGCCATCTCCTATACGCACCACACAAGCAGAATGGGGTATGGATGCGGCCACTTCACAGATTCTGTCTATCGTTTCGTCGACATCCTCCATCTGTTGCGAACCCAATGGTCTGCCATCGGAGAGCCAGGCGAGTCCGGGGCGCGGCCCAGGGTCGATTCCGAATGAGAGCAGTCGACACTCCTCTGTGCGCATCAGCAGGTGAACCGCCTTGTCAATGGCGATGTCGCACTCTTCTATCGTGCAGGCCACTCCGATACCAGCAGTAGAGGCAGCCACCTCATCGGGAGTGGCCATCCACACATCAGAATCGTCTGTTATCACATGGTCGTGGTCGACCGGGATGAATTCTATCCCTCTGAGGCGGAGTTTCTGTATCAGCCGATAGGCAAGACGGAAGTCCTGCGTCTTGATGAGTAGGTTCCCCACGCCTCCGCCTGGTATGGCGTCATTTGTCAATCATTGTGGTGAAATCATCAAAGAAGGGTGTGATTCGGCCTCGCGCCGCGCTGTCATCTGGCTGCCAGAAGCCGAATTTGAGGTGGTCGAGTGGATTCGGCCTCGCGCTGCGCTGTCATCCGATGTCGGGTAAGTAGTGGAGATGAGATGACACCGGAGATTGCCGCTGATGAGATGTAGTCGGGCCGAGGCGAGGGTTCAGCGCCTCCTCGCTTCAGATGATTTCGAGGTCGGAGTCGCCGTCCTGCTCTCCCGCTTCCAGTTGAACCATCAGCGCCTCGACCACCGCCGCGAAGGCCGCGGCCGACTCACCATCCGGTTCGGCGACGATGCGATGTACCCCATCGTCTCCTCCTCTGAGGATTCCAGGGTCGAAGGGAAGTCTGCCGAGAAATGGCACACCGAGTTCCTCTGCTGCCCTTTCACCTCCGCCACTCTTGAACAGGTCGAGAGTGATGGACCATTCCCCCTTTTCGTCAGTTGTCACCGAGATGTCAACACCCTGCGGCCCGCGAACTGAGAACTCACTATCCGGCTTCGCACTTCCACACAGGGTGTAGCCGCTCATGTTCTCGACGACACCGAGACAGGGGAGTTTCATCGTCTTGGCAAAGTTGACAGATTTCCGGCTGTCGAGGAGGGCGACATCCTGAGGTGTCGTGACCACCACGACCCCATCTATCTCCGGTAAGGATTGAGCTACGGTCAGTGGCTCGTCTGAAGTACCGGGCGGGAAATCAATGATGAGAGTATCCAACTCGCCCCAAGCAACATCACCGATGAACTGCTGAATCGCACCGAGTTTGACCGGCCCCCGCCAGATGACCGGCGCATCGTCGTCCTCGAGCAGAAAAGCCATGGAGATGACCTTGACCCCGAAGGGCCCCTCAACCGGGTTGATCTGCCCCTCCTCCACCGACAGTTCCGCACCACTAACTCCGAGCATCTTGGGAACATTGGGTCCAGTGATATCAATGTCCATCAGTCCAACTTTGAGACCTCTGCGAGCGAGCGCAAGAGCAAGGCCAGTCGAGACAGTGGATTTTCCCACACCTCCCTTGCCTGAGAGAACCATCACCTTGTGTTTGACATTCTCCGCCAGTTGTGTCATTCGCAGTTTTCTCCGCATCTGTGCATAGGCCTGCTCCATCTGCGCCTTCTGCTGTTCACTCGCCTCCTGCTGCTCTGCTTCCGCCTTGCCGCCGGAGTGATGCGATACTGGTGAATCACTCATCGTCTCTTCGAAATTGGAGTCCCTCTTCAACCATTGTATCCCCCATTCACTCCGTATCAAGGTGAATGATGGTCTGGCGGGTGACCCGTATCGGGCTTCCGTATGACCCACTCCGTCTCAACGTGAATGATGGTCGGAAGCGAGGATGAGAGCGCAATTGCCAAAACCGATTCATCCTGAGCCGTCAGTGGGAGGAGGGGCGATGGCAGGCAGTGCAGTCTACATCACATGGGTGACCGCTTCCCTGCTCGGTGGCATCATTCTCATGCCGCTGTTCAAACCTCTTGGAAAGAGAGTGACTCTCGCTGGTTTCGTCGATATGTTCCGGCGCTATTGGCTCCACATCGCCCTCGTCTTCAGCATCTATGTGTGGAAGGACCTCCTCGATGGTCTCGACAGAATCCTGATGGCCAACACCCAGTTGGACATGACTCCCTTCATCTACGCGGTCGAAGGTGACCTCGTACTATGGGTTCAACAGACTTTCCTGAGTGGCGCACTGACCTTCATTCTCACCCACTACTATGTGGCAGGATACATGTTGATGACCTACACCGCATCTCTATATTTCACCTATTTCGATGACCGCTGGATGGCTGACCGTGTTCTGCTGGCCATGTTTTTCGTCTATGCCCTCGCCGTACCGTTCTATCTCTTTTTCAATGTTCGAGTGACAGGAGACCACATACCTCAGATGGAACCCCTCGCTTATCACCTCACGCCCGAGATTCAGACTTGGTTCACACGGATAGACCCGTTCACCAATGGAATGCCCAGTCTGCACATCGGTGTGCCATTCGCCGTCTGGTTGGGGATTCATCGCTGGGATGAAGACAACAGATGGCGGAACTTCCGCATTTTCATCGGCGTTTTCACCATTGTGACCGGATTTACCATCATCTATCTCGGAATTCATTGGTTCGTAGATATCCTCGGTGGCCTCGTCGTCGCTGCGGTGGCCGTCAATCTCGCGGACCGCAGTCACGCTTGGGTCTGGTATCGTCTTGATGAACGGACTTTCAATGCCCGCCTCGCGTGGTTGCTGGCCGACCTGCGCAACATCAGGCAGGTGATTTCAGCATGGGGGGAGAGAGTTTGGTCTTGGCTGACCACACCCTCTCAGTCGCTCACCACCTCGGCCGTGGTGGTTCTGCTGATTACCACCGCTGGCGTCCTGCTCTATGATGCAGCGCACCAGCATTTCCCCGCCAGCGGGGTGACGCATCCCGAAGCCGCCGCCGGTAGCGGCGGCTGGCTGGTCGCTCTCGACAGCGACGAGAACGGCAACCTCAGCGCCGTGGTCATGGACCTCGAGGGGGGGGAGAGCAGAACCGTGCCATTGGACATGAACGAGGACGGCAATCAATCCCAATGGGGACTTGTCAACGCCTCGACTGAGGTTCTAGTCTCAAAGAACCACGCCATCATCTCGCAGGGATATCTCATCAGGACAATCCGATTTGATAATGTGAATCAGACGGGTGTCATCCTCACTGGCTCCCTTTTCGACAGCCTCGCCCTACTCGATTCCGATGAGAGCAGCGCCAACCTCTACGGTGTCCATGAAGGAAATGTCTACGATGTCATCAACTGGCCGGCACCTCCCATCGCCGCCACTGACGACAACATCACCCTCATCGACGGTGGAGGTGATTCCCTCGCCTGGGTGACCGATGACCAACCCCTCGGTGTGAAAGTGCTCACCACCACGGGTGTTCAGAGTGTACGAAGTGTGCTTGTCAATGCGAGTGTGGCACCTGAAGTGGACGAACAGGTCCTCGCCCTCACCGGAGTGCGGGTAGACTATTCCGATGCTGAGATCACCGCCATCTCCCTCTCAGGCGACTCGATGGTGGTCGAGGTTAATCTGAGCGCCGTCACCCGCCTTGTTCTTGTCGACTTGCAGAGCGGAGAACAACGCCTCATAGGTGACCCCCTGTTTCCGGTCGCTGCCGCGAGCATAGGCAACGACCACATCGCCTGGCAGCATCGGTGGGGTTTGAATTCGCTGGAGCCTGTGGACGCTGACCTCGACTGGGATGTCTCGTTCCATGTGATTTCCGAAAACCGTTCATATCCTCTACATACCGAGGATGAACTGAATCAGACCGCTCCACAGGTCATGGAGAGACACATCGCTTGGTTACAGCAGAGTGAAGGTGAGAATCCCCCCGAACTTCGCATCTATTCATTGGAAGAGACCTTTGAACCCTACTCATCGAGGACCCTACAGGTAGCCATCATTCTGTTAATTCCCCTCCTCACCGTCTGGATGGTACAAAACCAGAAGGAGAGGCGTGAGCGGTACGGCACCATCGACGAAGGCAGAGGTGCCGAAGAGATATCGCAGGGGGCGAGTTGGGCTGACGAATTACCACAGGTAGCGAAAACGGACTGACGACGCACCGCACCAAGCGAGTTGGGCTGACGAATTACCACAGGAAG
>CAYFFQ010000039.1:0-4876 GCA_964342465.1 uncultured Candidatus Poseidoniales archaeon | reverse complement strand
GAAGGAGAATCACTATATCGAAGATGCGTAGCGGGGCCGATGGAGTTGCAGTTCAAGCGACCATATCGCCTAGGATTAAGATGGATAAAGATGAAAAACAAACCAGATTACTGCAAAGGAAATGAGAAAATAGTCAGAACTGTGGAATTGTTTGCAGGATGCGGTGGTTTATCCCTCGGCATTGCGGAAGGCTGCCGGAGGATGAACTTACGGCACCAAATAGAGTTGGCTCTTGAATGGGACGAGGATGCGCTTCAGATTCTCACTGATAATCTTGACCCCAAGAGAACAATATGTGGAGATATTATGGACTATATTGACGGAGAAATCGGTGCTGAAAAACTAACTAACAATGAGAAAGAATTTATCAATAACAATCCCGATATTGTCAAACCGGACATCATTGCCGGTGGCCCACCTTGTCAAGGCCATTCAAATCTGAACAACCACACAAGAAGAGATGACCCGAGAAACGAGCTCTACCTCAGAATGGTCAGGGCGGCTGAGATCTTAGAACCCGAGTCGATAATTATTGAGAATGTAACTTCGGTGACATCTGACCGAAGGAATGTAGTACATCGTGCGGTGGAACAATTGAGAGAAATGGGATATTCTGTCGCCCATCAAGTTGTCAAAGCATCAGAGTTCGGGGTGCCACAAACGAGAAGTAGGCATTTTCTTGTGGCTTCAAAATCCAAAACCATAGAATTTTCTATTCTTGAACATTTCATATCTGATAAACCGCATAGTGTTAGTTGGGCTATCGCTGACATTCAAGATTTTCCGGGGGAAAGACCTTGGTTCGACCAACCCGTCAAAGCAAACAATACGAATCAGGAAAGAATGAATTATCTAATTGATAAGGATGTATACAATCTCCCCAATTGGATTCGACCAAAATGCCATCAAAATGGACACACTTATCCAGCAGTTTATGGCAGGATGTATTGGGAAAAGCCATGTCCAACGATTACATCAGGATTCATGTGTAATGGGAGGGGGAGATTCACTCATCCAAAGGAACCGAGAACGCTCACGCCACATGAAGCTGCTAGAGTGCAAACTTTTCCTGACTGGTTCAAGTTCGACACTACGAAAAGGACTGTGATCGCCAAAACACTCGGGAATGCTGTTCCGCCGGTTCTCGCCATGAACATCACATTCACATTACTTCAGATTAGGGAATCATCCAGGAATTGAATTCATTCTCGCCCTTCAGAAGGGAAATAATTTCATCCTTCGACATCGTCCAGAAATCATGCGTAGACTTGAACTGTTCATGAAATGAGCCCGGGCCAAGAAACCGATATAATGCACCATCCGGCGGGGGGTTATTCTTTGTCGTATTCACCTTTGGCCGATTGTTTTGCTCATCCCAGTAAAGTTCGTCTATCACTTTTACGAGATTTGAATTAAGCATTACCTCCTCTTTCGAAGCCACTACATCGTGTGTTCTTGCATATTTATGAAGCGGGCCATACAAGAATAATCTACTGTGCTGCTTGTGTAGATGGTACACCGCTACAACTCCAATAATCAAATGGCGGTAGATTTTTTGTCGCCCCTCTAAATCTAATTGATATCTTGCCAATTCCAAAACCTTCCAAGTGTTGTCAGGTTTTCGACTACATATTTGTTTGAAGTAAGCCAAACTAAGCCAATCGGCACATTCCGGCTCACTGACCAATTTTAGTCTGTCATCAGAGGTCGCGAATTTTGTCAATGAACAGAGCGATTTTGCAAAATCCAACTGATTAGAAAATGACTCTTCAGTGTTAATTCTCACTCTCTTGCCATGGCTTAAGCCATACTGTGTAGAGAATTTGGGGTCAGATAGTAGGTTGTACGGCGGATCTTCATCAGAGCCTTCGAATTTTACTCGGTGGAGAAACATCTTGAACTCCTCCAAACCCTTCGTCGTAAATTTTGCTAAATCTACCCTCACCATCACTCGTCGCCTCCTTCAAGTTCAGCAAGCAACTTTGATTGCTCTATCGACTCTTTCAGGGATTTGACTATTTCCTTTTTCCAATTACATATATCTACTATGGAATCCATGTTGTATAGTCCGGTAAACTTGTGCGGAATGAAAGGGAATTGCTTTCCGAACCAATGGATCCATTTCGCTTCCCAAGTATCTTCATCATCCATTCGGTCGAGAAGAGACTGTTCAGAATACAATCGAATGAGTTCGTCAATTATCAAGCCGGTACATTCCGGTATCATCATCGCGATATGTGGCTTATTATACATCAAAGCCTGTCTTAATTTGAAACCTGAATCATCATTTCTGACAACAATTGTCGGACCTTCATCCGGGTATCTTATCTCCCATCCAATGCCATCAGAAAGGTCATCTTGAGTGATGAATAACAGATTATTAATTAACGCATCTCCACGGAATACAGACCTCAATTCAGTCCATGCGTCAACCCAACCAGAGGCATCCGGCTTTGTGACTTTGACTTCCCACCTAACTCTCCTCCACCGTGAGCCAAAAATTGAGAGAGAGATGGGCTTTGACTCAAATGTCTCTTGAGTGAACACATCCTTCTTCTTCCCGATTAATCCATCTAATATCCTCAAATGATGGCGGAAATAAAAACGGACTTCAAAATCATCAGGTATCTTCTCGGTCTTGTGTGATGAATTGAATACCAATTTCACTTGGACAGGATCTGAGTTTTCAACTATTACTAGTTGAACTTCCTCCTTCAATTCACCTTGAGATTTCCCCCAAAGATTGGCAAATTGGGATTTAGTGTATACTACTTCAGACATTCAGTTACTCTCCTTTGGTTGGCTTATTAATACAGAGTTGGCCTCTCTTTCTTTCATCCATACCATTGTAAGTGACCTCAAACTCTTGTTTGTGAACAGTCAACCTCACCCTGTCTGGGCAAATCTCTCCGTTTCGAGCCGCCACATCAAACCTAATCTCTGCTCCAGAAAAAATCCAATTATCAGTCTGTAGAACATCAATAGACCGTTTGTCTGGAGGTTTATTCACATTCAATGGCCGAGGTTTTGGATAACCTACCCTAATAATGAACTCTCTACCGGATAGATTCTCGCCGCCATTCCGATTGCTTATTGTGAACTTTGAAGGTGAATTAGAAATTGAAAAATTTCTTGGATTGATCTCTGTTGGGTCTCTTGGAGAATCACTAGCACCACCTCTCTTTTTTTGAGGATCCCCAGTGACAGATACCCTAGAAAAAATATGTGACCACAACGATTCCGATTCTGGATTTGTTTGATGGAACTTGGCGACAAATACTTTGACAATGTCCCTTAAAAATGAGATTGTACTTGGACCGAAATGATATTGTTTAAGGCGATACTCTGACTTTTCCCATTTTAGATGTGCCGGACCCTCTGATTGTCTTAGCATGTTGGCAAGTGGATTATCTTCGCCTGATATTCTTACCAATGATGAGACTCCCTTGATTACTGGCCCCTTCTTGTTCACCAACGGCAGACTAATTTGGTCTCGATAAAAATGTGCTTCGGCGGCTTCTTCATCTTCGCACTTTCTGAAGATTACTGAATAGTCACCATGTTCAACACCTGAATGCGCTTCTATTGATTTAACTGCTAATCGGCCAGTAACCTTGATGAAATCCCCGCGGTGAAATGCATCTCTCGCATCGACCATCTCTTTAGAGTCATCTTCAGGAAAAATCCAATCATTCTGATTATTGGGTGCCTTCGCCGAGGATGTGTTCTCTAAGTTGACTATTGCAACATTCGGGTCTGGATGAATTTCAGCTTTATGCAACTCAATCAGTTCCTTCATTCTCGCCTTGGACGACCACGCGGGATTTGTCTCGTCATTTCTCCTCTGCGGTTGTCCATCCCAATCAAACGCCGAACTGTTGAGGAAATCGTCTATATTCGAGGATTTAAGTTGGGATTCTTTCCTACTCACTCCGTCTACAAAATGCACCTCCAATTTACCATCAAGAATAGGGACAGTATAATTTGCTAGAACACACAATGCTATGTTCTTCAGATTTGAACAACCATCAATTTCATCATCATGGGGTAGTGGAATGACAAAAGATGTGCCGGATTTGTCACTGGGTCGATCAACATCAAATGCATCACAAAACTCGTCAATCGCATCGTTGCTGGATATCGGCAACCAAGAATGTTCATTGTCTTCCTTCAATACTTTGTCTTCGGCATAATAAAGAATACCATCAAAACTTTCACCTCGGACATAATGCCTCTTGATATGAGTTTGACCAGAGAAGAATCGTTTTTTGGTATCTCGTTGGGTTGTGACACAAAAAAATGTTCTGACCTTTGATGAAAGAGGTATCGCCAATTTACCAAGGCCCCAAGAACCGCCTCTACCTCCTTTTGGCATCGTTTCACCAACTGCTCTCATAAACCACAAATATGTGTTTGATTTGGAATTCTCATCATACTCATCGTCTGAACCAGGGATTGGAGTTGGAAGAATTTGCTGTGTGTCACCTGAGAGACCGGTTGTATTGTAATCTTCAATCAACAGGACTTCCAGTCCATTTTTAACTAATTCTTCATAAGATTCAACATCGAGAGGGCATACAGACTTATTTTTTCCTGCCGTGATATGGTCATACCAGTCATTCTTTGGAAGGTATTTCCTAATTTTTTCCTCATCCTTAAGAAGCATTCTTTTGTACTTGATAATTACTGGTTTTGAGCCATCATCAGGAAATGGGTTATCGGTGCTGTTTTGGGGCGGTTCTCTTCCGATTGATACCAAAGGACCTTGTCTGAGAAATTCTTGATCGCCTTTTGTTTCATTTGGTTTTTTTGATTTAATTGAATGCCATTTTGCCATTTTATTCACCGCCTATCGTGTCTGATATTGTGACTTGCT
>CAYFFQ010000038.1:3303-5694 GCA_964342465.1 uncultured Candidatus Poseidoniales archaeon | reverse complement strand
ATGAAGGCATCGCCGACGCCCTCTCCCAACCATTATCTGAAGAAGAATGATTTGTCGGTGTATAAAAAACAATGCGAATTACAAAGTCCCAATGCGCCCAAAAAAATCAGAGAAAACGCCATTCTATCACGCTGTCAGCGACGATGGGCTGCAGGTCAACAGCGAGATTGCCATGCACTCCATCCACCCAATACAACCACCAACGGTCACCATCCCCGCCTACTCCCGGGCCAATGTCCTCGACAAACAGACCGAGCGGCTGGCTCTCAAACCTGTAAGTCAGATTGGCGAGATGTGCAGCTTCCCTGCTCACCCCATGTATCGTGGTGAAGCCTGTCAACCCCCCGACACAGAGGCGGGAATCATTGCCCGAAAAGCGGCCGACCTCCTCCCCTCTCTCGGAAATCAGGATTGTTTGTCCGTCGCCACCCCACCATAGGTCCTCGGGGTACTCAAAACAGACCACCTGAGTGTCATTCCATGTTTCAGGGAACCCTTCTCTGACCGCACTTGACTCTCCATTCGTGATTTGGTCATCCACCGTGGTCACCCAAGCGAGGTTCAGGGTCGGAAGGAGCAGAAGAAGAACTGAAAGCAGGGCGAGGGAGCCGAACCGTTTGCCGAAAGATGAACCACCTACAATACCGACTAAGGAGAGGGTGATGGTCGCAATCAATCCAAGTTCCAATGCAAGCGGCAAGCCTGTAGCGGTGGTTCTTTCGACTTCACTTGAGGCGGTGTTGTTGTCACTGCTGGATTCTCCGCTTTCTGCTTGAGCGCTGTCATCCATGACACCGCCCGACTCCTGCGGCAAGTCCGATGATGAGGAGAAATTGTCTGGTCGCAGATGGTCGGGATACCTCATCTCCAGCCATGACGCATCATTTCCCGCCGCAAAACTGACCCCGTCACTGCCGATGCCAGCGGTCAGCCAGCCACCCTTTATCGGGTGCCATTCCCACTGCAATTCGCTATGCGCGCCCCATTCATCAATCCACAAATGATGCCCCCTCCAAAATCCGTCGGCGGTGTTGTGCGGGATGACAATGCCTAGTTCACCGCTGGATGCAGCGCCGAGCCCGCCGCCGATTTCTCCATCATTGATGGAAACCAGCGTCAGTTCTCCTGAAACCGGCCCGACATCGACTGATAGTGGTTCTGCACACATCGCCGCCTGCAAGAAACAATGCGCGTAGACACCATCCAAATCGCCGGTCAATATCATGTCAAAAGGCAGCGACAGTGGCAGGGCGGGAGCCTTGCCAATCACTATTCTATCACTGAGGGCAAGACTAGCATTCTCATCCAGCCTGAGAGTGACGACCTCGCCGCCATCAACGCCTTGAACAACGACTCCAATCCCGTACACATCCCCTTCAAAGCGTGGAAAGGAAGGAAATGGAGGGGTTCTGACCTTCCATTCACCATCCCCCAATAGTTCACCCAAGTTCCATGTGGTGAAATTTCCACCATCACCACTCCAAGTGTGCAATCCACCCTGCTCGTCGCCAGCAGCGAAGACAAATCCACCACCTTCGACTGAGGGGTCGGTCTGACCGTCATCAAGAAATCCCCAACCGACCTGATTTCGATAACCAGTCGCATTTTCCGGAAAGTCATACTGGTGCAGCAACTCTCCATCCCAAGTGAGTGAGTATATTCCTCGCTCGGAACTCACGAATATCGCCTCAGAAAATTCGCTATCGCCCTTTATCGCAATGATAGAGCCAGTCATACCCCACGATTGTCTATCGGTCTCATAACTCCACAAGAGTTCGCCCGTGCGCGCATCGTGAGAGGTGATGTTTCCACTCGTCCAGCCGTTCAGGAGGGTCTGCCCATCCCCAGTCAAGAGTGGTGGGGATATTTCGAACCCCGAACGTGATTGACCATGCTCGTAGCGCCAGACCAAGTCACCCGAATAGGTGTTGAAGGCGTAGATTCCCGGACCCTTCCCCTCATCCCATGGACCCCCTGGTCGGTCGGATTTTCCGCCCACTTTGACATAGGTCAGTTCACCCCGAACCACAGGTGCTGTCGAGATGTAACCCGATTCCAAGTCCTTCACCCATTGGATAGGAGGTAATTGCCAAGTGGAATCGTCGCTGTTCTCGGCACTCTGAAAGCGGGAAGCAACCTGTTCGACGGATTCATTTTCAGTCTGAAATGAAGTCAGTGAAGAGAGTAGACATATCGAGATGAGAAGCAGAACTACCCGAGGAGGTGTGGAAAGATTGTTCATTCGCTCACTCCCCACCGAGGCGACCACCGTCTCGTACGGCTGAATGAGGAGGTGTGGGTAGATTGTTCATTCGCTCACTCCCCACCGAGGCGACCACCGTCTCGCACGGCTGAATGAGGAGGTGTGGATAGATTGTTCATTCGCTCACT
>CAYFFQ010000038.1:0-3203 GCA_964342465.1 uncultured Candidatus Poseidoniales archaeon | reverse complement strand
CACCGTCTCGCACGGCTGAATGAGGAGGTGTGGATAGATTGTTCATTCGCTCACTCCCCACCGAGGCGACCACCGTCTCGCACGGCTGAATGAGGAGGTGTGGATAGATTGTTCATTCGCTCACTTGTTCATCTCAAGAATCGCCGACTTCAAGGACTCGCTCACCGCCTTGCCATCTGCTCCACCGCCTAGTTCCTTCAGGACAACGCCCATCAAGGGGCCCATCGCCCCCATTCCCCGTTCAGCGACAAAATCTGCTCTCTCAGCGATGATGCGGGCCACTACCTCATCAATCGCTGAACTGTCTGCGGGAACAACGCCCAACTCGTCGGCTCGGGCGGCGAGTGCGGCGCGGATGGCATCGCCGTCGTTGGCAAGTGATTGCCACTCTCCAGAAGTCATCATCCGGCCGGCGAGCGGAACCAGCCCCTCGCGCGTCACACCACCCGCCTCACGCATTTCGAGGCAGAAGCCGAGCAGAGGAAGAGGGATGGCGGCGACGGATGGAGCAGCGATGAGAGTCGCCACCTCCTCAGCGATGCGGTCCAACAGTAGAGTGGCCCACGGCTTGGCAGGGAGGGGGGCAAGGTCGGCATGCAGTCCTGCTCCTGTTCCCATGTGGAAGAGGTCGTCTTCCTCCCGCTTGAGAAGTGCTTCCACCTGATTGTCGGATATGTTGGTGGCGGCGAGCCTCGCTCTTCTTTCATCTTGGGTCAGTGGCAGATTGGTCATTGCTTCATTCCACATCTGCTTGCTCAATGGAACCACTGGAACATCGGTCTCAGGATACATCCTCGCACTACCGGGGAGTGGGCGCATGGCGCTGGTGGTTCCATCCTCGGGAGAACCCTTTCTGACCACGACATTACGAACCTCTCGCGGGATTCTGTGATAGGCGAGGCGAGCGCGCTCAACCACTGCTTCCAAGGCGAGGGCGGCCTGCCACTCCGCCGCCACACAGAGAACGAAGGCATCTCCATCTCTCAATCCGAGCGCGGTTGCGCACGCCGCTGTCTCAATATCCGTGATACCATAGGCGGGGAGTTCATCTGAATGGAAGATGCCGCGCACACCTGCAAGTTTCGCCGCCGAGGCAAGTTCCCGCCCCAAGCGAGGCAGTTGTCCGCCATCTCCATCGAGTTGTTTGGTTCCGATTCTGCCAGCAAAACCCACCAACTTCACTGCCAGAACCCTTGACCCACTCTCCAATGAGGATTTCACCATCTTCGATTCACACATCCCAAAATGGTCTGTGAGGTCATGCAACTCGAATGGAAGAAGGTTGGTCACCGACTCTCCGACTTCGCCCTCGATATCTGCATCATCATCGTGGCGATTCGGCGGTAATGGCGGCAGGCCAGAGGTGCTACGAAGTTCGTTGGCCAGCCGATAGAAGTGAAGTTGCCGAGCCATCTCCAACTCGATGATTCTCGGAATCCACTCAAGGTCTTGGCAGCCCTTTATCTCAACACGGTCACCACAGGCAATCGAGACATTGAGGTCTTGCCGAATCGTACCCAACCCACGCCTCACCCTACGTGTGTCTCTGAGGGTCACACCGAGTGCCCTGCTCGTCTCCTGTGCGTGAAGAGGAGTCGTGATATCCGGTTCAGTTGCTATCTCGATAAGGGGTAGGCCGAGCCTATCAAGGGTGTAGAGAACCACCTCTCCAGAGTCTGTCTGCATGGTTTCCAACTTGCGCGCCGAGTCCTCCTCAAGGGTGAGCAGCGAGATTCGCACGGGAGCTGTGGGGGTTTCGATTGCGCCGCCGGTTGCTATCAATGTGGTTCGCTGAAAACCGCTGGTGTTGGAACCATCAACCACTGTTTTTCGCATCGCCTGAAGGGCGTGGACCGGATTCATATCCATCATCGCTGAGACCGTCAAGGCGATGTTCACCGCTTCTTCATCATGACCTGAGGGCGGTGCTTCATCGAGTTCAATCAGGCCGGCATTTGGGGATTGCACATAGATGAATGAGCGATTGCGGCGCGCCTCGAAGCGAGCCGCCACATCCACTTTTCCGCCTTCACCTCTCGCCGCCCGCAGACGGCGGTGGACTCGCGGCCAATGTTCAGGAATCGTCTCTGCTGTGTAGTCATACAGGATGCCGGGTTGGCGCGAATGAAGTTTTCCGGTCGCCAACTGTTGATGGATTTCGATTCCACACATGAAGCCGAGTTGTGCGGGGTCCAAAGACCCCGCATCAGCGACTTCTCCCACCGGCTCGCCGCTCGTCATCATCCTCTCGGACGGGCTTCTCGCTCATAGCAGAACCGCCCGACAGACGGCGGCGGAGTGGTGTGAGCAGGGAAGCACCCCACTCATGGACAGACGTCAGTAATTGCTTGCAAGTTCAGTGAAACTTTCAGAAAATCATCACCTATAGACTTCCTAAGATATCCACATAGAATATTATCTTTCACAATATCATCAGAAGATGAAGTAATGTTACCATCTAAAAGTTTATCCCATCCATACATATTGATTTTAACAGAAACATATTTTTGCCCATCAGAAGTAACATAATTTTGATGTAGTTAAGTTTGCAAATGAATACGAATTCTATCCAATAAACCCATAGGTTTATATAGTAGCGATGATAAAATATTAATGAGGAGGAATAATATGCATCCTACTATGTATAAAGTTATGAAAGAGCAAAAAATTATAGCAGAGGCCTTCAATATTCCTATTAAAGAGGTTACTCTGGAACATTGGTATGAATACAGGTCTCAAGTCGAAAATATTAAGTCCCTTTTTGAAGGAGGATTTACTATCGAAGAAATCATTGAGATGGGATGCTTCAATGAAACTATCATCTTCTATTGCTATCCTGCTGAATACAATGATTACAAATTTGAATATTCTGAAGAAGAATTAAAAGAGATTTTCAAAAACTTCTATGAATATTAATATTCTTCTGATAGATATTTATTTTCATTTTTTCTATTTCTAATCCGGTTTCTAGACCTCCTATCGCCTCTAGCAACATCTTCTAGGCCGATAGACTTAATATCTTTATCTAACTCTTCAAATAGTTCCTTATTGAAGGGAGCATCTTTTTCAAGAGGCATATTCATTCTAACCCAATAATATCTGAATGCCTCAGAACTGTATCCCAATTCTTTAAATGCCATAATAGTTGGCCTTTGAAGGCGAGGGGGGAAGAGAAATGACAAAACCGAGCCCGACCTGACCGC
>CAYFFQ010000037.1:0-6057 GCA_964342465.1 uncultured Candidatus Poseidoniales archaeon | reverse complement strand
CGAATCCCGACTGGTGGCTCGCGCACACCAGCCATCGACGATTCTCAGTCCGAAGGCGCATCATATTGGGCGAATCCCGACTGGTGGCTCGCGCACACCAGCCATCGACGATTCTCAGTCCGAAGACGCATCCTGTCGGGCCAATCCCTACCGGTGGCTCGCGCACACTGGCCAACACCAGCCCCTTTCCTCTTATTTCCTGACTTTCTGATGGAGACCATTTCCGTTGGAAGAGACGATTCATAGCCGAGTCGGGTGGCTCGTCTGGCAAGTTCCGTTTATCGTTAGACTGATGGCGGATGCCCCCGCCCACTCGCTTGTGAACGAGCGGGTAGTGGACGCAGAACTGACCAGTGAAGAGGCGGAAATCCTCGATGCAGTCATCTCATCCGACGAGGCGGCGCTGGTCGCCGACGCCGCCGAACGCCGCCAACTCAACATCGCCTTCGGCGCAACCGGAGCGATTGTCGTAGTTTTCATGCTGCTCTCAGCGATTTGGGGAATTGCTGACGAACTGGACGACGAGCCAACCGGAGGCGTCGACCTCGGCAATGAGATACCCATCACCTGGAAGGACCCCATTTACATGCCACGCCACGAGGAGTGCATCGACCCAGACAATGGTCAAGACCCCGACTACATCGGTTACGGCGTGGGGTACGAACCCTCACTCTCCATTGATTCGCAGGGGAACATGCAGGTCACCGCACACAAGGACCTCAGGTGGGGTGGGGAGGATTCACCAATCCCTATCTTCCTAGACCCGGACGACCCCGGCCTATGGTACGCCTGTGAAAGTGGTCAACAGACCTCTTGGGATTACTGGGCCTCTTGGTTCTGGGTATCGACAAATGAAGGAGAGAACTGGACTCATGGCGATGCTTTCGACCCGACCCCTGGCAACATGTTGCAAGCAAACTACCTCGCTGGAGGTTCGGAATGTTTGGGGGATGAGGGGGACATCGCAGTGGATGCCAACGACATCATCTACTATCTTGACACTACTCTTGAGGACAATTGGTGGCACAAGTTCAGTGAGGGGGGTGCGACCTACGAATCGGGCGCGTGTGACCGCATGAACACCATGGCTGCTGATGACAGGCCGTGGGTGGCGGCACAGGGAGACGGAATCATTCACTACCTCGGCAATTCGGGAGCACCCCCTCCTGAATGCACCCTTGACAGCGGCAGGTACTGGTATTACCACTCCGAAAACGGTGGCAACTCCTTCAGCCAGTGTTACTCGATGCCCGGTGGTTGGTCCACCATCTCTTCCCAGCGCAACGGCCCGTATGTCTATGTCGCTCAGGAAGATGCAGACAGCGGTTCAGGTACGGTGCAGATTCGCATCTCAGATGACTACGGAAAAGGAACGGGTCCGGGTCCTTCAGATGGCTCTTGGGCCGCACCCTTGGAAATCGGGCCACGTGGTGGCAACTGCCCTGAGGGATATCCTGTAGTCAACAACAACGAAGGCGGAACAGTCGCAGTCGTCTGGGCTGACTGTCCAGGCGGCGACACCGCCCCTTGGCTCATGCAATTCGCTATCTCCTACGATTACGGAGAAAACTGGTCACAGTGGAACGCCACTCCCTTCGAGCGAGGAATCGCCATGTATCCTTTCGTCTCAATTTCTGAAAATGATGTGGTGAGCCTCGCTTTCTACGGCCTCGACTACGACCAGAACGGCAGCACCGACGGCTACACAGCGGGCAAGGAGTGGTATCTCTACGCAGGCGCACTTCAGTCACCCCAAGAGAACGATTCGTGGAACTTCGTCAAGGCCGACCCTACCCCCCTTCATGTGGTCACCGATTACGAGGAGAGCAACCAAGACACCCACGCACTACACGACTTCTTTGAGACAGTCATCTCACCTGATGGTTCATGGATGGGAATCGCCTATCAGCAGAACATCGGCGAACACCCATTTGAGGAGAACGAAGAACAGAGATACATCAAGTTCGTGAGGGGTGATTTCAGTGGTATATTCAACTTTGATTCCGGAGATTTCATCGATGATGAGGGAGTCATCAACTCCGCCTACTCCTGCGACTCCGAATCCCCTGCGCTTACATGGTCCAACGCTCCGGAGGGTACCTCCTCATTCGCAGTCACACTCACGGATATGGACGCTCCATCATTCACCCATTGGGTTGTGTGGGACATCGCCGGAAGTAAAACAGGTCTCTCGGCCGGCTCGAATGGCGGCGGCGAGACACTTGAGAACGGAGCCGGCTCAGGTGGCTACTACGGCCCCTGCCCACCAGCAGGTGAGACCCACACCTATCTTCTGACCGTCTACGCAGTGGATAGTAAGATGGATGTCTTTGATGAAGAGTACCTCGCCGCACACACCCTGCGCAAAGCCTCACAGTCAGGCGAATTCTCAGGTTGAGTCAGTTATTTCCGTGACGGCAGACCCCTTCGCCAAATCTGATATTTATTCACTATGAGTTGATAACTACAGTTTCCCATTTTTATTGAGACCCCCGGATAGAAAGGGAAATAGCATCCTAATGCCCCTGAGCATCCGATGGCTAGGTGCACCGTCTGTCAGAGAACTTGTTCCCGCACCTGTTCGAGATGCCGTCAACCGGCCTGCGCACTTCACATGCGTCACGGCCGGTGTCAGAAGTGCGGATACAAAGACCGCTCATGGGGATGAACAGTGGAGAACCACATACCCTTCTGGGGTGTCCTGCCTACACAAGAGAGCCGACTCTTCTTCCTTGCGAGTATCGTCGCCTCCCTTGACCCACTATCTCATCAACATCCTTCCAATGTGGTGGCGACAGAGCATATCCACTCGGCACTACTACTAACTCTCGTGTTGAAGGCGATATCTCCGTAATACCCGTCGGTGGAGCCGTGACTCGTGACCCCGATAACCCACCAGTGACCGTTGTAGAACCCATAGGTCGGCCCACCCGAATCACCGGGCACAGAGGTTCCTTCGTAGGGTAGTGGTTCATCGTCACTATCCCCCTCTCCGGCGTAGGTATAGAGAGAACTCTGCCAACCTGCGTCATCACCGAGTGTGTTTTTCGTACCCTCGGGGTTGTCGAAGTCGTAGGCGATGAATCCTCCCCGATAAGTTTCGTCGCCGGAAAAACCGACATCTGCTTTCAAACCGTTTGAAAGGCGGTCGAGAACATTCTCCCAAGCCCGTTTCTGACTCCACCATTCGCCGTCACCGTCATCGAGTCGTTTTGAATAATCACCGAAACCTGCGGTATAGACCGTTGAGTCGAGAAGGTCTCCATCAATGGTATCGTTAATCGCCCAACGTGCCGGAGTCACATCGGTGACAGGCTCTGTCAACTCTATCAGGGCGATATCCATTCCATGCTCTAAGCCGAGGTTGGAGTTATCTGCCCGCCACGCCGGGTGAACATGGAGGGACTTGACCGAATAGGTGGAAGTCGGATTTTCGTAGTCCAGACCAAACGAAACCACCCATTTTCCCGGCTCCTCTTCACCGTACTCCTCGTCGAGAAGGACATGGCCGGCGGTCAGAACCCATCTTGCACCGATGAGGACTCCACTTCCGAAGTTGGATACCGCTACTGTCGACGAGAAGTCAGGATATCCTTCGTCGACTGAGAAATTGCCCTCATTGGCGGCCATATCCTGATAGATATGTGGGTCGACATCCAACCGATAACCGAACTCCGGATGCTCTCCACCGAACAGCGCCAAGATTTCAGCAGCAATCAGCAGCATGAAGACGACGAGAATCACCCCAATTACCCCACCGATGACCAACCAGAACTTCATTCCGAATCGGCGGCGAGCTGGTGGCGCTTGAACAAAGGCGTAGCCCTGTCCGGTATATGCTGGGTGGGCAGGAATTGCCTGACCCATCTGTGGATGCTGCCATTGCTGTTGCGGCGGGTTTCCCGTCTGCTGCCAATAACCAGCGTTCACTTCTCCCCCCACCACTCCGGATTGTGTTTGTTGTTGCGGCGGGTTTCCCGCCTGCTGCCAATGACCAGCGTTCACTTCTCCCCCCACCACTCCGGATTGTATGTGTTGTGGAACCATCCATTCTCTCTCTTCACCCAGAGAGGGGCCGATGTTAGTATAGTCATGACGCGGTAGTTGATGTTCATCTTCTCCCTGAGAACCACCGTGCATCACCTCACCGCCACACACACCGCTCCACCTTTCCTAATGTAGGTTGTCAAGGATGCGCTCGTGACCTTCACCCCTACACCCTCGGCCTCAGGCATCCAGTTCACCAATGGGTCAACCATTCCTGTTGGTGTGCGGCCGCGATTGAACCCTCAAGAGTTTGCTGGCGCGGAGGCGCCATCTCTGATGCGGCAATGGTGCGACGAGTCGGAACAAACCGGCGCGATAATGAGTAGGCACCCATTCCCGAAATCCATGTGGGAATACCCATCCGGTCGGATTGACCTTCGCTCTGACACGGTGACCCAACCCACCGCGCCGATGCGGGAAGCCATCTTCTCAGCGGAAGTCGGTGACGATGTACTCGGGGATGATGTCACAGTGAAGCGATTGGAGGCGAGGGCGGCTTCTCTTCTCGGCAAAGAGGCCGCTCTGTTCGTCGCTTCAGGGACCATGGCAAACGCCGTCGCGGTGCGCACACACACTTCGCATGGGGATGAGATAGTGCTTGAGAAGAACAGTCACATCTACACCTACGAAGGGGGAGGGTACGCCGCTCTCTCCGGTTGTTCTGTCGCTCGTGTGGATGGTGTAAAAGGGATTCTTGATGCGAGTTCAGTGGGGCGTGCAATCCGTAAAGTCAAGGGCTCCCAAGGCCACTATCCCGATGCTACTCTTGTGTGTATCGAGAACACCTCGAACCGAGGGGGTGGTACATGTTACCCTGTTGAGGTGATTGACGAGATATGTGCACTCGCCCATGCCAAGGAGTGCTCCGTTCACATGGATGGGGCGCGTCTGTTCAATGCCGCAGTTACAAGTGGGATTTCAGCGGCGCGGCTGGTGGAAAATTGTGACTCGGTTTCCATCTGTCTGTCAAAGGGGCTCGGTGCGCCTGTCGGTTCGCTGCTGGTTGGAAGCAGGGACTTCATCGCTCGGGCGCACCGTTGGCGGAAGATGTTCGGCGGCGGCATGCGACAGGCTGGAATCATCGCCGCCGCCGGATTGTACGCACTTGACAACAATATCGAGAGGCTGGCTCAAGACCACAGGCGAGCGCGTCGGTTTGCAGAATCAGTGGATGGTATCGAAGGATTTGCCGTTGACCTCGAGGCAGTTCAGACCAACATGGTGTACATCACTTTGACAGAGGGACAGAACGCGACAGAGGTGGTCGCACATCTCGCCGAGAATGGTGTAGACCTATTTGACATCTCTCCGACATCATTGCGGGCGGTTTTCCACCTCCATGTCACTGATGAGGATGTTGACAAGGCGATATCCGCCTTCGCCACCTTCTGATGGTCACCCTCTCGGCCACTCGAAAACCGGAACACCGGAAAACCCGAAAACCGGAACACCGGAAAACCCGAAAACCGAACCCCTGACCACCCGAAAACCGGAACACCGGAACACCGGAAAACCCGAAAACCGGAAAATCCGAAAACCGGAAAACCCGAAAACCGGAACACCGGAACACCGGAAAACCGAACCCTTGACCACCCGAAAACCGAACCCTTGACCACCCGAAAACCGGAAAATCGGAAAACCGAACCCTTGACCACCCGAAAACCAGAGAACCGGCAAACCGGAACACCGGAAAACCAGAATACCCTATCCTCGTTCATCTACTCAGATTCGATTGGCGACCCGCCCCTGCGTAGGGGGAACTACCGACTGTGACCAATATCAAGCGGGGGCTTGATTCTCATTCGTCAGAAGTCCTTCGTTCTCTTCCATCTCACCAGCGAGGGAGTCTTGGTCACCAAAAGGGGAATCTCGGTCACCAGCGAGGAAATCTGGGTCACTAACGGGGGAGTCTTGGTCACCAATAGGGGAATCTCGGTCACCAGCGAGAAAATCTGGGTCACCAGCGAGGGAGTCTTGGTCACCAATAGGGGAATCTCGGTCACCAAAAGG
>CAYFFQ010000036.1:0-7314 GCA_964342465.1 uncultured Candidatus Poseidoniales archaeon | reverse complement strand
CACTGACGACACCACTACCCCCGCCGCCAGCGATACCGACGACCCCACCCCATCTCCAAAAGTCGTAGGGAAGAAGTCAGCAAGTAGACAGGCCGACAGAATTCGAATCAGAATGATTCAGGACCTGCCGGCACCCATCGTCGATGAAACAGGAAGGGAATTGGACCTGATGACAGGCGACATCGATTTTCTCGATTCCGATTTCGCAGCCGGCTTGATAGCCGCCGGTCTAGCTGAAAACGCCACCATCTGAGTGAACGCCACCATACCTTGGGTAAACAATCCCCCATCTTCCAACCACGGTTTGCATCGAGAGTTGTATTTCTCTGAGGTACATTCAGCCACGCTGACTCACCAACCCACCGCAATTGAATAATTTTCCAACCCCTTCCGCTTGCTCATTCACTCGCCCTTGAACTACGCCCCTATCAGAGAAGTAGTCCCCCTCAAGCGAAGATTTTCCACCTCGGTGAACCAGTTCTTCCCACTTGGCCACTTGACCCACGGCTGGAGAGGGTTAAACATGGAATCATTCATCACGGGTGACGGAGCGAGAGCCATGTCAAGCCATGCGAGGCAACCATCCTCACTTCTGTTGGTCGCCCTCCTCGTCATCTCCCCCCTCACTTCTCTGGCCAGTGGAACTGTGGGTGGCTGGTCATCCTCAGCGAGCGTGAACTTTCCCGAAGGTGGAGGAAACATCACTATCACCCCGTTGTCAATTCCTGAAGGAGACGTAGTCCTTGATTCGTGGGTGAGAATCTCCGAAGATGGAATGAGCGAACTCGACCGCGGGCCTGCCTGGGAAGCCGATGCACACGGCTCGCAAAACTTCTCATGGGGGCTGTGGGACAACACCACCGCCAACTATTTCGACGGCTCCCTTTCGCTCGCCGCCAATCACTCAGTAGGGCGAATAAACGATTTTGAAACGCTGACACGCACATTGCAGGAGTGGTCATTTGGAGGGACTCAGGGTGTGTGGGAGGTTGACGACATGCTGGGGATATCAGGCCCCATCAACGGTTCAGGGAGGGAGTCGAGCGGCGGCCTCATCCCGATAGGAGCGGTGACCGGCCGCTACATCGTTGCCACCAAGGCAGACCAGGCTCTGCCGAGTGGAGTCCACACATGGTTGGAGTCGCCCGATTTCTTGGTGCCGGCGGTCATCAACGACTTCAATCTGACATTCTCTCATTGGCAGCACATGTACACCCCTTCGGATGGCAACGGAATGGGTGACGGGGCTTGGGTGGAAGCGAGTCTCGACGGCGGTCAGAACTGGACCTATCTCACCCCCGAGAACGGCTACAACAACCTCGTGAACCCCTCCGCACCCACGCCAAGCGGGGCAGCCGGTCAGTCATTTCCAGTGTGGGCATCAGTCAACGCCAGCGGTTGGCGGACAGCCAGATTCCATCTCGACAATATCGCAGGCATCTCCAACACCTCGACCATCCGCTTTCGCCTCGTCGCTTGGACTGATGTCAATTCCACAATTCAGCGCCCCGGCTGGTTCATCGACAACGTGAATCTCACCAACACCGGAGCCGACCCCGGCTCATGGTTTCATGGAAACAGAAGCGGGTATTACGCCGATGGTGCCGAGTCGGTCCTCACCTTCGCAGTCGACCTCGCCAATGCGAGTGGCCCCATCATGCTCGATTATGCCGTCGACTTCGATATGGAAGGTGACATCTATGACAACTTCCGCTGGGAGTGGTCTCTGACCAATTTCACTTGGAACGCCTTCTCTGCCGACATGCCGGGATTCGGCGTCCTCATCGACGGCCAGATGTACATCGACGATTCAAGAGGGTGGAAGCATCTCGCACATCCACTTCCCCAATCCCTCGCCGGCAATTCCACCGTCTACATCAGAGTCTATCTCCAAACCGACTCCTTCCCCGGTTCCGGTTTCGGAGGTCTGACTCTAGACCCTCCAGAGGGACTATTCATCGACGATGTGTCAATCACCTCAGGCTACCAAGCCAACAAAACCACGCACCTCTATCTCAATTTCACCGACATCAATTCAGGAAACGCCACCCACTCTCCGGTCGGCAACGCCATAGATGAGTGGCAACATCTGACTGACCACGGAGTCAATGGCCCGACCTATCAGGCCGATTCGTTTGAGAACTCACCCCTCCTTCCGGAGGGATGGAGGGTGGAGACCGACAGAGGCTATGGTTGGGAGTTCGGTGCGCACAACCCGACATGGACCTACGGACCAGACCAACCGGCCAACGGAACCCACTACGCAGGGATAGTTCTTGGCGGTCAATACCAGCCGAACACATGGACCCACCTCACATCTCCGCAGTTAGCGATACCAGCAGGAAGTCACGCCACCCTCTCGTTCGACCAGTTTGTATGCGCCGAGGTATCATGGGACGGCGGAGTAGTCTACATCTCCGATGATGACGGCAGAACTTGGACACCATTCGGACAGAATGAGCCAGATTTCTATGAAACACAACAAACGATGAATCCTCAGTCCAACATTTACAATCTTTTTGCGATGGATGGAAGCATTTCGAAGCCGACCTGCCACGGCCAACGAGGCAGTGGAGTCAACAAATCATGGGTGACCAAACGGGTGGATGTGAGTCAGTTCGGTGGCCAGTCCATCAGAGTCCGGTTCTCATTCTTCACCGACCAACTTCTCGAATCTGACGGTTGGTATCTCGACAATGTGGGAATCTATGTGGATTGGTTTGAGAATTACGGAACATGGCTCTCCGACCCGATATACCCACAAGACCTGCTCGGATTGGATGCGCTGGAAATCGATGCCGATGTTCCCAACGGAACATGGGTGAGAGCAACGGTGCTGAAGGAGAATGGAGAGTTGATTGCAGAAGAATACACCAATATGACACTACCAGCGACCCTTCTCGCCTTGGAGGGTGATGGGTGGGTCAATTCCACCAACCCGGTTAGGATTCGCCTCGAGTTGGGTACGGATGAGGCGCAACTCACTCCTAAGATTCACGCTCTCCATGTCGGGGCAACGAGAGTGCTCAACCCCAACAACTTGATGGCCAGTGGATGGTCAGTGAGCCCGGTTCTAAATGTCAACCACACAGCGATGAACATCACCAATCCGGTGATGGCGACCCAGACCATCACATCTCTGCCTCTCATACCCACCCATCCACTTTCCGCCCTCCGAGTGTCCGGACATGGCGCCGGAGTTCTGCTCACCTTCCGCGATGAGGCGGGAGCGACAATCGCTTCGGGAACCCTCGTCAACAACACGGTGCAGTCTACCACCCCCTTCTCCCTGTTCACGGTAGAAGTGGCGATTCAACCCGGTGGTTGGCTGAATCATCTCGAGGTGGAAGGCATTCGCCTCTCACCTGCAGTCGGAACCGCCGTCGACATCGGGGACGACGGAACCGCAGAATGGCAATGGCCCGGCTACACCGCATGGGGCGCTGTAGGTTGGCAGACCCAAGCATACAGGTTTCCAGATTGGCTAGACCCTATTTGGGAGCCGTGTGAACAGTGTTTGTATGCCTACGGTCCACTTTACAATGGAACTTCGCTAAGAAGAACCTCGTATCAATTGTCTCCAGACCTCGGTGTCTCTGCTATCATATCCAATTACTCATTCGCCCTCCCTTCCGATGCTTCACCCCGCGGTCTGACCATGATGGTTCGTCTTTCCGACCAATCCAGTGATGCGGTTCCTGAGAACATCACATTCACCATGAGTGGCGGTGGACAGGTTATCTCCACATTGACTGAAGCTACGACACAAGCCACAATTCACCTCTCACCAATCACTCTCTCGCAATTGAATCAGACCCGATTCACCTCCAGCCTAAATCAGACAGCGAGGGATTGGACCTCGTATCATCTGACGGTCAATCTGACCGGCACACCAAGTGACTCCCCTACCGTCAACATAGATCTGTTGTCCGTGGAATACGACTACACAGAGAATCTGACTGATGTCGCCCCGATTTTCTCTTCTTTCGTCAATTCTACAAATCCGGTCAACGGCTCACACAATCTCCCGCTGGGTATCGGTTCTTGGCAGGGCGGCATCGGCATCTGGGGAGAAGTCGAACATCATCCTCTCATCAGCGATGAACTCGTATCTACACCGACCACATTCGTCCCAGACAGACCGATGACCATCAAATCAACACATTCACACGTCTTCGACAGTGACCAATTGGTGACCGCCAATCTGACCATCACTTCTCCTACGGGGGAACTCATCTCACTCGCAGTCAGAGACTTGGGCAACGGGGGTCAGTTCACCCAGACGGGGGGTGGAGGTATGCTCGCTTTGGATGGGTCTGCGAGTACGGTTTCACAGGAGAATGGTGCATGGGTGGTCTCTTGGGCCGTGCAGACCTCTTGGGGTTGGGATGATGTCGATTGGTTGGACCTCTCCACCTTCAGTTGGACGGCCGCTGGTGAGCAGAGCGAAGCGAGCACAGTTCGCATGGGTATGGGGGGTGTGGCGGTGGAGAACGACATGGAAATCGATTCATTCGAGGTGCGGGCGGCCAATGGCCGCCTGCTCTCCGACACCTCATCCCCCTTCTATCCGTTTGAAGTCGCAGTCAATGCGACCATTGAGGTGGCAGGGACGGTCAGATTCGAAGACACATCCCTGCGCCCGAACGGAGAGGATTATCAGTTGGTCATTCAGATAGACGGGGCGCAGAACCGAACTGTGCAGGCGTATGGGTCGGAGAATGGCGATTGGAATCTCACTTTCTCTCTCACCGAGTCGTCCGGCGAGGTGAACGTCTCGGCGTGGATACTCCGGCCTGGTCCCTCTGGGGTCTCGCTGACTGGGGCCACGGATGCGACCAAGAACAGACCCATCACCACTCTTGTCATCGATTCCAATCCGCCTAAAGTGAGTCGGTTGATGGCCCATACACCGAGCGGGCCGAGATTGGCGGACGGCAATGTCTGGCCGGAGAACAGACCACTTCCCATATCCGTCACAGTAGATGAAGCGGAAGCTCTCGGCTCCGCCCTCTTCCTGCACTATTGGAGGGCGGGAATAGATGATGTGGATAGGGATGGATTGGCAGATGATTGGGAATACTCGTCGATGAGGGAAATAACTCCCTTGAAAGCGAGTGGTGCGGTGACAATCCATTTCCCGGCAATCAACCTCGTCGCCAACGGGGAGATGGGGGCGGTATCCCTCTTCGTCAGCGGCAGTGACCTCGCCGGCCACCCCGTCACAGGAGGTGGCGGGCCGGGGTTGGAGAATGACATGGCCACCCTGACCACACAAGACGACCAACCGACCTCAATCTCGCTCCCTTCCATCGCTCTTGACAGATGGGGCGACAACCTGTTGTCCGGCGTGGAACACCGATTCTCATTCGAGATGGAAGATGGAAACGGGATAGCATCCCTCGACAACATCACCGTCTCCCTCGCCGGCGACGATGAATCTGGTGATATCTGGTTCGATGGCCTCTCTCTCGCCACCGAAACGCATCCGGACTCTCCAATCAACCCGCACAGTCTGAACATAACAGACCTCGAAAATGGGAGATATTTCATCACACTAACCTTCTCCATCGGATTGGCTGCGCCTGCGGATTGGAACACAACGGCGATGTCACCGGGGGTTTCAGTCGTGGAGCACGGACAGAATCTTGAACTCGGAAGCGATTCCATCTATCCACTCGCCTGGACCCTCGACCCGCGCATCCAACTCATCACCTCGTCAGTGCAAGACATCACTGAACCGACTTCATTAGCCATCGATGGCAGACTCTTCCTGATGCCCGATGATGAGTTCCTACTCACAGGAGAACTGCGCCACCGCGCCAACGCTGCCGAGGTGACCCTCGCAGGAGATTGGGGGGTGGACATAGTCATGGAGGATGACCGAGGCAATACCCATGAATGGAATGAACCACTGATGGGAGGAAGGCTGTTCACCACGACTGAGAGAGTCACCTCCCTGCTCTGGGGCGAGGGAGTGGTGGCCCTGACAGCGACACTGATGGGCGCTTCTCAGACCGTTTCGACACCACCGCTGGAGTTTGAACTCGTCATTGACGACACCCGCCCACAGGTGGATTTTCCAGAAAACACACTCATCACCATGAACTCGGACAGGATGATGCAACAACTGGTCACAGTCAGGGTGTTCGAAGAGGGTGGCATGGCAGGTCAGACCCTCCTCCTGAACTGGTCTTTTAGAAGACACGGCATCGAAATCCAAGGCCTGTCGGGAATTGCACCCATCGAACTCGCCACCTCCTCAGGGGATGTTTGGACATACTCATCCCGAGTCGACTTCGACATCGACACCGAGCGACTGCTACCAGGAGACGAGTTGGTCATCTGGATGGAAGGGGTCGACCTCGCCGGCCATACCCTTGCAGGTGAGGGGAGCAGAGAGCAACCCCGCCTCGTCATCCTCAAAGTCATCTATTTCCACCCCGTCGTCTCATCTCTGCTGGTCACACCCGACCAACCTCTTCTCGAGGAGCGTTTCACGGTGGAGGGGATGGTGACCAACGAAGGCAACCAAGCGGGCCAAGTCGAGGTGGCACTCTGGGCGTGGATTCCGAATGGTAAAGGCGAAGGAGGCAGATATGTCACTCTCGAGAGCGTAGATATCACCATGCTGCCGCAACAACACGCACTCTTCTCATTTGAAACGGAAGCGTGGAAAACCGGTGATCTACAACTCTACATCGCCCTTGATGAGGACATCGATAATCTCACCAGCGTTCCCCTCGGAATGGTTAGGGAGAAGACGACCAGTGAGGTCTTCATCGCCACTCTCGCCACTCCAGCAGCGATTGGCTTCGCCATCCTGCTCGTCATAGTAGGCGGGATGGTCGCTTCCTCCCTCATCTACGGCAGGAGGGTTGAGTGGGACGAGGATGAAGACGAAGTTTCGGTTGAAATGGATGAGGATTCCCCTCCACCACCTCCGTGGCCCGCCGATGACTGGCCAGAAGGGGCTGGCCCACCACCTGAGATACTCACATCACCCGATTCTCGCCATGAGGAAGAATGACACTCGGCTGGTCAATCTCATTCTCACACATGGTATGGCTGGCCTGCGCCGTGGTCTCGGATATTCACATTTCACCCATTGACTTGATGCTGATGAATAACATAGCCCCCATCTCCTGATGAGTAAGTATGACAAAGGGGAGAGGTCAGCCACGCCCGCCGCAGGGGTACCCGAGTGGTCAAAGGGGGCGGGCTCAAGATCCGCTGCTGAGTGCTTCGCAGGTTCGAATCCTGCTCCCTGCATCAAAATACAACATGATGACATCCGATTTAATCCGAGCAGGA
>CAYFFQ010000035.1:0-7453 GCA_964342465.1 uncultured Candidatus Poseidoniales archaeon | reverse complement strand
GTTTTTGTCCGTAGGCTTTGGCGGATTCCTTCTTGTGCAATAGGCGACAGATGGAAACAATGCAGTCACCTTGCGTGATTGCAGATGTTCTCTTACCAATCAGGAGGGATTGAAGGGGCGGCGAGTACGCTGCCACTGGATGTTTGGTATGCGTCACACCACCTGCTATCCGACATAGGGATTGGCGGGAAGGCGAGTACGGTGGAACGGGAAATCTGTCACCCAAGTCAGAATTGCCATCATGTGAGGATGGTGGGGGTTGGGAGGAGCACGGCCACCATAGCCAAAAGCCTTGAAGAGAGATGACGAGTCGGCGGAGCACAAGCGATAGTAACTCAGCTGGGAGAGTGCCAGACTGAAGATCTGGAAGCCGCTGGTTCAAGTCCGGCCTATCGCACCTCAATTTCGCCAACAAACCTCTATGGATAGTTTTGGTGGATTGGTGTATTTCTGTTTTCACTTTGGCTATCACCAATTTTCTTGTTCATTATTCAATAATTGAATAGACTTCGGATGTATAAATGAGCGATGGTGGACAAGGATTCCTGACAGATTTTATTAACTGCCATGTTACTCCAATGGTTATCAGCGGGTGAGGAGTCCATGGCCAGACGAACATATAATGTCAAATTAATTGGAATTGACGATGAAATTCATGATACTGTCACCCTCAAGAATCAGAAGAAAATTGGCCATCAGATTCTGAAACCATACGAACTGAACCGAGCCCTCTACAATACACATTTGAGGGTTAACGGGGCAGTTGGCGAAGTCCAAGATTTCGTCATGTCCTGTCTAGCAAGTGTTCAGCCTTCAGATGTGCCGACTGCTTGGATAACTAAGAAAGAAGAGATTCCTAAATGGATGGAAAAGAATAACGAATCAAATAATGATGATGGAAAAAAGAAGAAGAGATTAACTGTGGATGAAGTCCGTGTGAAATCAAGGCGTTTGGCGACTCTTTTCTGGTTCACTGTTGAATCAGAGGCCGGCGCCCCATCATCTTGCATCATAAAAGATGTTGATGTTCTGCGGCGACGATTAAAGGGTCATCTTGCCAAGCAAGGACTCGGAGAAGATGACATAGAATCTTGGATGGAAGATGTCAATGAACTGATAATAGCGGATATTCGTAAGGGGGCCGTTTGGGTAGACCGAAACCTCGCCCTTGACAACGCCTGTAAAGTTTGGAGTATTCCACGCGATAATGATATGATATTCAATTCTGTAGTTGTTCCTCTCTTCGGTCCAATTCAGGGATTATTAACCTCCGCAAAAGGGGACAGAGATTTCAATCAGAAAACAAGAAGCTGGTCAGGTTGCCTAAGGTCAGGAAATAAATCAGATTGGGAAAAAGTGAAATCGAATTGGGAAAAATTCCAAACTTTGGTAAATGATGCTGATAAGTTCACTGTTATATCAGAATACTTCAGAAAACTTGATGATGAATTTGACCCCGCTGAGAAGAAGGCTACATATTTTGATGTTTTGATGGAAAAAACTTCTGGCAGCCCAAGTTCAGCGGCACTCTTTCTTAAAGATAAATTCGGAACAAAAGAATTCGATGAAGACATTAAAAAAGATTTATTGGAGTGCATCAAAAAAACCATCAAGACAGCGAGTGAAAAATCGCCGTTGCCACCCGAGCGCATTAGTAGTCACATAAAGGATATTTTCAACAGAAACGGAATTCCCTTGGGGGCCGATGATAGTGGTCCAGTAATTGACCAAGCCTGTCGCAGAATAGGTGGTTGGCGCTCTTGGCTTGCCAACCAAGAAAATGAAAGATGGACACTTGAAGATAAGACCCGCAAATTGAAAAAAGTTGATTCGACAATCATAAATTGGTTGGATGATTATCGTGAGAAGAGGCGTGTGGAAACAGGTTCAATTGAGGAATATCAAATCCATCCTCGACAATTGGGGGGATGGAAGGCTATTGTTGATTGGTGGAAAAAAGAACCTCAAGCCGACGAGACTAGACGAATTGAGATCGTACGGGAAGTTCAAGCTGACAACGAAAACAAATTTGGCGATGTGGCATTGTTTGAGGCTATTGCCAAAGATGATGCTGAAAAACTTAGAGTCGCCACGAAGCCTCTTCAACAATATGTTGATGCAAAGGAAGCCGAATGGAAGGCGGTTGGTCGCAAGGTACCGATGATGAGGCATGTTGATGCACACAAACATCCCGTCTTCATTGAGTTCGGAAATTCAAGGCACACAATCAAAATGAACATATCAGAAGAAAAGCGCTCAGTCAACATTAAAAGACAACAAAACAAAATTGAAAAACTTAGGGGGCAAGTCAAGAAACTCAAAGAAAAGGAAAATAAGAATGAAAAGGATACCAAAAGATTTGAGAAATTCAAATCACAATTATCCGAAGCAGAATCCATCTTGGCGCTTCAATTGGATGAGCAGGGAATGGTGATGAGATTTTTTGATGACCGTGAGTGGGTTGATGAAAACGGGGATAATAAAGTAGAAACCGCGTGGGTAGGCCAACTAAGATGGACTGGTGAGCGATTCAAAAGAGAGATTTCCGCTGGCGCTCCGGATTTCGTAAAGGGAAAAACTGAAGGTGCGAATGTTCCGCGAATACACCGTTTGGGTCAAGCCGCATCCTTGGTTAATCAAGGTCAAGCAGAAGTTCAAGGCCCGTTCTCTAAACCGAAAGCGAATGGTCGTTTGATATGTGACCGGCGAAGACTGGAGCAACTTGACAATTCCAGTCTTTCTGGCGAGGCACGTGCAAGGATAATCGACAATTTGAAGTGGCGTCTGGCTATTACTGCTGACCTCACGCCTGAGGGTCCTTGGTTAAGATACAAGGAAAAACATAACATGAATCGTGATTATTGGAAGAGTCGCTCTGCGGTCAACAAGAAGCGAGGATTATCATCCAGGCTTCGCCATTCTAGATTGTCGGGACTACGAGTTCTCGGAGTAGATTTAGGTCATCGCAAGGGTGCAAGTTGTGCTGTTTGGGAGACACTTTCATCCGAAAGCGCTGCGACACTTTTCAAAAATGCGGGTATCTCTAGGTCACCAGATGATGCGATGAGTTTTTCATTCGTTGATGGGGAAGGGAATCTCATCACCCTCCGTAGAATTGGTGCTGATGTCATGGCAGATGGAAGTGGGCATCCTGCCCCCTGGGCAAAACTAGAACGCTCTTTCGTCATTAGATTGCAAGGGGAAGACGGCACTCCACGGCTTGCCAGTGATGATGAGGTTGGGCTCGTACATAAAATTGAGAAGGATTCAAAATATGCGACCCCTCTCATCATCAGATTGGTCAATTCAGAATTTGGTACAACTGATGACCAAAAGATTCGCCTCGCAAGGTGGGAAAAAAAACAGTTCTGGAATGGGCGGAAGGATGGCGGTAGTGACACACTAAGTGGGGGTATTGATGTATTGAATCTCCAAATGGAACTCGTTCGGACGCTTCAACTTTCTTTGCGTAGACATGGGGGTGTTGCAAGAATCGCTCACGACCTCGGGGCGGCGGAAAATACCTCAAATCTATCTGATGATGAAAAGAAACTGTGCGTCGCCTCGGCTCTTGCGAGGTGGGTGGTAATGTCAAGGTCAAAGAAGGATATTAGGGCGGGGGTGTGGTTGAAACGATGGCCCGCAGGCGTGCTTGGTGTCATTCCCGACGCGCCTCAAAATGAGGGTCGAAAATCTTTCAGAGTGCTAAGAGATTCATTAATGGGAAGTGCCGATTCGCTCATATCGGACACCACTCTTCTCGACGAAATGAGGGGCAAGTGGGAAAAGGACTGGTTGGAGTTGGATGAGGATTTCCCTCGTATCATAAAAGCTGCTGTTCAGTGGTGCCGAGGCAAGAAATTCCCAGGTGAGTCATCAATAGCACCTGAGAGAAGAATGGGAGGTCTTTCTATTGACCGCATCACGATGATTCAGGATACACGGAAATTACAACTCCGATTCAAACAAAGACCGACACCGAAAAACTTGAGAGCCAATGTGCCGGAGAAGGGCGATGATTCATTGAGAAATTTTGGCCGGAGAACACTTGATTCGGTAGAACAGATGCGAACGAACCGCGTGAAACAACTATCAAGTCGAATTGTTGAAGCAGCGTTGGGGGTCGGTCAGGAGCCAGGTGATGATGAGACAGGTAGTCAACAGCCTCGGTCACATGTTTCGGGCGATGAAGCCCGCCATCGACCGTGCCATCTTGTCGTCATGGAAAATCTTGATAATTACAGGCCAGAACAGAACAAACTACGACGAGAGAACAGAGGTTTGATGAGTTGGTCTTCTGGAAAAATCAATGATGCACTCGAGCAACAGTGTGAACTTCATGGTCTCGGTCTGACCTATGTTTCACCATCTTATACTTCTAGACTTGATGGTGTCACCGGTAGGCCAGGAATCAGAGTTCAGCGCATTCCAACGGTTTGGAAAGAAATGCCTTTCTGGGTCAAGAAAAGGATTGAACGAGCAGTAAAGAAAGTCGAGGAAAATATCGGTTCAGAAGAGGATTCGTTCCTTCGTGATGTGAAGGAGTTGATTGACAATGGTAAATTGGAATCAAAATCAATAATAATTCCAAGTAAGAGTGGAACTCATTTCCTATCAACCACATCAGGTGTTGGCAATCCGATTTCATTGGTGGATGCAGATATAAACGCGGCTCGCAATATCGGCATCCGGGCGATTCTTGACCCTGATTGGTCGGGGGCCTATTTTCGACTTCCTTCCACCCTCTCAGAGGGAGTATTCAGACCTCTCAAAGAGAGATTCGAGGGTTCTGAGTGCATCGACAATCTAGAAGTAGAACTATTTGCAATTGAAGGAACCGAATCGGCCAACTTCCCTTCTGGAATTACGAAGAATCTGTGGACCAGAGTTTCTAATGAACCCTTGGAGGACAGAAAATACCAACTAGTGAGACCATATCAAGCCAGTGTGGATAGTGATTGTATTTCAATCCTCAGAAATCAATTACCGGAGTGATGTCGGTTGGCCGATGTCCTCCCCCTCAGAGGTGTCGGTGAGCACGCATATTGTCCCCGTCTGTTCCATTATATGGCGGTGGAGAAGGTCTTCATCCCTTCATCTGATACCGAACTGGGGTTACGAACTCACCATCGGGTAGACCGCCCATCGACACTTTCAGGTGCAGAAGAAGAGAAACCGAAATCAATCCGCAGTCTAGAATTATCATCAGAAATAGAAGGGATTCATGGAGTCCTCGATTTGGTCGAAATAGATGGTGACAAGGCAGTACCTGTTGAATATCGAAAAGGGCGACCTTGGATAGGTGAAGATGGGTCAATGGAACCTTGGCCAACAGACAAAGTACAGGTCGGCCTCCAATCAATTTTACTTCAAGAATCGGGTTATAAGGTAGAAAAAGCCATGTTGTATTACGCTTCAGTCAAGAGAAAATTGACAATCACGGTTGATGATGATTTACTCAATTACGCCTTAGATGAACTATCCTCCGCGCGCTCGACAATAGTAAATGGGAGGCCTGCACCACTTCTCAATTCCCCGAAATGCCCGCGATGTTCATTGAGTGAGATATGCCTCCCCGATGAAGTCAATTTGATTAACCAGACAGTAGAGAATGAGGGTGAGCGCTCTTCAATCAGAGTGCTGAGGAAGGACGGAGTTCAACTGATTGTCCAATCCCAAGGGGCGAGAGTATCACTACGTGGTGATAGAATAGTTACTACAGAGGCGAATGGTGAGAAGAGTGAATTGCCACTGGTGAACTTGGAAGGGGTATGCCTGTATGGGAATGTTCAGATAACGACTCAGACAATCAATTCTCTCACTGGCCGAGGTGTTCCAATAGGTCTATTGACCAGGGGCGGGAAACTCTCTTCCATAATAGAACCTAATGACAATCTTAGCGCCCATGTGAGGAGGTCACAACAATCCATATTGTCCAACCCCGACAGGGCATTGGAATTCTGTAGGATTCTAGTAGAGGCGAAAATTAGCAACCAACGGACACTACTCCGAAGAAACTCCAAGGGTGACGTCAAATCAGCGTTGAGGACATTGAAAAAGTTGAAAGAAAAATCCCGTTTGTCAGAGAGTATCAGTTCATTAAGAGGAATAGAGGGAAAAGCAGCTGCGGTCTACTTTGAGAAGTTTCCATTGATGTTCAAGCAGCCATTTGCGGAGGCGTTTTCTAAGAATGGGAGGGCGAGAAGACCACCTCCCGACCCTATCAATTCGGTTCTTTCATTTGGTTATTCGATGCTAACCAACGAATGCATCTCAGCCATCAGGATTGCACGTTTGGACCCAGCGATTGGGGCTCTGCACATTGACCGAATAGCAAGGCCCGCTTTGGCCTTAGACCTGATTGAACCTCTGCGCCCCCTAATCGTCGATTCAATTGCCATAAGTGCATTCAACCGCGGGGAATTACGAGATGGGCATTTCAATAAAACATCAAGAGGAACGATGATGACTTCACATGGTAGAAAAGCATTTTTTGAAGCATGGGGGAGAAGAATGGAGCAAATGGTCAAACATCCGTTGGTTGACCACCGCATTTCATATCGACAAATGGTCCATCTTCAAGCCAAGTTGGCGGCTGCATGGATGACTGGAGATGTCAAAGAACTTGTCATGATGAAAACAAGGTGAAATGATGCAGAGGGAATACATTGTATCTTATGATATATGCGACCCAATCAGATTGCGAAGGGTTCACAAACTGATGAAAGGCTATGGTGATGGATGGCAGTATTCGGTCTTCCATTGCCTGTTAAAAGACATTGACAGAGTTAGGATGCAAACGGCTCTTGAATCAGAAATGGATCTGAAGGCTGATACGGTAATAATTATTGATTTGGGCCAAAGGAAACGAAAAAACAACAAAGACTTGACGATTATAGGCAAACCACCATCTGAACCTCTGGAAGGTACAATAGTAATTTGAGTTGGCTCAATCGGTGGTCGACCCATGTGTTTGCCCTCGCCCCTCGTCTGGAAGGTACAATAGTAATTTGAGTTGGCTCAGTACTCCAAAGATTAATTAATGGTCTCCACAAATGGGATTCTGACCCCAAGGGCGTCGCCGCATCCGTGTCTTGTGTCTCCGCATTTGATTGCGTTCGGACATGGAGGTTGAATGAGTCTGTTCAGGAGGAAATGAAAAATTGAATTGCGAGCGCGACGGTGCTGAACGCACCTATGTTTAGCACTCGCTTTCAGAAGAGTTGGCGCAGTCCATCATTCATCTCCCAGATTCTTTAGAGTTCAGGGTGAGGATAATGTTGAAAATAGACTGCTCTCGCAAATGCTCCGAAAACCCTTGCACTGAAAGGCGACAGAATCGGTGCTGTTGAAGCGCCTGAAAATTGACTCAACAACTGACACAAGCGGGTGCAGGGAAAATACCGGAAGAAGAACGGGTTGAAGCGCCTGAAAATTGACTCAACAACTGACA
>CAYFFQ010000034.1:0-7566 GCA_964342465.1 uncultured Candidatus Poseidoniales archaeon | reverse complement strand
TCCATAAATCCGCGGTGAAACAGTTGCAGGGGTTCAGACCGGTTCAGCGTGAGTAGAAGGTCTGGATGAGGCGGGTCACCGTCTCGATGTCTCTAACGCCTCGAGCGACCATGTCACTGAGGATTTTCTCCCGTTGGCGGACATGCGCATCGAAGTCTGCCGGCCGACAGCCAGCAGCGGCGCAGATACTCTCACGCAGTTTGCTCGGAACACCGGTCTCGGAGGTGGTGTCACTCGACGGGTCGTATTTCCAAATCGGATTGAGGCGAGGCCTATCTCCCTCCATGCCAGCGATTTCTGCTATCTCCATGATTCTCCTGATGTGTTTGCCATCCTTATTCAATCTGTTCTGCACGATGATAAGGTCAAGGCCACTGAGCATGATGGATGGAACATTCATCGGCGGACTGGTCATTCTCGTCACCGTCTCCATCGCCGTGTTGGCGTGCAGGCTACCGAATGAACCGTCGTGGCCGGTGTTCATCGCCGTCAGTAGAGTTGATGCTTCAGAACCGCGAACCTCTCCGACTATGATTCTGTCGGGACGCATTCTGAGGGACGACTTCAAACAGTCATCCATGCCGACCTCGCTGGTGCCATCGGGTCTCTCCGAGCGAGTCTCCATTCGCAACCAATGGTCGTGGAACAACTGCAGTTCAGCAGTGTCTTCGACCGTCAGCAGTCTCTTGTCCCACGGAATGAACATCCCGAGGCAGTTGAGAGTCGTCGTCTTACCCGAACCTGTTCCTCCAGAGATGATGAAGTTGGCAGGACGAGCCCCGAGCCCATCGACCCAACACCACAGAGTCGCCGCCAGCGACAGGTCGATGGTTCCGAAGGTGATGAGGTCGATGATGGTGATGGGGTCCTCACGAAATTTCCGAATAGTTAGTGTTGGCCCGTCCGGTGAAACTGGCGGGATCACTCCGTTGACACGACTGCCATCAGGCAATCGTCCGTCGAACAGGGGTACCTTGCCCGGTCCATCCCCCAGAGGCACATTGGTGAAGGCTGCGATGTTGGTGGCGATTTTCAAACCCTCATCGTCATCAATCCAGACATTGGTTCTGCACATCCCATGTTCGCGATGAGCGACTTTCACGCTCTGTTGACCTCCGTTGTACATCACCTCCTCAAGTTGGTCGTCCTCCAAGAGTGGTTTCAGGGAGCCATAGGGGTTTGCGGGAGTATGTCCATCTATGTGATAGACGGGGCTGGGATGGTTCGCCTCCATGTAGATGGTCACCTTTCCATATCTCGCTATCATCTTCTCACTCATACCCAATCCTCCCTATACGAACAACGATGACAGTAGATAAGACCCCATGTAGAGGACCTGTGAAATCAGCGCCCATAGTGGTATCCACCACACCGCCGAGGTGAGTGACCGACCCAACATGATTGCCGAGGCGAATATCGAGAATACCGAGGTGGCGGCCAAGAATAGCATCATCACCGGATGGAATTCCAGCATCGGTATTCCAGATGTCGGTCCGGCGAATAGGCCGAACATGAGACCGATAATCGCCGGTAGGAGGAAGCACATCATCCCTATCAACTGGTACGCCTTCCCCTTCAAGTCCATCTCCCGCTTCTTCTTGAGACGTAGGAGACGGTCATACTCCATAGCCATCGAGAAGGTCACATCCTGTAGTGGTGCTTCGTTCTCATCCGCCGTCTGAAGAAGATTCATCGCTCTCTGTATCGTCGGTGAACGGGTGTCGAGAGCAAATTCCGACATTGCCGCATTGAATGTTGTGACTTTCGAACGGGCAACTGCTCGGCGCAATAGATGCCCGAGTTGGTCGTCTCGTTGTAACGCCATCGAGTTGATTGACTGCTGTAGACCCAATCCCGCGCCTAGAGATGTCGAAATGCCCTCCAATAGTTCTGGCAGGGAGGAGTTGAGGCGATCTAGGCGGCGGCGCTCCAACAGGAATGGCAGGCCGCCGCCAATACCGAGAATGGTGATTGGAACCAGAACCGACATCATGAATGAGTCGGTCACCATATCAAGAGACCCCGCCAACCCGATAGCCATCTTCACACCCCTGGTTCTTTCGCCTTCGCCCCCAAGAGCATGAAGAAGAGGAGGACCATGGTCACCACCAGACCACCCATGTAGAGAAATGAGGTTGTCTCGGCGGAGGGCACAGACATTCCAGGAAGGCCGGACAGTCCCGCGAAGAGGAATGGTGTGATGGCCAACAGACCGAAAACGAGAGGTGAGAGAAACCCGAGAATCAGAGATTTCTCAGGGAGGCCGGAAAGGTCCTCGACATATCGCTTGAGGCGGTCGTTCCTGTTCTCCTCTGCTCTAATCGCCTGTTGTTCGAGGGAGGCGACCAAATCTGTGTTCGAGACCACATTGGTGAGCATCGAATTGAGTAGCCGTCGGTAGTCATCGCTCTTCGCCGCTTGAATCAATCGCCTCAATTCGTCTTCCAATCTCTGACCGGAATTGACTCCCGTCAGAGCATTGTTAAAATCGGTTGTGATGCGGCCGTAACCACCCTTGGCGATATGGGCCATGGTTGCCTCCAATCCGACTCCGGCTCCGATGAGGACCTGAACGCCGCGCAGAGCGTAAATGAGGTTCACATCCTCTTCTTGAGCACCCATCTCGACCAGTTCCTTCTCAGACTACATCCTCGATGAGGAGGAATTCAAAATCGCCGCCATCGCTATCAAAACGGATGCGGGCGAAGCACGCTTTCATCTCCCGCTCCTCAAACGGGTCGATGAACCAGCAGGTTCCCGAGCGGAATATCTCGAGGGCCTTCAGATAGGTCGATGACTCCATTCTTCCGCAGATGGTGAACTCCATGCTCTCCGAGCCTTGGTCGATAAGGTCGTCACCTTCCCCATCGCGGGCGATTTCCCGCTGATACCTTCGTCTGATCTCAAGATTGACACCACATCCATCCAACTGAAGCCATGAACCCTCCAATGACCGAATGAAGCAGGAAATACCGCTCGCCACCACTTATCCCTCGGTTGTCACACATACTGCCCGCTAATTGAAGGTAGCGCGTCTACTGATTCACTCAGCATCGATGTGGCGGATGAATCCAAACGACTCTTCAAAGACCATTCCTTCGTCGAGAAGGGTGTCCATCGCCGCTTCTCCACTCGCTCGATTCACACCGCGACCTGCGAGGTCGGCCATGATGGCATCATAGGCGACTCCATCGCCGGGGTCGTTGGCGACGAGGTATTCGCAAATCCAATCCTTGACCTGACTCTCGCCTGCCCCCTGCTCACCATCGGTTTCTTCGCCACCATCCGGAGCCGGTTCAGGTGTGGCGAGCGATGAGAGATTGCCCTCTGCACGGTCAAGGGCTGTAAGGACAGACATCATGTAGACATCCGAATCGACGGATGAGTAGTGGCCGCGGGCTGAAATCAGGCCCGAAATGAGGTCTTCTGCGACCCCTGCCTGCCTGAATGTTTCCACCGTAGCATCGAGTTCCTGACTCTTCTGGAAGAAGTCAATACGGCGAAGAGTCGCATCAGCCGCGTCGACAAGCCAGTTTGCATAACCGGTGCTATCGGTGATGCAGAAATCTTCCACGCGCATGCCGGTGAATACACCACCGTCATCCGATTGATAGGGGCTCGCCTTGCCGACCACCAACAGCAGAATCGGCTCGGCGTTCCTCTCATATCTAGCGAGCAATTCTTCCATCCGAACATGTAGTTCTGGTTGGAATGAGCCGACATTGAACATGTGCAGGCCGCTCGGGTCACGTACCGAGCCGCGGTAGTTTGCCCCACTCTCACCTTCTCTGCGCTCCATGCGCTCAAGAAGGCCTGCCACCAACATCCGGTTCACCTTGGCACCGAGTTTCGTGATGACAAAGGTGGGGTCAAATTCACCAGACCCGCGCTCTACGAGGTCGGATTCGAAGTATTCGCGCGCCAACAGCCGAATCGCCGGTTGCCTCCTCGGGTTGCTCAAACTGCCACCCCCCACTTCGCTCTGACCACTCGCGCTCTCTCGTCGGGTGGAGAATCGTCAACGTCGATTGCGGCGGCGAGGAACATTCCCCCCTGCTCATCAACAAGGCAGCGCCCCTGCACACATACCCTTCTGCCGAGCAGAGCGGTGCGGAGAGATTCGACAAATGCCTCTCTTCCTTCTTGGTCAATCTGGGCGGCAACCTTGTCAATCGACTTGTCGAGATATCCTTCACTCGCTTCTCGATTGAAAAGAAGTGAAGCGCTGCTCGCCCCGTCATCAATCACCATGCGGAGCCGTAGGTCACGCATCCCCTCAACAGTGCCGTGGTCTGCACAAGCATGGTCCCTCAGGACTCGTCGACATTCAGGGCATCGGTAGATGATTCCGCTGTCGTCCCTGACTGAGACGATGTTGCCGCAAGTCTCAACCCCGTTGAGCGAACCGCCACTCAAGATTTCCCCCAAATCCTTGCTGACGAAATGATGAGCCGCATCAATCGCTTCCCAAGGTGCTGATGAGAGAACCTCAACCTGTTCTGCGTTGTCGATGGTGATGTCCGGTGTCCCCTGCCAAGAGCGTACTCTCACACCTGACAAGGCGAGGAAGGCGGGGAGCGACCCCCCCTCAAAGGGCAATTCCTGCCAAGCGGTCATGCGACATCGTCCGGTGGCATCAACGACCTCACCACCCCACAACGACTTCTCTTCTCCTTCCGAATTGGTGAAACTGCGTCTCTCCCAACTTACCACCTGAACGGTGAGAGATGCATCTCTCGTGCCATCCCTCAAGCGAGCGATATCGAGGTTCATCGCCTCTTCGAGTGCATCATTGGTGGCGAAGTTGCTGTCATGGAAAACCTCGACCTTGGTTCGGTCGGAGATGTTCAGTTCAGGCGTGTCCCGGAAACGACGGATGTTCGCACCCTCTATGCGCAACAAGGTCCCGACTGGATGGTCAAAGTCACCCCAACTGACGAATCCGATTGCGCCAGTCGTATCCGCCAACTTCCCCTTAACGATGTTCAGGTCTCCGGAGCCATCCTTCTTGGAAATGGTCTGGGGGGTGGCTGACATCACTCTGCCGACGAGCGTGACGAAGCCGTCCATCTTGTTCGCCGTCTCAATAGTCACTGGGTCACTGGTCGCCACCGAGACTGCTGGGCCACCCTCTTCAAGGACGACGACCCTGCTGCTACGATTGATATTGATTGACTTCTTGCCTTTCCACTCATTGACCGTTACTCCCTCGAGTCGCACCACTGAGCCGGGAGCGAGGTTGTCTGAATGGCTGCCCCAGTCCTTGTAATCCCATCTCTCTGAGGCACCGGCCTCGGAGTAGGGGTTGTCGTCAATCCAGCCGAAAGCGATCTGCTTCTCTTCGCCGCGAACCATCTGCACGCGTGGAACATAAGAGACGACCTTCACCTCTATGCTGACATTGCTGTCGTCAGAAGACAACTCGGAAAATCGGTCCACCTTCTTGGTAGCGCGGAAGGCGGCGCGGGCGGCGTCTTGGACGGCTTCTTCACTGACTTCAAATCGCCTTGCAACAGAGCGAAACGCATCCTTCGGGGGAAGCAGAAAATCATCTTGGTACTTCTCAAACTCGGCTCGCACCGCCTCTCTGTCGGCATCAGGCGCCTGTTCCAGCACCCTCTTCACATACTCGTCAATCTCATCATCAGCCATCCGCAACTCCTCACATCAGCGGAGGTCAAACGGGTGCGAGTTGGCCAACCAATTCAGACCGCACCGGATGCGACCGACTACGAAGGGACGCAAACGGGGTGACGGTCTGGCGTGCTGGTTGGGGAAGACTCTGCACTCCATCACCTCCGGGAAATCACAGCGAGCGCCCGAGGTGTATAAGGTTAAGGGAATATTTTCGGATTTCCACCGGCGAGCCACCCTAGCGAATTCGTGAATCACCGAGCTGACAACCCTGAATCGCCAGCCACCTGTTGCCCCTCCGCACCCCCTCAACTCCTGAATCGCCGACAATCGGTTGTGTTGAATGCCATCGCGACATGATGAGACCGGTGGTCGCTCCGACGGCCACTCTCGCCGACAATCGGTTGTGTTGAATGCTATCGGTACTCAAACCGCGCCGCGCACCTAAACCTCTGAATCGCCGACAATCGGTTGTGTTGAATGCCATCGCGACATGATGAGACCGGTGGTCGCTCCGACGGCCACTCTCGCCGACAATCGGTTGTGTTGAATGCTATCGGTACTCAAACCGCGCCGCGCACCTAAACCTCTGAATCGCCAGCCATCAGTCGTCTATTGATGTCGTATAGTCAAAGAGGGGAGACCCCCACCGAAGCAACGATGGAAAGGCGAGAGCCGTACCCTTTCGGTGACGAGATGGTCGAAGCCGGCACTCGCCACACGACCTCGCTCAAATTCGGGAGTGACCCTCTCGGACAGAGTTCGGACATCCCTGTCCTAATCCTGCACGGGGCAAATCCCGGACCCACCCTATCGGTTATCGCAGCCCTGCATGGTGACGAACTGAACGGAACCGGAATCATCCACCACCTCATCTTTGGAGACGACCACCTCCCCGATACTCTCGATGACCTGATTGACCCAGCCGAACTCTCGGGAACTCTGATTCTCGTCCCTGTGGTCAATGTGGAGGGAATGATGATGGGAACGCGCGGAACCGCAGACAACCGTGACATCAACCGCCTTTTCCCCGGCTCAGAAGTGGGAAATCGTTCTCGTCGTCTCGCTTTCACACTCATGGAAAAAGTTGTGAAACCTGCTGATTATCTCATAGACCTTCACACTGCACCCTCAACACGCATGAATGTCCCTCAGATTCGCGCCGACTTGGACAATCCCGAGTGCAAAAAAATCGCCCGCGCCTTCGGCACCAAGGTCATCATGAACTCCAAGGGGCCGAAGGGCAGCGTCAGACGCACCGCCACTGATGCAGGTACTCCAACAATCCTCCTCGAAAGCGGTACTTCACACAGGTTTGAGAACTCGGCGGTGGAGGGGGGTGTGAGGGGTATTCTCAATGTACTAGCACACCTAGGAATGGTGGAGAGAGAGGTTATTCGGCCCGCGTGGCGCATACTTGTGCGAAAGTTCCGTTGGGTGCGCGCTCAAACGGGGGGTATTCTACACACTTTGGTCAATGGTGGGGCAGTGGTCACGCGAGGAGAAACAATCGCCTACATCACCGACCCCTTCGGGGCGCGAGTGGATGATGTGACTTCTCCAGTCAATGGGTATGTCGTTGGGCTTGCTACGACCCCACTGGTCAGGGAGGGTGACCCGATAGCCAACATAGTCTTCGTGCGTGAGAAGAAAATTCAGGAGATATTGGCCAAGGAGGCTGAGAGTCGGGTGGATGTCCCATGCGGTGATGCGGAGGTGGCCGAACAGGATATTGATGATGAGGATGGGTCCACCCTCGATGAGACGGAAACTGCTACCTGAGAACTTCCCGAACCACGACGGGGGGCGACGGCTGTCGAGATGGCTCCCCCGACATTGAAACTGCTACCTGAGAACTTCCCGAACCACTTGGGGAGACGAATTCTAGGCATTACCCGTCGTCGGGAGTTGAGTCAATTTTCAGGCGCTTCA
>CAYFFQ010000033.1:0-8923 GCA_964342465.1 uncultured Candidatus Poseidoniales archaeon | reverse complement strand
TCGCTTTCAATTTCCCGCCACCTGTCCACGCAGGGCCATCGGCACAGTAGAGAGCGTATTCGATGCCGAGGTTATAATTCCCAGTAGTGAAAAAAGTGGATGTTTTTCGGGCGGGGCGACAATCATGGCGGGACAGATTCGTGCAGGTTGAGCGTCAGTCTCGCCTTTTCCACATCGTCGACGCTGAACACCAACTCAGTATCACCGCGGTATCTTGAAAGGATGTAGATGGAGTTGATGTTCACTCCAGCATCGGCCAATCTTCGTGAGAACTGGGCGAGCACCCCCGGTTGGTCGGGCATCACCATCTTCAGCAGTTCGCTCACCGTGTAGGCAATCCCCAATTCGTCGAGAAGAGCCTTGGTCTGAGGTACCTGTTCAGTCACTAGCGCCACATTCGGAGCCACTCTTCCGATTGCACAAATCGTCTCGATATTGATGTTCGCCTCTGCAAGAGCTTCAGTGACCATCGCCAAAGAGCCGGGGGCATCGGGCAGTTCCATACTGATCTCCATCACACCGCTCACACTCGTCCTTGACGGCTCAATCCGATTATATAACCCCCGATGTCCTTCTTTTCGCTTATCGCGTCATTCAAATAAGGGAAGCAGGTCGGCCGCATCCCGAGGAATGTGAGATGGCACACTGGCACGGTATATCTCGTCGCAAACCGACTGGTGGCAGATTGAAGCGCCCCAACCGCTACCGCGGCAAGCGGCGAACCGAAATCGCCTCAGAGCAGCAGTTCGCAACGATTGGCAAGCCGATTCGCAAGGTCTACCGCAAGCGTTCAGGACTCCAGACGGTGCGAATCCTCTCCGACCAAGTCATCAATGTCAACGACCCATCCAAGGGAGTCACCAAACAGGCGAAGTTGGTCACTGTCGCAAAGAGCCCCGCGGATGTCAATTATGTGCGAAGAAACATTCTCACCAAAGGCGCGGTCGTCGAGACCGATGCCGGAATGGTTCGCCTGACCAGTCGGCCTGGGAAGGACGGTGTGCTGAACGGCATTCTGATTGACGAATGACCACCCATAGCCCTCATAGGGAATGGATACTCCCGAACAGCGAGGGAGAGAGATGGTTGACCACAATCCTGACCGCATAGTGCTGTGGCCGGGCTACTTCAACAGCAAACTGTCCCGCAAACAGGGGAGAAGGGTTCCTAAGGACGCGGCAGTCGTCAATCCTACTCTTGACACACTCGCTCTCGCCGCCCGAAACGCTGGACTGACGAAGATGAAGAGGGAGGTCGACATACCTCACCCGAAGAGGGCTTCTCAGAAGGAGGGTAGGCTGTGGCTCTCCAAGAAAGAATTGCAGAGCACATTTGGTTCCACTTCGAAAGAGGAGGCGATGCAGGTCATCGGCAGGAAGTGGCATGCAGAGCAGGCGCAACTCAAGGAGCAGGAGGAAGCGGCCAAGAAGTCTGGTCCGAAAACCGGTGACAAGACCGCACGGTCACAGCGGAAGCAGGTCAAGGCGAAGGGCCAGCGTCGAAGTCAGAAAAAGCGAAAGAAGTGGAAAGTCTGAACCGGCACAATCCTTTTTCTGTCTATGTCAAACCGTCGTTCTCCTATCCTAACACTTTGTTCAGGGTTCACGGTTTCAGAGTTCAAGGTTCAGGGTTCAAGTGCCAGAGTTCAAGATTCAGCGTTCAGGGCCGGAGTTCAGGGTTTCAGAGTTCACGGTTTCAGGGTTCAAGGGCCAGAGTTTAGGGTTCAAGGTTCAGCGTTCAAGGTTCAGCGTTCAAGTGCCAGAGTTCAGGGTTCAAGGTTCAGCGTTCAAGTGCCAGAGTTCACGGTTCAGAAGGAGAAGAGGTTGGTCTGTCGATTTCCCCGTTTGAGGTCGTCTGCATTCCAGCCGAATGCTTCCGTCACTCTTCCGAGTGCAGTGGCTATCCGGTTGACATAGAACTCAGGGTCATATTCAGTTTGCTCCACTCCGGTCTCATCCTCCAACCACGCCCGCACCTGCATAGGGCTCTTGCTGCCATCGGTGACGAGCCAACCTACCTTCATCCCTGGCGTGAAATTGAGTCCCGCCTCGATTCGCTGCTTCGCCGCTCGCACCTGCACCATGCCGTTCGGATTGACATAGACCGAGGAGAAATCAATCGACCCATCATCTCTCACTTTGCCTTTGCATGACTTCGAGATGACAAGTTCTCGCGGACGAATCTCCCCATTCCGAATTTTCGTGATGAGGGCTCGTACCTGTGAGACCGCCTCTTCCTGTTCTTCATCGAGTATCATCTCGAACATCTCAGACATCGCATCGGTGAGAAGCGTGAAGGAGTCAGTTCTCCGCACTTCATAGCCTCGAATCAGCAGTTTGCTCTCAGGCCAGACCACCTGCCCGACATACCTCTTCTTGGCACCGTGGCTGAAAAATGATGAGAGACCGGTCTCAAATTCCAGTTCCGCCCCCTCTTGACTGAACCTGTGCGCAAGTTCATGCCCAAACTCCACCAATTGTTCACTCGCTCGCTCCCACGCCTCTCGCTCTTCACCCGCTGTTGGTTCCTTGACAGGAGCATTCCCAATAACCGGTGCGACGACGAACACGCTGTCTGTGTCGCTGTAGACGATTTTGTTGCCTTCATCCTCCAGTTGTCTGATAATTTCCTTGATGTTGTGGCGCGCCCAAGCGGTGATGGATGAGCCGAGTTCCTCATGGGTGAAACGATAGAATTTCGAAGCGAACACTCCGTAGAACGAATTCATCAGAATCTTGACCGCGTATTGCATCTGGTCGTGGAACTCGGCCACCTCTCCTTCTCCAGACTCTTTGGCGGTCTGCATCGCCTGCTTGTGGTCAGCACGCAGGCTCATCAGTTGTTCAAGCAGGCGAGGGATGAGTCCACGGCGAGTTTCGGCGGGGAGGAATCGCGCCCCGAGAGGTGACTCATGGAATCCGCTTTCGGGGGCTTCTTCGGGACGCGCATTCCCATCTATTCGCGTCGTGTAGCAGATGTTCTTTGCTATCATTATCGACGGGTACATCGACTTGAAATCGAGAACCGCGACCCATCTGTGCACCCCCACATCGACATCGTGGACATATCCACCGGCAATCTGGTCTCCACCGCCACCGCGATTGGTTCGGGGGACCGCAATCCCCTCTCGGTCTGCAAGGCGAATCACCAGCGAGTCAATCCACTGCGAAGTCGTACCGTTGATGGTCACATCTAGGGGTGTGGCGGCGACCGCCGCAAGAGCCTCCTTGCGGCGCACGGCGGCAATTCGGTTGAGAATCTCAATCGGCAGTATCGTGTCTTGAACACAATACTGCATCACGACATCCGGCCTCTCCGCCCACTCCTTGTCCATCTTCGAGGCATCGACATCCATCTTCTGCAATTCCTCATCATCAGGCCACAGTAGCCGGCAGACGTATTTGAGAGTCTCTCGTTTCGGACGAAGCGTCTGCCTCGCCTGCCACCAAGCATCGAGTACACAGCGACCACTGACTCGCCATGTCCTGCGATTGACCTCCTTTTCTGGAAAGGTCCTCTTTGCTTCGGAATCTGTGATTGGCACCCTTCCCCAACCGAACATCTCGCTTCCCTTCTGATGGTCTCGGCCGGCCAACGCTCGCATCCGTGAGCGAATACGAGGCAGGTCGAAATTGTCGATGTTGTATCCGGTGATGATATCGGGGTCACTCTCTCTGACCACCTTCGTCAGACCGGCGAGAATCTCTCTCTCATTACCCTGAAACTGGTGAATTTCACGCCTCTCACCCTGCTGCACCACCGCCGCCGCGCAGAGGATGGTCTCCTCGGTGATACTCGTCTCCAAATCGAATGAGAATATGACGAATGGTGCTTGAAACGGAACCGCCCGTCTAACTTGGGAATGGTCACATGTGACTATCAGGTCGACCGGATATAGTCCGGCTCCACCCACTTCGTGAATCCTATCGGCGGCCCCATCCCCCTCGCGACCGCCGCCGTTCATACGAACGTCTGCCGGCGCCCCCACTCCTGCATGCAGGACCGTACATTCCGCGGAAATGTGCGGCCCGATGTCGTTGTCGAGAAACAACCGATTCGTGAAAGGAATGTCGCCACTCGAGATGGTCCAATCCGCTTCCAACTGCTTTCTTACGTTGGGGCCGCTGGAAACCATCCATGGCTGTTCGACCTCGACCCGCCAATGTGGTTTGTAGCCTAGCGCAGTCCACTTTTCCCCAACTGGTTTGACCTTCGACACACCCTTGAGAGATGCTACCGAATCGAGCCGCGAGTCGATGTCGGCGGGCATTTGCGGCCGACCCGGCAGTGAAACTTCCAACCACGGACGAACTCCCGTGACAAGGACGACGACAGAATGCCCCTCCTTCGCCCTGCACCAAAGTTCTATCACCGTTTCAGGCCCGTTTTTCCCATCCCTTCCCATGTAGGAGGTATTGACCACGCACGCTTCGACTGTGGTTGTTCCCATTCATTTCACCAGAGAATTTCCTAGGCACAAAAACCCTTGTCTCCCGCGAAGGGGTAACGGTTGATAACCACCGCCCATCGTGAGGCGATTACCGCGCCGGCGGGGGCGGCTGGGAGGTGGTTTGAGATGGCTGATGAAAAACTGATAGATTGGGATTCGCTGACCTTCAGTTTCACCCCCACGGATATGATGTATGTGGCGAAGTGCAGGCAGGGTGACCAGTGGCAGAGTGGGGAGATGGTTCCTTTTGATGACATCAGGATTTCACCCGCTGCCGGCGTTCTCAACTATGGACAGGGTCTGTTCGAGGGAATGAAGGCGCAGCGCAGCGTCAACGGAGGCATCGTCCTCTTCCGGCCGAAGCGTAACGGCGAGCGGCTCGCAGACGGTGCTCGCCGATTGGGAATGCCACCTGTTCCCACCGAGATGTTTCTCGACGCCGTCGAACAGGCGGTGGCGGCCAACGCTCGCTGGGTTCCGCCCACCGGCAAAGGCGCTCTCTACATCCGTCCGGTCCTGTGGGGCAGTGGCGCGATTCTCGGAGTTGCACCAGCACCGGAATACACTTTCATGGTCTATGTCTGTCCAGTGGGTCCATACTTCAAAGGAGGAATGCACCCGATCGCTCTCAAGGTCTCCGATGAGTTTCACCGTGCCGCACCCGGGGGCTCAGGAGCGGTGAAGGCAATCGGGAACTATGCCCCTGGGATGATGCCGAGCAAACAAGCGAAGAGTGAAGGATTTGCTGAAATCATATATCTTGATGCGGTCCACCACCGCTATATCGAGGAAGTGGGGGCTGCCAACTTCTTCTGTGTCAAGGACGGGGTCATCCACACTCCGGAACTGACCGGAACGATTCTCCCAGGAATCACCCGCGCCAGCATCATAGAACTGGCCCTCTCACTCGGTTATGAAGTGGTTGAGGAGAAGGTGGACATCTCTTTTGTGCTCACCGCCGATGAGTGCTTCTGCGCCGGTACAGCGGCTGTAATCTCTCCGATAGGGGCGATATGTCAAGGTGATGTCTGTACATCTTACTGCAACAATCAGGTCGGGCCGGTCACGGGCGAACTCTACGACGCATTGACTGGAATCCAGACGCAGGCGATGCCAGATGAGTTCGGTTGGATTCGTGCGGTTCCAGCCGCTGAAATCACCATCGAATGACCCGCCATTCTGCCCGCCCCCACCTGTTTTGACCAACTTGGGCCGACCACGCCCCTCCACGCTGCACCTGTTTTGACCAACTTGGGCCGACCACGCCCCCCCCCACTCCTCACCTGTTTTGACCAACTTGGGCCGACCACGCCCCCCCGCGCCTCACCTGTTTTGACCAACTTGCGACGACCCAGCACCACCGGCGCACGGATTGAGTCAACCCGACAGATGGCGCCATCTCACTGTCCCGAGAGCCACCTCTGCTCAGTTTCTCTACCCACCCTCGCAATGGAGACCTCTAGTGATTGTACGCCCGAAGACACCGAAAGGCGAATGGTTGATGGATGGCGAGCGTCTGCGAATCCACGATGAAGCCAGCGTACACGCGCCCGATCCTTATGCTGTTGGTGATGCTCGGAGCGAGTATCCTCCCCGGTTGTCTCGAGGCTTTCAACTCCAACACCGCCCCCTCTGCAACCTTCACCATAGAGGAGGGAGGGACTCTCAAAGCAGGTATGCTCCTCCATTTTGATGCGAGTGGGTCCATTGACCCCGAGGGGGACAGTCTCACCTTCACTTGGAAGTTCGGTGACAGCAACACAGCCACCGGCTCGACGGCCACCCACACCTACAACCAGCAGGGAGAATACACTGTCACTCTCACCGTCTCTGACGGCGAGTTCGAGACCAAACATGAGAAGAATCTGACAATACTCTCAGCGGATGCTTCAGTTCCCTCCGCTGTAATCGCTGAAACCAAGGATTCGGATTGTGATGACGAATCCCCACCTACAGGCACATTCATCATGGCGTGGATTTGTGACGACATGGCTGAAAATGAGAGGGATTGGAACCCTTCGACGACCATAACCCTCGACGCCTCCGGCAGTGCTGCGGGCAGCGCTGAAGCGTGGATTTCCTCATGGAAGTGGGACCTTGACATCCGAGTTGATAGCGACGGCGACGGCACCCTCGACAACGACGTTGATGCAGAGGGCGAGACATACCAGTGGGCCACCGAGCCAGGAGAGTGGAAAATCCGCCTGACCGTCACCGATGACCAAGGGCTATCCGCCACCAAGGATATGCAGGTTCATGTCAACGCCCGCGCTCTGTGGACAGAGATGGCAATCGGGCGCAACAACAGCGCCGACAATCCTCGCCTTGATTTCACCGCCCCATTCACCTACGACCGCGACCTCTCCAACAAGATAAACCACTTCAAGGCGCGCATCGTCTATCCGAAGAAGGACCCCGGTGCAGGTTGCGGTGCTCTCTGTGAACAGGCGAATAGAATGGACCTCTACTACTTCAACGTGACCGACGAGGAGGTTCGGAACAGCAGCGCCACCACCGATGAAGCGAGAAATGAGGGCGACTGTTCGGATGACAACTACTGTCTGTTGATGACCGCCAGCACCGGAGATTTCCGCACCTACCTCGACGGAACATGGACAGTGCAGATACGCAACGAAAAACAACACAACGCCGAAGTGGTGGAACTTCAGATAATCCTCAAGTACAAATGAACAGAATGTCGTCCAGTGCAACGATTCGGATATCTCAAACCTCGGTCTGACTGGGCGTTTAGTTCAAATAGGGGGGGTCTGTCGCCCCATCACTCAATAGGAGTGTAGAGACCATGGGTTCACAATGGGAAGACAAGAGCAAACCGCATCTGAACATCGTTTTCGTAGGTCATGTTGACCACGGAAAATCAACCACTGTCGGCAGATTGATGCTGGACAGCGGCCACATCGAACCTCACATCATTGAAAAGTTTGAGAAGGAAGCGGCTGAACGTGGAAAGGCTGGGTTCGGATTCGCCTATGTGATGGACGGATTGAAAGAAGAGCGCGAACGTGGTATTACCATCGATGTGGCTCACAAGGAATTTTTCACCCCTAACTACTACTTCACCGTCATTGACGCACCTGGTCACCGCGACTTCGTGAAGAACATGATCACCGGAACCTCACAGGCAGACGCCGCGGTTCTCTGTGTAGCCGCCAACGATGGTGTCAACGCACAGACCAAGGAGCACACATTCCTCGCCCGCGTTCTAGGTGTGAAAGAGTTGATTGTCAATGTCAACAAGATGGACATATCCGGTGTTGACTTCTCTCAAGAGCGCTACAACGCGGTTGTCACCGAAGTGCAGAACCTGCTGAAGATGGCCGGCTTCAACCCAGCCAACGTCAAGTTCATCGCCGGCTCGTCACTCAATGGTGACAACATCTTCAACAAGAGCGAGAAGATGCCTTGGTATGATGGACCGACTCTGTTCGAGGCCATCGATGCAGTGCAGATGCCACCCAAGCCAATCGACAAGCCTCTCCGCCTGCCGATTCAGGATGTCTACAAGATAGGCGGAATCGGAACCGTGCCAGTCGGCAAGGTGGAGACCGGTGTCCTCAATGCAGGAAAGACCGTCGTCTTCAACCCGAGCCAGAAATCAGCTGAGGTGAAGAGCATCGAGATGCACCACACCATTGTCGAGAAGGCAGAGCCGGGCGACAACGTCGGTTTCAATGTCCGTGGACTTTCAGCAACCGACATCCGCCGTGGTGATGTCGCTGGGTACACCGACAACCCACCCAACTTCGTACGCCACGACGAGACCTTCGTCGGACAGATTCAGTTGATGGACATCCCCAAGGCTATCGGTGCAGGGTACACTCCGGTGTTCCACGCTCACACATCTCAAGTCGCAGTGCGCTTCGCTGAACTTCTCGAGAAGACCAGCAAGGGTCAGAAGACCGCTAACCCCGACTTCCTCGTCACAGGTGACGCATGTTTGGTACGTTTCGCACCGACCAAGCCGATGGCTCTGGAGGAAGCAGGTGCTTTCCCAGAACTTTCCCGCTTCGCAATCCGCGACATGGGTAAGACCGTCGCTGCTGGCGTCTGTATGAAGATTGAGAAGAAGGCCTGAGTCGCCTGATGTAGTGGAGATTTCTTCAAAAGGGGGTTTCCGAATGGCAAGCATCACGGCAATCAAAGTGACCGGCCTTGACCACACTGATGTGGACGGGCTGTGCGCTGGAATCAAGATGATTTCCGAGCAGACCGGTGTCGCCATGCGCGGCCCCATCCCCCTGCCAACCCGCAGGCTGGTAGTACCGTGCCGCAAGTCACCTGATGGTGAGGGTTGCGAGACATGGGACCACTGGGAGATGCGTGTGCACAAGCGTCTCATTGAATTGGAAATCAACTCCAGCAGGGACGAAGCCATCCTCGCCCGCGTCGTTCACGGTCTGGATATTCCAGATACGGTGACCATTGAGATCACTCTGCGCAACATCACCTGAG
>CAYFFQ010000032.1:0-9530 GCA_964342465.1 uncultured Candidatus Poseidoniales archaeon | reverse complement strand
GACAGCACCTCAAAATAATCAATGATGGAGGGTGCTGTCGCCCCGCCCGGATTCCAACGAACTCGCAGAAGGCAAACACAAGGGCAGGTAAAACCGATGAACCAACCCCATTATTGCTGAACGCCAACCTCACCATTGACGATGAACCGTGTTGTCGGCTACAGGCTACTGGCGATTTTCGCCATTTTCGGCTTATTTGCGACCGCCTACAACATCCCCATGCTCGTCGACCATTTCACTCCCGAAGATACTCCAAACGACAACACCGAAGAGAACTTCGCCGCGGAGATGGCATTGGCGGATTCGGATGAACAGTCCGGCGAAGACTCCGAACAGGGTGAGACTACGCGGGATGAGCCGATTCTTGACGGACAAGCAGGGGATGAGGCATCGTTGGGTGGTTTCACCTCAATCCTTGCTGCCCTCATTCTCGCGGTGATGACGGTCGGCATCATCGGCTCTCTCGGAGTGGGAGTGTTGGTCAGTGAAGGAGTCAAGACAGGTCTTGTGTTGGCTTTGGCGGGCCCACTTCTCGCCAAGTTGCACGGGAGCGAAGAAGACACACAGACCAGAGGGAGGATTCAGGGATATGTGGAAGCACACCCGGGCATCTATTTCTCGGCACTGCGCGACGCTCTCCACCTTGCCAACGGAGTCACCGCGTACCATCTTCATCGGTTGGAGAAGAACGGTGAGGTCATCTCATGGCAGGACGGGAGGAGAAGGAGATATGCCGTTTCTGGTGTTGATGCGAAGAAGTTGGCGGAAGTTGAACATCCGGTCACTGGGATGCAAAGGGCGATTCTTGAAGTCCTTGCTGAGGCTGGTGATTTGGGAATTTCAGCGGTTGAAATACGGCAAAAACTGGTTGCTAGCAAACAGTTGATGAATTATCATCTCGGTCAGTTATCTGAGAGAGAACTGATTCGCAAGGAGGGAAGTGGAAGAAAGACGCTGTGGAAACTCACTGCTACTTCAGTTCCACCAACCGCGGAATCTCCTAATTGAGTGGATAGAAGAGGGAGAACGGGGCGGCGGCCCAACCATCGTGGCAGGTTGGTATCATCGACTACAAACACCATCAAAATGGCTGATGATGTTTCCTTCCCCATCAGTCAGTGAAGCCTGAATTCTGTCTCCACTCTCCATCCTGTTGACCCCCGCAGGAGTTCCGGTGAAGATGATGTCATCGGGTTGAAGGCCGAACCTCGCTTCCAGTTCAGCAATCAGTGTCGGGATGTCAAACACCTGTGAAGTTGTTGACCCCGTCTGACGAATCTCGCCATTTACCAGAAATTCAAGGTTGAAATCCCCTATTTCGTAAGGAACCCAAACACCCACGACGGCGGCACCGCGAAACCCCTTTGCTTCGGTCCACGGTTTCCCATTCATCTTGGCCGCCCTCTGAACGGTTCTATCGGTGGTGTCACATCCAATGGCCATCTCGATTGGTTCGAGGTTCTCTCCTATTCTGATGACCATTTCAACCTCATGTTCAGTCAGGTGGTCATTCCGACCTAGAGCCACCTCGACATTCCCCTCTGAATCGGCGAAGGCGAGAGCGGATTCTGGCATGAGGAAGAATTGTGGTTTTTCCTCTATCTTCGAGCCCATTTCATCGGCGTGTGTGTGATAGTTCCCCAAGACCCCCCAAACAGAAACCATGTGAGGGCGCAAGTGTTGCTCGTTGTCAAGGTTGGTGTTCGGTGTGGATAAGGATAATCCGAAGGTCGTCGGTGCTATGTTGAATTGGTACTCAGGAGGTGCTCGGCGCTCTGGCTGGTTGGAGAGAAGGCCGTATGCCGGCGGAGAGTTGTTGAATTGTTTTCAGGACTGCAAGTCCACCACAAGCCGAGGGTTCAAGGGGCGTGGGCCAGCCGCTCAGGATGTGGCGAAAGATTGGAAGTTGAAGCAGAGAAAGCCGGTGCGTCACAAGAAGATACGCGGTTTGTTGTCACTATTGACTGAACCCATTGGTGTGGAAGTGGACCTATCTTCGGCGTTTCTCGAACAGGCGGAGTATGGGCCTTGGTCGCTGCTCATTGTCGACAAATCACCTCTGGCAATGGAAGTTGCATTGAGTGACGGCGGCGGCGGGAGAATCCCCTTCCCCACCTTGCGGGGTTGTTTGGCGTGGAAACCGGAAAAGAAGTGGTTGGAGGTAGACCACGGAGCGATTCCGTTTCTTCTAAATGGCGCTGACTGCATGGCTGCAGGTATTCATGGGGCTTGTGAATCCTTGGAGGAGGGCGACCTCGTATGGATTCGTGACCAAGAACACGGAAAACCGTTGGCAATAGGCTGGGCGAAGATGAACTCCGCTGATATGGTGGCGGCGACCAGCGGAAAAGCGGTCATAACCATCCATCATGTTGGGGACGAGTTGTGGGAACTGGAACTCTGAGTGTGTGGGAATTTCCATAATCGCCATCTGTAGAGGGTGGAACAGAGAGGGGGCGAGTTTGAAGAAGGAGACGAACCCACCGTTGTATATGCGAGGGGGGCTGGTTCTGCTCATCTGCGCGATTATGATGACCCCCCTTGTCTCGGCTGGCGAGGGCGGGGTGAACAAGGAGATGGATGTGTCAGGGACACCCATTTCTTCAATTTCCACACCTGATGTTCTGAGCAGCGGTGAGGATTTCTCTATCACTGTGGTTCTTGCACAGGATGCTGTCGACAACGGAACGACGGTCTCTTGGGATTGGCAGGTCTGTCTGAACTCGGGGGTCTGCCTCGCGCCAGTTCCGGTGAACATGACAAGTGCGGATGGAGGGGTGACATGGACCACTTCAATGACTCCTGTGGATGAACAGTCATACATCAATTACCGAATCACACTTCACTGGGAGGGGGGAGACAATACGACCTATCCTTCGAGCGGATTTGGCGGCAAGGTCTGGTCAGACTGTTGGGTTGCCGGTGAAGAAACTGGGGGAGATGCTTGCCCCAAGAGTGATGATAGCCTCATCGGGTTCACCCTGCCACTCGCTCTACTGACCGTCTCTGTGGCTGCACTAGTTCGGACAAAAAAGAAATTGTGACCACGGATTCCTTCGATGGTGGATGCTCGCTTCCACCTGTGAACTAGTTGGAATCCTGTGGCTTTCATCAGGCATGCCCATAGTTGTTCGTCATCGTATTCTTCCACTTTGAATTCACATCAATTCATCGCCTCGGAGTTTGAAAGACCCTTATATTTAGGGGATTTTGTATATATGAGTGATAGTATATATCCGCCACCATCGTCTTGTCTTGTTGACGGTTCGAATGAAACTAACTCGGAGTGGGGAAGTAATGGTTACGAGAGGAAATAAAGGTGTGATAAGAGAAGATGAGAGGGCCGTGAGTCCAGTGATTGCCACCATTCTGATGGTGGCCATCACAGTGGTATTGGCAGGTACTCTGTATGTATGGGCCAATGGCCTCGCCTCTGAGGGGACCGACACCTCAATGATAACGATGAACACCTACACTGCCGAGGATGCGTATGATGACACCTCTTCAGATGGCTATGATACTCTAATTCGACTACAGATGAGTGGAAAGGACGAACTCAGTTGGTCGTTCATATCCGTCACCGTGATTGTTGGTGACAATGTCTACATCTGTGACGCCTCCGGTTCCAGAGACTGCATCATCGTTCAGACTTCTGGCGTCGACAATGGCGTCTGGGAATCTGGTGAAATCGTTTATTTGACTGAAAGTGGAACTGATATCTGTTCCGGCCTGATGTGTCAGGCCAGACTATCAATCACTTACAACGGAAACACTCTTGCCGGAGATGATTCTATTCTCGTTGATGGCGGAACAAGTGGAAGTTCCAGCGGCAGCGGTTCATCCACCGGCTCGACTGGCGGGTCTGGCTCAACAGGTGGTTCATCAGGCGGTAGTGGTGCGGATGGTGCGAATGCTTTAGTCAAAGTTGCATTTGAGCCAGCTGGTTCGAACTGCGCATACAGCGGAAAAGTTGTCAAAGGTGGAACTGACAGCGATAATGATGGATACCTTGACGAGAATGAAGTAACCAGCACCGGATATGTCTGCAACGGTGCTCCGGGGGCAACCGGTCCTCCTGGCCCGCCAGGATATGACGGTGAGGATGGCTTAGACGGTGAGGATGGCTTTAACACCCTAATGACCATGACTCCGGTTTCAGCAGGAAGTGACTGTGCCACCGGCGGAGTCAAGGCCGATGCAGGAACTGATTATGACAGAGATGGATTTCTAGACTCATCAGAAATTGATGAAACTCAATACCTCTGCAACGGTGCCAACGGCCAAAACGGCAGCACCTCTCCCAACATGATGCTGACCAATGTCTCAACGCCTGCCTCCTCTCTAGAGTGTACCGCGGGTGGCCGCATCATTAAGCAAGGACTTGACAATGGTGACGGAGGGGGAACTGCTCAAAACGGAATTTTAGAGGATGGAGAGGTTGACTATAAAACCACATATTGTAGTAAGAGCGGTGGATTGGATAATCCGTTATTACTCCTCGACATCAATCTAGGTTCGTCAGGTAGCAACCCCGGACAAAACATGTTTATCTCTCACAAAGAATTTGTTTATTTCGTGGCCAATGATGGGTCAAGAGGCTATGAACTGTGGTCGAGGAACACGACCAGTAGTGCGACAAACTTGGTTGCCGACATCAACAGTGGTTCAGGGAATAGCATGCCTGGGTCGAGCATGGAGGTCATAGTTGGTGATACTCTCTACTTCAGCGCGCAAGATAGTTCATATGGGACTGAATTATGGGCGTACAACACTTCAAACAAAACACACTGGAGGGTGACTGATATCAATAGTGGCAGTGTGTCAAGCAACCCCGGATTCTACATGGAATTGGTGGTAGGAGACACCATCTATTTTGATGCTTATACTGGCAATGAGGGTTACGAACTTTGGGCACATGACACCTCTAATTCTTCTACATGGATGGTTGCTGACCTTTATAGCGGTGGCTACCACGGACTTCCTGGAAAGAATCTTGAGATTGTGGTTGGTGACACCATCTATTTCGATGCAAGAGATGGAACAGGTGGAACTGAACTCTGGGCACATGACACCTCGAACTCATCTACATGGAGAGTTGCTGACATAAACAGCGGTTCGGGTAACGGAATATGCGCCTCAGAGGATTACATCTCGGAACTAGTTGGATATACTATCTACTTCTGTGGCTACGATGGAACAACTGGCTACGAGTTATGGGCTCATGACACCTTAAACTCCTCAACTTGGCGAGTGGCAGATATCAACAGTGGAGGACACGGTGAACCTGGCTACGGTTTATCCATAGTTGTAGGGGACACTTTGTATTTCAGTGCAAACGACGGGAGCAGTGGATTCGAGTTGTGGGCACACGACACTTCAAATTCTTCCACATGGAGGGTGAAGGATATCAACAATGGCTCTGGCCATGGTGTAATTGGTTCAATGACAGTGAAAAGAATGGCAGTATTGGTTGGTGATACGATCTATTTCTCTGCCGACGATGGTAGTGGGTACGAACTTTGGGCTCATGACACTTCCAATTCTTCAACATGGAGAGTCGCTAACATTCACTATTGGCATAGCAACCCTGGGTCAAAAATGGCGGTTGTTGTAGGTAACACAATTTTCTTTGATGCAGATGATAGCAACTCTGGTAGAGAACTTTGGGCGCATGATACCTCTAACTCAACGACATGGCGAGTGAAAGATATCAACATAGGGTCTGGGGGCAGTACTCCAGGTCAATATATGGCAATTCTAATAGATGATACAATATACTTCAGTGCAGACGATGGCTCGAATGGGCACGAATTGTGGAAGATAAGTGTTAAGCCTACTCAACACCTCATTTATTACGATTGAATGGAAGAAAATTATTCTACAGCCAAACTCAAGAAATCAGCATTGCATGAGTAGAAATTGAACAACCATTGCAAAATTATCAAGGTTCTGCAAACAATCACGAAGAATCTGTGCAGTGTGCTTTAGCATTAAAAATTAAAGACGAATGCCCCCTGTCGTCAGCGGGGAAAGTTGTGACTCTTGCTATTCTAAAGTGGAGCAGAGAGAATCTTGCACGGTCCAGTATATCGGATTTTGTGGATGCCATTGAGAGTAGTGAATCTATTCACACATTGAGTTATTCACCCGATGAGAAAGCTATGACCCAACTGCATAAGATAGTCTTCAGAGAGGGTATGAGGGAGCGATGTCTCAACAATGAAATAGATAATTTTGAGTTTCTGACCCTACACTCCGAGGAGGAAGAAGAGGGGGTTGAATATTGGTCTATCAAATGCAGTGACAAATTGGCCTCTGTCGGTCCAGATATTCTTGAAGCGTCAGTCTCAAATGGCTCGTTTCTCTGTTCCACCCATCTTGAATTGCACATACGAGGTTCACCGACAGCGGTCAGAGAGTTGATAGGTAGGCTCCATGATTGGCACCCCTATGACCAATTATTGATTAATTCCCATGATATCAACAACAGTGAGAGTGGCTTGAAACTGACACAGAAGCAATTGAAAGTGTTTGAAGCAGCATGGGCCCACGGTTATTTTGAAATCCCTCGAAGGATTACTATCGAAGGATTGAGGGATGTACTCAATCTATCTACCTCTACCATTGGGACGCATCTTCGAAAAATAGAATACAGAATGGCTAATTCCTTTCATCGCCGATTGAATTAATCATTCAATTTCCCTCATCCAGTCAGTACTAGGATGAAACAGCATCAGGCACAATCACTTAGGGGTGCGAGAGTCACCGAAGTTCTGTGGTTGGCTAGTAGGCCGACCTCTTCGGGTGTGAGTGAATGGACGGGGAATTGACGATTGAGGAGATTGAAAGGCTAAGATCCGATTTTGCTGAAGATACTGGGGCGCGCATCGTTCAAAATGCAGTCACTACCACAAGTATCGCTGACTTGGGCGTCTCGCGGGAAGTTGTGGCTGGCACCGATACGAGTTTCTCCACCAAACTCGATGATTGGAAGGTGACCAATCAGAAGGCGAGTGGGCGATGTTGGCTGTTTGCGCTGTTGAATCTCCTGCGTCCTGGTGCGATGGAGAAGATGAACATCAAGGAGTTCGAGTTCTCTCAGGCGTATGTCCATTTTTGGGACAAGTTCGAGCGAGCGAATCACAATCTGGAAGCGATCATTGAGACCGCTGACCGCGATTTGGATGACCGAACCATCGGCTTCATTCTCGACCATCCGAGTGAGGATGGTGGCCAGTGGAACATGGCTGTCAATGTGATCACAAAATATGGGTTGGTTCCCAAATCGGCTTATCCAGAATCACAATCCTCATCTGCGACTCGATGGATGAATGCGACCCTTCGGTTGTTGGTGCGCTCGGCGGCGTCTGAAATCCGCCGAATTCTTGATGACGGCGGCTCAGTGGCAGAGGCGCGAGCGCACAAGGAAAAGCGGATGGGTGATGTCTGGCGGCTACTATGCATCCATCTCGGAACCCCACCCACGGAGTTCGTCTGGCAGTGGCGAGACAAGGACAAGGAGTTCCACTCTCGCGGGGTGATGACTCCGCTTCAATTCCTTGAGGAGTTCGTGACTCTCGATTTTGCAAATTATGTCTGTCTCGTTCATGACCCTCGTAATGAGATGTACCAGACATACACGGTTGATTTTCTGCAAAATGTGGTGGGGGGGCCGCCGGTCATCTATCTGAATGTTCCAATTGAAGAAATGAAAATCGCAACTAGAAAAATCTTGGAGAGTGGCGAGCCGGTATGGATGGGTTGTGATGTCGGTAAACAGATGCACCGCAAACTCGGAATCTGGGATGCGAAGTTGTACGAGTTCGAGGAGATGTATGGGTTTGAGTTCGGGATGGACAAGCGGCAGCGTTTGGACTTCCACCACTCACTGATGACCCACGCGATGCTGTTCACCGGGTTTGATGGTGATGAAAATGGCGTACGCAAGTGGCGAGTGGAGAATTCCTGGGGGAAAGAGGGTGGCGAAGATGGATATTACACCATGAATGACTCTTGGTTTGATGAGTATATGTTCGAGATAGCAGCCCCGAGAGGACACCTCACTGAGAAAATGCTCGCGGGTCTTGAGACCGAGCCGGTGGTTCTTCCTGCTTGGGACCCGATGGGGAGTTTAGCCTGCACATCTTGTGGATGCGGTGATGAGAACCGTTGAAGTTGTAGACGAGTTTCGCAAGAATGATGGCTGACAATGAGGCCGGGTTCGTGCGCCTCGTTTTCGAGGAGTTGCCGCCTGAAGAGATGGAGGCTCGGGCGGAGGAATTCCTTGAATTAATGTCGAAGCGGCGAACTACTCGACATTTTTCCGACAAGCCGGTCCCCCGTCAATTGATAGAGAAGGCGATTCTCACTGGCGGAAGCGCGCCCTCAGGCGCACACCTGCAACCGTGGACTTTCGTGGCGGTCTCCAATCCAGAACTCAAGGCGAAGATTCGCGCCGCGGCGGAAGCCGAGGAGGAGAGGTTCTATTCCGGGCGCATTCCCGAAGAGTGGCAGGAGGTCTTGGCTCCCTTGGGGGTCGACCATGTGAAGGAACATATCACCGTTGCACCGTGGGTGGTGGTTCTATTCCGTCACACTAGGAGAGAGAGGGACGATGGGGAACTTGCGCCTACCTACTATTCTCAAGAGTCGTGCGGAATCGCTGCGGGGATGTTCATCGCTGCTGTGCATAACATGGGCTTGGTGACGCTGACACACACACCCTCGCCGATGGGGTTTCTCGGTGAGTTGCTCGGGCGGCCAGACCACGAGAAGGCGGTCTTGTTGATGCCTGTCGGCTATCCTGCTGATGATGCGGATGTGCCTGACCTCGAGCGCAAAGACCTTGCTCAAATCTCTGAATTCTTTGAGGGGGTCTGAACTGCTGCCGGCGGCGGCTCTCCCCTCTCCCAATTTCCTACGCCTTCCGCGGGCCTCACAGCGCCCCGCGCCTCCGCCGACTTCTCGGCGGCGGCCTACTCTTCTCCCTATTTCCCGGCGGTGACCTGCTCTTCTCCCGATTTTCCCCGCGCCGCCTCGTCACTCTCATGATTTACCCGCGGCTCTCCCGATTTCTCGGCGGCGGCCTGCCTCTCTCCCGTTTCCCCGCGGCCCCCTCAGCTCTCCTGATTTCCCCGCGGCTAACAGCCCCCCTCTTGATTCCCCCGCTCGGCCTCGTGACTATCCTGAATTACCGCGACCCCGCGGGTTTCACCTCGGCCCGCGGCTCTCGCGACTTTCCAACGGCGGCCTGCTCTTCTCCCTATTTCCCGCGGCGGCTCACAGCTCTCGGCTTACCCGCGGCTACCAGCGGCTCTCGATTTACCCGAGGCCCCCGCGGGTCTAACTGTGACCCGCGGGTTTCACCGCGGCTAACAGCCCCACTCTCGATTCCCCCGCTCGGCCTCGTGACTATCCTGAATTACCGCGACCCCGCGGGTTTCACCGCGGCCCCCCTTGACTTTCACTTCCACTTCACCCATTTACAGCCGCAAATTCGTTCTACTGCGACCCTGTTCACAGGGTACCCT
>CAYFFQ010000031.1:0-10173 GCA_964342465.1 uncultured Candidatus Poseidoniales archaeon | reverse complement strand
AATCCGGGCGGGGCGACAGCACCCTCCATCATTGATTATTTTGAGGTGCTGTCGCTTGCAACATTGATTGATAACCCGCCCTTTGATTGAAGAACTCGCGGGTCACGGAAGGCGAGTGAAACTATTTGGCTTCCACATCGATTGATAACCCGCCCTTTGATTGAAGAACTCGCGGGTCACGGAAGGCACCGAATTGGTTCTGGGATTGGGGATTTGGCGAGTTTGTCGGGGATTTGGCGAGTTTGTTGGAATCCGCGGGGGGATGATGTGGAAAACTCTGTGAATGCGGACCTACGGGGAGGGCCAGAGTCGGGTTTGGAATCGCTTGGTTGATTTGGCTGATAAGGACAGTCTGCCGAATTGGTCTCTGACCGTGGCCCCGACGATAACCACCTCATCACCGCGTTGAGGGCGATAGGTCTCAAGCACCTTGATAGCATTGCCGTCACCCCACACGGAGAACGGGATGCTGCCGGTCGAATCGGTCAGCCGCACCCCCCATTTCTCACCCTTGATGTCGAAACTGAACAACTTGGCGCGGATATTGAAAAAGAGCTCTCGCAATTCTTGCAGGGGAGTGTCGGAAGCATCTGAGCCGTTGCTGTTTTCAATAACTCCCTTCGGGCCGACATCCAGCCTTCGGTGATTGCCTAATTCGGGTTTGTAGCCAGCAGCGATGATACCACCTCGAATACGTACTCTAGAACCATCTCTGAATCCTTGCGGTGTGGCTGGGTCATCCTGCTTGATGACCACCGCCAACCAATCTCCATTATCCAAGTCAAGAAAGAACTCTAGATATTGTCTATCACTCTTCCACTGCTTCTCCATTCGCGCTTTTCGCACAATGCCCTGAACGGTCACGAAAGGGTCTAGTTCGGTGATAGGGGTGCAGTCCACCAATGCAGCCGATGTTTCCGAGAAATGGTGACTACCGCCAGCAGTCAGCGCCTCAAAACTGGGCGAATCAGGGCAAATGAGTGAATACTCACATGTTGCACATCGCGCCATTCCCGTGAGCGGTGGTGAATCGGAGAGTATTCCACCTTCGAGATATGTTCTGACTGGTGCAGGTTTGGCGGGGAAATCCTCTATTCTGAAATCAGATACCATCTTGAGTTTGGTGTGAAGAGCCCTCAACCGATTCTCCAATCTGATGAGTGCCTTCTCATCTGGCAGAGGAATATACTTTCGATGCGGAACGCCTAGGTACCAGATGACTAGTTCGGTCACTTGTCGGTTTCTGCCGTGTGTCACCCACCACAGATAAGCGTAGGAAGCGAGTTGTTCGGTATATCCCGATGAGAAGTCACTGGTTCCCTTGCTCGCTTTGACATCAAAGACCCTTGCTTCGCCGGTCCATCTATAGACAAGGTCATACTCGCCCTGAAACCATCCCTCTGGGTGAATAGTTCCAAGGGCAAACGGTCCCGCATCAGGGTCACAGAACCACGGTCGGGCGACCTCCCACGCCTCAACCCAGCGCACATCTCCTTCAGCCGCTGCTGGATGGGGGTCAGACCAATCATAAGGGAATCCATCCGGGGCTGGCCACGGCTCCCGTCCTTGACCCCTCCGCCAGTCGCTCAGGTGGGGCCCACCACCCGCTTTGATGCACGCCTCGACTTCGTCGAGGTGAAACTCGATGCCGGCATCAACCATGGCTCGGGCATCGTCTCTGTTTTGCATCTCGAAGGAATCCCAGTCGCCGATGCGGTTCGCATCCTCCCACCAAGCGATGCGAGCAGCGGCCCACTCCCTCTCAAAATGAACCTCGGCGCGAGCAGTGGCCCATTGGCGCAGGCTGTCGCGGTCATCGGGCCACTTTCTTTCGTCAATGGTCGCCAACCTCAGACCAGGCCAGTCAGCATCTTGGTTGGGGTCGGGTCTCAACACCGGCTCTGCGCTGTCGTAAAGTGTGACGGAGTGGATGGGGGAATCGAATGTTTCTGAAGGTGCATCGGCTGCGACGAGGGCGGGTGAATCTCGCATCACGCGGTTCAGGGCGCCCTCCACTGCATGCCCGAGTGCGAAGATTGGATGGGTGCCTCCGAGAAGACCGCGCGGATAGCGGTAATACCACATACGCGGACATCTCCGATGCATGTCTGCTTGTGTGTGTGAAAGACGGTGGAACCTGCCCACTTCATCATCACTGGCAGCATCGGCGACCGGCATCAAACTGACTCTGAGAGTGAAGGTTCTTCAACTATCTCATTGCCAGATGGTCAATCACATCTCGATTCGTGTTCGTCGCGGGTCGATTCTCACCTGCGGCACACCATCACGCCAACCCAATTCGGCAGAGAGAAATCTGACCCGCTGACCGACTGCAAGGTTCTCGAAGGTATGTGAGCGAGCGGCTCCGAAAGCGACCACTTCCACTACGCTCTCACCATCCCAGAGGTGACATGTCGACATAGACCACATCTTTCCAATTGAATTGACACCACTCGCCCCACCTCTGCTGACAACTAGGCCGCTGATGTTTGCCCGCGTCGGTATAAGGCCGAGTCTTGTGAATTCCACCGTCTCACACTCATCGACATCTCTGACCGATGTATGCTCATCGAGGTAGAGTCTCGTCATTCCCCTCCACAGACCCGGTGCAACATCCAGCAGTGCGAATTCATCTCCTGCGGGAATCTCCCCGAAAGAGTCGGCGCCCATCTCTTCCACCACCACACTGGTACTCCCCACGACCAAAGTCGCGCCCACCACCTGTTCCCCGAAATGGTTGGGGAGAGGACCCCAATGGCCGGTTAATTTTCCCTTCACATTGAGTCGCCGCGGGATGGCGGCGATAGTGGTGCAAGGTGGCTTCGGAGAGAGCCAGTTGAGAAGGTCATCCGGAGTTGTCAATTCGGTTGGTGTGAGTGCTGAGAGCGCCTCATTTCTGATGGATTCGGGAGCGCCGTCACAGAATGCCGCCGCACTACATCTTTGACAGGTCTTGGCCTTTGCTCGCTGTTCGTCGTCAACGGCGATTGCAACCCCGCCGGGGGAGTGGTCGACCCACGGGGCTGGGTCGGCGGGGGCCAGTTGGCTCGGGTGTAGTCCGGAGTTCGTCATCTGTTCATGAACGCCCTTCCACAGAATGGCGTTGTCAGCCATCTCGGCGGCGCTCATCAGAGCCACATTTTTGCGGTGTGGCCCGACGAGATACCACCCTTCCAATCCGGCCAACTCCCCTCCTGTGTGGCCATCATCCGGCCTGTCTACATGGTCGCGTGTGATGCTCCAAAGCCATTGATAGAAGCGCAGTTGAGGGGCGAGACCGGCTGAATATCCGCTGGTCCCGGCGCTCGCTTTGATGTCAATGATGCGGGTTGTGCCGTCCCAGCGGTGGGCGAGGTCCAACTCGCCAGCGGCCCACCCCTGTGGATGGAACAGTCGCTGTGGAGCAGATATCCGAGGGTCCTTGACCCACGGCCTAGCGATTTCCCAAGCTTCCCAAATCGACACACTTCCTTCCTCTCGGAATCCATCCGCTGCCACACGATTCGCCCCCTCACCGGGTTGCACCGGCTCCTCATTCCAGCACGGTGCCGGCACTGAAAACGGGTCGCCACTCTCTCTGAAAGCGGCAAGATGTGGGCCGCCATCGGCGCCCAAGCAGTTCGATACCTCTTCCAATTGCAGGCGAATGCCACCTCTTAGCATTCCTTTGATGCGCTCATCAGCGACTTCGGAGATATCCCTCCCAGTCGCCTTCCAAGGAGTTTTGGCCCAGCGAGAGCGCAGTATCCTCTGAACTTCTTCGACCATACTGGGAACAACTCCTTCACACCACCCTTTGAGGTCGTCGGGGTTCTCTATAGCCACTTCACCTAGAGGTTTCAGAGCCTCCAGTTCATCCCCTACACGGCTTTGGTTGACCCAAGTGGATAGTATGGGTGTTGGTTCGCCGGGGGGGGCGAGTCTCTCCATGAACAGACCACACAGAGCATCTTCAACCACCAGTCCGATGAGCATCTCTGGAACGGTTGCATCGTTGAGTCCGATTCTCCTCCGGTAGTGCCACTGACGGGGGCAGCGTTGCCAAGTCACTAAACCGCTGGCTGAGACCCTCCTTCTGCTCTTTCCGAGATATCCGGCTTCCGGTGGAAGGACGACAGGCATCTGATATACCTCAACTGTAGTAATAGTCTCCTGACGACTTCTGCTCTCGGTCCTTCTGACTGCGGTCCTTGTTGATGCGAGGTCGCTTCGAATCGTGGTCGCGACGGAATGTCACTCCGACTCCCTTGAGGAATCTGTTCATTCCCTTGCGCAGTGACAGCGGCCCGACTGCGTGGCCCTCCACTCCGCCTTCACCCTCGAAGACGAGGAGTGAGTCACTGACGATGTCGATGAAATAGATGTCGTGGTCGATGACAAGTGCCGATTTTTCATTCATCTCCATGGTTCTGCGAATCGCCTTCGCCGCCTCCATTCTTGCATTGGCGTCGAGGTGGGCGCTCGGCTCGTCCAGCAGATAGATGTCAGCATCCCTACCGAGACAGATGACTACCGCCACCGCCTGTAATTCACCACCAGAGAGGCTGGTCGCCTCCAATTCGAGCAGTTTATCCACCTCAAGAGGGCGAACAACTCTGGTCTGGAACTCACCGACATGCCAAGTGGTCCCGATTTCCGCATCCAACCACTCTCTGACCGTACCGGGGAATTCAGCAGTGATGTGTTGCGGCTTGTATGAGACCGTCGCTTCCATAGTCGCCCAACCGCCATCCATCTCAAGTTCGCCAGCGAGAATCTTCGCTAGAGTAGTCTTACCAGTGGCGTTGGCCCCGACCACTCCGACCACCTCTGCCTCATGGACAGCACCCTCACCAGCGGTCAGGCGGAAATCACCGAGTTGCTTCTCCAACCCCCCCCACTCAAGGATGGGTTGGCCGATTTCCTCCGACCGGGTTGACCCACGCACGAAGGAGATAGGTTTGTCACGGATTCGGACATTCTCCTCAACGAGAAAACCATCAAGATATGCGTTGATGGCCTTACGAGTGGACCGCGCTGGGGTGAAGATTCCGAAGGCTGCTCGCTTTCCATAGACGATGTGAACGAGGTCACAGAGAACATCAAGTATCGCCAAGTCGTGTTCGATTACGATGACCCGTTTCCCTTGCGAAAGGTTCTGCAGTATCTTGACGATTCGCATCCGCTCGAAGATGTCGAGATACGATGAAGGTTCATCGAAGAAGTAAACATCAGCATCCTTGACAAGGGTGGCGGCGATTGCCACACGCTGCAATTCGCCGCCTGAAAGTTGCGGCAGATTCCGCTCCATCAGATGGTCAATTCCCAAGTCGTTGGCGACCTGCTCAAGCGTTCCCAACTCATCCACCGCAGCCAACAACTCGCCGACGCGGCCATCGAAGGCCTTGGGAATGTGGTCTACATACTGAGGTTTCAGAGCGATTTTCACCCCCTCCCCAGAAACAAGAGTGAGGTAGTCACGCAGTTCACCCTTGGGTAGTGAGGATATTATCTCATCCCACTCGGCGGATTCAACCTTCCAGTCACCCAAGTTCGGCGTCAGTGCTCCAGAGAGAATGTTGATGGCAGTCGATTTGCCCATCCCGTTCTGACCGAGAACCCCCACGACCTGTTCCTCGCGCGGTGCGGGAAGCCTGAAGAGGCGGAAGCCATTCCTTCCGTATCGGTGGATTTTGTCACTTTCCAATTCCTCTGGGAGATTGTGAATCACCAGTGCTTCGAATGGACATTTGTTGATGCATATCCCACAACCGATGCACAATTGTTCAGAGATTATCGGTTTGCGTGTCTTTTCGTTAAAGACGATGCACTCCTGTCCGTTGCGGACGGGGGGGCAGAAGGCGTGACATTGGTCGTCGCATTTCTTCGGCTGACAGCGGTCATCAAGAAGGACTGCAACCCGCACACACTCACCTCATTGTTTTCGGCACGCTTTCATTGTTTGATGCTTACTGCCGCCCCCATGTAGGGCGGCGATATATTTCACAGTCTGAGGAATCGCTGCTTGGTGTAGACGGCGGCCGCGAGTATGACCTTCTCGGCCTTGGACAATTTCACCTTTCCATGGAATACATTGCCATTCATTTTCTTGATCTTCTTCAGAATCGAGCCATAGAATGCCATCATCGCCGCAGGCGAATAGCGTGCCTTCCGGTTCAAAAGGGGCAACAACTTCACTGCCTTCTGGTGATACATCTCAATCTTCTCAATAAGTTCGTTGACAAAGGCATGCCATCGCTTGTCGCGTGACAGGTCGCCCGACAACTCGCTGGGTTTGATGCCGTGGCGAGCCAAATCATCAAGTGGCAGGTAGACTCTGTTCCTGCCAGCGTCCTCAGCGACATCCCTCAAAATGTTGGTCAACTGCATGAAAATGCCCCAAGCCTCAGCGTACTCCTTCGCTTTCGGGTCATCATAATCGTAGATTTCGATGCAAACCAGCCCAACCGTTGAAGCGACGCGGTAGCAATAGTGGTAGAGGTCGTTAAAAGTGGAGTACCGGTTGGTGTAGAGGTCGTCCTCCATACCGGAAATCAGGTCATCCAAGTGTTCACGGGGAACATCGTATCGAGAAACGGTGTCCTTCAATGCCATGAAGATTGGGTCTGTCGAGGAGTGGCAGTTGTAGGCGGTCGAGAGTTTCTTCCTGTAGAAGAACAGTTGCGCCAGTTTATCACGATAGATAGGGGCGTCGAGAACAGATTTGTCACCGGTCAACTCCTCAAGGGTGTTGCGATACTCCATCGCCTCCGGGTCATCCGCCCCTTCACTCCCTGGAAAAACATCGACATAGTCGCCATCAGCGATGTCGTCAGCCCTCCTACAAAATGCGTAATAGGCGCACATCGCCTTTCTCTGTTCATCTGGGAGATATTTGAATGAGTGGTAGAAATTACCCGCTTCCTTGCGAGTGAGCAGTTCGCAGTATGCGTAGGCAGCGGCGACCATTTCCGCGGGAACATCCTCCTCTTCCCAGATGGGTGCCCCGATGTGGGCGAACGGATTGACGAGTTCCGCTTCCAAATCAAGACCAGCGATGAAGGCTGGTATCTCTTTCAGCAGGTCGATGGCGGTGATACTCACCGCCTTAACCGCCTCACGTGAGATTTCGACTGCCGAGCGAATCTGCTCCAATCGCTCCTCCTCATGTTTGCTGCGGCGACTGTCGACGACCTCATCGAAGATATGGGAATCTCCGATGTGGCCGCTGTCAGACATGGGTATCAGGCACAGTCTGCACAACATCTCCTAATGAACCCAACGGCAGTGCGGACCTCCCGTTCTGATTGTCGCCCTTTTTCAAAATCGCCGGATGGGAGTGACTGACGACAGAGGGCAAGACAGGATAGACATTCTCTGGTTCTTGGCTCGATGACAGACAAGTGCATTCACCCACCTCTTTCGTAGATATGGGGGAGAACATTCTCACTTGATTCAAACGACTTTCATCAACCGTAGTAATACCTCATCATCCCGCCAACATCAAGAGTCAGCCACCACCCCGTTGTGGCGAGGTGTTGTGTGTGGCCCGACTCATCTCCGCACATTGTGATGACCTGCTCCGGCGCACCTCCCGTTCCTTTTTTCTCACCCTCAAGGTGCTTCCCAAGAAATCGAGAGGGCCGGTCGGAATGCTCTATCTGCTGGCTCGGCTGGCTGACACCATCGCCGACACCGAGGCTGGGGATGCCAACGAGTTGGTCGCTGCCCTCAGCCAATACAACGACTTCGTGCAGGGGCGTGCAGCGACACTCCCAGACTTGAACTCTCTCGCCGCCATCCAAAAGAATTCTAATGAGGCGGACCTGCTCAGAAATGTGGAGGCTGTCGCCTCTTCTCTGAGCCTTTTCTCGCCTTCAGACCGAGAGAGAATCAAGACCTGCCTTGACATCATCGTCAGTGGTCAGACACTTGACCTGACCCGTTTCAGATTGGCGCCCGAGGAAGGCTTCACAACCCTTGCCTCCGACGACGAACTGGATGATTACGCCTATCGCGTCGCCGGTTCTGTGGGGGAGTTCTGGACCCATCTCTCCCTAGACCATCACTTCACTTTGGACGATGAGGATGAGGTGCTCTTCTTTGAGCGAGCGGTGCGGTTCGGCAAGGCGCTGCAATTCATCAACATTCTTCGCGATATACCCGAAGACCTCTCACTAGGCCGGTGCTACATTCCGGAGAGGAGGTTGGCAGAGGTCGGATTGACAGTGGAATCCCTGAATGACCCAGATAACCATGTTGATTTCAAAGCACTCTTTGACGGCTATCTCGACATCGCAGTCTCCCACCTCGATGCCGCCGTAGAATACATCTCGATGATTCCGCACAGGCACTTCAGATTGCGTCTCGCCTGCATGCTGCCGGTGCTCATCGGTCAGCGGACACTCCACTTGTTGCGGATGAGAAATGTGCTTGACTCAAGAGAGCGAATCAAGGTCTCTCGCTCCGAGGTCAAACGGTTCAGATACCGTGCCCTGTTGGCTCTGCCATTCAGAGGCAGAAGCAGTGGATTGCTCAATGAACTGAGGCATGTCTGAGTCTTGCGCCAAGTTGTATTCGTTTGCCTGTAAGCCGACTCACCGAGCCGGACTCGTCTTCCTGAAAGCCGACTCAGGGGCTGTATTCGTCCGCCTGAAAGCCGACTCGGGGGGATGTATTCGTCTGCCAGTAAGCCGACTCGGCCTACCGTATTCGTCTGCCTGTAAGCCGACTCACCGAGCCGGACTTGTCTGCCTGAAAGCCGACTCGGGGGGATGTATTCGTCTGCCAGTAAGCCGACTCACCGAGCCGGACTGAAATCGGCGGACCGATGGTGACAAGCGCTATTCCTTTTGCATCCCTATTCCTCTTTTTGGCGGAGCGCATGCATCTCGGCATGAGTATGAAAATCGGCGCGTCCGCGGCAACCGTTTTTACCAAGTGGTTCAACCCGAAGGGTTGCAGGGGGGATGGGATTGGACTGTCAAGCGTGTGCAGAGGAGATTCCCAATGACTCCATTTTCTGCCCCGAATGCGGGGCGAGACAGGACCTTTCCAAAGCGGGCAGTCGCTCCTTCGGAGTGGTCACTCCGCAGGCGGTCCGTTCAAGTGATGAAGGAGAGGGCGGCCGGCCAGCACAGACGATGGATGTCGACACCTTGAATCGGCTCGCATTTCAGATGCGAGGTGGCGCACAGGCCGATTCTGCGACGAGCGAGGCGGCTGCTCCAAAAGTCGACAGCAGCATCGACTCCGCCTTCAGCACCGCCGTCTCCGGCTCAAGAAACAATGACATCGTCGATAAGATGAACGAAGCCGAACTTGAGAACAAATCAGAGGCGCGAAACGAATGGTTGGAGATGAATCAGGCGACCGCTGCTGATGTTCTTTCACAGGTAAATTTGGAATTACCCACCCATCTCCGCCGCGAAGCAGCCGGACAAACCGGGGCAGCACGGTTCCTTGAGGAAGCCCTAGGAAACGCGCCCCCTGACCCCAGAGATGGCCCTTCCCCAGGTCTTCTGAGAAGAATGGCCGAGGTGGCGGTGCGAAGGGTGGCACGTAAGCGTGGTGTTGCGGTAGAGTCACCCCAAGTTGCGCTCGATGAGGACCTTGTTAGGGTGAATGTCACCTATGTTGATGACGGACGTGTTCTTGATACTCCTCAAGACCTTTCCAAAGCATTTTCCCACGCAATCCAGACCGAGGTCGCACTCAAGGGGTTGGAATTGTCCATCGCCCTTTCTCTATTTTCCTCAAAGGACGGAGATGTCTCCCATGTTTGGGGGGATGCTCCTGAAACTGATGAACCAGAAGAAGAGAAGTTCGCCTGTGAGGCTTGCGGACATTATCCGGTGATGGAATCCGACCCTGCCTGCCCATCCTGTGGAGCGATGTTCGAGGATGAGGATGGGGAATACGACGGTCCGGGTAGTGGCCCGCCTTCTGCCCGCGGGCCGCCTTCAGGCCCACGTCGCGGTAGCCCATCAGGTGGCCCGGGCGGTCCACCGAGGGGCGGGCCGCGTGGAGGGGGGCGTGGTGGCCCTCCCAGCGGCGGCCCCCCAAGAGGCGGTGGTCCACCCTCTGGTCCACCCCGTGGCGGCGGCCCACCGAGGGGAGGTGGACCTCCAAGAGGCGGTGGCCCACCCAAGAGTGGCGGCCCACCCAAGAGTGGCGGCCCACCCAAGAGTGGCG
>CAYFFQ010000030.1:6891-11677 GCA_964342465.1 uncultured Candidatus Poseidoniales archaeon | reverse complement strand
CAGAGGGTACCCTTTGCTTCACCGATTGGATAACGCAGGGTCAACCACCGACTTGAACCGCGAACTAGCGCGCCCCACCCTCACTCGACCATCAAGCGGAGGTTTTCTCTCTTGTAGTTCCACTCTTCGGGTAGTTTTCCGTTCGCCTTGTAGTAGCGGGCGGAGCGGCGAATTTTTGACTCCACAAGATTCAACTGACGGTTGTTGTGAAGGTCCTTGCGATTGTTTTCCAAGTGGTCTATGATGCCCTGTGCCTTACGCATCATGTTCATCAAATCCTCTGGCACTCGGCGTGAGATTCCAGCCTCAGCGAGAACCGCACCGACAGACTTACCGAGGAGAAGTTTCACACTCGGGACTGCCCACTCGTCCCTGAGAATGGTGCCAATCATCGCATTGGAGTGTCCTTCGTTATGCAGTTCCAAGATTTTCGATTCCACGAGGCCCTTGTCCTGCTCTGACCACTCAGGAACACCGTCCACATCTGGTCTAGATGACCCTGAACGCCCCTTTCCGCCGCTGTGCATACGCGCCATGTTGCCACCTTGAGCGAGCCGCCGACCTACTGCCCATTCATAACCACTCCGCCCACAGAGCCGCAACGTCACAGACGGTGACGGGTCTTGACGAGGCGGCCGGACGAGCCGAAATACTCCCACTTCGCAACGCTGCTCCGGCCGCAGGCCACCAGTTTCCCTTCACGAAAGATGAGGACCTCATCACCCACGCGCACATCGCCCACCACTTCCGACACCATGGCTGGAAAGATGTCACCTTCCAACGGTGGACCGGGGTGGAGGTGGACTTCAGGGAGTGTGGAAGTTTCAGCAAGTATTGGTAGGACCGCCTTGGAGAAGGCGAAGCGTCCACTATCAGGGTGCCAGATGGCGAGTTGTGTCTTTCCCTCCATTATCTTCCAACGGGGTGGTTTTCCCGCAATGTGAGCCTTTGCAAGCCACTCGTCACTACCATGCAGCCAGCGGGAGACTGAGCGCATTTTGAGCAGAAGATGTTCCTTCTCAGACATTCTTTCGCCATCATGGAATCTCTTGTAAGCCGCTTCAGATGCGTCCTTTAGTCGGTTCAGCGCATCATTTGAACCAGCCGATCCGTCGCCACGTGTGTCGATGACCTCGACACCGAGCGTCGAGGAATCCAAGGGGATGCCACTGTGGTTAATCACAAGTGAATATCCACAATTCTGAATGAGGCGAACAAGCATCTGTTTCATCAACCTCAACTCATCGGCATTCCAATCCCCAGTTACCGGAATGTCATAGTGGGCAGCGGGCCACAATTCTTCCAATTCTCGCGGTACAAGGCCGAGTGGGGAGGTGACCATCACCTCATGCAGATGGCGATGTCTGAGTTGCCAACGGAATCGCCGGTGCGATTGCGACTCAGAATACGGTTTTCTCTCACTGCAAGGCAACAGCACCAAGACAGACGACATCTCTGTAGGGGCGCGGTATCTTTCCATCATCCCTCTCACCCAATCGAAGACCAGCGGGTCTGAACGATTGGCGGCGGAGTTGGAGCGCCACCTGACACCGGCGGTGACATATCTTCTCAGCGGAGCGACTGTACCTATCTGAGCCGATGAATCATCGGAAGAGAACTGTCTGTCATGGTGACGAAGGTGTTCCACTTGACGGGCTGAATTGAGGCTGCGCATTTCGACGAGTTGCCTCAGGCTTCCATCTCTTACCGCCAGTCTGACAGCCGCGATTTCTCGTCGCCATTCAGCAACCTGTGCCACCATATCCGCCGACTCCCCGAATTGCTCGGACGCCTCCCTCGGTCCATCTCCGGTCAGGATGAGGTTGCTGGCCGCCGCCATTCTCGAGCGTGAAAAATCGTGTAGGTCCACTCCGAAGTAGGTGAGCAGAGCGAGATTATCAGGCCCTGACAGTCCGGGGCACCAGATGAGCGAAGCGGGAAACCGTTCACGCAATGCAAACAGAGCGCGGGGGAGAAGGCCGGAGTGGTTCGTCAATTGCAGAGCGTCAGAGAAAATGATTATCTCTGGTTGCTCATCCATCTCCACCAATCTCTCATCATGGAGGAGCGACTGATAGGTGACGGCGATCAGTTTTCCCATCTCTCCCCTCACACCTGTGGAATCCGCATCAGACATTGAGGGAGGTAGTGTGTGTCCCATCTGTGCGGCCCATTGTGGCACATCCTCATCAAACGGCATACAGAGGGGGCCACGGCCATACATAGAGATGCGTGGCGGTTGGTTTTTACTGTCATATTCAACCCTTAGGGGGGCGAAATGCGATTCAATATCAACATCTTTCAAGTCTTGAGATGTCACCACCATTGCAGGAGTGTGCGAAGTCGGATTTCGCCGGTCTCCGAGAGCGATAATCCGCCCATGTCTAATCCGATGGGCCACACTCCGACCCAATGCGTGCTCGGTCACGATTGACGCCACCTGCGCCCCGTAATTGAATGATTCTAAATGAGGCGAGTGGCCGCCATAACAATTGTGAACCGTTCGCGAGCGTTGACCGTGTTAGCGTTAGTGGCGCTTCTCTTCTCCACCGCTGCTCTTAGCCGACCCGAACTGGAAGTGGTGCAAGATGAAGGGGCTAATTGGTCTTCTATGTTCACATTGACCTCAGGTGATGAGGTGTGGAGCGAGAATTTCTCAACCCGACAGAGTGCCTTCTGGGTGCGAGTTGACTGCCCTTCGGAATCGGCCTGTGAGGAACTGACATTGACCGTCACCGGTGCAGGAGGAAACCAATTTACTGACAGCGGTAGGTTTCACCTTGAAATGCTCGGCAACGTCTCCTATGGAGTGGTGAATGTCAAACTGGAAAGGGCGGGAGTGACCTCTCAAGAGATTTCCATTCAGCACATCTTCTTCGACACATTCTCAGGAGAATTCGGTGACGCACCCAATCAGATACCAACACCCGCTGAAAGCGATTCGGGCTGGCCGATGGTGGAAGTGGATGGTTGCCGGAGCATTCGTCTCTGCGGCGTTTTGGACCGTTCTGTGATTGACCCCTCTGCGACTTGGTTGAATGGGACATTGGATTCAATTGAAGATGCCGATTCGTATCAGTTGAACAGCAGCGTCTTTGACTTGGTCGAGATTCAAGTCGAGGCTGTCTCGGCTGACATCACACTGGAAATCTGGAATCGGACTGCTGACGACTTGACATTGTTGTCCACCACCCAGTACACCGCTGGAAGCGATTTCTCGGCGAGCAGAAAAATCGTTGAGCAGACCACAGGGGAGGTCTGGCTGTCAATCAGTGGGATGGGTTCTGAGTACACCCTCTATTCACTTCGCATCGCCAACCACTCACAGTATTACGAGTTGGATGAGACTACCGAGGGATATGACCTACCCACTAATCCATACATCTTCCATGACGAGAATTCCACCATGTCCGGACACCTCATCAGTGGCGATGCCGGAGATTCACTGGTCATCAAAAGCGGTTCACGCAGTAATGTGACACTGGGATGGTATCTGAGTGGAGATGCCGAAGTACACATCATGGTTCGGCAGGGGAACTGGCAGACACCGTATGTATTCACCGAAAGAGTTGGTAGTCACACCATGACCACACCGGAGGGTAGTGAACTGGTCGCCTTCCTCATCACCAATCACACCGAACCTCTCATCTGGTCAACCTCCGTTCAGACGCACGGACCTTGGGATGCCGGTGGTAATGGAGATGCTCTCGATGACTTACCCTCAAGAGAGAGTGATATGATGGGATTGACCCATTTCAAGGATAGGATGTCCGGCTCCTTCAGTGGTGAAATAGGCGGAATGGATATTCGCGATGTCTACCTCGTCGAGCGCCCAGTCGGTCATCCCTATGAGACCATCCTCAACGCTCAGATTGAGGGGGATATCGGCTGTTGCCTACTAAAATTGATTCAACTCAACACGAGCAACTACTTCTCATGGACTACTGTTGCGTGGAACTCCACTGAAATGGGTGGGCAACAAGCCACCACCACCCTCGACCTTCCGGATGGACCTCACCTACTGGTGGTGGAATCGAGAAGTGAGCAAACCACTGAATATGCAATCAGTTGGGCTTGGCAGGAAAACGGTCTGGAGCGCCCGAGTGATGGAGAATGGGTTGATTACTCTTCGGAAATGAAGGGGTTCTACATAGTCATCGGCATCGTCCTCCTCCTACCCCTGTTGGTCGTCTATCTGTGGTCACTGAAGGAAAAGGGGGTGGAGGATATGCATGAGCATCAGAAATTGCGCCTCGCTCGTCTCCTTGAGAGGTTGACCGCGGCCGACCCGAGCGATGATATGGACCCCCATGCACTACTACACGCGCTGGACACCCTGCGTGATACCGATTGGGACCGCCTTGTTTTTCAGTGGGGTGAGCCACTGACCCGCCACATCACCGATGGATTGGATGTCGCCGTCTGGCGGCTGACAGCCAGCGAAGAACGGTTGTCTGTGGCTGTAGGCTTGGCAGTAGCGGAGAGTGAATGGAATCTTGCAGCGATGCGCTTCCAAGCCGTTGAAGGTAGCCCTTGGACCGTTGAATCAGTGACTCCGTCGGCGATGTACCAGGGGGATGAGGTATTTCTCGGAGACCTGTTGCGGGGCAGCAAACACTTCTACCGCATCGACCTCAGCGGTGTCGCCGTCGGTTTCGACCTTCTTCTCTCAGGGATGATGGGTGGTGAGCCCATCGCCGCCATCCCACCGAGTGCTGCTATGGTCAGAGGGGTTGGCGATGCGGAAGAGGAATGAGATGTAGCTCATTTTTCGCTGTCCCACCGA
>CAYFFQ010000030.1:4315-6791 GCA_964342465.1 uncultured Candidatus Poseidoniales archaeon | reverse complement strand
GTTGGCGATGCGGAAGAGGAATGAGATGTAGCTCATTTTTCGCTGTCCCACCGAATGCTGCTCATTCGCCCCGCCTGTGCGCTGCTCATTCGCACCCGTCCCACCGAGTGCTGCTCATTCGTCCCGCCTGCGTGCTGTTCATTCGCACCCGTCCCACCGAGTGCTGTTCATTCGCCCCGCCTGCGCGCTGTTCATTCGTCGCTGTCCCACCGCTCGCCGCTCATTCGCTCCGCCTGCGTGCCGCTTCTTCCTTGACCAAGTCAATGATGCCATCTTCATCGACACCGATTTCATCGCGTATCCCCTCAATGACGGCTTTGGCCGCCTTGCTGACTTTGGCCGGCACATGCAATTTCATCAGCACAGTCACATCGCCTCTACCACGTCCACCGCGCCTTGGCAATCCACGTCCGAGAATGGCCAAAGTCTCGCCCGGCATCGATGCAGGTGGAACCTCAATCACCATATCCTTGCCATCGAGATGAGGCAAGGTAACGGTTGTACCTAGCAACAACTCAGGATAACCGATTGGCAGAGCCATCAGCAGGTCGGAGCCATCCCTCTCGAACCATTCGTGTGGTTTGACATCTATCTGGATATAGAGGTCGCCCGGCCGCCCACCGCCACCCCGAATCGCATCTCCCCGACTACCCATCCTAAGTCTGGTTCCACTGCTGATTCCTGCTGGAATGTTGAAGCGGATAGTTTGCACCTTCTCTTCACGACCCTCCCCCCTACAACTTTTGCATGGGTTGATTATCCTACGCCCTCTGCCGTTGCACTCGTGACAGTCTGAAATCATCTGTTGGATGAATGGGCCCCGCCTGACATTCTGTGCGATACGCCCCTGTCCATCACATGTGGAACATGTCTGCACACCTGATGGGGATTCTGCCCCACTGCCATCACACACCTCACATTCGGCGAATATGGTCGCTTCGACCTCACTCTCGCCACCGAGCATTACGGTCTCCATGTCTATTCGGTGGCGAATGAGCCTGTCATCGCCTGTCTGACGCCTTCGTCTGCCGCTATTGCCGCCACCAAAGAATGATGAGAAAATTGATTCAAAACCCCCACCATTGAAGAGATCTTCAAAGGAGATGTCAACGCCTTGGAAACCACTGGGGCCAAATGGACTGCCTCGCGGCGAGTCGTGCCCGAACATGTCGTAGTTCTTTCTTTGGTCCTTGTTGGAGAGAACTGCATAAGCCTCTTGAATCTCCTTGAAGCGAGTCTCGGCCTCCGGGTCGTCGGGATTCTTGTCTGGATGATTACGACGCGCCAGTGTCCGAAATGCCTTCTTGAGGTCGGAATCGCTGGCATCCCGAGCAACTCCGAGTACCTCGTAGTAGTCTCTCTTGGTCATGGCGACCCCTCACTGAGTCGGGGCTGACCGCCGCCCCGCTTTCAATCTGACCCGCGAATCGGGATTCAGAATCATCAGGTCAGCGAGGCACCGCAGTTGTGGCAACTGCCTCGACCTATTGGATTACGCGCACCACAGTCAAGGCATATCTTTGTCTCCCTGCCCACGCTTTTTCCGCCACCGATGGAGGCACCTAGGTCACCGAGGACATCGGCCTCTCGGTCGATTCCAGCTGCCCCCATTTCGCCACCACCGACCTGCGGTTTCGGTTGTGGTTTCGGTTTGGGTTTTGGTTTGGGCTTCGGTTTGGGTTGCGGTTTCGGTGCAGGGGTTGCCGCCGCCTTCTCCTTCTCAATGCGTTTATCCTCTTCGGCCAGTGCCGCCAACATGTCATCGACATTCGTCTGACCTTTGCTCGCCTTCATCATCTCGACGGCAGCCCCTGACATCATCGCCATCGGGTCAGCATCACCAGTCATGCGCGCCGTGGAACGGCGGACATGCTCCTCGTCGTGCAGCATCCGCACCTCTTCCTTGGGAGAATCATCATCGATTTCCGATGTGCGCTTCTCGCGTAGAACCTCCTTCACCTTCCGGCCACGCACCAAGTCTTTGTCTCGCGCCTGATAACCCTCAGCATCCCTCTCGAGTTGTGCCATCGCTGAGTCTGCCTTGGTCCATAGCCCGCGGTCCTCCTCGCGGTAGGTCTTGGAGAGTCTTTTCAGACTCTTGATGCGGTGGAATTCGTGGTCCTTTTCAGTCCGCGCTGAGCGGAAGAGGAAGATGCCTATGAGTAGAGTGACACCGTAGTAGATGGCGAGTTGCCAATTTTCGGTCAGGTAGAGGGGAATCGCCGGAATTATTCTGCCGAGTAGTGCCGCCACCAGAACAGGAGCGAATAGCAGGGCCCAAGCGGTTATGCTGTTCTTCTCGCCTTCAGCCATCTCTACCGACACCGGCAGAGGATGGTAGCGGTTCAATGTTACCTCTCACAGAGCCACCCTTGACCACTGATAGGGTGAAGGTTGCAATTGTGTCCACCCGTTCCAGTCACCTCTCACAGAGCCACCCTTGACCACTGATAGGGTGAAGGTTGCAATTGTGTCC
>CAYFFQ010000030.1:0-4215 GCA_964342465.1 uncultured Candidatus Poseidoniales archaeon | reverse complement strand
ACCCGTTCCAGTCACCTCTCACAGAGCCACCCCTCCAAGACAAGCAGTTGCAGAACTGTCCAATCAGAAGGTGGTGAATACCCCTCTTTGTAAGGGAACTGGTTGGTTAGGGCTGTACAGGGAAGCAAGGTTGAACTTCCTGTCCGTGCACTCGCCCTCCTCTCCGTGAGTCTATGCGGCTGCTCGGGCAGGCAAACTGAAACATGATGACGGAGGGACTAGGTGAACCAGTCACGGGATTCACCATCCTCTTTCATGGCGAACTCATCCCTGATAGCCCGTGGATAATCAATTCTGCCTTGATGCCAAGTCTCTCGCTCAATCCATCCAGCCAATCCACTTCCTGAGAGGGTGATTTTGATGACACCGCCCAAAGATTGCCCCCCGCCTTCCGCCTCAAAGGCGACCTTCCCCGCCAATGCCGCCTGACGGGAGATGGAGAATGTGGTGGAGTCGGCGGCAAGATTTGCCGCCATAGAATCCAAGGCGGTGTCGAGAATTCTCTGCTTCGAGATTTTTTCGAGAAATGTCTCCAAGTTGACTCCGTCGAATTCCCACAGTGAGACATCGCTCAGAGGGAAGGCTTTGTCACCGATGTGAGGTTGCTCCAATGAAGGGAAAATGGCGGCGATTGAAGCGAACACCGCAGTAGGGTCTTCATGTGGCAGAACCGTAGTGGTCACCTTGGCCCTGACTCCACTCATCAGCAACCGCGACGAGGGGGACAACATCAACCATTCCGCCAGCGACAGCGGCAACATTGACGATATGATGGCGCACCGGAAGAGTGAGAGAGATGGCTGAGCCGTTCGTTGTGACTGTGATTCCGACCTTTCAGGAGGTTGAATACATCGAGCGCTGCCTCAAATCACTCATCCATCAGACATGGCCATCGAACAGGCACTTGATTCATGTCGTTGACGGTGGCAGCGATGACGGGACAAGGGATATCGTCGCATCGATGGCTGAATTTTCCGCTGAAATTAATGGACCTGAAGTTCTTCTCATTGACAACCCCGACCAGTTCGTTGCAGAGGCAAGAAACCTCAGCCTTTCCCATACCCCCGAACAGACCACTCACCTGTTGGAGATGATAGGTCATGTCTGGGTCCCACTAGACCACATCGAGAGGAGGATGGTGGAATACGCCGAGGTTGAGGATGAAGTCAGACAGAGAGGGGGAAAACTCGCTGGCATCGGAACTCTGGTCAAGGAATCCGATGAAAACCTCGGCATGGTCGGCCGCTGGATTGAGGCGACCCTCCAGAATCCTCTCGCTTCAGGAAAAGGGCAATTCGCGCAATTCCGCGGCCGAAGTGAGACCTTGGTACCCCCGTTCACCCTCTATTCCGTTGAGGCTGTCCGCTCTCTCGGAGGGTGGAATCCGCGGTTCATCACCACACAGGATTCAGAACTCAACATGAGACTCCGCCATGCCGGTTGGTCACTTCAGCGCTCCGACGCATCCTATTGCCACATGGCTAAGAGAAAGAGTATATCGGGATGGTTGAAGTTCGCCCATCGCTACGGCTTCTGGCGAACAAAACACCTTCTCCAAGCCCCCAAGAGAGTTTCGATTCTGGAATTTCTGCCGTTGATTGGGCTCCTTCTGACCATCACCCTCCTCTTCACAGAACTCTCCACTCAGGATGTTCCACTCTGGATAGGCCCTCCTCTTGTCTATCTCGTGGTCCTCACTTTACACGGGCTGCTGGAGGGCATTTCACGGCGACAGCCGACATTGGTTTTTGGACTCCCACTATTACTTGTATTGTTGCATATCTCCTTCACCATCGGTCTTGCTGACGGGTTGGTGCGCAAGGGGCGCCCACCTCGTGACAGGGTGGCGTGAGATGGAGGCGGTAGTTGATGGCTGTTTCACAGGTTGGCGACCCCTTTCTCAATCAGTCGTTCGATGAACTTGACATCGGGTGGCAGCCAATCAACCGAAATCAGTTCTTCTTCAGCCAGCCAGCGGCTCTCATCATGTGAAGTCATCACCGCTGGCGGCAATTCTCCATCATATTGACAGTGGAAAAAAGTGAGATGAACCTCCATCTCAGGCCAAGCATGTGAGTATTCCTCGCAGATATGTAGGGGGGTGATGTCCCAAGAGAACTCCTCCTTGTATTCTCGTATCAGCGCCTCCCGCCTGCTCTCCCCCCTCTCGACCTTCCCACCAGGGAACTCCCAGTAGCCGGCCATGTATTCTCCCTCTGCTCTGCGGGCGGCGTGCAGTCTGCCTCCACCATCACGGAGCATCCCACCGACGACCTGCATCTGCGGCCGTTGGGCGCAGATGGCGGCGATTCTGAGTATCTGCTCACTCGCTTCATCCACGTCTATTCCTGACTCGTCGATGTGTACGAATATAACCGGCAAAGCTCTTCCATGTCGCTCCCGCAAGCCGAGTTCTTCAACTGCTGAGATGGTTCTGAAATAGGTCTCGTTACAGACGAATCGGCCTGGGTCGCTGCTGAATGTGAGATTCTCTTCCTGTCGTAGTTCCTCTTTGAGGAGATTGATTGGTGCTGTAGAGTGGAGGACGCTGTGACCGCTGTCACTGATGAAGGAGTCGACGAGTTTCCGCCCCGAATTGTCCGGAAAGGAGAAATTCTGTTCGTTGTAAGACACCTCTTCTATGCGGATGCTTCCGCTTCGAGATGACATTCCGAGCAACACAACCACCTGAGGGTTTGTGCGCAAGGTGCCTCTCAGAAGTTCGGATACTTTCTCACTTCCAGCCTCATCGACTGAAAGAATGTGCGATTCGATGGTAATCTCCAACTCCCTCTCCGGTGCTGACATAGGACCCGTTTCATCAGCGAGTCGAACCAATTTGGTTATTCCATCGAGGCGATTGGCTATGGTTTCGCTGATGTTTGTCTCTGCCCCACCGAAGGCTTCGAATCCGGTGAGAAGAATCTCGACGGCCATCTGCTTCCCCTCAAACCCGACACTGCGGCGGTGGCGAAGGGACATGAATTATTGCACAGAAGGTCGCCGCCACTACGATGGAAGACATCGAGGAGTTGTCGCTAAGACAATCACGAGAGAGATTCCACAGTGTCGGAGGTGAAGCAGTCGCCAACAACGGTCTCCTGTTGGCGGATGCGATGGTTTACGCCATAGGATTCATCTGTTTCATCCTTGAATTCTTCAAAATAACCACCGGAATCTCACCCAGTGAATGGCGATTGGCAGATGGCGATTTCCTTCTCTTATCCTGTGGCCTGCTCCTCTGGCTATGTTCCCAATCTCTCAACGATTTCAAACGGCTTCTGCCCCTCTGGTTGAGGATGGTGTTGCGGATGAGCATCGGCCCGAAGGAGTTCGCCGAGCAATCGAGGGGAGCGCGCATCCGGAGGGCTTACACACTCGCCATCGCCTCTGCCCTCTCCTTCATCGCTGGCTGGAGAATCTCTGTTTCACACTCAGGACTGACGACTCGAGTAGGTCTGGAGTTCCATCTCGTCATCTATGCTGTCGCATTGGCTCTGCTCCTGCTCTCACTGTACTGGTTCAGACTCATCGACAAGGATGACGATTACAACCAATTAGCCTGATTCCAACACCTACGACCGTGTGACTCAAAATATACGAACACCGACGGGGGGTATGTGAGTGGTGGATTCTCAGACCGTGTTGGCGAGCGTCTGCGCGAGAGGTTGGAGAATTCATCCCGTTTGGCGACCCCGTTCCATGTAGTCATGGTGGTAATCAGTGAAATCACCGGAGGTGTCGGGCCGTGGGGTGCGCTCAGGCCTCTCATTGCTACGGCATTGGCGGTTGTTCCCTTCCTATTCCTAGGCCAACATTTCAACCGGCAACACGGCAAGGCGTTCGATTGGTTTGCCCTACAGATTCCGTTGCTCTTCTGCCTACTGTGGCCCCTTCTCTGGCTCTGGTCCCTCTTTGATGCCTATCAGAATGCGATGCTTTCGGTCGCCAGTCAGAATGTCGCATGAGGCGAAGGGGCTCTCTGTGGGGGCGGTGGATTGCCCGACCAGTCGGGCTAGGCGAAGGATATTGGGTGGAGTGACACCGGAATGGGGGCGGCGAGCAGCAAGGCACAGCGGGTCGGGCTGGCCGAAGGATATTGGGTGGAGTGACACCGTAATGGGGGCGGCGAGTAGCAAGGCACAGCGGGTCGGGCTGGGCGAAGGATATTGGGTGGAGTGACACCGTAATGGGGGCGGCGAGTAGCAAGGCACA
>CAYFFQ010000029.1:0-13572 GCA_964342465.1 uncultured Candidatus Poseidoniales archaeon | reverse complement strand
TGACACCGTTCGGCGGCATTCTGCGCAATATGGGTGCGGTCAGGAGCTGGCGGGCAGGTCGACCTCGAAGATTTCGCCGTTAGCCCGCCCGCCGCTTCCTTCGTAGAGCATTCTGAAGGTCCAATCGCCTGCATCGCTGCCGATTGTCACCGCATCTATGACAAAGTAGTCGCCTGTATTGACTGTGAATCCTGCATCACGGTCTTGGAAGGAGACATTCTGTCCAGACACCCCATAGACACCTGAGTCGGAGGTGAATCCCGAGAGCATGGTGTAATTTCCTGTTGGTGGTGGAATCACCTGAAACTTGCACTTGAAGGTCTCGATTTGGGCGTTCAACTCTTCTATCGTCACAACTTGGTAGCCATTGTCGAGCATCCTCACACTCGCCTTCCCTACAGGTACACCCTTGTCTGGGGCCTGTACACCGGAGGACATCATCATGTAGACGGCGCTGGTGAGCAGTACTGTGATTGCGAGCAGTAGAATCGTGGCGATGACGGGTGAGACTGCGACATCGGAGCGGCGCCATTCTCTCCTGAATCCATCCATCCTCATCGCCTCATGCCACTCTGTCCACAGTCTCCGGTGTGATTCCCTCCTCTTCAGTCACACGGTAGGTGTAGACTCTGAGATTTTCCGGTGCGTTGCGGAATTTTCTGACCACCATTCTAGTCTCGAATGTGTTGGCAATCATCTTGACTTCAAAATCAAAGACGATGTCGCTGATGAGTGCCAATTCTCTCTGCACAGCCTCTGAGACAGAACCCGATGAGGCCGCGAGAAGGAGGATTCCTCTATTGAGTTGGGTGTGTGCCTGCATGATTCTGAGCATGGAGATGACTCGTGATGACTCGTTTCTCTGGAAGAAGAAGTCGAGGTTGTCCACTGCGCACCTGAAGAACGGTCCGAGTGATGTGATTTGACTAGCCAGTGACACTAGGTAGTCTGTGGAGTCCTCCTCTACGAATCTCGTCTGGGCGAGCCGCTGAATATCCTTCATGGAGAATCCTTCCAGTCTGAACCGGCTCGCCTGCAGGTCCTTCTCAAGCACCTTTTCGTTGTACTCCTCGCCGATGGTTCTGACTTTCAGGTCCAATGGCCATTTGAATTTACGAAAAACCTGAAGAATCTCGTTTTGACTTTCTGCGGTGGAGATGAGGATGGTGTTTTCAGGGTCTTCGGCAACCGATGAGAACTGCTTCATGAATAGGTCCATCCCCGCTCCCGGCTCACCGATGCAGAGAACTGTGAAACCACGAGGGACTCCGCCCTTCATCATCTTGTCAAACTTCGGTGAGCCGATGCTACCCTGTTCGCCGAAGAACTCGACATCTTCGGAGTCGAATTGAACCCGCTTTGCCATATCTCACACCTCAGGAAATAACCACTTGCCCTCTGTCCACTAGGTCGGTGCAGTAGAGGTCGAGGTTGGCCAATACACTCGGTGGAGTCTGGTCTGGAACAGTAACGATTCCACTCAGTACATCGCGGCCGCGGAAGGTGTTGATGAAGGTGTGGAGGTATTCTGCCAGCATCCTCTCCTCATTGTAAATCGCTAAAGCGTTGACCGAATCAAGGATGACGAAATTCTGTTCGGTCGGCATCTGACGCAGATGGAACAGAGTCCTGAGCAGAATCGTCTCCAGCATGATGGGGCTGTCGACGAATGAGATGTTGCTATATGGTGCCTCGGTTCCACCGAGCAGGGCTGAAGATACGCAGTCGACGAATTGGATGGTGTCAACCGGGACCTCAATTTCAGTAAGCGTCTCAATCAGTTCCACAGCCGGACGGCTGGCCGAGATGTAGACTCCACCCATCTGGAACTCGTTGATGAGCGGCTCGAGAATGGAAGCGGTAACCATGAAGGCGTTCGATGAACCACACCTGACCTGCATGGAGGAGTTGAGGGTAATCTCCGTCAACTGTTCAGCAATCCGCTGGTCCAATTCAATCATGAAGTGTCAACCCCCCACTTCAACATCGGCGTCATCATAACTCCCATTGGCGTTAGTTCCAAGGCGTATTTCGCCCGCGAATGGTCGGTCCCCCTCATCTTGACGACCTGAAGATAGCGCAGAAGATGCCCCATCCTGTCGATGTCACCCATCACCATGATGCCATCGAGAATCGCCTCTTCCACACCGAAAGTAGACCAGTGCGCCTTAGCGCCAGCAGAGGTGATTTCGGCGACTAGGAAGGATGTACACCCTTGAGTGGCCAACGTCTTTCCGAGAGTGAAAAGAAAGTCACGGATCAGTTGGTCATTGGGAATCTTGTAACAGAGGGTAGTCACTGAATCTATCACCAGACGAGTCACGCCAATTGTGTTGACGATGTCGGTTATTGCCTTCACCAGTGAGTTGATGTCTTCGCGGTTAAAGGTCGCCTTGGTGAGTCCCAGCCACGAATAGAGAACATCCATGTCAAAGACATTGATGAGCCCTTTGTCAACCATCTCCATATCAAAAAACGTGAATTGCCGGATGTTTTCCAACAACTTCACCGACGGCTCCGTGGCGGCAAAGTAGGCACACGCCTCACCGGTCTGCGCACCGTGAACCAAGAACTCCATCGTTAGGGTGGTCTTGCCCGACCCACAGGTCCCCCCCACCAGAACAGTCGCTCCGTATGGAATACCACCGCGGGTGATTTCGTCAAGTCCGTGGATGCCGGTGATGCATCTGTCACGAGTGTACTGAGGCGCGCCAAGCATCTCTCTCAAGGCGGCAACGGCCACCACACCATAATAACTCGTTTCCAACGAAGGGGGACAAGTCCCCCTTTCGAACGAAGGGGGCGAACCCCACCCGAAGGGGGACAAGTCCCCCTTTCAAACGAAGGGGGCGGACCCCCCTTTCGAAACCCCCTTCTGAAATCCGATGAAAGCAGATTCCATCAGATGTGAGTTCGCGGCCACCCCCGCGAACGAAGAACCAGTTCACTCACCACATCCGAATGGGAGTTGAACGAACTATGGCTGGGTTCAACTTTTCACTACCACCCTTTACGAGGGCGGGACACGAAGGGGGGTTGGATGAACTATGCCTCAGCTCAGCTCTTCACTACCACCCTCTACGAAGGCGGAACACGAGTGGGAGTTCAGTGAACAATGGCTGCGCTCACCACCACCAAATCCTGCCAAAGGCTGATTACGGGATTATGCCCGACTGGACATAAATCAGTGCCTTTGCCGAGGACATCATCCTAGCGGGAACAGATTGAAGTCGATTTCCCTTTGGGGAAATCTTCCGCATGAGCGAATCCAACAGACGAAGATACATCCGCGTTTGTTGAAATTAATGATTAAGCGGCACGGGGGGATTGTAAGGGGGGCGGTAGCCCCCCTACGGAGCCCCCCTACTTCAACTGATTCCGGGACTCCCACCAAGAGACTGATTCCAACTGGTGACATTGGAAGGCTCACCCCCGTTCCAATCCAAAGAGATGTCAGTGTCGATACCCCAACTCGTCACCCAATCCACCTCCATCTCAGTCTGAGTCAAAGATAGGCCGGGGTAAGTCCAAGTCAGCCGCAGAGTATCATCTAGTTTGTTCAATCCGTCAATCGCCCCCCGTCCGAGAACGCCCGATTGTCCGAGGTCGAGTACGACATCCGCGCCTTGGTTCTCCTGTAAGGATGGTTTTCCTGAGCAGAGCAACACATTCCCCCCCGCGAGAGCACCTGAACCGATGAGGGATGAAACCCCTCCTCCCGACTCTCTAGCCAACCCCCAGCCGGTTAGATTAGCGGCGAAACCGTCACGATTCTCCAATTCAACCCATTCTGGGAATCCCGTCTCAGGTTCTGCCATAAACTCGGTGATGACGAGGTGGGTCGGGGTTCTGCCGGCATCGTGAACTTCAAGAATTATCTGAACGACTTCGCCGTTGAGCATCATCAGTCGGTGTGCTACGGCGCTGTTGGCGGCACCTTGGCGGCTGGCGCCATCCTGAAACAGCAGCAGACCGATTCGGCTGCTGTTGGGACTTTCAGTGACGCGAATCGTCAGATTGACGCTGGCCCATTCGGGCAGACCGATGCCGCGAATGAATTGGTCTTGCGTCACATTGGCGATTGCATCGAGCCGAATCGGGTCCAATCTCCCATATTTTCCAGCCAGTCCGGCGTGGACTTCACCGACCAGCAATTCGCTGGCGTTGTATTGGTACCATTCACTTGTGCCGTTGGCTGGGTCTCTGTCCCCATATCCATCTACTGGAGTGAACCATCCGGAATCACTTGTCAACCGCTGAAGCGATTGCAGCGCGTAGTCATCCAATTGGTCGGAGGTAGGGTGGTTCGAACCCAACTGCAGACCGGCGAGGGAGAAGAATGCCGACAAGATGATGATGAACAGGACCAAGGCGGTCAACGCCTCTATGACGGCAGTCATCCCAGCATCATCGGAGAACCGCTGTCGACTGCTGTTCATCTGCCTCCCCTCATGACCCGATGCACCGCTTTCTCATCAATACTTTCTCACACCAATGACAGCATCTTGAGGATGAAAAAGACAGGGTCACCGATGAGAATCATCGGCAACATCCCTATCATCAGGAAGGCCATAAAGGGGTATTTCTCCGTCGTCCAAGCACTCTCAGCGCCCAATTCAGCCAGTTTCTCGAGCATTTCTTCTTGTTCTCTCTCACCGCGACCCCCCCTCTGAGGCCGCATTCGAGTCGTGATTTTCGCCTCACCATCACCACCCTCCATCACTTCATCGAGCAACCACACATGCCTGTTCGGAATCTCCGCGAGGGGTAGTCTGCGAGCGTGCCAAGCCATTCTCAAGTTTCCTGCATCACCGCTTGAGAGGTTTCGCGAGAGGACATAGATGGGCAGAATGAGAAAGGACAACGCCCCCCAAATCAAGAGGGCTAGCGCAGGGGGAGTCAGCGAATCATCAGCCACCGCGAGCGTACCCCAATCAGGTATACAGATGGCCACAAGCATCATCGCCTTCGCATCAGCGCCACCGTGCAGTAATCTCATTTGGTAACAAGCCTCAAAGAAGAGAAGTACCAAACCTATCGAGAGGACCCTCCCCCATAGAAATGCAGACTCTATTTCAGTTGGTGTGGAGCAGAACTGACAGCCTACGAACCCCCCCATGCCAAGACCATCGAGGAGAGGTGTGAGGTGCCGCGCCACTCCCCCCACTAACCCGACTATGGAGACGAGATACCAGACCCATACGAGGATATCCTCAATTGAACCGGCCTTCGCATCCTTCAGGGTCGGTGTGCCGATGACGGCGGTGGAAGCGTAGGCGAGCATCGCTGAGGCGGAGAACCAGATGGTCCAATCCGCCTCAAGAATCAGCAGTTCGAGGCAGAGAACGAAGACAGCAGGTTTGGACCAAGAGACCCACCACTCGTTAGGAACGCGGCGAATCTTCAGGTCGAGATAGGTCGCTCCTGCAAGACAGAGAAGCAGGGTTGCTACCCGCGTGTAAGTGAGTATCTCCATCGGTGCCAACATCTTGTTCGTCTTCCGGTCACAGGTAAGCCACATAAATGAGGCGCGGTTCGCAGGGGTTGGAAGCATGCTTTCGGAGGTGTTATCGAATGACTGTCGAGACGCGGCTGGAACAGATTTCGACAGTCATTCTTCAACTCGATGACTCAAAGGTGCCGCGCAACATTCGGGCTGGCGCCAAGGAAGCGGTTGAGAAATGGTTGCTCAACAAGAGCAAGGATATGGATGTACGAATCGCCATGGCGCAGAACAAGTTGGAGGAGTTGTCGGAGGACCCCAACATCCCTATGGAATATGGTGTGTTGATTTTACAAGTTCTGACTGCATTGGAACAGATACTCAACGAAGTCTGAGCAGTGAGCGTCTGCTTGGTGCGGTGGCCCAATAACCGGTGGCTATCGGGGGATTTGCCGTCCAATTGAGAATGTGCCGCGAGAAAGGGTATTGTGCCGCGCAGGTGGTGGATTTTCCTCGATTGAGAATGTGCCGCGAGAAAGGGGGAATGTTCCTCGCCCACATGAGTATGGGCCGCGAGAAAGGGGAATGTTCCTCGGCGTTGGTGCGAGACTTGAACTGGTGCGGCGGATTGTGACGCATATTCACTTTCACTTTCGATGAACACCGTCTGAGAAAACGAAGTAGACCGACGGCTCATCATTCACCACATGACAACCAATGTTGTGAGAAGTCTTGTGACTCCTGAAGGAATAGTGACGGCCCATATGGACAGGAGTATCCAGTTCAGGCCCAATAGAGGTAAATCGCGCAGAATCGCGATGCCGAAGGGAATCACCGTGATGCTCGCTTGCACAGGGCCGCAGGATGTGTTGTTTCGGTTGATTGTCGGCGACCGAGCCGGAACAGTCCATACCCTGACTCTGCCTGAATTGAAATTGCTAAATTCAGTGGTCATTTCTCCATCCGCAGTCACGGCGTTGGAAATTCATCGCCCGAGTGATGGATGGAGGTTGATAGCGGGATGTAAGAATGGTGAAATCCATGCTCTTGGCGAGAATATCCCGAGTGGAAGCCTCAAACTCTTCAGCATCGACTCATCGGTCGGATTGGTTCGCTCGTCCGGTGAACTACTGACCATTCACTCCGGCTGGTCGAGAGAAGTTCGGCATTGGAACGGAGATGTCGCCGCTACTCCTCGCCGGTGGTTCGCCCCACCCTCGCCACCAAAAAGAGGGCAGACGAGGCAACTCACTCTGGCCAAGGCGGCTCAGGCGTGAACCAACTGCAGGTGGCGGCAGGACGAGGCCACTCCGCTGGTCTCATCCCCATGCTAGCGACTATCCCTGATAGAGTATTGTGGTGCTGTTCAAGTTCAGCGAGGACCGCCGCTGGACCGACGATAGTTTCACCATGACCACAGACAAGTTGTTCCACATCAAGAGTTGAAATCCTTTCCAAACTCTCAATCATGTCCGGCAGACAGCCAGTCGGCAGGTCCCATCTTGCCGGATGACCCTTCTTGGGAATCAAGTCGCCAGCCAGCAGAATATGTTCCGATTCCAGCCAGAAGCAACACGAATCTGATGTGTGGCCGGGGGTGTGAATCACCTCAACAACTCCACCTCCCAAATCAAACGAATCTCCATCCTGCATGGCAACAGGTTCGGTGGGTGGCATATCAGAATTGAACCGCGATGCCCATGTGGTGAACAAGTCGCCTCCCGTGAGAGCGCCCACTCCTTCTCCGTGCAGGTGGACGGTGGCTTGCCAATGGTCAGCGAGGTGTGCGGCCGCCCCAGCAGTGTCAAAATGTCGATGAGTGAGAAGAATCTTGGTGACGGGGGGATGACCTTGCAACTTCGCTTCAATCCGCTCGACTAAGTTGGCTTGATACCACGATGTCCCAGGGTCGACCACCACACTCTCCTCTTCACCGGATAGGACGACGCATGAAGCGTCATGATGGATGCCTGGAAGTCTCACCACTCGCATGATTGACAATTCGGTGCGGGGGGTTTGGGCTTATATATCGGGAGTAGGTCGGCCGCCTCGATGGCAAGGTTCCCTGAGGCAGAGAAGCGCCTGCTTGAAGTCCGCGTCTGCATGAAATGCAACGCTAGGAACGGACTGAAGGCGGCCAAGTGCCGCAAGTGCGGTTACAAGGGACTGCGACTCAAGAACAAGGAACGCAGAATCTGAGTGCGAACTTTGTCCAATCCTTCGGTGGAGCCCGATTTCCACTTGTGTTTTTCCTAATCTAGGTGGAGAAACCCCTATGGCTATCTAAATGAGTAATTTCCCTTCACCCTAGAGAAACCCCTGTTCGGACAGAATGTTCAGCCGACTCGGTGTTGTTGAACTTGTTAGGCGGCTCAGGACCACTCGGTCTCGTCGTCTTTCTTTGCCTTCTTCCACTCTTTGTAATGGGTTCGGCAGACCTTCACTCTCCGCCCCCCTTCAGGAATATCCGACCATACATCGGCTGCGTTGTCGAATGCGATGGACCTCCCACCCAATGCGGTGTCAGCGAACTCTTTGCACTTCGGAACTTGACACGGAACCTCTGGGTCGACGGCCGCTGCTGCTCGCGAGCTCTTCGATTTGCTCCCTTTCGGTTTGGGAATCCTTCGCTTGTGCGGTCTGCGGGTCATGGTAGGGCCTGAGGCCCGACCTCTTTGATTCTAACGCTCAAACTCGGTAGATGGTCGCCTCACGGTCAGGCCCGACTCCGACTGATGAGATGGGAATCCCCAGCAGCGCCTCAACCTTCTCCACATAGTTTCGTGCTCCTTCGGGGAGGGCTGCATAACCCTCCCCTGCTTCGTTGGCAGTACGGGCAAGTTCCAGCCATTCATCGACCTCCATGTGTGGGAAGCCAGCAACCTTCTCAGTGATGCAGGTGACTTTGGCGAGGTCATCGGCGCATGTCGGCATCTCGCTGAGTTGCTGGCTGTCTAATTCGTAGCCGACCACAATCTCCAGTTCGTCGAGGCCACCGAGTACATCGAGTTTGGTCAAGGTCAACTCGGTGAACCCGTTCAGCCGGTTAGCGTGTCTGAGAACGACGAGGTCGAGCCAGCCGCAACGGCGCGGCCGGCCGGTGGTCGTTCCGAACTCATGGCCCATTTTGCCGAGGTAATCCCCGACTTCATCAAACAGTTCACTCGGGAATGGGCCGTTGCCGACTCTCGTTGTGTAGGCTTTCACCACCCCGTAGACATCACCGATGTGACCGGGGTGGATGCCGGCCCCATGCGAAGCATTGGCGCGGCTGGTGACCGATGAAGTGACGAACGGGTAGGTGCCGTGGTCAATGTCCAAAAGGCAGCCTTGCGCCCCTTCCAAGAGGACATTCTGTCCTTGTCGCAAGGCCATGTCAATCATCAGACCGGTGGGTCTGATGGCGTTTGAAAAGCGGTCAAGAATCCATTTCAGGTCCGCTTTCAATTCATCGGCATGAATCTGCTCGTTCACTTTCACGCTGTTGAGTTGGTGATTCATGCGTGAAATTGTCCGGCGAATCGCTGCAGGGTCGTTCATCATCCTCTCAATGTCGCAAAAGCGGATTCCGACTCTCTCGATTCTGTCGCGGTAGGCAGGTCCGATTCCACGACCGGTGGTTCCGACCACCTTATCGGCGCTGTCGTAGCGACGGTGGAAAGGAAGAATGACGGAAGCGCGCTCCGAGACCCACAACCTCTCGCCTTCCGGTGTCTCTCCCGTCGAATCCTTCCACCTCTGCAACTCCTCATCGAGTACCCAAGGGTCGATGACCATGCCAGCTCCCAAAACGAGTTGGCAATCGGGATTGGTCAATCCTGACGGCAGTTGGTGCAACTTGAGAACCGTGTCGCCGACTACGATGGTATGGCCGGCATTGTTACCCCCCTGAAAGCGAGCGACCCAATCCGATTCCTGTGCCAGTTGGTCAACAAGTTTCCCCTTTCCCTCGTCGCCCCATTGGGCTCCGAGTACGACAGATGCGGGCATCACTGCGAAGCGGAACGCGGGCAAGACTTGAACTTAGGGGATTGAGTCGATGCGATGTCAATCGTGGACCACACCGATGACCACCAACAACCGCCACAATTTGATGTGGGGTGATGTCGATGAGGCATGGAGCCGGCGAGATGGCAAGAGGGAGCATCAGTTGAATTCAGCCTCATCGATTGCTCGCATGATGCTTTCCAACAGCCTCAGCAACCCTCGTAGGGTGACTTCACTGACACCCGCTACTCTGCACACATCGGCTTGGGTTCGTGGTGACCCCCTCATCTGTGCCGCCTTGTAGAGGAGTACACCAGCGACACCGCTCGGTTTCTTGCCCTGCCAGTCGAGGGAGGCCTTCACCGTGTCCCAGAGTTGGTTCGCTTCACCTAGAACCTGTGGGGGTAGACCGAGGTCGCTGTGGAACTTGTCGAGGTATTCCTCCGGCCCAGTCACTTTGTGCAGCCCGAGTGCTCTTGAGACTAGACGGATGGTTCTTTTCAACTCCTTCATCTTCATCTCATCTTCCATGTCGAAGGCCGCGGCGATGTCCTCGACTCGCCGCGGCAGCCCCGCTTCTCTCGCCGCGAGATAGACACAAGCAGCCGAAACTCCTTGGATGCTCCTGCCAGTGACCAATCCCAATTCAGCGGATTTTCTGTAGAAAGAAGCCGCCTCTTCCTGATACTGCTTGGGCAGGTCTGACTTGTCACGGATGAACTGCATCGCTTTGACTAGATTCCGTGCCCGACTGCTTCGCGTCTTGGTTCTGTCATCAATCACCTGCCGCCTTCTCCAATCGCGGAGTTGCCGCCCTTTGATACCGTGTTGCCGCGCTTTCATGCCGGTCAAATCACCTCGGCTGATGGAGGTGTTGAGTCCTTTGTCAGCGAGGGTGAGAGTCGAGGGAGCCCCTACTCTCGACCTGTCAGTCCCATCTTTGTGATTGACCCATTCTGCACCGGGGTCCACCACATCATCTTCGACTACCAACCCGCAGACTCGACAGACGACTTCGCCTCTGACATCATCTTGGTCCCATTCAATGGCACTGCACTCAGGACAAGGCCCATCGTGACCGACCAGTCGCCTCGCGTCCGATTGTCCACTCGTTCTGGTTCGAGACGGGCGCGTCGGTGAACCACCCTGCTGCCTGTTGGCGTGGGCTCTCTTTCTGACGATTTTACCCTTCCGCATCTCCTCTTCTGATTCGTTTTTCTCTTTCATGTCTCTACAACTCCGAGTTACATAGTTTGTTGTATTCCGCACCTTATAAACCTGTCTGGTCAGTTGTGCGCGATTTTCCGCTGGCAATCATAGATAACAGCAGATTTCGCCCCTCAACACCTATAGTCAGCATGTGACACTATTTGAAGGATTGACCTTATCAATGAATCAAGAAGGTCATCGGGACATCCCATCTGCATTCTGTTTGGGCTCGACACTCTCTGATGGTCCCTCACGTTGCCCTGCGCCCCGCGCCCTGCGATACCCGCCTCTGCCGTCCAGACCCTCCCTCGGAGCGCGCCGAGAGAAGATTATCAATGGCTGGGAGATGGAATCTCCTGAAGAGCGATGAATCTCAATGGTGAGACGACGGCAATATGGTTATAGGAGTTGCATCTTGAGTCATCCTCGGTCAGCCGATGACGATTGAACGGGAATCCGAGACGCCGGTATTGGCGGACAGTGTGGTTGGCGGGAATCTTCACACGGGGGATGTTATTCATCACCATCACCACCATGCGAATCCGATTCAACAGCCTATGGCGACTCAGCATCAGCCGGCTTTCAGTCAGCAGCCACAATTACCAGTCCAACCGGTTCAATTGGTGGTGCAACCTGTTCAACCCATGATGACAGTAATAACTCCAATAGCCCCTAAGAAGAGTGTTTTGGTCACTTTCTTGCTGTGGCTGTTTTTCGGTTTTTTCGGGGTGCATCGCTTCTACCTTGGCAGTATCGGTACCGGATTAATCTGGCTTTTTACCTTCGGTTTGTTCGGCTTGGGGTGGCTTTTTGATTTCTTCTTGTTGTTCCAGATGACCCAACATGTGAACATGAAAAACGGTCATCAATTCTGATTCTCTAAGGGGTCGCTTGGCTTGGCCGAACAAGGATGTGCTTGGCTTGACCCAATGGATGGGATGGCTTGGCCTAACAAATGAAAGAACTTGGGTTGGCCTAACAAATGGAAGAGTTTGGCTTGACCTAACAAATGGAAGGGCTTGGCTTAACAAATGAAAGAGCTTGGCCGAACAAGGATGTGCTTGGCTTGACCCAATGGATGGGATGGCTTGGCCTAACAAATGGAAGAGTTTGGCTTGACCTAACAAATGGAAGGGCTTGGGTTGACCTAACAAATGAAAGAGCTTGGCCGAACAAAGGGTGGGCTTGGCGACGAGTCCTCTCGGACTATCTCAAAATGCCCTTAGTGCCCATGCTCCAACCATCCCATTTGCGAGGCGAGAAGCAGCAGAAGACCGACGATGGCGACTCCCACCAACAAAGGAATCAAGGTCTCCTTTCCAGTTTCGGGATTGTGCATGTCCGGCAGTGTATCGACTGTTGCGACATAGAGGAATGAACCGGCGGCGAATAGCATGACCAGGCCAAGAGTAGTCGTGGCTATTCCAGTCAAGGCAAATGCGGCGATGAGAAGTGCAATCGGGGTGGCAACTGAGAACAGAACCACATCCCTGACAGCCTTTCCTTCATCTTCATGTTCGTGTTTCGAGAAGACTCCGAGACTAAATGCGGCCGGTGCTTTGTGAATGAGGACAGCGCCGATGACAGCAGTAGTCAGCGCCGCCTCACCCGATGCGATGGCAGCGCCAATAGCCAAACCATCTGCAAGAGCGTGGAGTGAAAGACCCGCCACTAGGGTCCAACCCATCTGCTGGTGGTGTATGTGCGAGTGACCGTGTTCGTTGGTGTGGTCGTGGTGTTCTTCGTGGACGGCGTGACCGGCGCCGCTTGCCTCAAGAGCCAGCATGAGAAGAAAACCGAGGATTATCGCCACGCCATAAACCGCGTTCGGCGTTTCTGATACTGCTCCCTCCTCATGGCCGTGTGAGAGCACCAATGCTTGGATTTCAGCGATTCCTGTCGATGCGTCGATGTCACCATTTTCAACTTCTTCAATCACATGGAGAATTTCTTCACCGAGGTCTCCACCCGACTCCGATTGTGCTTCCTCCTGATGTGCAGCGTGGCCTCCGAGTAGGGCTTCTATCTCCTCTATCGCAGTAGTGTTGTTGATTGCACCGGACTCATATTCAAGGATGACAAGTGATACATCACCGCCTATTTCATCTTGGTGTTGCGTTCCACCAGCCAACTCGAATCCCTCTGGGATGACTACCAGAAGGGCGGATGCGAGGATTATTCCTGAGGCGATTGTAGTGAACATTTTCAATTTCTTCTGGTCGTTGAAAGTAGACCATTTTATCGGCAATATGCCGAATAACAGAGCGATTAATAGCGTGACTCCGGCGAATATCAAGGCTGTTTGCATTATTTCAGGCGAATGTTATTAGGTATTTCAATAATGCTATTAATCGCCCATTCATCGGAGTTCCATGGCGACAACGATAGTTTCGTTCAGTTCCACCCGCGAATTTGCCCGCGAATTAGAGCAGTTGATGGCGGATAGCGGTTATACAAACCGCAGCCGATTCCTACGCGACGCGGCGACCAGATATGCGGAGATAATGCGGCTGGGTGACATTTCTGAGATGAGTGACGATTTGCAGGTCGATGGCACATTGGTCGTCTACTACCAACACGAAGCAGGCAGAGAACTTGAGAAGTTCAGGCATAGGGGAGGGGTGCATATCCACTCCTTCCACCATTCTTGTCTCCGGTCTTCCCATACATGTGTTGACACCATGCAAATACACGGGGGGGTTGGTGCGATTCGGGAGATGGTGACTCAGTTGAAACAGACTAGGGATGTCGACCGCGTTGAGTTCCTTGTTTCTCCGCAACGGGATGATGGCTGTTGCTCCTAATACTTGCAGTTGATTCTGCAGTTCGCGAATCGTGGATGCCGAAGCAAACCCTTGACTGGTGGCATTCCTTCCAAGTGGTGGACGTTGGGGGATTTGAACCCCCGGCCACCTGGTTGCAAACCAGGTGCT
>CAYFFQ010000028.1:0-14410 GCA_964342465.1 uncultured Candidatus Poseidoniales archaeon | reverse complement strand
CACGGGGGGATTGTAAGGGGGGCGGCAGCCCCCCTACGCCCGAAGGGCTAGGAGTCGGTGCCTTTGCCGAGGACTTCATCTTAGCGAGAACAGATTGAAGTCGATTTCCCTTTGGGGAAATCTTCCGCATGAGCGATTCCAACAGACGAAACTTCATCCGCGTTTGTTGTAATTAATGATTATTTGTCACGGGGGGATTGTAAGGGGGGCGGCAGCCCCCCTACGCAGCCCCCCTACGGCGGCAGCCCCCCTACCCCGAAAAAGCCCCGAAGATATTCGGGCGCTTTGGTATTGATGAAAGCACCATCCGAGGTTTATGGATAGAGGCGACCAGCACCCCTTCGAACCATTCCGCATCAAAGCCGTTGAACACATTTCGATGTCCACACGGGAGGAGCGTAGAGCGGCTTTGAAAACCGCCGGCTACAACCTTTTCAAACTGCCTTCAGAGAGGGTGATGGTGGACCTGCTGACCGATTCCGGCACAGGCGCGATGTCCGACGAACAGTGGGCGTCCCTGATGCGTGGCGATGAATCATACGCCGGTTCACGCTCTTCTGAGAGATTGAAGGATGTGGTCGACCGAGTCTTCGGATTCAAGCACTTTCTCCCCACCCACCAAGGTCGAGCTGCAGAAGGAATTCTTGCGACCTGTCTACTAACTGAGGGTGACCTGATACCATCCAACACCCACTTCGACACAACAGCCGCCAACATCCTCGCTCGCGGCGGAACCCCTACTAATCTGGTGGTGGAGGCCAGCAAAGACCCCGACGACCTTTCGCCCTTCAAGGGCAACATCGACATTTCTCGTCTGCATCAGTTTCTCGACGAGCATCAAGAGAGGGTACCATTCTGCATGGTCACGGTTACGAACAACGCCGGTGGGGGACAACCGGTTTCTCTTCAAAACATTGAGGAGATACACAACCTCTGTCGTGAGTTTGGCAAACCGCTCTTCATCGACGCCTGCCGTTTCGCTGAGAATGCTTGGTTCATCAAACAACGAGAGGCTGGATATGAGGATTGGAGCGTGGAATCAATCGCGCACAGAATGTTCTCGCTGGCCGATGGTGCAACTTTCAGCGCCAAGAAGGATGCAATTGTGAACATCGGTGGATTGCTGATGATGAATGATGATAAGTTGTTTGTAATGGCAAAGAACGAACTCATCCTGAGGGAGGGTTTCCCATCCTACGGTGGATTGGCTGGACGGGACCTCGATGCGATGGCGACTGGTCTGGTTGAGGGAGTGGATGAGGATTATCTCGCCTATCGGACTGGGCAGGTGAAGTGGTTGCACGACCAACTCAAGGCAAGGGGTGTCCCGCTGCTTTCGCCCGCTGGGGGTCACGCAGTCTATATCGATGCGGGGGCTATGATGCCGCATATTCCAGCGGATGAGTTTCCGGCCCAAGCCTTCTCAGTCGAGATGTATCTAGAGGGTGGAGTTCGAACCGTTGAGATAGGTTCGGTGATGATGTCATTCATCTCTCCTGAATCGGGAGAAGTGGTGACCCCCGCCCTCGAACTGGTTCGTCTTGCGCTGCCGCGCCGAGTCTATACTGAGAGTCATCTGCGGCATGTCGTTGATGTCGCGGCGAGCATCGCCGAGCGAGCCGATGAGATTGTCGGTATGCGAATAATCAAAGCTCCGGAATTGTTGCGTCATTTTTCGGCGAGTTTCGAATGGGTCGCAGGTAACATCCGCATCGACGACTGATTCCATTCAGGAGCGACGAGAGCGTCAATTGGGCAAATACCACCCGATAAGAACCGGTAATAACCGTGTCGGATATGTTCGGCATTCAGACTGTTTTGAATAGGTCACAGGGGTGGAGCAAGGAGTCGGGTTGAGCCATATCGGCGGGCTAGTCAATAGAGAGACACAGATGGAGACCCAAGCAGTTCAAAGGTGAAATACATGGTTGTTATCGGTGAGAATAGGAGATTCAGGTCAATCTCCATAGTGTTGGCATTGTCTTCTCTGGTGCTGTTGGTGGCGCCGTCAAGCATGGGTTTCAGCCCAGGGTTGGATGGCGGATTGAATGGCGGGAGTGCTGGAAGCGGCTGTCTCTGCCACGGAACGCAGGATTCCGGTGTCACTCCATCTCTGACAGTCGTAGGAAATACAACTCCTCTACAGGTGGGAGAGACCTACACTCTCGAAATCTCGATTAGTGGTGGGCCTGCAGCGGGTGGAGACAACGCCGGAGGTTTCCTGCTTGATGTTGACTCCGGTTCCTTGGCCGGTAGCGACATGGTCCTTGTAGAGGGCAAGGAAGCAACCCACTCAGCCGCCGGAAACGACCAGCGAACTTGGACGGTCGACTGGACCGCAGACTCCAGTGACTCCGCCGAATTCACGCTCAGAGTCAACTCTGTCAACGGCGACAGCGAGGCAACCGATGATGACGACTGGAACATGGCGACCTTCTATCTCAACAGTGACGGAACGGTGAGCGAAACTCTAATTCAGCCTGAGGCTCGATTGGATGTTCCCGATTGGACTATGAACGCGATAATCGCCGCTTCAGTCCTTCTCATGCTTATCATGTTGCTAATAGGCAACCAGAAGCGGCCACGCGGGAGGCGTGGCGAACTTTGAAAAAACGATGAGGTGAAACAATGGAAGAAACAAACGGAAATGGAAGATTCACCTGGTTCAAGAAGGCGAAGGAATCGCGTACTTGGGAAAAGTTCTATCGCGACCGCTGGGCGCACGACTATTCAGTCAGAACCAGTCACAGTGTCAACTGTTCAGGTTCATGCAGTTGGGAAGTATTCGTCAAGGACGGAATCATCTGCTGGGAACTACAGAAGACTGATTGGCCACAGATCAACGACGAAACCCCCAATTACGAACCTCGCGGGTGTCAGAGAGGAATCTCCGCATCTTGGTATCCTTATTCTCCCGTCCGCCCCAAGTTCCCCTACATCAGGCGCAAATTGTGGAAGGCGTATCACGCTCAGCGAAAGCGCGGCGTAGGGGCGGTTGAGTCTTGGGCTTCCGTCGTTGAGAACCCCACTCTCGAAAAGGCATACAAGAACGCCCGCGGAAAGGCTGGCTGGCGCCGTGCCACCTGGGATGAGGCGGCGGAAATCATCGCCGCCAGCCAGATATACACCATCAAGAAGTATGGAGCAGACCACATTCAGGCCTTCTCACCGATTCCAGCTATGAGCATGGTCTCATTCTCAGCAGGCCAACGCTACAATCAGTTGATGGGCGGCAGCATGCTCTCCTTCTACGAGTGGTACCACGACCTGCCACACATCATGCCATGGATTTGGGGTGACCAGACCGATGTCGCTGAGAGCGCAGACTGGTATCAGGGTACATACTGGATTGTGATGGGGTCGAACCTGCCGATGACGCGCACACCCGACGCCCATTTCGCCAGTGAGCACAAGTACAACGGAGGCAAGATCACCAATCTCTCGCCCGACTATTCGGACATCACCAAGTTCTCTGACCTTTGGGTGCAGATCAAGGAGGGGACGGACAACGCTTTCCTCAACGCCTGCATCCACGTGATTCTCAATGAGTATCACCACGGCAGAACCGAGGGACAGTCAAATTATTTCCATGACTATGTGAAGAGATATACCAATATGCCATTCTTCGTCATTCTCGATGATGAGGGAGACCACCACTCGCAAGGGCGATTCCTGCGTGCCTCTGACCTCGCTGAATTCGATGGTGAGGAATTGTCCGAGTGGAAGCCGGTTCAGGTGGACAGCACCACTGGGGAGTACAAGATTCCGACAGGGACAGTCGGCCACCGCTGGGAACAGGAGAATATGGGGCGATGGAATCTAACTCATCAGGACTCGCTGACCGGCGAGGAGTATGACCCACTGCTCACCCTACTCGATTTCAAAGGTGCCAAAGAGGTGATGGTCGGATTCCCCGATTTCACTCACACCTACGGGAAACTCGGTGAAACCAAGTCGTCCGGTGACGAGGCCTTCAACAGGATGCGCGGAGTTCCGGCACGAGAGGTCAAGACCAAGGATGGCAAGGTCAAGGTCACGACAGTATTTGACTTGATGATGGCTCAGTTCGGAGTCGGCCGAGGTCTGTCAGGTGACTATCCTGAGGATTACGACGATGTTGATGCTCCATTTACACCTGCCTGGCAGGAGCAGGAGACCGGAGTCAGTCGCGACCTCGCGATTCGAGTCGCCCGCGAGTGGGCAGACAATGCTGACAAGACCAAGGGCAAGTCGCTGTTCATCACCGGTTCAGGTATCCTGCATTGGTATCACGGCGGCCCATCCATCTACCGCGCTGAAGCGGTGATGGGTATCATCTGTGGTTGTCAAGGAAACAACGGCGGTGGCTTCGCTCACTATGTCGGAACCGAAAAGATTCGCAACTATGCGGCCATCGGATTCCTTGCCGGAGCAACCGATTGGTATCGCCCACCACGCCACACCAACTCCACATCTTGGCAATACTTCCACACCGACCAGTGGCGATATGACGGTATGCCACTCACTCCGCTGTGGTCGCCCGACGCAAAGGTGCTAAACAAGCACGGCAACCATTCTGCAGACATCAACCACCTCGCAGTACGGAACGGCTGGTTGCCGTTCCACCCATCCTTCGACAAACAGAATCCGTTTGATGTCTATCAGGACGCAGTCGCAGCTGGTTGTACAAGCGATGAAGAAATCGCTGATTGGATTGCAAAGCAGTTCAAAGAGGGCAAGATGGACTTCGCCATCACCGACCCTGATGCCAAAGCGAACCACCCGAAGGTCCTCTCCATCTGGAGGGGCAACCTCTTCGGAACCAGCACCCGCGGGCAGGAGTACGGACAGAAGTATCTGCTTGGAACCCACGACAATGTTCTCGGCGGTGAGCGCTCCAAGGACATGGTCAATGAAATCAAGTGGCACGACGAAGTCGATGTCGGCAAACTCGACATGGTAGTCTCCCTCAACTTGAGAATGGACTCCACCGCCAACTACGCCGATGTGGTGCTGCCTGCAGCCCACTGGTATGAGAAACACGACCTGACCTGCAGTGACCTGCACTCGTTTTTCCATCCATTCAACCCTGCCCACGACCCAGCATGGGAGGCAAAGTCGGATTGGGAGGCCTTCAAGTATCTCGCCAAGGCCTTCTCGGAGATGGCCAAGGATTACTTCCCACGCCCAGTCAAGGAGGTTGTTCTCACACCTCTCTACACAGACAGTCCACAGGAACTTGCGCAACCACTTGGGGAGATCAAGGACTGGCGCTCTGGTGAGTGCGAAGTCATCCCTGGGAAGACCTTCCCGAATGTCAAGATTGTCGAGCGCGACTACACCAAACTCTACGACCAGATGACCACCATCGGACCCCTAGGAAACCAGCCCAACGGATATGGTGCCAAGGGAATAAACTTCGACCTGACTGAGACCTATGAGGCGATGCTTGAAAACCGTCAGATAGGGGAGAAGGATGGACGCCCTGACATTACCAAGGCGACTCAGATTTCTGAGGCGATTCTGCGCATGTCGCCTGAGAGCGACGGTGAAGTATCATATCAGATGTTCAAGAATCTCGAGAAGAGAGTCGGTCTCCCACTCGCTGATATGGTGGAAGGCGAGCGAGATATCGCTCACTCATTCATCGACCTATCCAGCCAACCACGCCGTTCAATCACCTCACCACATTGGAGTGCGATTGAGGACCCCGACCGAACCTATGGCCCGTGGACGATGAATGTCGAGAAGTTGAAGCCGTGGCACACATTGACTGGCCGTCAGGCCATCTACTTCGACCATCAGGGATTCCGTGACCTCGGTGAGGCACTGCCTACCTACAAACCACCCGTCGACACAGTTGCCATCGGTGACCTACCGATGCAGGAAGTCGAGGAAGGTCACGGCATTCTGCTGCGATTTATAACGCCCCACGGAAAGTGGCAGATACACTCCAACTTCCGCGACACCTGGCAGATGACCAACCTCTTCCGAGGCGGTCCACTCTGCTGGCTCAACGATGAGGATGCAGAGGCCATCGGTGTCGAGGACAACGACTGGGTTGAGGTATTCACCAACAACGGCATTCAGGTGGCGAGGGCGGTCGTCTCTCATACCGTGAAGAAGGAGTCCTGCATCGTATATCACCAGAACGAGCGACACGTCAACGTACCATTCTCCCCACTCGCCAAGAAATACGGCGCAACTGACCTCAGAGGCGGTGGCAACAACGCACCGACAAGAGTTATGATGAATCCGAACTGTATGATTGGCGGGTACGCTCAATTCTCCTACTTCATCAATTATCTCGGGCCGAGTCCGTCGGAGAGGGATATGGGAGTTATCGTGCGAAAGATGCCTCTCGTGGAGGGCAAGGCCGTCTATGAAGAGAAAGACCTGCACAAGTTGAAGGGGGTGTGATAATGAAGATAATGCAACAGATGGCGATGATTTTCAACATGGACAAGTGTCTAGGATGTAACACCTGTACGGTGGCGTGCAAGAACATCTGGACCAACCGTGAGGGTGCCAAGTACATGTTCTGGAACAATGTCGAGACCAAACCGGGAATCGGCTATCCCAAGGAGTGGGAAAACCAAGACGAGTACAAGGGTGGCTGGGTACTGACTGGCAAGAAGAGTCCACCTCTACGCTTGAAGGTCGCTCCCAAGTGGTGGGAACTTGCCAACCTCTTTTACAACCCCGACCAACCGGAGATGAAGGATTATGTCGGTGATACTGGAACTTTCACCTTCACCTATGAAGACCTGCACAATCCGATGCAGATGAAGCAGCAGCCAGTGGCCCGACCAAAGTCGGAAGTGACCGGCGAGGAGAATGTAAAACCCAACTGGGGTGTCAATTGGGAAGACAACGCTGCCGGTGCCAACATCACCGGCCAGTGGGATGTCAATTTCGATGACATGACTCAGGAAGAGAAGGATGCCTACCTGAAGTATCAGGATTCATTCATGATCTATCTGCCGCGAATCTGCAACCATTGTGCCAATCCGGCCTGTGTCGGTGCCTGTCCATCAGGCGCCGCCCACAAGCGTGAGGAAGATGGTGTCGTCCTGATTGACCAAGACCGCTGTCGAGGGTGGAGATACTGTGTCTCCGCCTGCCCCTACAAGAAGCCCTACTACAACTGGCGCAGCGGCAAGATGGAGAAGTGCCTGCTCTGCTACCCACGCCTTGAGACTGGGCAGCCACCTGCATGTTTCCACGCCTGCCCCGGCAGAATACGATACATGGGTCCAATCATGGTTGATGAGGATAGAGTCGTTGAGGCTGCTACTGCTGACGAGAAGGACTTGGTTGCGGTTCACCGCAGCATCATTCTCGACCCGCACGACCCAGCGGTCATCGCTCAGGCGAAGAAGCAGGGAATCTCGGACGCATGGATGGAGGCGGCACAAAAGTCATCCATCTACCGAATGTTCGTGGAGTGGGAGATTGCCCTACCACTGCACCCCGAATTCCGCACCGTTCCGAGTCTGTTCTATGTACCACCAGAAAGCCCTGTCGAGTCTGTTCTCGATGACAACGGTCTCTACTCGGCTGCCGACGAGGGTTCGGTTCTGCCGAGTCTCGACAAGTTCAGAGTGCCGGTTCAGTATCTAGCAACGATGCTTGCCGCCGGCAACGTATCCGAAGTGGAGAAGGCTCTCGGCCGCCAACTCGCAGTTCGAGCCTACCGTCGCAGCCTCAGAGTCGAAGGCGAGCCGGACCTCGAAGTCCTGCAAGCAGCTGGACTGACTGAGAAGGATGCCAACGACATTCAGAGGCTACTCTCACTCGCCTTCCTAGACGAGCGGTTCGTAGTTCCGACCACTCGCAGAGAGGAGGACAGAGACACCAGCCCATTCAGCGAGCGAGGGTTCGCAGGTTTCCAGGAGATGGCACCGCAGAAGATGAAGCGCAGGGAGTTCATGCACTTGGATGTGCAAGGGGACCAGGTGATCTGAATGCTGACAAATCAGGTTTCGGATTTCGATGAGGAGTTGCTGGCCAGCGCCTACTTGACGACTTCCATCCTCTTCGCCGACCCGGAGCAGATGGACAAGGAATCAACCAACACCCAACTGACCAATCTCGTCAGTGACCTGCACAAGGCGGGCGCCCATCAGGTGGCGACTCACTTCGCTGAATTTCACAAGAAACTTTGGAAGATTACCTCGGAGGAGCACATGTTCGCCATCGAGATGACCCCTTCATCACCACCATATCTCGGCCACTATGGTTTTGACGCACCGAAGTCCTGTGGTGAAATCGGCGTCAGCGAGCGCAATCTCTACATGATTGAGGTGGCGGCTGTCTACAAGCATTATGGAATGGAGATGGAACACGGTGAGATGCCCGACTACTTTCCCGCAGTCTGCGAGTTCCTCGCAGTATCTCTGGCTGAGAAACACCCCGAATCAAGGATTCTGAGGAAGGGCTACATCGACTCATTGGTCTCCCCGTTTCTTCCGAAATTGAAGAAGGGATTCCGTGGTAAGCCGTGGGTCGACCTCGTGGCAGCCGTGGAGTCACTGATTGAAATTGAATCGAACACAAGTGGAAGAGGTGATGAATAATGAATTGGATTGAACTATTTTTTGTGGCTATGCCGTATGTGACCATACTTCTCTTTTTCCTCGCTCCGATTTGGCGAGCCTTTCGCGGCCATTGGGACTGGACAGCAAGAGGGGACTTTCAATGGACACCCCGCCCGTCTGGATTTTTCGGCAGGAAAATGATGGGAATGGGGGCTCTCGCCCTGCATTGGGGTGTCATCACTCTCATCGTTGGACATCTCTTCCTAGGCCTCGTCGGTGCTCTCTGGGGGCCGGTCATCCTCGTTGATTACTTCCACTGGGTTGGATTGGCTGGCGGCTTGATGTTCCTGTTCGGTCTCGTGGTCGCACTGATACGCAGACTGACCGTTCCTGAGGTTCAGGAGATGTCACAACTCGAAGACTACATCATTCTGATTCTGCTCATTACCGCATCTGCAAGTTCACTTTGGCTGGTCATAGTGGATGGAACTTGGGGGATGTCGTCGACAGTCTTCCCATGGTTGGAGTCCATCTTCACTTTCTCACCTGATGCGAGTGGCATGGCAAATGCACCTTTCCTGACCCAACTCCACATAGTAGTGAGCATGCTCTTCTTCTGCTATGTGCCATTCACCAAGATGGTGCACATGTGGTCATACCCGTTCGTCTATGCGTGGAGGCCGTACATCTCGATGCGCGGTCAGGGACGCTGGGTGAAGTGAACAAGACTTGGGGCTTATGGGAGATGCTTCGAGCGAATATGAAATGAGGAATTGATATGAGTGAAAACGATGCTGATTATTCAGGTACCGACTTGGCGGATTGGGACCCCGAGGACGAAGAGTTTTGGGAGTCCACAGGAAAGAAGATAGCGACGCGGAATCTATGGATTTCGATTCCATCTCTTCTCTGTGGCTTCGCCGTCTGGCTGATGTGGGGGATTATCACAGTTCAGATGAAGAACCTCGGCTTCGACTTCAGCCAGAGTGAACTGTTCACACTATCGGCAATCGCCGGACTGACAGGTGCGACCCTGAGGATTCCCTCGACCTTCTTCATCAGGTTGGCAGGTGGTAGGAATACCATATTCTTCACTACTGCATTGTTGATGATTCCGGCACTGGGCGCGGCGATTACACTACAGAATCCGGACACACCCCTCTATGTGTTCCAACTTCTCGCCTTCCTCTCGGGAATAGGCGGGGGTAACTTCGCCTCTTCGATGTCCAACATCTCCTTCTTCTACCCGAAGAAGGTGCAGGGATATGCACTGGGGATGAATGCAGGTCTCGGGAACTTCGGTGTGACCACCATGCAGATTCTCATCCCTCTCGGAATGACTGCGGCGATAGTCGGCCCACTAAGTGGCGATTCGATGATCCTCGAGACAACCAGTGGGACCATCTTCAAGCAGATTGAGGCAGGCTCAGAAACTTGGCTTTCCAGCGCCGGTTGGGTGTGGATGTACTGGCTGGTACCACTCGCATTCCTCGGCTGGACTAGGATGAACAACATCACCACCGAAGCGGTCACCCCCGGCCTCAAGAGTCCACTCACCTCCTTCGGCCGCATTCTGTTCCTACTCGGAATCGGATTCCTGACCGCTGGAATCGGATTGTATCTGATTCTCACCTTCACCAGCACATGGACGAAGTGGATTGTTCTTCCCTGTATCATCGCTGCTACTGTATTCCTGATGAAACAACTCTCGCCAGGGGAGATAAAGGAGAATCTCGACAGACAATACCAGATTTTCGACAACAAGCACACTTGGGTGATGACAGTCATCTACACGATGACCTTCGGTTCATTCATCGGATTCTCGGCAGCAGTCGGGCTTGCTATCAAGTTCATCTTCGGCTTCCAGCACATGATGGTAGAAGGAGTGATGACCCACGATACGGTGAATCTCGATGGCCCATCCGCCCTCATGTACGCCTGGATGGGTCCGTTCATAGGAGCGTTGATTCGCCCAGTAGGGGGTGTCATCTCCGACAAGGTGGGTGGAGCCATAGTCACTCAGGTGGTTGCCATTGTCATGACCCTCTCGACAATCGGAGTCGGATACTACTCGGCCATCGCCTATCAATCGGCTACTCCTCAGGATTATTTCACCCCGTTCATCATCCTCATCGTCATCCTGTTCGCTGCCACCGGTGTCGGCAACGGTTCGACCTTCCGAACCATCTCGGTCATCTACGACAAGGAGCAGGCTGGCCCAGCCCTCGGCTGGACTTCAGCAGTTGCAGCATACGGCGCCTTCCTCATTCCAAAGTTGATAGGTGAGCAGATGGCAGCCAAGACTCCAGAATACGCATTCTACGGTCTTGCCGCATTTTACGCATTCTGCGCCGTCATCAACTGGTGGTACTACCTCGGACCGAAACGGGATTACGACAACCCGTGATTCACTATTCCCCACCTGTGAGAAGATGGGGAGGGTGTCTGAGCAACCGTTTAAGTGGGGGTGACTGGGGGGGTGCTGACCATGACTGATGACGGTAGTGGGGAGACCGACCTGCACGGCTTCTTCTCCCGTGACCATGCGCGGTTGGACAAGTTGTTCAACCACTGTCTGAACTCTAGGTTTCAGAACTGTCTCTCCGAGGTGGAGGAGTTCGCCCGCGGTCTCATACAACACATAATCTGGGAGGATGAGTACATCTTTCCAGTCTTTGAACAGGTCACAGGAATGGACGACAAGGGCCCCACTTTCGTCATGCGTAGTGACCACCACACAATTCAGGAGATGCTCTATGAGTTGGTTCTGGGGGCGCGCGATGGAGCCGTTGACTTGGCTCTTTCAAGCGCATTGCAGGGTCTGTTGCTGCAACACAATCAGGCAGAGGAGAACGTCATCTACGATTCAGTTCAGAGTATGCTCGTCGAAGAGAGCCGTGCTGAGTTGCTGGAACACATGGAGAACGCCCCTCCCATCGACCTCGATAATTGGATAGATGGAGTCGTAGAGGTTGAGGAGAGCGAGGCATCTGCGGATGGGGGCAGTCCAATCAGCAGACACGGTTGCGATTGAGGGTGGTGTTGACATCTCTGAGTCGGCAATCGAGATGGTCACGATTTCAGCCTTTTTAGACGAAATCGCAGAGCAACTCGCTCCACACGGCTTTGATGCCGATTCGACTCTTGCTGTGGTGGCGACCTGTCGTGATGAACTCTGCCAACCCTTCATTCACGCAGTGCGCGATAGGTGGGGTGAGGCGTTTGACCTCAATGGACTCGGCGGATTGCCAATAGGTGGGGTGACTGCACTCGGTGCAGCTTCACATCATGCTCCAAAAATGGGGGGTCGACGGAGGGTTCTGCTCATCGGCATGGCTCACATCGCTCTGGGTGAGTCAGGAGAGTGGGGGGTTGCGAGCCGACAGGAGGGTGTCGCGCCTTCCACCGCCTGCGGTGCATTGGCCAGACTTTGCGGTGAATACTCGGACCACGCACCAGAAATCCCACTCCCAACTGACGATGACGATGTTGAATACAGTTTCTTGAGGCGGAGAATGTGGGGTGTTGCGAGTGCATCCCTGAAGGAGACAACCCTTGCCATGGCCGAGGCGATACATTTTGACTTGACGGGTCTAGCAAAGCGTCTACTCACTCCCGATGAGTTTGACTATGCTGTTTTTTCTGGGATTCTCACCCATCTTTCCACGGGAGACGACATGGTTCAACATCTCTCATCCACTCTCTACACAGCCTCAGAAGAGAGCGAGCGAATCAGATTGTGATGGCCGCTTCTGAGGCGGAACGGATTGGTGCTCGCTTCGATAATACCCGCGTGGCCAGTATGGTAGGGCCCAAGATGGTGAGAATTAGAAACCGTAATTGGTTGTTATTGGTTATTACCGCAAATACCCGAATGAATATATTCGGGACAAGATAACCCGAATAGGGGCTACACGGGTAAAACAAGGGGAGAAAGAGCCCTGCTTATGGAGTGAGACGGATGTCAGAACAGAAAAGCAATACGAAATTTAATCCGATGAGATTCTTGTCGTTCAAGGGTCGCTACCGGACATTACACCTAACTTGGTTCGCCTTCTTCCTGACCTTCGTCGCTTGGTTCAACATGGCACCTCTAGCCACGACGATGAAAGCCGACCTCGCACTTACCGATTCTGACCTTAAGGTTCTGATGATCTGCAACGTCGCCCTTACTGTGCCAGCCCGAGTCATCATAGGGATGCTGCTCGACAAGTTCGGCCCGCGCAAATCCTTCAGCGCATTGCTGATGATTCTGTCTATCCCCAGTTTCGCATTCGCCCTCGGCAACACGATGGTTCAACTCGTCATCTCTCGTCTTCTCCTCTCAATCATCGGTGCTGGCTTCGTCATCGGTATCAGAATGGTTTCTGAGTGGTTCCCACCAAACGAGTTAGGAGAAGCGGAAGGAATCTATGGTGGCTTTGGAAACTTCGGTTCCGCCGCCTCTGCCATGCTTCTGCCGATCATCGCTCTGAATCTGTTCGGCGGCGAGAATGGCTGGAGATACGCTATCATGCTGACCGGTCTCGCCACCTTCATCTACGGTATCATCTACTACCAGAGTGTTGAGGACACCCCCCCTGGCAAGACCTACCAGAAGCCGAAGAAGGGTGGAGCGTTGGAGGTGACATCTTGGTCCTCATTCGCCGGATACATCTTCATGTTGATTCCGATGTTGGCGGTCCTCGGTCTTCTCGCCTGGAAATTGACACTGACCGGATTCATGCCGACTCAAGCGGCTCATATCATCTACGGACTGCTCGTAGCCCTCTTCGTCTTTCAAGCATGGAAGGCATACGAAGTCAATGCTGACTCTCTCAGAAAAGGATATGACGCGGACGACCAGTACAGTTTTTCGCAGGTCGGAATCCTCAACTTCTGCTACTTCAACAATTTCGGCTCAGAACTAGCAGTCGTATCGATGCTGCCTTGGTTTTTCCAAGACACATGGGGCCTCACCCCGCAGACCGCGGGTATCCTCGGCGCCTCATTCGCCTTCATGAACCTCTTCGCTCGCCCGTCCGGTGGTTTCCTCTCTGACAAGATGAACTCACGAAAGTGGACTCTCGTCATTCTCACGGGTGGTCTCTCAATCCTCTACTTCGTGATGAGTACCCTATCGAGTGCATGGCCTCTCGCCGCTGCCGTGGTCGTCGTCATGGCCACCTCATTCTTCGTTCAGGCTGGGGAGGGGGCGACATACGCCGTTGTTCCTCTGGTCAAGAAGCGAGTCAGCGGGCAGATCGCCGGCATGGTAGGGGCCTACGGAACAGTCGGAGCGGTGACCTTCCTCACCGTCTACAGTTTCGTGACGCCTGCTCAGTTCTTCATGACCATAGGTAGTACTGCAGCGCTTTGCACTCTCCTCTCAGTCTTCATGCTGAAGGAGCCCAAGGGTTCGTTCGATGCAGAACACGCTGACGATGTGGCCATCGGAAATGTCGTGGAGTCATCCCCGACTGGTGGTGCCACTCCGTCTGTCGCCCTGCGCTGAATGGCTGATGAAGAGTGCTGCTAAGGAAGAACGATTTTGGAAGGAGAAAACCGGAAAAAGAACACCCCCATCCCCCTCGCGCCCCGTCATCTTTCCCCTCTTGGTGGCGGGGCCAAATGGGGGTCCATTTCCCTCACCCGCGGCCCTCCACACCACTCTCCCGAAGGCGGATGATGAGCGGTCGTTCATGTCCATCACCCGCGGCCCTCCACACCACTCTCCCGAAGGCGGATGATGAGCGGTCGTTCATGTCCATCACCCGCGGCCCTCCACACCACTCTCCCGAAGGCGGATGGCTCACCTCTCCAGTTGCCTGTCACATACGCTTTCAATCGATGTGGTAGCCAATGGTTTCGCATCTGTCCTTTCTCGCTACCACCACCTTCTCGCCGACCGA
>CAYFFQ010000027.1:16320-18794 GCA_964342465.1 uncultured Candidatus Poseidoniales archaeon | reverse complement strand
GGAGATTCGAACGACGATTGATTGGGAAACGCTCTCCTCCCGGCGCGCGCACCTTCCTCATGTTTGCTGAATGCGAGTTCGTTGAAATGCGGGCGGGGCGACAGCACCCTCCATCATTGATTATTTTGAGGTGCTGTCGCATGAAACATCGCTTGATAACCCGCCCTTCTCTGCATAGAACTCGCGGTTCTCGGGCAGGAAAACCCATTTATCGTATTCCACATTGATTGAAAGTGTGAGTGAACGGACAACTCTGACCGGTCACTCCAACCCCTTGGAACCTGCACCGTAGGGGTCATGGGTTCTCGGAAGGCGCGCTAATCCACTCGATTTTTCATCGCTTCTGAACTCATCACCTCGGCATATTAAGGAGGGGGTGGTAACGAATTTGCGGTTGGAAATCTGGTGGTCTGCGATTATTGGAAACGGACAGGAAGGTCTGCTTCCCAGTTCATCTGAATCTGGCGGAGGGGCTGCATCTCGGATACCGCCACTGGGTTAGTCACGTCCCGCTGTTGCTTCAGCAAAGGAGATGAACGGGGTGCGTTTCGCAATCTTCGAGGGAGTGGATTGCCGGTAGTCTCTGGGAGCATCGACGGAGCCCTCGCAACTACTCTAGCCAACCTGCTCGGCTGGGAGCATCACGCATTGGTGGCTCGCAGATTTCCGGATTCGGAAGCCTATGTGGCAATACCCGCGGAAAGCATCGAGGCGGTGAGGTCTGAACCTGTGGTGGTCGTCGCCACCACTTTTCCCGATGAAGGAATCGTGGAAGCTCTGCTGATGCTTGAGGCGGTCTACGATGTACGGAGAGGTGACATGAAGAACCTCGAAGGAGAGGGGCCGGAAACCCTCGATGACATCGGCGCCGGAATCATACTGGCGATTCCATATTTCGGTTATAGCAGACAGGACAAACGGTTTCAGCGGGGAGAGGTCATCTCAGCGGCACTCATCACCCGTCTATTGGCCCGTCACATAGATGGTCTGGTGGTTCTCGACCTTCACGCACCTTCGGTTCTCAATGATGCCGAGGTTCCGGTCGAATTCGTCACCGCCATGCCGGAGGTGGCTGACCATCTGAAAGCCGCTATCTCCCCAGACTTCATTCTCAGTCCAGACAAGGGGGCGATTGAGCGCGCCTCACATGTCGCCAACCTCATCGGTTGCAAGTTCTCATACCTTGAAAAAACCCGCATTGATGCTCATACCATCGAACATAAACCGAAGGATTTGGATGTCAGAGGGGCGGTTGTGGCGATTGTGGATGACATGATTAGCACAGGGGGTACGATTTGCAAGGCGAGTGATGCACTGCTATCACAAGGGGCACGGGAGGTGCACGCGGCCTGCACACATGGGTTGTTCACCGGGGGGGCTATCACAAGGTTGGATGACCATGTCAGCGGAATTCACGCTACTGACTCGATAGCCCGCAATCCTCGAGCAGTGGTCTCCTCCGCACCGGCATTGGCCAGAGGTGTGCGTAGTATCTTGGAGAGATTGAACCTGTGAACTCGGGTTATGCCTCTGCCTCTGTGAATCCGGTGCGTTTATACGGACCACGCCCTCGGCGAGGCCACCTAACAGGAGGAGTGTATCCAATGAGCGTGTATGTTGATTTTGAGACGCCTGCCGATGTGCAGAGGACCGTCTACCAAATGGTGGAGGATTTGGCCAAGAGCGGGGGCAGCCGCTTCAAGAAGGGAATGAACGAGGTGATCAAGGTGTGCGAGCGAGGCGATGCAAAACTAGTCGTCATGGCCGCTGACATCAATCCCGGTGAGATGATGATGCCGATTCCGATGATCTGCAAGGAGCGGGGGATCCCCTACATCTATGTCGCTAAACAGGAGGAACTCGGAGCGTATGCTGGTCTACCTTCCGGGCGACCAACCTCAGCCATCGCAGTCATTGACAGCGAAGGTGCTGGTTCAGATTTCTCCGCCGTCGTGAACTCGGCCAAGGAACTCGCAGGGAACTGAGGTGATTTGAATGGCAGACGGTTGGCCAGCAGAAGTGGTGGAAATCGTCGGCAGAACCGGAATGACCGGCGAGGCGACTCAGGTCAAGGTTCGTGTCAATGATGCACCCAACCCGAGGGATGTGGGGAGAATCATCACCAGAAACGTCCTCGGCCCGATTCGAGTCGGTGATGTCTTGATGCTCAGGGACACCGGACGTGAAGCGAGAAAACTCGGAGGCCGATGAAATGCCTGAGCGAAGAGTCTGTTCCTTCAGTGGGGATGAAATCGAGCCGGGCACCGGTACCATGTACATCAAGCGTGATGGAACCGTCTGGTGGTTCAAGAACAGCAAGGCGCGCAAGAACATGGTCAACCTGAAGCGGAACTCTCGCAAGGTGAAGTGGACGCGCCACTATGTCAAGGGCGGCATTCAGTAATCTCTCTTCACCGCGGTGAATTGAGTCTTCCTCGCAATTATTCCCCCTTTTCGGGATGAGTGGGGTTCAT
>CAYFFQ010000027.1:0-16220 GCA_964342465.1 uncultured Candidatus Poseidoniales archaeon | reverse complement strand
TGAGCGTTTCTCTTAAACAGGAGAGGCCTCACGGCCGCGCAGGGATAATCATGCAGACGACATTCGTGATGGTGAAACCGGACGGCGTACAACGCGGTCTGGTGGGAGAGATTCTGAAGAGATTCGAGCAGAAAGGACTCCGCTTGGTCGGTCTGAAGCAGGTTGTTCCGTCCGAAGAATTGGCATCTACCCACTACGCCGTGCACAAGGAGAGACCGTTCTATCCCGGTCTGCTGAAGTTCATCACCTCCGGCCCAGTCGTGGCGATGGCATGGAGGGGTGCTGATGCGATTTCGGTGGCTCGCAACATCATCGGTCCGACAGATGGCCGAAAAGCGGCTCCGGGAACCATACGCGGCGATTTCGCCATGGACATAGGCCACAACATCATCCACGGCAGCGATGCCGAGGAGACTGCGGAATTCGAACTCGGCCTCTGGTTCCCAGATGGTCTCGTCGAGTGGACCCCAGACGCTGAACGTTGGGTCTATGAATCGTAATCTCATTCAGGGAGAAGGGTGGTATGAGTGGTGGAAAGCAGACAGCCAATCGTCGCTGTGCTCGGCCATGTCGACCATGGTAAGACGAGTCTACTCGACCACATCCGTTCACTTGGAGGAGAACGACAGGCTTCGGTGATGGCTAGAGAGGCTGGGGGAATAACCCAACATATCGGGGCAACGGAAGTACCTGCTGAAGTGCTCAACGACCTCTGTGCTCCTCTCATGGGTGGCAAGGAGTTCGAATCGCCCGGTCTGCTGTTCATTGACACCCCTGGACACCACTCATTCTCGACGCTGCGGGCGAGAGGGGGGTCACTGGCTGACATCGCCATTCTCGTCATCGACATCGCAGACGGCTGCAAACCGCAGACCTTGGAGTCCCTGAGGATTCTCAGGGCGGCGAAAACGCCGTTCGTCGTCGCCTGCAACAAGGTCGACCGAATCCATGGTTGGGAGGCTCGGAGAGGGCGTTCGATGGCTCAGTCACTACGCGCTCAGGACAGGGAGGTGATGGCTCTTTTCGACCAGAAATATTGGCAGTTGGTGGGACAGTTCGGTGAACATTCATTCAATCTTGAGAGATACGACAAGATAAGCGATTTCACCAAGAACATCGCCATGGTACCTTGTTCGGCCAAAGAAGGTGAAGGGATTCAGGACCTGCTTGCGGTGACCATCGGGCTTGCTGAGAAGTTCCTATCTGACCAACTGGCTGACCATCACGGGGCGGCAGAGGCTACGGTGCTGGAAATGAAGGAGGAGAGGGGGCTTGGGAAGACTCTCGATATCATCCTACACCGCGGCAGCCTCTCCAAAGGGGATGAAATCGCTGTAGCGACGCCAAACGGACCGCAGACCACACGAATCAAGGGGATGTTCTCCCCGAGGGGTATGTCCGAGATGAGAGATGCCGGAGACAGGTGGGATTCAGTCGGAACTGTGTCAGCGGCGGCAGGATTGAAATTGAGTGCGCCCGACCTCGAAGCGATTCTCGCCGGCACCACACTCAGGGTGATTCCCGATGAGGAATCACGCCCTGAGATTCTCGCCGCTGTAGCAGAGGAATGTGAGATCTCAATCGACTTGGATGAGGAGGGTATCGCCATCAAAGCCGATACTCTCGGTGGACTCGAGGCGCTGGCCTTTGAGATTAGGGGTATGAAGGATGCGGCGGGTGAGCCACTCAACATCAGAATCAGAGCCGCCAACATCGGGCCCATCACCCGCCGAGATGTGCGCTCGGCGGCAGTCTCATCCGACCCATTGGAGCGCGTTATCCTCACCTTCAGTTCAGGCATCTTACCTGAAGCACAGGCTGAGATGGAGAGCAGTGAAGCGGGTGTCAAACACATCGGCTCAGACATCATCTATCACATCCTAGAGGAATACGAGGAGTGGCTCGCTGAGACGAAGCGAAGAATGGAGGAGGAAAGCCGCGAGGATGTCGTCCATCCGGGCCGTATCATCATCCTCGAAGACCACATCTTCCGACGTTCAGACCCTGCCGTGGTCGGTGTGCGGGTGCTTGGGGGCAGGGTCAAGGTCGGCCAGCGGCTACTGACCGTAGCCGGCGAGAAGGCGGGCCGAGTCAAATCCATCCGAGATGGCGACCACGTTCTGACCGAGGCGAAGCAGGGCGACGAATTGGCCGTTGCCATCGCCGGCATCACAATCGGCAGAGGGGTGGACGAAGAGGATGTTCTGCTGGTGGATGTCCCTGAGTCACATGTAAGGAAACTTCGCAGGTTGGACCTCTCTCCACTGGAGGAGGAGATTCTCTCTGAAATCATCAAGATACACCGGCGTAGTGACCACTTCTGGGGCCGTTGAGCGGTGATTCAGCCGTGACTGCCGAACCCCCAACCCTTTAGTACGAATCGGGCGGGTCAGCAACCTGTAAGAGCGGGGGTTCACCATGCAGGCAACTATGGGAGGAGACGGCCGAACAAGAGATTTGATCGCCACCGTCAGCGCAATTTCGAACGGATTGATGAATGAAGTATCGAAAGTCATCATCGGAAAGCAGGAGAACCTGAGGAAGGTCACAATCGGGATTCTGTCCAATGGAAACATGCTTCTCGAGGATTTCCCCGGTCTTGCAAAGACACTTCTCGCCAACACCTTCGCACGCGCTCTCGGCTGTAAGTTCAAGCGTGTGCAGTTCACCCCTGACCTGCTCCCTTCGGACATCATGGGGACCTACATGTACGACCAGAAGGCGGGCGAGTTCAAACTCCGACCCGGACCTCTCTTCTCCAACATCCTCCTCGCTGACGAGATTAACCGCGCCCCGCCCAAAACTCAGGCGGCACTCCTTGAGGCGATGGAAGAAAAACAGGTGACCATCGAGGGTATCACCCACAAACTGCCGGCACCTTTCGTGGTTCTCGCCACCCAGAACCCGATTGAACAGGAGGGAACCTACCCACTTCCAGAGGCACAGATGGACCGTTTCCTGATGAAGATGTCAATGGGTTACCCTGACCGCTCAGAGGAGAAGGCGATTCTCGCCCGCAGGAAACTCAGAGGAAAGGACGACCACGATGTGCAACAGATCACCTCTCCGAAGAAGGTGGTCGCCATGCAGAAAGCATTGGAGACCGTCCATATCGACCCAGCGATTCTCTCATACATCGTCGAAGTGGTCCAGAGGACCCGTGAGGACCACCGCGTTATCACCGGAGCTTCACCACGTGCCAGCCAGTCGCTGTTCAAGACCGGCAGGGCGGCAGCGGCCATCGATGGGCGCGATTATGTGATTCCGGACGACATCAAGGGTGTGGCACTGCAGATCATCAGCCACAGAATCGTTCTCAAGCCTGAAGCGAAGATTAGAGGCATCACCGGTATGCACATCACCCGCAAGATTCTCTCCGAAGTTCCCGTACCCGTCATACAGACGGCGTGATTCCGCGGTCACTGCATCGGCTCGGCGATGGCGATTCCCGGCCGCATCCGAGGCGGCCGATTGTCACGAGGTTTGAGCACATGCCGTCGTCGGAGTGATTAAGGTTGAAAGCAGGCGCACACTCAGCGAGGGGGGAGAGGAGTATGGACCCATACAAAATGGTCATCGCCTGCACCAACCAGAAGGGTGGTTGTGCCAAGACCACGACTGCGGTGAATCTCGCTACCGCGTTGGCCAAGGGGGATGCAAGCCGCGGTGTGGATGCTGCCAAGGTCCTGCTCGTCGACCTCGACCCGCAGGGAAACGGCTCGACATCCTTCGGAATCAACAAGAGCAAATTCGAGAGAACGGTGTATGACCTGCTGATGAACGACCTCGGCGAGGAATTGCCGGTCATCGATGAATATCTGCTCAGCCCTGAGATGATTACCGACCACATGCGGGAGGCGTGGAAGAATCACCACGGCAAGAGCGCACCTAAATCACTCAAGGTGGAGAATCTCTGGTTGCTCCCTTCCAACATCCAACTTTCTGGAGCGGAAATCGAGTTGGCTACCAGAATAGGAAGGGAGACGCGGCTCAAAGAGGGTTTGGCCAAGGCAATCCATGAGTTCGATTACATCATCATCGACACTCCACCGAGCCTCGGTCTGTTGACCATCAACGCTCTAGCGGCAGCAAATTGGGTACTCATCCCTGTGCAGACAGAATACTACGCCTTGGAAGGGATGTCACAACTGATGAACTCCATCAAACTCATACAACAGAGAATCAACCCACACCTCAAACTGTTCGGCATCGCTCTGACGATGTACCAGAAGACCAGACTGTGCAACACGGTATCCAGTGAGGTACGGCGGCATTTCGAGAAACAGGTCTTCCAAACCATGATTCCACGTATCATCTCCGTCGCAGAGGCACCTATGGAGGGGGCTCCGGTGGTCATCCTCAAGAAACCGACCCGCACCAACAAGGGGTCACAAGCCTACTGGTCGCTCGCTCGGGAGGTCTCCGAACGGGTGAAGAAACTGCGCCACAAGTATGGGGTGAGGGAGACCAGCCGACTGAAGATGCACCGCATCAAGCAGGCGGAAGTCGGCGAATGATGGGTGGAACTCGCTACTAACCTAACTCCGAGCAGAAAGTCTTGCGGGGCTTTGACGAGGAGAAGGGATTCGGAAAGCGGGTTGCCGCGACACAATCGAAGGACGGGAGGCGGGTTGCCGCGACGCGATGATGCCGCGAAAAACAGCCTCAAGCCACCCCCTCAGACCGTCATGCTTCTATAGATGTGGTTGTCCAACCTGCTCCAAGGTGATGAAATGGGCTCTCCAGAAATGACTTCGGTAAGCGTTAGTTTCGGGGTACGAAGACAGTTGAACCAGATGCGTTCCATGGGTGATTTTCGTAGTGTGGATGACCTGCTGCAACACATGGTCAAGGTCTATCGCACAAATCTCCTCGGTGATGACAGGGATTCACTGAATGATTCACTGGCTGCCATAGCCGATGTCGATGTCGCTGACTTGGTAGAGCGTTTGGAACTCTCTCCATTCAAGGGGTGAGAGATGTGAAGGGACAGGCTCCTGCTTTCTGGATTGGCGCTGAGACGCTGGTCAAGGGTCTGTTTGACAAGGGTGGTGAGGAGGCGACTCTTCTCGCCTTGGCGGCGGCCAATGAAATTGAGCTTCATGCGAGCAAGAGTGTGTGGAACTCGCTGCTGTGGCTGTTGGCCAATCAGGTTAGGGATGCTGAGGGGAACCCGATGGTGGCCGGTCCTACTCTCGCTTCGATGAAAGCGCGGTTGCCGGTGCATTTCCACTGATGTGGTGGTGTTGGGGAGGGGTTCGTCTTCTTCTCTCCGTGTGGATGGGTGGAGTTGGACGGGTGGAAGAATTGCCTTTCTCTAGGTACAACCTGTTGGATGGGTAGCCATCCTTGAAACGCCTGTTGGAAGGGACATCAATTGATACCCTTTGCACTTTTACCGGAAATTTCGGAGTTTTTCAGAGTATTTTTCATAATCATGAGATGAAAAGCAGACCAGTTTTACTGACTCTATTCCACCCCTGTTTTCGAATTCATAGATAACTTTCAATGCAATCTCACACGCTCTTTCAAATGGGAAATTGAAAACTCCAGTGCTTATTGAGGGAAACGAGATTGATGAACACTGATTTTTGTGTGCGAGTTCCATTGACGAACGATAAGCAGAGGCTAACAACTCATCTTCTCCTCGTGTACCACCCCGCCATATGGGGCCAACTGTGTGAATTACATGGATGGCAGGCAAGTCAAATGCTGGAGTTATCCTAGCCTCGCCGGTAGGGCAACGGACACCGGGCGAGGTTTCCTCTACCATTCTACATGCATCTACCAAACGAGAGCCTGCTGCTCTGTGAATTGCACCATCAACTCCGCCTCCACCAAGCATTCTTTCGTTTGCAGCGTTTACTATTGCTTCCGCGGATATTTTAGTGATATCTCCTTGAATAACTTCCACTAAAAATTCAGCCATGTTTTTCGGAATAAACACCCATTTATCAACAAATCGTTTCGGATAAGATGCGAGGGGTTATCAGAAACCCCTTTGAATTTTATTTTCCGATACAAAGGGGATCCTGTGGGTCGAACCAGACGCTACCGTTGGTATTGGGGGGGTAGTGGGTCACTGCCGGTTCTTCGCTTCCCACCACTGCCCGCCATAGTAGGCCCACTGCTCCATGGTCCAGCCTGCCGGCAGGCCACCTTCAGGTAGCGGTGGCGCGCCGGCGGGCAGTTCAGTCATCGGCGCGGGTGTGGAAGTCGGCGCAGGTTCCGGCGCAGGCAGTGGCGCGGGAGCCGCCGGCTCCGCCTCGGCTACTGGTTCCGGCTCAGCAATCGCACCCGTCGCCGGTTCAACCACCGTGGCCGCCGCCGCAGATGTTGCTGGGGGGGAAGTCGCTGCGGCTGGTTCAGAATCATCGGCCTCAGAAAACATGGTGGAATCTGGAACGGCCGACGGCGTGGCTATCTCCTCAGCCAAGTCCCAGAGTTGCTCTTCAGTCACTCCATCTCCGAGTTTTTCGCCCTCCCATCCCTTCTCATCGGTGATGCCCCCGCGCGGGGTGAACTCCTCTCCCTCCTCCCAGGCGTTAACTTCCTTCATGGCGTCGCGGTGAGTGTATTGCGCGTCGGGTGAACGCTTTTCGATGGCTGAACGGACGAATCCGACCAGACCCCAGAGCAGAAGAATACCGGCAATCAACCCGACACCGATTCCACCACCATAGATGACGAACTCCTTCAGCAGTTGCATCCTCTTCTCAGATGCTGTCATGTCGCTGGATGGGTCTTCCGAGCCGGTTGCATCGTAGACCACCTCGCAGTTGTTGTAGTCCTCTGGATACTTGATACAGTACTTTTCGAGAGTGGCGACATTGGGGTCGAGGTCGTCCCAATCGGCATTGTCACCGACTCCGTCCCTGTCGCTGTCAACCCACTCGGTCTTGTTAGTCGACCAGTCGGTGAGTCCATCTTTCTCACCGCTGTCCTCGTAGCCATCTCCATCGTTGTCGACGCATCCGAACCTCTGAATGGTCACATACTTGTTCAACTCGCTGTCAAAGTAGATGCCGCGGGTGCTGTTGCCCCATTCTGCGGGACACCAGTCGGGGTTGTTGCCACTCAGATTGTCGCCATAGTTGTCCTCGTCGGTGTCACACCACTGTGTCGCATCCTGCGGATAGGCGTCTGGTCCGTCGGGGTTGGTCGCTGAGCATGGAATCTCTTCAGCGCGCGGATTCGAGAAACCGTCCTTGTCAGAGTCTGGGCATCCATCTCTGTCCTCATACGAGGTTCCCGGTGAGGTCGGGCAGTCGTCGGGGTCGGTGCCGTCGGGGTTGTCACCAAGTCCATCTCCGTCACTATCAAGCCACTGGCTTGCATCGTCTGGGAAGTGGTCTCCGTTCAGACCGAGGGGGTTGTCTCCGTAGTTGTCTCCATCACTATCCTGATACTGGTCAGGGTTGTCGGGGAAGAGGTCGCCGTTGGCTCCCGAGGCGTTGTCGCCCCTGCCATCACCATCACTGTCGACCCACTGAGATTCTTCGTCAGGGTAGCGGTCGGGGTTGTTTCCGAGAGGGTTGTCCCCCCACCCGTCACCATCCCTGTCATGTTGCTGGGTCGGGTCTGCGGGGAATGCATCCAATGCATCGACGACTCCATCCGAGTCAGAGTCAAGGTCAAACATCACTACCTCTGATTTGTCGGAGTAGGAGGCGAGTATCCAGAAGGCTGACTGACCAACCAACTTCACCCCGACTATCTCACCGAGTTGAGAGAATGAATCCTTCTCGTTCAGGTTCTCTCCCCCTATCACCTTCATGTGGCCGTTGTGGGTCCCGACTATGAGGTCACCATCGCTATTCTCCTTCACCGAACGGATGATGCCGCCGCTGTCGAGATAGATGTCTCCGGTCTTCTGCCAGTCGGTGGTCGAATAGAAGACCATCTGACCATTGTCAGAGACGGCGAGGAGTGTCGACTCGTTCTGAATCAGGTAGAGGCCGACGACATCACTGGCGATGTCCATCAGGTCTGTTTCGATGGTTCCGTTAGCCCAACTGACGCGCACGACAAGGTCCCTCCCACCAGTCACCACTCTACCGTCCGGCATGCCCAACGCAGCGGTTATCTTGATGAGATGTGACTGGGTCGTCACTCCGGTAGCCACATTGTCATCATATTCGATTGCGTAGCGTTGTGAGCGGTCGCTGACCCACAGGTCGCCCTGCCCATCCCAGGCGACGGCGTCGACACCTGAGTTGACGGTTATCGAATAGAGCCATGAGCGGAATTCGGTGGAAATCACTTCCACCCCTGAATCGGTGGCTAGAGCGAGCCGGTGTTGGACAATGTCGAGAGCCCCGGCGTTTATTGATGTGTTCAATGAGTAGTTCCACGCCTGATTGAATGTGCCATCCTCCTTGAAGTTGTAGGCGGTCACCTCTCCGGTCTCGTTGACGATGAGTGTCAGTCCGTCGTAGGTCTCCCACATGCCGATTGTGCGGCTGTCAATCTCCAACACGGTGCCGGCGTTGGCCAATGTCTCGGCCTCTGCTTCGGGAATGGCGAGAAGCGGAATAATGGAAGCCGTGAACAAGATGAGAGTCAAGGTCAGCACTCGGCGCATGGTGCTTTGAAGAGAGGTTCACCTTTCAATGCGACGATTGCCCGATTTGAAGGGATGAGGGCCTCTATGAGTCGCTGCGGCCACTTCGGCCGAGGATTGACTTCGGCTAGCATGAGCGTGGGGGCGTGTGCGTGGGGAGCATGGTGGCCGTGAGTGGGAGGCGGCCGGTCCTCTGGGGGGCGCGTGCGTGGGGAGCATGAGTTCCCGTCGAGCAGAAAACCGGAAAGGTGCCGGGGGCGTGTGCGTGCGTGGGTGGACTCCGGCTAGCATGAGCGTTTGGTGGGGGGCGTGTGCGTGGGGGCGTGAAAGGGCTTCAAGTGGAATGGAGATAGTGACCCAGTGCGTGTGCTTGGGGAGCGTGAGCTCATTCCTCTTCTTCGTCCATTGACTGAACCGCAGTATCTGTTGAGGTGACCGGAGTCAATGTAGCCATCCTGACCACCTTCTTCTCCACTCTCTCGCCCACAGGGGTCAGCACCGATGTCTTCACCGGCTGCAGGGCCGCCTCTGCGGCCGCTTTCGGCTGTAGAACTGGGCGGCGGACCGGTTTCAGGATGTGGACTTCTTCCGCTTCGAGTTCATCTTCTAGTTGGGTTCTTTCATGTGCTGGTCCATCCATCTCTGGGGCATCACGGATGAGGCGGCCACCGCCGGGGGGCCCTCTTCGGCTCAGGGTCTCTTCCTCCTCACCATCGTGCTCCATGAGTGGAGGTCCTCCCTCCGGTTCATCTCGGACGAGTGTTTCGCCACCGAGCAGGCTCCGTTGCAGTGGTTTTACGGGACGACGAATGTCGGGTGAGAACTGTGCGAAGTCGGATGGGTCCACCTCTTCGTCCCAGTCATCTTCAATCTCTGGCTCAAGTGCGGGGAACACTCTCGCCGCCTTGGCGAACATCGCTTCCTCTTCCGATTGCGGTGTCGCTGGCGCAATTTCTCCAGCAATATCGCTGAGTGATTTGGCGGTCTCCACGGAGTCTTCATCGCTGAGTCGAATGGGTGGTCTGGCCGGAGCCAGCCTTTCGGCCATAGTCTTGCCCTGTTGCGGCTGTGGAAGGCTGGTTGACGGTTGTGGTGTAGGCTGGCTGATGGGTGTCGGAGCGTCTCCGAGGGAGGGTGAAGATGGCGTCTGCCCGATTGGTGCTCTGGCTGGACCGAGTCTGCCAGGGCGCGCCGGTCCGGGAGGTGGACGGGCGAACTGAGGGGCTGATTTGTCACCGAGGCGGGATGAACTCGGTTGGCCGAGTCTGCTGCCAGCTCTCAAGCCAGCGGCGGGTCCGCCTCGGGCCGCTCCCTCTGGAGTCTGAGCAGAGGCACCTTTGAGGGCCGTCATCCAGTTCTCTCGGCGGGCGAGGACACTGTCCTGCTTCTCGAGATTGTCGACCTCCTCTTCCAACTGCTTCAACCGTACTTCCTGCTCAAGGTCTCCGTCCGATACCAGATTTCTCTCCAACTGCCCGCGAATCTTGTCCTCGGCCATCTGTTTGAATTCCCCGGAGCGCTGTTCCAAAGTTGCAAGACGCTCGCGTATCTCCGCACGCTTGACTGAGAGTTGGGCCTCAATCTCGGCGCGGATCTCCGCTTCGCGCCGGCGCACTTCGATGAGCGCCTTGTTGCGCATTATCTCCTCCCGCTTGGCGAGTTGTCGCTCCAACTGGTCGACGACCTCCTGCTCCTTGCGCTTACGGAACTCCTTGAGGCGGCTCTCCATCTCAACCTCCAATTCCATGGCGGTCTCCTGTTTTAATAGGTCAAGAGAGGTCTCCTGAGAAATCTTCTCGTTCCGTACACGGGCGTCAATTTCGGCCATTATCTGTCGCTGCACCGCCGACTCCTTGGCTCGGAACTCCTGTTCGAGTTGGTCAATCCACTCCTGTTTCCTCGCTTCAAATGAGGAGGTGAGTTGTTGTCGGAGTTCAATTTCTCGGTCGTGGCGGAACCTAGAGAGACGGCTGGTGATCTCCGATTCACGAGCTCGCTTGTAACCCTCGAACTCACCATCCATCCGTTCTGAGAGAACCTCTTCGAGTTCGATGTTGAGGGCCTGTTCGATTTCATCTACCGACTGGCTGAAAGTGAGGTCGTACCGCTCGCGCAGCCTCCGCTTTCGTTCGGCAATACGCTCTCCATACTGCTTCTGAAGTTCCTCAAGGATTGAGTTCCTCACCTCATCTCGCTTTCGGGCAATCGCCAGTTCGAGGTCCTGCTGCATTCTTGTCTCAAGTTGTTCCGTCTCATGGCCGAGTCTCTGCTCCAATTCAGTTTGCAGGTCTCTAGCGATCTCCTCCTCCATGCGGTGGGCGCGGTGTTCATACTCGCTGCGCAGTCTCGCTTCTCTAGACTTGAGGCGACTGCGAAGTTGCCCTTCCAGTCTGCGTCGGATGCCATCTCGAAGTTGAATCTCTCTCTCTGCCAGTCGAGCCTGCTGCTCCGCCCCGATGGTTTCGACCTGTCGCTGCTCCTCGCTCTTTAGTTGGCTCTCCATCTCCTCTCGGAGTTCCGATTCCAGTGCTGACTGCTGCTCCTGAATCGCCTGCGCCGCCTCTATCTCGAGTTTTTCCTGAAGAAAGGCTCTGCGACGGTCGAACTCCTTGTTCATCTCGTCGCCCAACTCTGTTCTCACCTGGTCACGTGTGGCAGCGAGGCGACGCTCTCTCTCGACTTCGAGTTGTTCCTTCAGGGCCATCTCCTCTCGCTCGAGGCGCATCTCCATCTCTTCGCGGAGAATCTCCTCTTCCCTGCTCAGAGCCTCCTTCTCAAGACGAGAGAGTTCTGACTCCATTTCACCTCGCATCTCTGCTTCAAGGCTGGATAGAACAGTATCGTGCTCCATCTGCATGGCGCGGGTCATCGCCCCTTTCGCTCCGCTTAGCCTTTCGGACTGTTCCTTCAGCCGCAGACGGCGCTCTCGGTGTATGCTATTACGCAGATTGGACTCTCTGGTGAGATTGGCCGATACCTCGCCGGCTCGGCCTGCTGAGGGCGAGCCGGCACCAGTCACCTGCTCCCTCAACTCAGCCAAAGATGTGGTGCCGGCAGCAACGACCTGATTCTTCAGTTCTGCCAACTTCGCTTCTGTATCAGACACGGGTCCCATCCCTAGGAGCCCAACGCTCCTTGTCAATGCGTGCACCTCTCTTCCTATTTGAGTGCGCAGGGTCGGATTATCCGCCGAGGAGTCATTATCGCACCCTTTCATTGATAATCGAACATGAGGATTCCCTTCGCCCAGTGTCCGCCCCCAAGATGGGCTTTCTTCGACGCTGGACGAATCGCCGGTTGGAGAATCCGCCAGTGATGAGATGGAACTTTCATCACCGTCAGAAAGTGACTTTGAACTCGTCGTCACATGCCGGACATGTGACCTGTCTCGCGCCGGGTCGGGGGCGGAGACGTAATCGGCGCTCACAGGCAGGACAGGTTATTTCGACCTTGAGAACCTTTGCCTCGATGTTGACGATGGTGGAACAAGACCCGCAGGCTATCTTGGCTGGTCTCTCATCCACACCACAAACCAGCACTTTGGAACAGGCGGGACAGGCGACCTTTTCCTCCCTCCACTCCTTGCGGGTAGGCTCGTGTTCGACCCGCGAAACGGCTCCGCACAGAGAGCATTTCTTCTCACCGAGTCCGAGAGGCAGCATCCCTTTGCAGGACGGGCAGTTCACCAGAGGTGGGGCGAAGGATGACTGGACTACTGCGGGGGCCTCTTCTTCCACCTCGACACCACCCTCCTCGTCACTCATATTACAACCTCAATTGCGCGGTTTACCGATGATGAGTATTCCGCCGGGAGTGAAGGTGAACGGCAGGTTCAACTCGATGTTCCAATCTGCGGCGGCGTCCTCCAGCATCTTCTTGGCGGCGACGGAATCCCTTGCGGTTCCGCCGACCTCCAGCCAATGCACTTCCGCACCTCGTCGAATCAGTTCAGTCACCTCATCAGGCAGACCCGCCGGCATGGAAGCGCCCCCTGATTGGGCCGGCGAGTCAAGGGCGACTGCGCCTGTGATGCGCCACCATCGCGCCCTCCCTTCATCACGGTGATTCTCGACCACCCCCACCGCCACGAGTTGCTTGAGGTGATGGTAGAGGTGGTAACGAGTGACATCGATTGCCTCCTGAATCTGCACGGTGGACATCTCGTCCTTCGTCTGAAGTACCTCCACGATTCCCCTTCTAGTCTCATGTGCGAGAGCGACTGTGATTGGGTCTCCACGAATCTTCGACAAACCCAACCCCTCCTCCTGAATCACAAGGGTGGGGCCTTCCCTATAACAAGTTGCACAATTCACGATTTGGTGAACATGAGGGTGTGTAGTTCCCTCCATGCGGCGCCGACTTCCGAAGCGAGGTCCTTGAACAGTGAAGAGAGCAAGCCGAACCTGCTGATTCCGGCGTCAGCCAACCAAATCCCATTGACCAGTGTGAGAATTGCACTTGCTTCATGGATGAAAACACCGAGGGCGAGACTCTGATGCCATCCATCAACGACTGATATGACCAACAGAACGGTGACCAGTAGGGAAATTGAGAGATTCAGGTTGACTATTCTTCGTGTCTTCCGCGAGAGGCGAACAAGTCGGGTTATTATGCGAGGGTCTTGACTCGGAATGAGAACATCCGCTGCTTCGAGGTTGACGCTTTCGCCGCTGCCTACGGCGATGCCGACATCAGCAGCGGCGAGGGCGGCGGCATCGTTGAAACCGTCCCCCGCCATCATCGTGCAGAGAGCCGCGGAGCGGCGGCGCACCCAGATGGCCTTGCCCTCGGGGTCGATGTCGCCGCGGCAGTAGCGGGGGGCGACGCCCAATCTTCTACCCAAAGTCTCCACCGCTGACTGTGAATCTCCCGAGAGCAGTTCGACGGCAATACCCAATTCCGCCAACTCGGCGACCATCTCCTTCGCACCATCCCTGAGGTCGTCGTTGTTGAAGGTGAAGAGGGCGATGGCGGTTTTGCTCTGCGAGAGCATGGCAACCCCGAGGCCTGAATTCTGAGCATCCATCGCCCCTCGTTCCAACACTGTTGGAATCTCGACACCACTGGCTGACAACCAACTCAGTGAGCCGAGCCGAACCTTGCTTCTGCCATATCTCCCGCTGATTCCCGCCTCCTCATCTAGATGCGAAGTTATCTGCGCAATCTCGATTGCTTCCTTATCTGCGGCCGCTAGAATAGTCGCCGCATAGGGGTGATTGCTCCTCGCTTCCAAACCGGCGGCGAGAGCGAGCGCCTCTCCAACATCAACGCCTTCAGCGACGAGAATGTGGTTCAGCAGCGGCCGCCCACTGGTCAGCGTACCGGTCTTGTCAACAAGGGCGAGGTCACAACGGGCGGCTCTCTCCAGCACATCTCCTCCGCGAGCGACTATCCCGTGATGGGCTGCATTGGCCAACGCAGTCGCATGGGGAATGGGGGCGGCGAGCAGCAAGGCACAGGGGCAAGCCACCACCCAAAGGAGCAACATCATCATCCACTCGCCGGTAAGCAGAGATACCAAAACCCCCCCGAAGATGACGAGTGGAACCCAGAATCTGGTGAACACTTCGACGGAGGACTGGATACGAGGAGGAATGTCGCGATATGTGTGCACCCTGTCAACCAGATTTGACAATCGGGTGTCATCTCCAACCGCTTTGACCTCTAGCACTACGGGGCCCCGCAGCAATACAAGTCCGGCCTCCACCGAATCACCCTCCGCCACTCGCACGGGACGACTCTCTCCGGTGAGGGGAGCGCGGTCAATCTGGCCGATTCCCTCCACTATCACCCCATCAACAGGGAGCAACTCGCCGCTTCGAACCTCCACTCTCTCACCCACGTTTACGAGGTCAATCGGCACCTGCTCGGCCTCGGGGCGGGTCGGTTCAAGGGAGGAGAGGGGCGTGAGTCCCGAGGAGAAGGTGGTTGAAGATACAATGCCTAGGCTTGGGGCATCAGAGGGAAGAAGACGAGCGGTTCGAGGCAACCTGTCAAGACCACCCTGCATCGCCGAGCGTGCCTTGAGAAGAGCCGATGATTCGAGGTGACCACTGACGGATTCGAGAAGAACCACCATCAACGCCTCTGCCCAATGGCCGAGAAGTGCTGCTCCGATGACTGCGAGAGTGGTTAGAACTTGGAATCCGAGGACTCTGTTCCTGATGCCGGCAAGAGCTTCGCGGAACATTCGCATACCCCCTACAAATGTGCCTGAAAATCCAAGGGCGGTCAGAATGAGAAAGGGGGCGCCCATTGTGTCAGCCGCGATGACGACAGGCAGGAGAAAAAGGGCGAGGGATGCGCCCAAGAGCCGCTGATGTTCATGTGAGAGGCCGGGGGCAATCCCCACTTCGGTCTTCATGTTGCGGCCGATGAGGGCCTCCACCGCGTCAATGTGGTGGGTAAGCATGTCAGCGGGCATGAACGGTGGTCTCTGGAACAGGATGTTGGTTTGGTCGAATTTGACATCCAAGATTCCGGGGATGGACATGAAGCGTCGTCGCAGTTCCGTCCTGTCGCATCGTTTTGTCTGCATCAACTTCTCACTGGAGACACCGACGAGCCTCAACCATTCTATATCGGGGTCGTGGCCGAGAGAAAGCAGGATGCGATTTGCTTTGGAGAGTTCACCTTTGCCGAGGTCAATTCCTACCTTTACTACACCCTCAGCGAGATTGATATCACACGAAGTGACAGCGGGATTTCTTCTCGTCGCCGAGGTCGCCTTCATCGCACAGTCCGGGCAATCCATTCCCCTCAGAGGCCATTCAAAGGAGTGGACCCCATCGATAATTAGTCGAGCATCGTAGATAGGGGATGAGTCACCTCCATCTGCGGTTTTGCCGGTTCGTGTGGTGCTGTCCACTTCCGATGGTGAAGAGAAAGTCGTAGGAGAATCCGTGGCGAGGTCGCCCAAAGCCTCTCCTTCGCCTCGCATCTCTGTGGCAATTGAATCGGTGGGTGTGGAAGATTCCTTTCCGTCTTTGATGGGGGATTGTGGGTCGTCGTCCTCGAGGAAGATGAAGCCTTCCGACTCACCTTCACGCTTGCGCATGACGCCACCTCATACGACACCTGTTTGAATCTGTCTGATTGCTGGGGGGATGCGAGTAATCAATTTCCATATTGAAAAAATGATTTTTCTATTGCATATTCTCATTCCGATTTGATTTGCCGAGAGAGGTTAATCGGTGCATTTGAGGGTTTTATGTCTGGGTTGGATTCATTGAGAGAATCCACTCTATTGCGGAGGTGGTGAGGGTTATATTCTGTTCCAGCACCTTTGAGGGGTCAACGATGGGTTTCGATGAATCAGCGTTGAATTTCGCTCAGTCCAGTTCTGAACCATCGCGCCAACGGTCATTTCTGATTTCTATTTGTTCAGTTGGCGCTGGGCTCAGAACTTCCCTCGCTTCGACTTTTCATCGTTGTATTTCGCTCAGTCCAGTTCTGAACCATCGCGCCAACGGTCGTGATGCTTTCACATCGTTCAGTTGGCGCTTGGTTCAAATCCTGCTCGGATTAAATCGGATGTCATCATGTTGTATTTTGATGCAGGGAGCAGGGCTTACACATCGTTCCAGAACTTCCCTCGCTTCGACTTTTCATCGTTGTATTTCGCTCAGTCCAGTTCTGAACCATCGCGCCAACGGTC
>CAYFFQ010000026.1:0-18889 GCA_964342465.1 uncultured Candidatus Poseidoniales archaeon | reverse complement strand
ACTTCGTTCGCCCCCTTCGTCCGCCCCCTTCGTCCGCCCCCTCCTTCGGATGGCATGGTGAAGAGTTGAACCCAACCATTGTTCATCCGACCCCCCTTAGTTCGCGGAGGTGGCCGCGAACTCACATCTGATTGATTCTGCATTCATCTGATTGCAGAAGGGGGTTTCGAAAGGGGGGTTCGCCCCCTTCGTTCGCCCCCTTCGGGTGGAGCCCGCCCCTTTCGGTACACTCTCACGGTGGATTATTGCAGGAGAATATGGTGGCTTCACCCTGACCAACCCCCACACAGAGCGTGGCCAATCCATTCATCGGTTTCGCTTCGTCTTGTGAGCGTTTGACCATCTCATGCAGAAGAGTGACGACGATTCTCGCCCCCGAACAGCCGAGAGGATGACCGAGAGCAACCGCCCCACCATTTACATTGACAATCTCCTCGTCAAGGCTCAGTTCGTCGATACAGGTGAGCGCCTGCACAGCGAACGCTTCGTTGAGTTCCACTAGGTCGAGGTTTGGTATTTCCATACCCGCGCGTGCGAGGGCTTTGCGAGTTGCTGGAACGGGCCCCCAGCCCATCGTCTTCGGCTCGACTCCGGCTGCTGCGCTGGCAACCCATGTCGCCATCGGCGAGATTCCGAGTTCTTCCGCCTTGTCTGCACTCATGAGAACCAGTGCCGCGGCCCCGTCGTTGATTCCGCTCGAATTGGCGGCGGTCACACTCCCACCCTCCTTGAAAGCGGGCCTCAGTCTCGCCAACTTTTCCATCGTGCTGCCGCGGCGAGGTCGCTCGTCGGTATCGAAGATGATTGGGTCGGCCCGCCGCTGTGGAATCTCCACCGGCACGATTTCGTCCTTGAAGCGGCCCGAATCTATCGCCGCCAAGGCGCGCTCGGTGCTCTGCAGTGAGAACCTGTCCTGCTCTTCACGGCTCGTCTTACCTGCACTCACTTCGGGTAGTTCTCGCAGATTCTCAGCCGTCACACCCATCCCATCGTTGCCGTGTTCAGCACGGAGTTTCGGATTTGGGAAACGCCATCCAATCGTCGTGTCATGCACCTTGGGGTCGCCCCAGGCGAATCCACTCTCCGCTTTCGCCATCACATAGGGGGCGCGTGACATGGATTCGACGCCACCGACGACATAGACATCTCCTTCACCACAACGAATTGCCCTCGCTGCTGCGTTCAATGCCGTCAAACCTGAGGCGCACAGTCGGTTGAAGGTCACACCCCCGACAGAGGTGGGAAGACCTGCGAGTAGTGAGGCCATACGAGCGACATTTCGGTTGTCCTCTCCCGCTTGGTTTGTGCATCCGAAAAAGACCTCCTCCACTTCTTCACCCGACACTCCCGCCCTCTCAACAGCCTCTCTGATTACCAATGCTGCAAGGTCATCCGGCCGCACTGTGGCCAAGGAACCCCCATGATTTCCGATTGCTGTGCGAACTGCTGAAACGACCACCACTTCACGCATGATATGACTCCCCTACACCACCCGAGCACCACCTACCCCTTGAGTAGTGCGGAGTGTGGAACTGGCCTCAGATGTATTGCCCGCCATCGACATTGATGACTTGGCCGGTGATATGCCGCGCCATTGGCGAGCATAACCAGAGGATTGCCTGAGCGACTTCTGAAGGCTGACCGAGTCTGCCGAGAATGATTTCTGCGAGGGCTTTTTCCTTGACGGATTCTGGTGCTTCTGAAACCATTTCCGTCTCTATCAGCCCGGGGGCGACGGCATTGACATTGACATCGGAGCGCCCCATCTCGCGGGCGACTGTCTTGGTCAGGGCGATGACTCCACCCTTGGCAGCGGTGTAGTTCGATTGTCCGAATTTTCCCCTGAGCCCATTGATGGAGGTGACATTGACGATGCTCCCCCCGCCAATCTCTCGCAGATGCGGAGTTGCAGCATTGAGAAAATTGAAGCAACCCTTGAGGTCGACATCGATGACGCGGTCCCACTGCTGTTCTGTCATCTTCCAGATGACTCCGTCCCAATTCATCCCTGCATTGAGGATGAGAAAATCGAGTCCACCCAATTGCTGAATACACTCTGACACCACTTCTGCGGCTCGCTTGTGGTCTGAGACATCAGCCTTGAGTGGAAGTGCCTTGACTCCGTAGGATTCCACTTCACTGGCAATCACCATCGCCTCACTTTCGTGACTGCGATAGGTGAAGGCGACATCGGCTCCGGCTCTCGCGAACTCGAGAACTGTCGCCTTACCTATTCCCATGCTCCCACCAGTCACCAATGCGATTTTGCCGGAGAGGTCTATGGTAAAGGCCACGATTCTCACTCCTTGTTGTGGGGCATGAATGACTCGACGAGTTCGGGTGTCCAGTTCTCGCCGCGGGCGATTGCTTGTCGAACTTCGATGAAATCGACTTGGCGTGGAATCCTCGTCCCATCTTCTCGCCGGCCGCCGCCGACATTGAAGGCGCGGAAACCGGCGGCGGCTTCAACCGCCATGTTCAGCGCCAACCATTCGCGGTTGGTCTCACGGTTGGCATCCCACCAGTGCAACTTCTTCTTGCGCACACTAGAGAGGGTCTTTCGGGTGCATCCAGGGAAGGTGTTGGCCAATTTCCAAGAGAGAGCCTCGACAGCAGCATCAAGTCCAGAGAGGTCAATCTCACACTCAGCCATCTTCGCCTTGCCCGCTTCACGTGCTTCACCGGTGAGGAAGTCTCCGTACACCACCTGTCCACTTCTTGGGTCCACCCAGTCAAAGGTGACCATCGGATTTGCCACCCATTCTCCAGAACTGTCCTTCAATACCGGCACTATCTCATTGACCAGCCCTATGTGATGTGCTTTGTGCGCCGACCATTGTTCACAGAGAACACACGATTCCACGGAGCGAGCGAATCCGACGTAGAGGTCCAAGAAATCCGTTGAGCCACCATCCGGTGCAGAACCATGCTTTGGCCCTGCTTGGCCGTATCTTGCGAGGTCGCTTGAAACTGTGAAATCGCAGGCGAGTCCCATCTCCTGACCACCAGCGATTCGCATGCCGTTGACCCTGTTGATGACTGGTTTTTCATTTTCCAGCATGAGGGAAATCATCCTGTTGAAGAGGCCCATGTAGGTGCGATATTCCTGAGGGCGCCAAGAATAATCATGTTCGTATTCCACCGTGTTTCCACCAGTGCAGAATGCCTTGTCACCTACCGAAGTGAGAATCACACAATTGACATCTGCGCGGCATGATGCCCAATCAAGAGCGAGGCAGAGTTCGCGCAGAATCTCGGTGGTGTATGAATTGTATTGATTGGGGTTGTCCAGCCACAACCAAGCATCATACAGTCCTTCGACTGCGCTTCCATCCGGCCGTTTGAGGGGGCGAAGTTCCACCGTAAGATGCTCAAAATCGCCGTCTGAGAAACTATGTCTGTTGCTCTCTAATGGGCCATCCGTATTCTCTGTCTGCTGTTCTGTCATTCGGAAACCTCCGCTTCAATCTCTTTGTCATAAGCGGCGAGTAGCCTCTCTTCAAGTGAGGCCGCCAACCTGCTGAATTCCTCTTCCCTCGCCGCCCCGCCACGCGCATCATCAGCAGCGTCAAAAGCGATGAGCAACTCCTTCTCATCTTCATTGGTGAGGATGTCCTCGCCCATCGGGTAGAGAATGTTGTTCTCCTTGTGGATATGGAACCTCAGCGATTCGATGAAGTCGCCGCACGCCTGCCATCGAGATATGTTTCCGTCATCTCCATGTGAAAGCGATTCCTCGATTATTCCGATGCAACGGCGGAAATGGTCGTGGTCTCTGAGCATGACGGCGACTGGGCCGTGGTCATCACTCATTCCCCTTCTGCAATAGGCAGGGAAGAGAAGTTTCTCCTCCTTGGCGTGGTGGTAATCGTCAGAGAATTCGCGGATGAACGAAATGGCTCCCTCCCAGAACTCGGAGCCGAGGAGTTTTCCCTCCCTCTCCATTCGTACAGCGCGGAAGAGAATGTTGAGGAAACTGATGATGCGTTCATGTTCATCCATCAGCCTCTCAGTTGTCACTCGCATCACTCACCCTCCCATACTTCATCTGGCACGAGGACGACCCGCGCCCCCAATTCTCCATGATGGCCCGCCGCAAACACTTCGCCAATTTCCGAAAGGGGGCGCAGTTCAGTTGTCGAATCAAGGTCAACCGCTCCTGCCACCACCTTCTCCAGCAGTTCGGGGTAGAGTTCGGGCTGACAGCCCCAGTTTCCGAACGCCTTGGCATCGAAAGCCATCAAGTTTGACAGTCTGACCGTCACCTTATCCATGGTGAATCCAACTATGGCGAGGGTTCCAGAGGGGCCGAGCAGGGAGAAGGCGAGAGTCTGACCCGAGACATGCCCACTGCATTCGAAGACCTTCCAGCCGGTTGCATCCCAACCGTTTCCACGCACTATCTCTCGAACCAGCGACTTGATGTCTCTGTCTGATGTCTCTGAACTGTTGAGGAGGTTCTTGAAACCGATACTCTCCATCAATTTCAGTTTCTGTTCGCTGACATCGACTCCGATGACATGCGCGCCGAGGGAGTCAGCGAGTTGAGCGCAATAGCCACCGACTCCACCGCATCCGATGATGATGCAGACATCATCGGCGGTGACATCGGCTCTAATTAGAGCCTGCCACGGTGTACTGATGGCATCAGCGACGACAGCGAGTTTAGCGATGTCACCCTTGTAATCGTCGGGAATCGCCACCAACCACAACGAGGGAACTCGGATGTGGGATGCGAAGCCACCGTCGACATCGTTGCCAGGCATTATTTGACCTCGACACATGTTGCTCCGCCCCGAGGTGCAATCGTCGCATCTCCCGCACGGCAGGACGGCTGGAATCACCACATCGACATCCTGCCACTGCTCAGCGTTTTCACCGCAGGCGACAACCGTTCCAGATATCTCATGCCCGAGAACCAACGGCAGTTCTTGCTTCGTCTTGACTCCGTGATACACGAATCCGAGGTCGGTGTGACAAACACCACAACCTGCAACCTGAACGACCACCTCATCATCTTCTAGTGTCTTGGTGTCAATCACCCACTTGCGAAGACGAGGGGGGCAATGCTCCTCGTACATCTCCCAACCACGAACTTCGATTTCAGTCATTGTTGCAACCCCCATCACAGAATCTCTTGCCCTTCCATTGAGGTGTTCTCTTCTCTAGGAAGGAGTTCATCCCCTCGTTATAGTCGGGGTGAGTGAGGAGGTCTGAGAGGAACGCTTCACCCATCCTCCGGTGACCTTGGTCAGACAGCAGTGGTTCCAAAGAGCGCATTCGAACGATTGTCATAGCCACAATTCGTGGGGGGTTGCGAAGCACTCTCCTCAGGAGTTTCTTCGATTCTTCCATCAGGTCATCATTCGCAACGACACGATTTACCAATCCAATTTGCTCCGCTTCCTCCGATTTTACTGCAGAACCAGTGAGCACCATCTCTTTCGCCTTTCTCATCCCCACCAGAGTGGGCAACTGAACCATAGCGAATGGTGGATAACATCCGAGTGTTATTTCAGGAATTCCGATTCTACTTCCTTCTGCGGCGATGACGAAATCGGCGGCGAGTGCCACTTCGGCACCGCCGCCGAGACAGATACCGTGTAGTGCCGCCACAGTGACAAGCGGCGTGGAGTGCATTCGCTCCAACAGAGCCGTCATCTGACCAATCATCGCCGGCGCTGCATCGGGAAGATGTTCAGCGACGGATGCACCGGCGCTGAATCCCTTTTCTCCAGCACCCCTCAATACTACAGCTCGGCAGAACGGGTCGGCCTCCAAACGGGTCAGTACTTCGTCAAGAGCAGTCAGAACGGACGAGTCAATGATGTTGACTGGGGGGTTGTCGATGGTGACGATGGCGATGCCATCATCCTTCTCAACTGATACAACCTCACTCATGGCCCTGCCCCCTGCACCCTCGTAGGTGGGTGTAGCCCACTATCTTCAACCCGAACATATCCGGAATGTGAACACCTCATATCCCCACAACTCTCGTCCAGATGGTGAATGTAGCCTCTCTCGTCGATTCGAAACAAGCCTTGCATGTTTCATCCAACGAATCGACTTCCTCGACAGTCGGAGTGACCTTTACCTCTCTTCCGAGGCTGAGAAACAGTTCACACATTTCCGAAAGGCGGGGTTCGGATGCTACGAACTCCCGCTTCCATCCGAGAAGTTCCAATTCATTCTCAGTCGGTTGGCCATCCGTGACAGGTAATCTCATCCTTCAACCTCTATCTTCTGCAGACGCTGACGAGCCAAAGTCGCCGCCCCAATGGCACCGACATACTGCACAAGGTCACCCTCCGGTACATTGACTTCACCACCCAATTCCGCGGTCAGCGAATCAACCATCGTCGGATAGCGCATGATACCGCCTACAAGCGTATATTCTGGCTCCATCTTTATGCGGCGCATCAACTGCAGGGAACGGCCTACGAGGGAGACCATCGCCCCCTGCATGATGTCAGCAGGAGCTGAGCCGATTGAGAGTTGGTTGATGACTTCGGATTCGGCGAATACGGCACAGACTCCAGAAATTTCGACGACCTCCTTGGAAGATGCGGCGAGCGCACCGATTTCCTCGGTCTGGTAGTCCATGTAGCGCGCCGTCTTCTCAAGAAACGCTCCTGTACCTGCCGCACACTTGTCATTTAGTCTGAACGACTTGACCTTAATCTTGTCATCCAGTTTGGTTGCCTTCATGGTCTGCCCCCCGATGTCCAGAACCGTACGAGTATTGGGGAAAAACCAGTGCGCCCCCCTCGCTGCTGCGGTCAGCGCAGTCACCGTCACATCACGGAAATCGACGCGGTGTCGGCCATATCCGGTTGAAATCACATAGCCGACTTCCGATTCATCGACAGCGGCGTCAGCCAGTGCCTCATCATACGCCTTGCGTGCTGCCACATCGAGCATGAATCCGGTGCTGCGCATCGCCCTGCCTACAAGGTCACCCTCCGGGTTGAAGATGACCGCCTTGGTGTAGGTTGACCCGACATCTATTCCGGCGACGTACTTCATGTTGTCACCTCCGCAGTCTTTGCTCTATCCATGGCGAACAGAGCCGCTCCAAGAGCTCCCATGTAGTGTGACTCCTCACTGACGTTCATGGTCAGACCCATGTTTTCGTTCAAGACATGCACCATGCCGAGGTTGCGCGCCACACCACCGGTGAAGGTCACCTCCTCCTCAATCCCCACCCGCCGGAGCAGACCTATCGAACGAGCACTGATGGATTGATGGACACCCATGAGAATGTCCTCAATCTTCTTCCCCTTACCCAACCAAGAGAGTATCTCGGTCTCTGCGAAGACGGTGCAGGTGGTCGAGATTCTGACCGGTCGCGTCGCCTTCAATGCAGTCGGCCCGAGGTCATCGAGTGGAATGTCGAGGGCCGCCGATGCGGCGCCGAGGAAGCGTCCGGTACCTGCCGCGCACTTGTCGTTCATACAGAAATCACGAATCTCGCCGGTCTCGGTCACGGCGATTGCCTTGGTGTCCTGCCCACCCATGTCAATGACGGTTCGGGTGTTGGGGAACATGTGGACTGCTCCCCTCCCATGACATGAAATCTCAGTCACTTGGTCGTCTCCGAAGGTGACTTTGTAGCGTCCGTAACCAGTGCCAATCACATAGGAGATTGAATCGGTAGGCAATCCTGAATCTTCCAGCGCTGTCTTGAAGGCGGTCTCTGCGGCCACTATCACATTGGCGCCTGTGTCATTGAGAGAGCGGCCTACAATCTGTAGGTTCTCATCGATGATAACCGCCTTGGTCTGGGTCGAGCCGACATCCACACCTGCCGTGTAAATCACTGAACCGCCTCCTGAATCTTCGCCGCTCGGCGCATCTCCAATCCTTCGAAAAAGGCATCAATTCTATTCTTCATCGGGGCAATCGAGACCACACGCTTGTCCATCATGTCAGATTCGATGAAGAGCGAGGGGAGGTCGGTCGCTTCCATCAACGCCCGACGATTGTCCGCCAATCCGGTCGAAGATGTGCGACAACTCTTGATGGGGTGATAGACGACTCCCTCGATTCCGAACTCCTTCATGTTGTTGATGATTATCTCCTCTGGGTGGAACATCGAGTCCATCGCATCCCTCACATGTATCAAGGTGACTTCAGCGAGAGAATCGAGCGGGTCATCCAAATCATACTGAAAACCGAGATTGTTTCCTCCTGAAGCGAACCAGAGGTAGGTGGAGGTCACAAAGACCCCACCCCACTCACTGAAAAGATTGTTGAATTCCCTGAAGATGGGATAGCATGGAACTCCGATGAAAGCGAGACGATGTTTCTCTTCTTCAGCAATCCCGATTCCGTTCTCATGCATCCATTTCTTCTCCTCAAGAAGCCGTTCAAAGTATTCTGCACCCTCCTCAGTCCCGCGCAGGATGTTGTTCACGCCGAGATATGCAGTACCATCAGTAAGGGCGTTGAAGACCGCTGGCTCCGCCTTGTTGAACTCGAGAATCTGCTTCCACGCAGCCGACATACGATTCGAATACTCCAGCGTCTGCCGCAACTTCGCCATCTCGAACTTCTTGCCGGTGATTTTCTCACAGGTCTCAATCAGTTCTTCGATTTGCGCCCTGACATACCTCTTCTCACGCTCAAACTGCTCATCCCCAGGCCAAGTCTGGCCACCCTTTTCGCGAGTCCCCGGCACATCGATGGTGAATAGAGGTGTCTCGAACATCCTCTCCCATATCTCACCCCACTTCAGGTAGGTGTTACAGGCGTTGGTAAGGAGGGCCAACCCCGGTTTGGGCAACTTCCCCATCGGGTGTTGGCCACCCCTCGCTTGAACTGCATAATCTGCCTTCACATAGCCGCAGATGTCCGGTGAATAGCCGTGGTCCTCTGCTTCGTTGAGCAGGTCAGCGGCCTGATGACGGATTGCCGTGTTGAGTGAAGTGATCTCGGGAAAGATGGTAGGTAGGTCGAAGGTGTTGAGAATCTCCGTAAGGCTTCCCATGACGAATACATAGGCGCCGACCTCACCTCTGTTGGCAGCCGCATCGAGGTCGGCGAACCACTTTCTGAACAGGTCGGAGCCCTCGCGGTTGCCTCTTTTCCACAATTCATTCTCCTTGTAATCCATCATCTCACCTCAATCGAACAGAATGTTCTCCACGAATGTCTCCAATTGAATCTCTAAATGGGAGAATGTAGTCATGTTCTCCTCGAACTCACTGATGAAGAAGGGGATGTCCTCCTGCTCAAGGGACTGTATGTAGGTCACCTGTTCCTCCAATCCGGGTTCACACATCTTGGCCGCGGTGACGATGACTGCATCGGCCTCCGCCTCGGCGAATCGCTTGAGGAGCATCTTTTCCTTCGGTTTGTCATTGTCGTGCTGGACCGGCGAATAGGATGAATCTTCGATGTATGCGGCGGCCAATGCTCCGATTGCATCATCACCTGCTTCGACATCACTCAGAATCCAACGCAATCCTATGAGAAGGTCGTCGTCAACGACATAACATGACTGCCCGATAGTGCGAATCAAGTCGAGAGGTGGTTGTTCACAGAATCCACCTTCGAAGACGACTCGAATCCTATCCTGCTTGCGCCTCTCTCTCTCATCTAGTTGAGATAGAACTTGGCTCATCAATTCATTGTGTTCTTGGCGAGGCATCATCCCCGCCAACCGCACCAGAGTGTAGGCCTCATCAGCCGTGATTTTCCACGGTGTCTCCCGCTTCACCTCGTACAACTGTCGCAGAAGCCTTCGGTTCTCATTGAACACAGATATCGAAGTGGAGAGTGACTCTTCGGTGATTTCCCTCCCTGTCACCTCCTCAATGATGGCGGCGATTCGCTGATATTCCTCTTTCAGATATTGCTTAGAATAACTTGAATTCGGATTCTGTGGCAAATAGAGAATCTGGCAGGGATAATCGAAATTCCGACCCCAGATGGCACCGAGATTTCTCGCCGCATCACATATTGGATGGGTGACGAACATATCCAATTCCACCCTGCCGGAGAGTGCCTGTTCGAGACTGGTCTTCATCACTGAACAGAGGTAGGAACCGAAGCGGCTGTCGGAGAGGCGCGGTTCAACCGGAGCCCCACACATCTTCAACGGCAACATGCCAGCAGCATGAGCCAATTCTTCAGGAAAATAGACTTGGAAATGACCGAGCACCTTTCCGCCTCGCTGACGCCACGCCTTGACTGTCGGCCATTCTGCATCTTCCAACGTCTCTCTGGCCAGCCAAAGAACTTCGTTTAGTGCGGCTCCACGCCATCCGATGAGAGTGTCCGGTCCGGCCTCATCTTCGCTCCGCATCACAACACCATGAGCCGCCGTCATGCCTCGCACATGGACGAGAGGGGGGTTGAATTGTTCCCGAACATGTTTTTTTCAGAGAGATTGGCGGATAGTTGTGTTTTTTCAAAAAAATGGGGAATTACCCCGAAGATGTTCGGAGCATATTTCACAGATGTCAGATGTGTCATAGTATTGATTGTGCGTAGTACTCACGAAGCGCCGAATCGCGATTTGTGGGTAACAGACCGTGCCGCTTGAATGCGTGATGTAATCTACTTTATTTTGACGGAACGATTGAATTGAACCTTTCTTTGAGGTCTCGGATGTAGGGCCGCATTAGGAGCCCAACTCACTCCGATGTGAAATGTATTGAATCATAGTGCAAGGTCTTGAATAGTGGACAGGTCAATGTTTCTATTCACCGAGATTCACTCCCTTTGGGAGTGGGGTTCAATTGATATGGGGATGCGATGTCGCGAGGTTCGATAGCTTATGACCGACTGGCCTGAACTAGAACCGATGCCCAACCGATTGGTGAACTACGGTGTGACTGACAACGGAATTGCCATTCTCGAGTTGGCATCCGATTCCAATGGTGCACCCCTCGAAGGAGACTCGATGGGGCCAAACACCTACACCCATGAGATGATGAGAGACATCGACACGGCGATTGTCAAAGCGAGATTCGATGATGATGTCAGCGTCATTCTGCTGACAGGAAATGGTGAGAAGTTCTTTTCTGCTGGAGCAAGCATCGCCATGCTGAACAGCGTGACTCCCGGCTTCAAGTACAATTTCTGTCTGCATGCAAATGAAACTCTCAGCCGCCTCGAACAGACCCCGAAACTCGTCATCGCTGCCCTGAACGGACACGCGGTGGGTGGAGGATTGGAGATTGCAATGGCTTGTGACATCCGCATCGCACGCAAGGATTCGGGCAAGGTTGGATTGCCGGAAATCAACCTCGGTGTTCTTGCAGGAACCGGAGGTACCGCCCGTCTGACCCGCCTCATCGGCAAAGCAAAGGCCATGGAATACATGGTCTCGGGTGAACTTCTCTCCTTTGAGAAGGCTTTGGAACTCAACCTCATCAACCACCTTTGGGATGGCTCACTCTCGGATTTCAGACAGGATGTTCTTGACTGGGCTGGTCAATACACCCTCCCATACAAGGCGACGATGGCAGTGGGCAACATCAAGCGAAGTTGTCAGTCTGGCCCCGAGATGCCTTTCGAATACCATCTCGCTCTTGAGCGTGAACTGCAGGCGGCTCTGTTCAACAGCAGTGATGCGAAGGAGGGAATCGCCGCCTATGTCGAGCGAAGAACTCCCCGCTTCAGTGGCAACTGAATCTCCCCCCACAACGATGCGTGGTCGAATTCTAGATTGGCGCAGTAGGCTGAGGCCTGAAACAACTGAGTCGCCCCCCAACAATCCGTGGCCGAATTCTAGATTGGCGCAGTAGGCTGAGGCTTGAAACAACTGAGTCGTACCCTCGCCATGAATCTCCCACCTCCAGACCGTGATGGTCGAAGAGTTCTGTTCATTCTCATCGTCCCGCTGATGGCTCCGAACATATTCGGTAAGCGGTTCAACGAGGTGACTCTCTTCGGCGTTGATATGGAGACTTGGCCGGTAGTGACCTTCATCCACCTGACAGCAGCAGCAACATGGCTCGGTTCGATGGTCTTCTATGCTGCAATCGTTGTCCCTTTCGTCCGCCATAGACATCCACGCAGCGAGTATGTCGTGATTCTGAATGATTTAGGAATGAGATTCAGATTGCTCGCCTGGGTCTGTCTCTGCTCCGTCGCCGTCACTGGAGTGATTCTCTCGGACATCATCTCCGGCTGGCAGGCCTTTACCACCGCAGACGGGCATTCTGAGAAGCCGAGCAGCACGATTGCGTGGAAGATGGTCGGCGGTTTGGTCATCTTCATCACCGCTGCCCTCCACGATTTCAAACTCGGCCCGAAGGCCATCGCCGCGTGGAGCGAGGAACCCGATTCGGAGGGCGCAAACAAACTCCGCAGAAGGATGACCCTCTATGGAAGAATCAACCTTGTTCTCGCCATCATCGTCTTCTGGTTGGGTGTCTCGATTCTCAGAACGTGACGCGGATGAACCACAATTTCGATGGTTGTCCATCGTGTTTTCTTCACCGGATTGCATCCCGAATATGTTCGGGAGTGGCCTGATTGAAGCGGGGCAGTTCGGTTTCTCCATGCACAAGACGAGGCTCTCAGCGTCGGACGAAGTGAGTGTCCTGATGGTCATTGATGTGGAGACTGTCGAGACTGATGACCCTATGTTCATCGCCGCCGAGAAGATGCACCGCTCCTCAGTAGGCGGCCTCCCCGTCGTCGATGGGGAAGGGAATCTCGTCGGAATGTTGACTGAGAGAGATGTCTGCCGCGCCGCATCAGAGAACGGCGGCGACCTGACCGACGACCTGGTCCGTGACTGGATGGCGAATCCGGCCGTCGCAGTGCAGGCGGAAGAGACTCTCAACGGAGTAATAAATCGGATGCGTGACTACCGATTTCGCAGAATCCCCGTAGTCAGAGGAACCAAACTCGTCGGCATCATCTCTCAGACCGACCTGATGAGGCACTACCCCGACCTAGTGATGAGTCGCGAATGGTGAGATGTCATCCAAAGTTGAGAATAATTGATTTAGAAATCAAGGAGTTGCCACTCGTAGGTGTGAATCATGGTCATCGTCTCGAGAGTGATGAGTGAAGATGTCATCACAATACCCGATTCGAGCCTTGTCCCGAAGGCTATCAGCAAGATGGTGAACAGCAGAATAGGGTCAGTCGTGATTATTGATGAAAACGATTTTCTCGTCGGCATATTCACCGAATCCGACTTGCTGAAACTGCTCCACAAACACATGATGGACGGTTCACTGGACTGGTTATGGAGGACGCCGGTGAGTGAGGTGATGACAAAGAGAGTATTGACCGTCTCGGAAGATGCGGGTTGCCACGATGCGATTCAGATGATGTCAGCGCACAGAATCAGGAGGCTTCCTGTCATGGATGTAGCAGATGAGGTATTGGTGGGAATAGTGACAGAAAGGGACATTCTCGCCATGATGTCCAAACTCTCCAGCAAACGGAAAAAGCCCTGATTCGCATGGAATAATGCGTAATTCGTTGCACTTCAAGAATCGTGGGGGAAGTGGATTCAACGGAAACCGCACCACAGAGATGACGAAACTTCGGGAAGAAGAATTGGGTCTATCTTGGAGACCGCTAGCCATTCACCCGCATGGGTCAAGTCGGCCTGCCAACTGTTCTGCCCATAGGAGCCACTCATCTCAGCGCTGTGACCACCGAATGTGAGATTGCCGTATCCGCGGCCGAGAACATGAAATCCCTCATCATCGACCATTAGTGCGATGACATCATCCCCACCACTACCACCACCGGTGGCCGACCACAGCCACACGCCTGATGTCTCCAGTTCGGCCACGAAGATGTCGCGCAGACCTCGGGAAGTGTGGTTGTCATCACCCAATGATAGAGTATCGACGAATGAGCCGGCGACCAACAGGTTGCCGCTCGGAGTCATTATGACATCGCGGATGGCAAGATGGCCGGCGGCGACATCACTCGGAGTTGTCGCAGGTTCCAAGGCGACTATCGCCGCCAACTGACCCTTGTGGAGGTCTGAACGGCTGACATCTGTCACCGGAGACTCCGTACCGGAAAGGAGGATGGTCGGTGAAAGCGCGAGGAAAATGGCCAGCAGGATGAACACCACCGGCAGCAACAACTCAACCCTCAATCCATCTCCCACGAAGAGACGTTGTGGCCGATGTGCCAAGCAAGTAACACCGAACACCTTCGGTTTTTCACACCTGAGGGGCGTTCCATCGGGTTCAAAGGGGGATGGCGACCCCGATTGGCCATGGTTTCGGAGAGCCGCGCCTCTCGAGTTGCCGAGTTTGGCATGACCACCAGACAGCGTCTGGTCTACGATGTCATCACCTCTCGGAAGGACCACCCATCCGCCACCACCATCCACACCGAGTTGATGTCTGCTGGTGACAGAATGTCGATGGCCACGGTCTATCGGCAACTGAACAGACTGGTGGAGATGGGTGCTATCAATCGTGTAGACCTTGACAACGACACCCGATACTGCCCCGGTCAGAAGACTCACGCCCACCTGCATTGCACCCGTTGCGACTGCGTGACCAATGTGACCACCGACCTCTCTCTCATCAGCGAACTGATATCATCCGCCTACGAGCCGGATTTGCAGCGTCGGGGTGATGAGTTGTGTTTCGAAATCCAAATAGTCATTTCTGGAGTATGCGATGGCTGTCTCTCCATCGATTGAGGACTTCCGCACCCCCACAATCAACTTCGGAATCTCGTGTAGCCACCCTATCGGATTCTGAACCCATTTGCGACCGGTTTCTCCAGCGACATTCAACAGGTTTCTTCACCGCAAATCTTCGCTCATCCAGAGGCGATTTCAATGGTATATTCACCTGTGATGAGAATGAGAATCATTCTCGCCCCACATGTTCGGGGTGTCGCCTAACCCCCCCTACTCGGTCCGGTTAGCGAGCGTGTTATCCGTGAGCGGTGAGATTGTGGAAATGAGCGGAGACAAGCCGCTGACGAGTAAGCATGGAGATGGCGAGGTGCACAACAGTTTGGTGCCTCTGTTGTTGTCATTGGGAATAGCCCTGACACTGGCTGGATTGCTGGTGTGGCCCTTCCTGATAATAGGTCTTGCACTAACTGTCTACTCGATTTTCTCTTGGGTGAAAGAGGATGCGATGATGTGGGACTCCCGTCCGAGTGTCTCTTCGGGGGAGTGGGGCAACGCATCGTGGGCGATGGTTTGGATCATCGTCACCGAGGTCATCATCTTCGCCAGTTTCTTTGCCTTCTGGTTTTGGGCCCGCTGGCACACTGTGACCTGGGAGGACGCGGTCGGGGGCTCATGGCCACCTCAAGGTGTCGAGCACAACCTGACACTGGTCAGCATCAACACACTAATTCTCATCACTTCGGGATTCACCGGTCACAAGGCACTTCACGCTCTGCGAGATGATGATGTCTCCAAGAGCAAGTCGTTGATACGCCTGACTGCACTTCTCGGTCTCGTCTTCCTCGCGGTTCAGATTTACGAGTACATTCATGCAGGGTTCCTCTGGAGTGACCACGCCTACGGCACCGCATTCTTCGCCCTGACAGGTCTACACGGTCTGCACGTACTTGCCGGCATCATCTGTTTCCTCACCGCCTACCAATTGGTTTCTCGCGGGTTCTACACCAAGGACAGGAATGATTCCTTCCAAGCCATCACTTGGTATTGGCACTTCGTTGATGTCGTGTGGATACTTCTCTACCTCATCGTCTATTTGGAGGTGATCTGAGATGATAAGGGACAAGAAACAATTCGGAATCATCGTCGCTGTGACTGTCGTTCTGATGCTGACTTATGCATCCATTTTCAACTGGTTCAACGGCTTGGGAGGGACGGGTGGACACGCCGATGTCTACAACAATCTCTTCACCACCTATTGGGTTCTCGGTACCGTCATCGGTGGTGGAGTCTACATCTACTTTCTCTGGCTTATGACCACCTCGGTCGAAGGTGAGACAGAGGATGAGCCTCAAATCGGGGACATTCCATTGGAGCGGGGCAGTGGCAAGGTGGCTGTCGCTATCACCATCGTCATCACCCTCTTCCTGCTCGTCCTTTCCGATGTGACGTTCGATTCCATCGACTTCTTTGAGAAGTACGAAGACCACACCAATGAAGAGTCTTTCACCATCAAAGTGACCGGCTACCAGTATTATTGGGCATACGAATACCAAGATTCTGGCATCAACTTCACCAGTGCTGCGGGTGAACCTCTGGTCATTCCGGTGGATGTGCCCATCGTTCTAGAGGTAGTTGGAGGAGATGTCTTTCACAACTTCGCTCTGCCAGAGCATCGGGTCAAGATTGATGCTCTTCCAAGCCGGTCCATCACAGGTTGGATTGAGGCTGAAGAGACTGGAACATATCCAATTCGCTGCTTCGAGTTGTGTGGAGACTTCCACGCCGACATGATAGGTGAACTCGAGGTCATGGAAAAAGCCGATTATGAGGCTTGGAGAACAGCGAAACTCGCTGGAGGTGATATCTGATGCGTGGAAAGACATGTGTATTGATTCTCGCATTGCTGGGTGCAGTGATGATTGCGCCATCTCTGATGGCAGAACAAGATGGAATCGGAGGCATGGTTGTTGACAACGGGTGTGTCTGTCACGGTGCGAGTGACAGCGGCGTAAGCGTCACCTTGGACGGTTTGCCGGACAAGTTCTCCGCCGGCCAGACATACGACCTGACCGTCACAATCAGTGGTGGGCCGACTGCCGGTGGAACTAACGCCGGAGGCTTCAATCTCGACGCCAGCAGTGGTACGCTCGCCTCGACGGATGCGAACACACAAGCACTCACGGATGGCGACCTTACTCACACCGAAACTGGCAACGATTTCCGAACTTGGGCAGTCCAGTGGACTGCTCCAGACAGCGACAAGGATGGTGTCACCTTCACTCTTCTTGGAAACTCTGTCAATGGCAATAATGAGTCAGCAGGAGATTCATGGAATGTGGCTGAATACAGTGTGCAGGGAGTGAACTCATCAGGTGGCTCACTGGTTGACTTCAGCAACCTCGCCTGGTGGATAATCATCCTCGCGGTAATCGCCGTCGCCGCCGGAGTGGTTCTCTCTCTCTACCTCAAGAAGGATTTCGGAAAACCTGAGTTGATGCATTGGCTGACCACCACCAACCACAAGGACATCGGTCTCCTCTACCTGTGGACGACCATCCTCTTCGCGGTCATCGGCATGGCTCTCTCCCTGCTCATCAGACTACAGTTGATAGTTCCCAACAACGACTTCCTCACCGGCGGGCTGTTCAACGAGGCGGTCACCATGCATGGTGCGGTGATGGTTCTGTTCGCCATCTCTCCGATGTCCTTTGCCTTCGCCAACTACATCGTTCCCCTCCAGATAGGAGCGCGAGACATGGCCTTCCCGAGATTGAACGCCTTCTCTTTCTGGTCTCTGCTTCTCGGGGGATTGGTCGCCGCCTCCGGATTCTTCTTCGGTGGAGCTGCTGATGCCGGCTGGACCTTCTACAGCCCACTTACCAGCCTTGAATATAGCCCGGGTGCTGGCGTTTCACTGGCCGGCGCAGGATTGGTTCTGTTGATCCTCTCAGTCACTGGAAGCACCATCAACTTCCTCGTCACCATCCTGCAGTTGCGCGTCCCGAGTATGAAACTCATGCAGATGCCGATGTTCTCCTGGAACATCCTCTTCACTGTGATTCTGATGCTAGCCATCTTCCCAGCACTCCTCGGAGCGGTCCTCATGCTTGTCGGAGACAGAGTGTTCGGAACCCTGTTCTTCGACCCGAGTATCGATGGAACGACTTGGTGGTTGCACATCTTCTGGTTCTTCGGGCACCCGGAGGTCTATGTGGTTCTCCTACCCGGCCTCGGCATGGCCATGGAGGTCGTCCCAACATTCGTGAAGAGAACGCTGTATGGGCGCAGAATCATCGTCTGGTCGCTGGTCATCGCATCCGTGATCAGTGTCCTTGTCTGGGCGCATCACATGTTCATCACAGGTATCAACCCGACCTTCCGCAAGTTTGAGACCATAGGAACCGAATTGGTGAGTGTGCCTTTCGGTCTGATTTATCTCAGTCTGCTGGCGACCTTTTACAAGTCGAAGCCTGATTTCAAGAAACTTCCTCTCGTCTTTGTGATGGGTGCTGTCGGCATCTTCCTCGTCGGCGGAGTCACGGGAGTCTATCTCTCAAGTGTGGCGATGGATGTTCAATTGAGAGGGACCTACTACATCGTCGCCCACTTCCATTACACCCTTGGAGCGGTGGCTGTGATGACACTGGGGGGTATCTACTACTGGTATCCAAAGATGTTCGGCAGGATGTTGGACACGAAACTCGGCTGGTGGCACTTCTGGCTCACCTTCGTCGGTATCAACCTAACATTCATTCCACTGTTCGGGATGTGGGACATGCCGCGCCGAATCTACTTCTACGGTGCTGACGCTGGATGGGCGACTGAGCATCTCATCTCGACCATCGGCTCATTCGTGGTCTTCGCTGGTCAGGCGCTCTTCTTCTGGAACTTCATCCGCAGCATGAAGAATGGGGAGGAGGCAGGGGACAACCCTTGGGGAGGCTCCACCTTCGAGTGGTCAACCACCTCACCGCCACCAAGCCACAACTTCGATGAGTTGCCGATGATGGCATCGGAGTGAAGTCAAGTGGGGGCGACCACCAACAGGGGGAGGCGCTCGGGAGAGCGAATCCACCGAAGGGAAATTCCGTCTAGCCTGATTATGAACGAATCTCGCCGTTTCAGGTGATGAATCGGAGTTCATTTCACACCGAGAAAACTTGACTTCCAACCGGCCTGCACATCGCAGTTTCAGGTGATGAATCGAAGTTCATTTCATACTGATTTTGTGGATGATGGCGATTCCTACCGCCGATACACGGTTGTTACCCGAAGGAACATGTTCGGGAGAGGGGGCATCAT
>CAYFFQ010000025.1:0-19677 GCA_964342465.1 uncultured Candidatus Poseidoniales archaeon | reverse complement strand
GCCTTTGAAGGCGAGGGGGGAAGAGAAATGACAAAACCGAGCCCGACCTGACCGCTGCGGTGCTTCAGTTGACCAAGCGGAATAGGCCGAGTGAGGGACTGTAAATGCGCGACATCATCGAAAGGCGAGAGAGAGCATCCTCAACCGAAAACTGGTCGATACCGCGGCGCGCCGTCTCATTGAGGATGTCACTCTCTGGAATATCCCTGTCAACGAATCCGTCCGCGAGTTCTTTGATGACATTGAGAACGATATGTTCTGCTGACCGTTTCTTCTTCGAGACCCCAGTCAGAATCGTGCCTTCGTCGAACTCATCCCCCATCAATTCGTAACGCCAATTCCGAAACATTGCGATGGCGTTTTTCGCATCTCCGATCTCCGCTTCCGGATTCAGTCGCATTCTGGCGTGAGCCTCGGCAAGACGAATCAAAGCCTCCAAGGCGCGGGCGGTGATGGGTACGCTAGCCTCCTCTTCCCCGCCCATTTTTCGTGTTTCAAGGTAGAATTTGACTATCTCATCTCTCGCTTCCGCTGTCAGAGTAGGATGAACCGTTCTCTTCGCCCAAGCGACATACTTCTGGAACATCGGAATGGTCAGTTGGTCCTCCCCTGCGTATCCCTTTTTCACCGTACCCTCCTCTTCGATGAGCCGTGGGTCAATTTCCCTCCCTTCTTCAATAAGAGTCTCCGAAACACCACTACTTCTGTTGGAGAGGATATGTTCAGCGATCTGCTCGTCACGGTCCTTGACCACATCGTCCCTGAGCAACCAGATGATGTCGAAACGAGACATCAGTGCTGGTGGAAGGTCGACCTCTTCAAACATCGGAGTGATGTCCATACCTTCTGAGGCGCGCTGGCTGAAGCGGCCGAGCCGAGGATTGGCTGCTGCGAGGACAGCGCAACGGGTGCGCATGGTGGCATTGATTCCACCTTTGGAAATGTGTATCCTCTGCTGCTCCATCGCCTCGTGCATCTTGGCCCTGTCATCCTTGTTCATCTTGTCGAATTCGTCGATGGCCGCCAACCCTGAATCGGCGAGGACGAGAATCCCCGCCTCAAGAGAGAAGCGGCCATCATTGAAGGCGTCGCGGACTGCGGCGGCGGTCAATCCAGCACCCGATATTCCGCCGCCGGAAGCATATTTCCCCCGCGGGGAAATCTGCGCCATGTAGGAAAGCAACTGGCTCTTGGCAACACCGGGGTCGCCCATCAAAAGGATGTGGATGTCGCCTCTTGCTCTGGTGCTGTCGGGATACTTGCGCGAGACACCGCCGAACAACTGCATCGCCAGCGAGCGCTTCACCATCTGTAGTCTTCCGGCACCGAATATCGATGGTGCGATGCTGTTCGTCATCAGTTCCAAGAGGTCGGAGCGGCGACTGATTTCCAAAATCATCTCTTGGTCCTCTTCCGAGATTTCAATCTCGTTGAAGGGGGTGTTCTCCTGTTCGGCCGAAACGAGGGAGTGGTAGATGTTGAACATCGGGGTCTTCGCCCCTCTCGCCTTCTCACTGCGGATGAACGGAACGAGATTCACCATCACGCGCATACCGGGTAGAAGTTTGTTGGCGAGGTCTCCCTCGGCTAGTACGGTCGCTCGCGCCGGTTGGGCTCCCCCCTGCACGTTTTCAGGGAGTTCCTGAATCTCAATCCACTGATTGTCGACGAGTGAAATGTTGTCTTGAATCAACTCAAATCTGGTTCCATCTCTGCCCCCTGGGTATCTCCCGCAACCCCCTGTGAGGTCGTCGCAGTTAACCGGCTCCATCAACTCGAGTTCATTCAGTTGAGGAACCTCATTGACATGGTTGCACACCGCGCAACGGAATCGGGCGTGGTAGATGCGCGGCTTGAGTTCGGAGACTTTGGTGACCACCACCTCTGACGAGATGAGGTGGTCTATGTCTGAGGAGCCGACCTCTCTGATAGAGCGCCTGCAATCGGGCGGGAGGTCGATGATGCGGAGCATCGGCTCAACATCCCAACCTCCTTCGTGGCAGAGGGCTCGCAGAGTCTCCGTTCCCGCTCTGAGAATCGGTTTCGGATATTCAATCAGGGCTTGGGCGAAGGTGGGGTCCCACGCCTGAATTTGGGTGAATTTGATGAGCAGAACCCTCTGCTCCGGCCAACTGGTGGCGAGAAGCTGGATCTCTCTGGTGAACTGTTCCTGCAGGAGGGTTCGCCACCTCGCATTCGAATCCTGAATCCCAAGCATGTCATCATTCCCCACGTGCAGGAGGTGTCTCGGTTGGATGACGGTTAAAGAATAACGCGATTACACCCCCTTCGTTCCACTGGAAAGGCATCTCCTCGCTGTCCCCCTGTCGCCACTTGATTTCTCTTTCCACTGGACCCTTTTCCAATTGGAGTGGCTGTTTTTCGGGGTCGTAGAGAAAACGGTCGCCGAGGACATCTGTTTCCCGTCGTGCAATCCTGTCCGTCGTGCAATCCTGTCCGTCGTGCAATCCTGTCCGTCGTGCAATCCTGTCCGTCGTGGGTTGCGGCGGATGCCATCGTGCGGCGACAGGCGTATGGATATGTGTGTGGAACGGCTCAGGTGAGCAGTGAATCCACAGTCGCCCGCAATTCAGCCAAGCCGATCGGTTTCTGTAGAATCAATCCTGGTGGCGGCACACCACCCGCATCGAGAATCTCCTCCTCATCATGCCCGCTCATCAGCAGAATCGGGGCCTGAAAACCAGCCGCCCTGACCTTGTGGGCGAGCATCACACCATTCATGCCTGGAAGTGACATGTCGGTGGCAAGAAGTTTCAACTCACCGTTGGTGATTATCTCTTCAAATGCTGATTCCGCATCTTCATGCGCAGAGACCTCAAAACCCATTCTCGATAAGATGGTCTCGCCAAGTCTCCGCAGCGTCTCTTCGTCCTCAACAAAGACAACTCGCCCGCGACTCACTCTATCCCCACTCTGCGCAGGTTGGGGTATTGTAATGAAACCGCCGCACCTCTGCTCCGCCATGGAGTTAGGGGTCTGGGGGTCTGACCTCTTCGTCCGGCTCGACCCGCAGGAGGAGATTCACACTCTCCTCAAAGAGGTTTTTTCCACACAGGGGGCGCGTTCTGGCGCGGTGACCAGTGGTATTGGTAGGGTACAGAATGTCGATATCGGATATCTCGATGAACATGGTGTATATCAACGGAAGGTGCTGACAGGAGCAGTCGAACTGCTCTCCTTGCAGGGAAATGTGGCGGAGATGGATGGACGACTATTCACCCATCTCCATGTTGTGGTCTCTGATGACGAACATCGTGTTCATGGTGGCCATCTATTCTCTGCTGTCATTGCGGTGACGGCTGAGATACACATCAGAATCTTCGACGACAGCAGTAACGGAGGGATGGTGATGAATCGCTGTCATATCGATGGAAGCCAGTTCAAACCACTCCGCTTCGGAGTTGATTCTGAATAATCAAAGAGTGTGGGGTGATTAGGATGAGGCGAAGAGAGTGGGTTGATTCGGAGTATGCGAAGAGGGAGTTGAACTGGTGAGAGTATTATTCGCACACGGCTTCGAGGGTTCACCTGACGGTAGTAAACCGACCTACATGAAGGAGGTGTTGGGTTGGGAAGTGGTCGCCCCCATCATGTCTGAGCGGGGCTGGACAATCGAACAGGAAACTGAAGTGCTACTTCAACAGATAGACGAAAATGGACCATTTGACATCGTTGCCGGCTCATCAATGGGTGGGCTTGCTGCCGCAAATGCTTCCGCATTACGCCCCGATGAATCGTTTTCACTGCTGTTGGTCGCACCTGCTTTCGGGCTCGATGAACTGTGGCGGGTGGGGGCGGGAAGGGCCGGTCTGGAAAAATGGGAGAATGAGGGTAGCATCCAGTATTTCCATCATGGACTCGGCTCGGAAATCACTCTTGGTTGGGACTTCTTTCTCGCCGCCGAGCGGATGAGTCAGCCCCCACTCCGTCATCCGACCATCATTGTGCATGGAACCGAGGATGACACCGTGCCGATAGACAATTCTAGAGCGGTGGCGGCGAGAGAATCCTGCGTCAAAGCACTTATAGAGGTCGAAGACGGGCATCGTATGCAGAAGGCGCGCCTCCGATTTGCCGAGGCTGCAGCGATTCTGGGGGTTGAATGATGTATTCTGAAAGCAGCCAACCGTGGTTCTTCTGGCTCCTCGCGGTGATACTCGTCTTGTTTGGAGGATGGTACGCCCTTGCGTTGTTCAACGACCCAACGATAATGATTGATGGACATTGGACTGTAGTGATAGTCAGCATATTCGTCTTCAGTTTCCTCATCATCATGACTTGTGCATCCTTCTCCTACATGGTCATCTTTGATGGACAGACCTTGACCGTCGGTTTTCTCGGATGGAAAGTCAGACTATCTGCCGAGGAAATCATTTCGGCCGAGGAGAAAAACATCCGGTGGCTCAAATGGGGTGGCATGGGGTGGCGAGTGCAGAGGTTCAAGAAAATTGGATACATCGTCAAGAGTGGGCGAGGAGTAGAGGTGCAGAGCAGTCGCAAGGGTCGGTCTTATACCTTCAACTGCAGAGACCCCGCTGCCCTACTGGCCGCTCTGAAACGCGCCAATGTCAACATTATCGAATAGCGCCGCTACCAGCACCCATGCGGACGCATTCTGGTGTGGTCGTTTGGGGTGGTGCTAATGAACTGCCGACGGCTCGGGCCGAGTGATGGGTGGCGGTGATGGCCTCGACTACACCGGAGCGGGTGTCGACATCGATTTGGAAGCCGCTTCAGTGGCTTCGCTCGTCGGCGCGCTGTCTAAATCGGTGCGCGAGAGAGGTTCTCCCGGTGCCCCAATAGACCTACCCGGTGGGTTTGGCGGCCTCGTCGAGTTCGGCGACTCTCTGCTGGCGTTGGCGACTGACGGAGTCGGCTCCAAACTACAGATTGCCAACGAGTTGGGACAACTGGGCGGCGTCGGAATAGATTGCATGGCAATGAATGTCAACGACCTTCTCTGTGTCGGCGCCGAGCCCATCGCCTTCGTAGATTATGTCGCCACTCCACTCCCCGACCCCGAAGTCCACGCCATCCTCGGCGCTTCCTTGACTGAAGCCGCCGCACGAGCGCGCGTGACACTCGCCGGCGGCGAGACCGCTACGCTGCCGGGCATCGTCAAGGAGTTGGACCTCTCTGGAACCGCCCTCGGATGGCTGCCGAAGGGTCAGGCCATCACAGGTGAAGGCATGGTGGCAGGCGATTCACTCATCGGCCTACCGTCTTCAGGACTCCATTCCAACGGCTACTCCTTGGTCCGTGCAGTCATGGAAAAGTGCGCCGCCGACCTCACAGCCCCAGCACCATTCGATGTTGAGGAGGGGCGGATTGAGAGGTTCACTGATGGAACTGTCACTCTCGGGGAGGTTCTGCTGAACCCGACCAGAATCTACTGTGACCCAGTCTACGACCTCATCGCCGCCTGTCGGGCCGGAAATGGGCCTTGCGAAAGCGAGCAGTTGAGGGGTATCGCGCACATTACCGGGGGCGGGCTCTCCAACCTTCTGCGTCTGCATGAGAGTCTCGGGTATCACATCTCCAACCCTCTTCCCAGCCATCCTGAGTTCAACTGGCTCGCCCATGAAGGGGGTGTCTCTGACAGAGAGATGGCGCGCACATTCAACCTTGGCATGGGTATGGTGGTCATCACCGATTGTTCGGTTTCACAGGAGGTGTGTGGCTGGCTCGGGCAGAGATTGCAGGGGTGTCAGGTAGTCGGCAAGGTGGTTGACCATGGGCACAAGGTCACTCATATCAATGAGAACATAGTGTTCGACCACTATTGACCCCGAAACGGTGCTCTTCTCTACGACTACCATTCCGAGTCAGTCGGGGTCATGGCATTCACTCACCTGAAGAAGTTGATTTGTTGTATCACTCACTCACCTGAAGAAGTTGGTTCGTAGCATCACTCACTCACCTGAATAATCCGTATTATTCACCAACGAGACTTACTCATTCAAGAAGGGTCGGACTGAGGTATAGGTTGATGAACTCGGTAGACCATGTCTGTCGCTGTTGTCGAGGCGCGGTCAATGATAAGCGGAGAGATGTTCTTTGTGCAGTATGTTCCCCTTGGAACAGAATTGCTGACCTTCTCGCAAACAGCAAACCCTCCTGGCAGGCCTTTCTTGAGGAGGAGCGCGATGAGTTGCTGAACGAAGTGGGGGTATGGTTGACTGAGAACCGCTCGATTCAGCGGATGATGCCCTATAATGATGGTTGGCGCATGTTGCTGGGGAAACTGACGGGAGTGGAATCGTTCTCGGATGATTCACGAAAACTGGAGAGGCATCGCGACTATCCTCAATTTCAGAAGGTTCGCGACCTGCTCGCAGGACGCGGTTCTCGCCTCTTTCCGGATGCTGTGGGTGGTGTGGATTCAGATTCTGAGATGACCGTCCGCTTCAACGGACACACCGTCACCACTTCGGGTGATTTCCTGATTGTGGATGGGGCCAAGGTGGACCACGGGCCCGGTTCTCTTCTATTCGCCATGATGGCCGAAAGAAGCATACACTCGCCAGTCCTGAGGTTTCTCCGCGTACTCAATCAGATCGAAGGCGGCGAGATGCGAGAATCTCAAAAGACCAATAGCACCCTCAGATATCCCCTGTTAAGATGGGGTTTCACACCCATTGGAACGGTTGACACACCGTTCCAAGCCTCTCCAGCGTCCACGGCTCCACTACCACCTCTCTGCGACTGGAATGAAGAGACATTTCAACTCGGTGTGGAAGCCGGCATCAAAGGTAGAAAGGTCTTGCAACTTCCTTCGGAACCAGCCCTGTTGGAGCAGTTTCTGAGTGTCTGGTACGGGCGGATGTCTATAGCGGCCTCAGACAGACTCAGAGCCGCCTCACTGCAACTCGCCCGCAGACTTGGGACGGAGGCGAAAGATGCGAGAATAACCCCATTAGAGAGGTCCTTCTCACTCCTCCGCTCGACAGTTGAAGGCAATCCATCTAGATTGAGAGCCACCCATACAGCACTTTTCATCAGCGGTGGCAGTGGGGTAAGTTGGCGAATGAAACCGGGTAGAGGGGCGCATGGGGCCCCCTACCTCATTCAGACGGTTGTGAAGGATGGCATCTGTCTCGGCACTCCAATCTGCCTCTACGACAACTCCGAACTTCCCCTCGGAGACCGTTTGAACAGCGTCGTCCTCAGTCTGCTCAACGACAACATTCTCTCATCAAAACTGGTGCAGATAGACGAGGCCCTCAAAGAGAATCGTCATATCACCCAAAACCTGCTCACCCGCGGTTAGCCGATTGGATGGACCGTTCGTGTGGACCCGCACAAGAAGACTCCCAGGTTCGAGGTTCAGGGAGCATCTGGTGGTGACTCTCTCCGAGTGGCTACCCTGAGTGTGTCTCAGGGTGCTGCCCAATGTGTGTTGAGTGGGGGGTGAACTGCGTCCGGCGGGAAGCGGGGAGCAGACGCTACCGAATGTGTGTCGAGTGGGGGGTGAACTGCGTCCGGCGGGAAGCGGGGAGCAGACGCTACCCAATGTGTGTTGAGTGGGGTGTAGGTGTCTCAACTATCACCTATTCTCCATTATAAAAACGGAAGGGGGGTTTTACCAACCCGAAAAGAAAATTTCGGTGGCCAAGTTCATGAGCACCTGTGCACCGCGAGAGGGTGATGGAGGGGGATTCACCATCTGGTTGGCCAGGGCAGGTCATTCTTGAGGGGCGCACCTTCGTACACCTACCGCGAACCGCCGAGGAGGGAGGCGAGAACCTAGTCGGGCCGGGTGGCAGGGATGAAAGGGAGGTCTTCCATAACCAGGCGATGGCGGGCAACCGTACCCGCTCGATTCTGTTGATGGACCATGAACTCAGCAAAGGAATTCTCGCCGGCGACAAGCCGGTAAGGATTCTCGACGCTTTGGCGGCGAGCGGTGTGAGATGTATCAGGATGGCGAACGAGTTGCCGGATGAGGTCGCCGCGCGGTTGCAAGTGAGCGGTTGTGACATGGATGAGAAAGCGCATCGGTGGTTGGACAGCAATTCGAAGTGTGATGTGAATGGGCGGCCACCGAGAGAGAGAGTGCGAAGTTTTGAGCCGATTCTTGGCGATGCGCGCCAAGTCGCTCTCTCACGCGGATGGCAGTGGGTGGACATTGACCCATTCGGCTCACCCGTTCCGTTTCTCGACTCGGTGATGCAGTCTCTAGCGAGGAAGGCGGTGTTGGAGGTGACGGCGACCGATGTAGCCGCATTGACGGGTTCCTCGCCGGCACCTCTGATGCGGCGATATGGGGCGCGGGCGCGCCTCGATGAAATCGCTCACGACACCGGATTGCGTATTCTCTTGGCTACCGTGGCGCGGTGCGCTGCTCGCCACGACAGAGTGATTGAGCCACTTCTCTCGATTTGGGACAGCCACCACCTGAGAGTCAGTGTGAGGGTTCGTAAATCAGTGCAGGCGGCGAGCGAGGTGGAGTGTAACCTCGGTTGGAGGATTGCCGACCCCGACGAAAATGAGGCTGCCGAGATGGTCGGCCACGCGCATGTGTTGGTGCCAATATCACACCCTGTCGCCTTGAACGACAACCGCGTTTCTGGCCCACTTTGGACTGGCTCACTAGGTTGTCAGGATTTGATGTCCTCAATGAGTGAGAGTCGCGCCATTCAATTATGTGCGCCGGATGAGGGGATGGTCACTGATGGTAGAGAGCTTCGTCTCAGGCGGCGAGCGGTATCGCGAGCCGTGGTGAACATCGCCGGTGAAGCGCACCTCGCCTCTCGACATGGCATGGAAGTGAGGCTGGTGGTGGTGGACCGACTCGCCAGCCGCCTTCACCTACCAGCACCCCCCTCGCCATCTAAACTCGCGGCGGCGTTGGAGAATGGCGGTCATGCAGCTGCTGTCGCCGCCTACGGCAATCCGGCTATTCGCACCGATGCGACGATGAGTGCGATAATCGACGCCATCGAATCATTATGATGCTGCGATGGTTCAGTAGTCCGTCGGGCGCAGCATCAACCGCCGATATGCGACATCTCTACAGGTAGTCTGATTGGACCGCTGGCCATCTCTTCCCCTCGCATCTCGGAATACCTGTCAGTTCGCAACTCCCACACCGAAGAGACCAGATTCCGAAGTTCCTCCTCGCTCACTCCGGAGCGGATGGAGCTCTTCAAGTCGTATCCTGAATCGGCGAAGAGGCAGTTGTAGAACTTACCTTCGGATGAGATTCTGCCGCGCGTACAGTCACCACAGAACGGTTCGGAAATCGATGTTATGAATCCTATTCTGTCTCCATGTTCCGTCTGCCAAATCTTGGCAACTGCACTCACATCATCTGGTGGGACCTCCATCAAGTCGTACTTCTGTTGAATGACCTCACGTATTTCAGCAGCCGTCACCACTTCCTCCATTCGCCAACCATTGCTCGCACCCACATCCATGAACTCGATGAACCTGACAATCACACCACTGCCTTGGAAATGGTCTACCAAGTCGAGGATGGCGTGCTCGTTGACCCCTCTTCGCACGACAGTGTTGACCTTCACCGGCCCCAAGCCTACATCCTGGGCCGCAGCGATGCCGTCGAGAATCTGTCTAACCTGCACATCGCTGTCAGTCATCATCTGAAATGTCTCATCATCGAGGGCATCGAGGCTGACCGTGACCCTTGACAGACCTGCATCTGCGAGGAGTGGAGCAAACCTCTCAAGGAGAACCCCATTTGTGGTCAGAGCCAACTCAACTTTGTGTTGCGAGAGTATCTTCACCAGTTGCACGAAATCTCTCCTTACCAGAGGTTCCCCTCCCGTCAAGCGAATTTTCTCGATACCGAGGGGGAGCAGTGAGCGGACTAGCAGGTCAATCTCTTCGAATGTCAATATCTCCTCGCGCGCGAGGTAAGGGTAGTCATCAGCGAACACCTCTCGCGGCATGCAATAGCGACAACGGAAGTTGCATCTGTCAATGACGGATATGCGGAGGTCGCGCAGGGAACGCCCGAGAGCATCACTCACCATCAAAGGGGTGTCTTGGGTGACCACTGATAAGGTTGTCACGGACTGTTCGGTGAGGGTGGTATACAAAGAAAGAGGCCCGCATAAGTTCGGGGCCGACCCCTGTTTTCACTATATGTGATGGGTGGGAATTGACTTCTCATGGGACAGAAACCCATTAACAAGATGTTTGGAAGAAAGGGACTGAGCGCTCTGTTGCTCGCTCTTGCGATGCTGGTGGTTGCGACTGCTGGTGCTGCGAGCGCGGAAGCAGGTGCACAGTCGCTGGAGAATGATGATGCGACCTTGGAGGCTGCAAAGGCGATTGAGTCTGACTACCTCCTTGTCGAAGCGCTGATGACGGATGATGGAGAGTTGGATGACAATCTCTCCGATGTTGAACCCATCGATGATGGGGGAAACGTCGTCATCTTCGTCTGGACCAACGGTGAGGATGCCCTCGTCGTCGTGGTTCTTTTCGATGAGGATGGAAACTGGACTATCACTCACATGGCACGCATGACTGTTGAAGAAGCGCGGGAGAAACTCGCCGACTTCGAAGGCAGAATCATAGTGCGCCATGTCAGCGTCCCCGATGTTCAGCCTCTCTGCCCACACGGTTATGTGGTGGCGAAGTGGCAACTGAACCAGACCAGCCTTGAAGTGGCTGGAACCTTCCAAGGCTTGTGGCTCAACGCTGACAGCACCAAGAAAGGAAAGTTGGTCGGTGTCTTCTCAGATGGAGAATTCAGCGGCAGAATCCTCTCGCGAAATGGCACTGCAATCGGCCTTGTCAAGGGTGAATACGCCAACGGTCACTTCCGCGGTCTGTGGGAAGTTGCGAACTCTCAAGGGACCACCGATGAAGTTGTCACAGGCACTCTCCATGGAAACTATGGCGCTACGGGAGAGGGTACAGGTGTGATGCGAGGCAAGTGGGTGCAGGGCTGTGAAGACGGACCGAGCATTCTGCCGATGCCTATCGACCCACCTATCGACTGCACCATCTCGATTGCTCTGGATGATGGGTCCAAAATCGGACACCCAGTGGGTGACTGCAAAGTGGAGCCACTTGACAGGGAATCAGAAAGGCACAAGCCAGCTCTGATAGACGAGAAGCAGAAGAGCGGAGAACTTGAATCAATAAAAGAGGATGCTCAGGAACTTCTTGAGACCGAACTCGTCGAGACGGATGGTGGATTCACCGTCGATGTCGGAGACGCTGCTGCTGGTGGAGCACTCTCTTCCATCCCACTTCTGGGAGTTGGACTTATCCGCCGCCGATTCATGCTCTGAGCATGATGAACTGCCAGCCTGTTCTTAACGCAGGTTAAAACGATGCGGCGGGGGGCCCACCCTTCGGAGGGTCCCCCGTTGCTCACTTTTACTGACCTCGCTAGAGAGAAACTCGAGGAGTTTGCTCAAGGTTCAGATGAATCCTCTCTAGCACTCAGAATTGCAATAGTTGGTCGAGGTCCCAACGGTTTCCAGTACGACCTGCAACTGATTCCACCTGACAACGGAGTGGAAACTGATACAGAACTGCAGGTCGATGGCTGGTCTGTCCTTGTCTCCGAGTCGAGTATGCCATACATGGAGGGCGTGACTCTTGGGTTCAAAGAGACCCTGATGGGGGGTGGGTTCCACTTTGAAAATCCCAATCCATTGTGGCTGGACGACATGGCGCAGAGAGTTCAGGAAGTCATCACCACCGAAGTCAATCCGGCTGTCGCATCCCATGGAGGAACAGTTTTGTTGGTCGATGTCTCGGAAGGTGAGGCGATAATCTCCTTCGGTGGTGGTTGCCAAGGTTGTGCTGCGGTCGATGCGACACTAAAGAATGGTGTTGAGAGGATGATTTGTGACAAGATTCCTGAAATCGTGGCGGTCAGAGATGTCACCGACCATTCAGCCGGAACCAACCCCTTCTATTGATACTCGATGTGGCGAGTCTTTCGTCCTCTGCGCTGTGATGATGCGCATTAGGTTCGGTTTCAGGAAGGAGCCGTGAAAATCTGGTTGGGCGGCGGGTGCGTTTGAGGGCAGCGGGGTCAGCCGACCATCGGTTCACCGAAGAGGTATGAAAATCTGGTTGGGCGGCGGGCGCGTTTGAGGGCTGCGGGGTCAGCCGACCATCGGGTCCTCATCTCTCGCTTCATACTCCGCATCGGGCGGTGGCAAGAGGTTCTTCGCCATCTCAAACATCTGTCTGACATTCTCCTCTATCTTCTGTGCGTCTGCGATTAGTTCCTCAAGAGGAATGTCAACATCCATCAGGTCTGCAAGAGCTTCGGTTGCCAAGGCGGCGGCGCGGGCGTCGGGGTACATCGGATTGCACTCGGCCAGCAGGGCCGTGACATCGCAGCCCCGACGGTCACCCTCAGCGAGCAGCCAGCCGGATATGCCGGTGACGATACCCTGCTTCACCGGGTCGACACCGACTGCTCTGAGCCGCTCTCTGCCGACCTGTGAGGAGGCTACTCCGAAGATGTCCCCAGAGTCTTTATCCCCCAACTCTCCTGTGACGATTCCATCGATGACATAGAGTTTGTCGAACCCACCGGCGGTGAACCAATCAAGTACGGTCTCAGCGAATTTGACATCGGTGTGACCGGGGAACTGCAGGTCGGAGGTGAACACACCCACCCCATTTCCCTGATAGACGCGGACAGGGTGCTGTGGGACTTCATCCTGAATTAGTGCTACGGGGGGGAAATTCCGGTCGATCACGGTCCCGAGTTGTTGCAGGTCGAGAATCTTGACGATGTGGCTGGTGGCGATACTGCCGACCATTCCCACATTGGAGAATCCACAGATAGCGACGCCCCCTGTAGAATCGGGGTCGGCGTCCTTTCGGAGAACCAGTGGAAAGCCGTGATTATCCTCTCTCGCATCCATTTCCATCACCGCCTGTGGACTCCCCTTGAAAAACCTGAGGCGTCACTCTATGAACTCCGACCACTCCTCTTCGTCGGGGTAGCGGTACCACCACACCCCGAGTTCATCCTTCCACCATTCGACGCCATCATCATCGATGTGATAGTTATCAGACTGGGTGTAGTCTTCACCCCCCGAATACTCCTCTTCACCTTGGTCATAGTCATCCTCCTCCCATTCAGGCTCAGCACGCACCACCTTGGCAACTGGTCGAGGTCTCTTTCTTTGGGAAGGGCGAGCACCCGGTTTCTCACCCTTGTAGGGCAGACCACTTTCGTCCATCGCCCACTCATGCTTCTTCTCTCGCATCTTGGCGGGAGTGTGTATGACCTTCGGGCGCCCCTTCCTCTTTGGTTTCACATCTTCCTCCTCATCAGCGTAGAAATCGTCATAGAGGTCGTACTCATCATCGTCACCATCTTCCTCATCAGAGGAGATTCTGCGAATGACGACCAAGAACGCCATCGCTATCACTCCGAGTAGTGCTATTCCTGCGACGGCGAACAACCACATCGGTTGACCCTGAGCCTCGATGTCGTCGCTGTTTTGGCTGTCATCTCCACCACCGCCGTCAATCACATCATCAATCTCTTCTGCGATTACGGCGAAGTCGATGGTCGTTGAATTACTACTGTGATTGTGCCCGGCGGCGGAGGCGACAACGGAGAGGTCGAACGAGTAGTTGTCGGCAGGTGTGCCTGATGGAGCGGCGAGCGAAATCTGAATGTTCTTGCTGCTGTTGGAAAAGATGGATGCAGAAGTTGGAATGACATCCAAGTCCAACCATGCTGGTGCTGCCGTCGCCAACTCCATGTAGACCAGCACATCGTTCGGGTTGTCCACCGTGCAGGTCTTGCTCAGGGTGGTGCCATTCTCCTCGACCACCCAATTATCATCTTCACATGAGAAGTTCAGGGGGGCCAATTCCGGAGTTTCTTCAACTGTCTCGTTCTGCTCCCCGCCATCAACCTCAGGAGGAGGGAGGATTATCGCTCGGACGGTCTCGACAGAGAGGTTGAGCCAAGTGGGGTGTATGGCCAAAGAAATATCGAGTTCCCCACCGATTATGTATGAAATCGCGTACTCGACCGCGCCAGTGGCGTTGAGTGGCAGTGTTCCCGATTCGCTGGTTGCCTGATTGGTCTCGTTGCCGAGATGGTAGTCCACTGATAGTCCCTCAAGCAGAACTTGTTCGATGGCGTTCTCGGCGGTCAGAGAGATGGTGACGATGCCGGCCCCGTTCTCGTCCAGTTGAAGGGGTGATGGGGATGTTGAAAGGGCTGCCTTCGTCTTGGCGTGGAATGATGAGGTCGTATTGGCTGCTGCAAGTCCTTGCGAGTCGTTGCCCCAGGTACCGCCGGCGAAATCGAGTCTGACATCAACCTCGCCGGCGAGAGGAGTGTGTGAACTCTCAAAATCGAGCCAATCCCGCCACTCATTCGAGAAGGTTCCGTTGACTTCGCTAGTTCCCACGATGGTTATTGGTGCAGCACCTGTGTTGGTGATGGTGAGGGTGTAGGCAGCCTGCAGAGGTTCCCCCTCACTGACGAGAGTTCCGTTGATGTACAGTGAATGGCCGGCTGTGGCAATCACCTCTCCCGCTTCCTCGGGATGGGTGGATTCGATGCTCAGGCTGGTGGCGACTGCGCGCACCGAGTTGTTTCTCGACATCACCGGCCCAGTGGATGTCGCCGTCCAGTTCACATTGCCAGCCAAGTCGCCGCAGACCACTGCGAAATAGTGGTCAACACCATCCTCCACCGTCAGATACGTGAAGTTGGTCAGATTCTCATAGACGGTGTAATTAACAACTTGAGAGAGTCCACTGACATCGCCTATCGGTGATTCCGAGACATACAGCGCATACCATAGAACATCGGTTGAATTGCTTGCCGACCATGATACATCGATGACACCTCCCTCGTCGGCGGGATGGTCGGTTGCGCTGACATCAGCCACCGCCTCAGGCGGAATGACATCCGGCGGAAGTATTGGCGGAACGGTCACGGTTCTCGTTGTTGAGAAGTTGGAGACGATACCGTTCTGGTAGACTCCTCTAACAACATAATCCCATGTTTTGCCAGATACATTATCAACATCAAAGGTGAAATTGTCCTGTATCATCATTTGAAAGGGACTGTTTAACTGAGGTGCTGAACCGTTCTCCCATCTGAACAACTGATACTGGAGGAAGTCAAGGTCCTGCATGGCCGTGTCATCCCACCACAAGATGACCGCGTGCCGATTCTCAGCACTGTCCCACCACACCATGTCATCCTGAAACAGCGGTGCGTCCTTGTAGACAGGATTCGCCATCCCCGCCACCCACTCGATGATTACGTTACTCAGTGTCAACCTGCTGGCAAGAGTGGTATTGAGAGGAAGTGTGATGTTGAATGTGCCTGTTCCCGGAAGCATCAGCATGTTGAACAGATTAGAGAGGTTGCCTGCGCTCGGATTCTCATCGATGATGAAACTCGCCTCGTAGGTGAGGTTCAGGCCGCTCAAAGTGACATCTCCCCCACCTGTTGACCGTGCCATTACGCGCAGCGTGGTGATTCCGGTTCCGTAATAGTCTGTCTGCGAGGCTTGGGAAGAGAAGGTGTTGCCGAGGGATTGGGAGATGTTGCCCATGTCCATCCATTCAAGGGGGTCCACGCCGTTCTGTCCGTCTCCAGCATACCCCTTCAATTCACCCTCCGGATTCATGTCCATGTCGAAGTCGATAGAGACATTGTGCCAGCCAGCAATATAGAGTCCGAGCGACGATTCTCCGGCATGAACGATGTGCTCAAGCACACCGTCGCCATCCATGTCTGCAAACACCACATCCCTCGGTGCCGTATGAGGATAGACGGTCCGCGTTGCTGAAGAGATGGAACCATTGCCACCAAAGGGACGGGAGGAGAGAGAGCCGGTGAATGTCGCATCATTGCCGTCGGTCGAACCGATAATCGGCAGGAGGATGTCAACAGTTCCATTCTGATTCCAATCACCAACTGAATAGTTGTTCATCTGGGTGGCGTTGGTGACATTGGTCGTCCATCCGCTACCATTGAAGGTGGCGGTGCACATTCCTGTATCGGTGTTGCCCAAGAGGTCGGTCAAACCATCCTGATTCCAGTCAACAGGTACCAAGCCACTCTTCATGCAGTCGAAGGCGGAGCCGGGAGCGCCCATCACCCAATTACCTTGGCTCGCGTTCCACATGGTGACATGCCCATCCATGTTGTCGGTGACGACGACCGTGTCATTTCCACCCCCCCAGAACTTGGCGACGGCGACATCACCCAGTGTAGCCTGTAGACCTGTTCCATTGGCGCTGACCGTGGTGAAGGAATTAAGCACCATCGAACCATTGGTGGAATTGTAAGCGAACTCGTTGAGGCTACCTGTCCCATGCACGGAAATCAATTCGTGGTCTCCATCACCATCCAAATCGCCCGTGGCGATGCCACTTGCGCCTGTGCCTAGTGAAAGGTTCGTGTTGGCAGCCCACGCCCCGTTCGTTCCAGAAAGCAGGAGGCAGGCTGATGAATTGGTGGTGTCGAATCCGGCGACATCAGCGTATCCATCACCATTGAAATCGGCGGCTTCAATCAAGGCGGCGCCATCACAAATCGGGGTCCAAGTCACGGTTGAAAAGCCGGCAGCAGCAGTCCAATCCAATACTCCGACTGCCGGACTGATGCTGCTATTCGGCCAGGTATGACCTCGCTGTAGAAACAGCGGTTCAGGGAGATTGTCACCATCGAAATCAGCCATTGTAAGCGAATCGATCGCTCCCGTGACCACCCAACCGCCGCCGAAATCGGGTGAAAACTCCACCATCGCCTCACTGAACTGAACCTGCGCTGATGCCGGCAGAAGGACCTCACCCACTATCGTACCAGAGGAATTGGTCCCACTCGTCACGCTCTGCAACCCGTTGGAGAAGACCTTCTGTTCGCCGAGGTTGCCGTACCCCTGTGCATTCCACGCCCATTCGTAGACCCCGTCAGATTGAATGTCGAGAACCACCTCCCCCGGTGTCGCATCGGCGGTGGTGTACTCGATGCTGAATGCAGCGTTGGTGATAGTCGTGTTTCGCTCCAAAGCGACTGCGGCTGTGGAGTTGCTTGTCCCACCGGCGAATTCCAATATCACAGAGGTGGAGCCATCTGAGAAACCCACTATTGTTCCTTGACCCGCCCCAGCATCGGCGGGATGAGCGAGAAGAGGAGAGAGAGTTGTCAGAACCATCAGAAGGATGGAAAAAACAGCGAATGGGTTAATCCCTCTCCGAGACATGGCTCACCCTCACCATCTTCGCGATATCCCGCTACATCAAGTCTGTTTCGCCGACAAGTCGGCCCAATGCCCACAAGAAGCACCCCATACTCTTCAGCCGACCAATTGTCATCAGGAGAAGCCGTCCAAGCGAATAATTCTCACCAGTCAGCTCCCGCCATCAGGAGAGCGGATGCGATTCACTTCGGATTCCCATTTTTTCTTGTTGGGAGAGAAATTGGCAGATTCTCCATCAGTGTGGTATGCATGGTGCATTGGAAACCCTATTTTATCCAAATAATAGAAATAATTTGGGAAAATATCTATTCGTGGTAGTAATAAATGTCCCGACGACGGCTCTTAGTTATAGTAGCAACGATTAAAATAACCTGCCGAGTCCATCAACAAGCGGGTTCTCATGTCTGAAGGCGAGGCGATTGTTGAGTTTCAAAACAGAATTGTGGTCAAAGTCGGAGATGTCGACATCGACATCACCGGTAGCGCCAAGGAGATAGACAACCACATGGCGAAGGTCATGGATAAGGAGAATTGGTCGACCGCCCTTTCAGTAATCCGTTCCGCGAGAGAGATGGCCATAGAGGCGGCGCGCAGGGCGGCGCAGGAATCCGGTCTGCCAGAGCGGGGAGCGGCCTTCAAGACCCTCTGCCAGACGAACAACCTCAGCCGCAAGCCGGACCAGGTGTTGGGGGCCATCCAGTACCTCAGGGAAGTGGAAGGTGTACACGACTCACCACCTCGTGTTCTCGAACAACTGTTCAGTGACGCCGGGATGGAGCCACCAGGCAACCTCTCACTCTACCTCAACCGCCTCAGAGAGAGGAATTTCGTCACCTATCCGGCTGGCGAGGGCAACAAAAAGAACCGCTACTCCATCCTCACCGCAGAAGGCAGAAATCACCTCGACAACCGTTCAAGGGAGTGAACCTGACCCAAGCCGGAGGGGGTGAACTGCCTCATGGGGGAGTCCACCGCTGATTCTGATGAAGAGAGCAGACCTCCTCAGGACGAGCGAAAAGACCTCTCCTACCAATCTTTCAGGGACGCTGACCTCTCGGGGGTGGACCTCTCGCGGTGTGACCTGCGCAGAGCGATATTCGATGGAGCGAATCTAGAAGGGGCTAATCTAGCGGGGGCTGACCTGCGCAGAGCGAGTTTCAACAGCGCCAATCTGATGAAGGCGTCATTGGATGGTGCAGACATGAGGGGGGCAAGATTCCTCAAGGCCAAACTCTCACTCGCCAATATGCAGGACGCTCGTCTCGATGGTGCTGATATGCGCGGTATTCGAGGAAGATATGCGGTGTGGCGAAGGGCTGACTGGTGGAATGCGAAGATGGATGATTCTCTAATCAAGGCGCTGTCGAAGAAATGGCCGCGCAGTGAAAACGATACAAATCAGTGACTTTCAATCTGGTGCCACCACCAAGGTAGTGTATAATTCGGGGTGGCGAGAAGTTGGCTTTGCATCAATCTGCGGCAACCTCTTTGCTTTCATTTTCCACTACTAATCTATTCATTCATTGAGAATGGGTGGTCGGCCCGCATAACCGAACACAGAGCAGAACCATTCTGGAACGAAACCTTCGTTCCACACCGTCTGCTAGTCACCATCTCTGATTCATGCCCCAATTCATTTTGGGATGGTGGCTGCAATTATGATGACCTGTATCTCCTATCAATGAGCAGAATGACTCGGGTGAGGGATGAGCGCGGCGTTCCCCGCCTTGATGAACAAGGGCATCAGTGGCAGGGCGAGGCAGAGAAGCGAACAGACCATTCCCAAAACGAGTTCCAGCATAGCGAACGGTGTCTCCATCGAGATTCCTACTTGCGATTCTATTCGGCTCGCCCACAGATATTGGATGAGGATTCCCGACAGGACATAGATAGCCGCTGAGGAGATTCCGACTTTCACAGCCAATCTCTTCTTCATAATGAACAGCACTGCTGAGGCAAAGACCCCGATGGAGGCAATCGTTGTCACGATTCCAGAAACAAGATGGAAGTTCGCCTCCTGAAAAGCACCATCCCACGCCTCGACCTCAGAGGCGTTGGTATCAATCCCCACCTGCGAGAACCCGCTCGCCATCTGTTCATAATACTCCGGCGAGCGGGGCGCAAAATGGGTGTAGACCTCGCCACCACCACTCAGAAGCAGCAGAAGAGCCCCTAGAAGCATGATGATGCCAATGGTCACCGGGATGGCGTTGTTCGGTTTGATGGGAACCAGCGGCATTACCGGTTCGTCCGACAGAACATCACCACCCACGCCTTCTTCCATACCACGATGAGAGGGACTTTCAACCTTGAACCCTTCAGTTATTCCTAAGGTCTTGCCGACAATTTTCCTACCTACCAGATAATCGGCTGCTTGTTCCTGACAGGCGCGCAGGGATTCGGAAAACGCCGCACTATGGTTGTCCACCATCTATCATTCCTGACAGGCGCGCAGGGATTC
>CAYFFQ010000024.1:15938-23199 GCA_964342465.1 uncultured Candidatus Poseidoniales archaeon | reverse complement strand
TCCCCAAAGGGAAATCGACTTCAATCTGTTCTCGCTAAGATGAAGTCCTCGGCAACGGCACCGATTTATGTCCTGTCGGTAATAATCCCGTAGTCAGCCTTTGGCAGGATTTGGGGTGGTGAGTGCAGCAATAGTTCGTTCAACTCCCATTCGGATGTGGTGAGTGAACTGGTTCTTAGTTCGCGGAGGAGGCGATGAAAAGTTGAGCCAAGCCATAGTTCATCCGACCCCCCTTCGGACGGTGGCCGCGAACTCATATCTGATTGATTCTGCATTCATCGGATTTCAGAAGGGGGTTTTGAAAGGGAGGTCCGCCCCTTCGTTCTCCCCCTTCGTTCGCCCCCTTCGGGCGGGGTTCGCCCCCTTCGTTGGAAAGAAGTCAAAGCAGAGGGTGGAGTCGGGGGGGTATGGCGATTGACGACCTGAACCAACTGGAGCGCCGATTATATGAGTGGATTAAGAAATCCGACTTTGAAACAGTGCCGTGGTCAAGCCAGCGCGCAGCTGATGCATTCGATGTCACCGAGGATGAAATCCGTGAAGCCCTCGCAGCACTAACAGCCAAAATTCCCAACAATATCTATGTTCACTACTCTGATGGTGCCGTTCGCATTTCCGCCGAATGACCCCCCTACCTTGAGGGCGAAATCAGAAAAAAGGAGCCTCGCAAGGCGGTTTCCGCCACACCTAGTTCTGCCATCCATAGCCACCAACCTAACTCACTCCAATCGTATGAGGCCATTTACATCACTGGAATTTGCAAAGTTTCGAAGGTGGCTATCACTCGAGAGAAGAACCACAGGTTTCCGAAATATCTCTGACCACCAAACTATTTGGAGTTGGAAAGCGGATTGAAGGGTCTGGAAAATATCGGGGACTGAACCATTCCCTGTGTGATACACATCAATTGCGCGGCGACTCACTTTCACGACTGAGGTTCAAGATGACAATCACAATTGTCATGGCCATGATTACAAGAAAAAGAGATTGCAGTGGTGGCGGATTATTCTTTCCAATTTTATTGGAGATGAGTAGCCCAATTCAATTCTAGGTAATTCATCACAATATGTCTAAAAATCATAAGATTTCATTGAGATCGAATAGTGTGGCTCATCAAGTGACCAATGAATCAATTCAATCCCATTAACATGCGAAGGAATTTTGACTCCTCATTTCCCACTTCTGCCCTAGCGCGGTTGCTTGATTTGGTAGTTTGATTCCGCATCAATTCCGAGGTTTTTGCTTATCCCTGGAGTGTGATTTACCCACTAGCCTTGCCGGTAGGAAGACATCCCGCCAGCGCGGTTTGGTGAACTCTTCTGATTCGATGAAACGATGCCGGATTCTGAGGCTGAACCAATCGATGAGCAAGACCGTGACATAGAGGACCACGAGGAGGGCCAGTACGCGGTCGTAGAGTTTGAAGGGGGCGATGTAGTACTGCATGTACCAACCTATTCCGCCAGCGCCGACCAGACCCACCACTGAACCATGACGGACGTTGTACTCGAACATGAAGAGAATCTGGCTGATGAGCGAATTGCTTGCTTCTGGAATTGCGAAAAAACGGGCCACCTGACCCCTCGAGAGACCCATCGCGCGGGCTGCTTCCAAGGGATGCTTGCTCACACCCTCCAGTGCCTCGTATTGTAATTTCCCGAGATAACCGATGGTGTAGAGAGTCATGGCCAGCACTCCCGCCAGCGGTCCGATGCCGACGACTATCACGAACAACAGTGCCCAAATCAGAGATGGCAGGACGCGGAGCGCCGCCAGCAGGTTCCTGACTGTGGTTGACAGCCAGAGTGGGCTGAGATTGTGGGCGGCGGCTGCCGCGAGAGGAAGTGAAATCGAGGCGCCGAAAAGTGTCGCCAAGAAGGCGATTTCCAAGGTTTGAACCAACCCGACCGCGGCTGGTGAACACATCCAATCGGATTCTAATCTGCATGGTGGGTTGGCCCAGGACGCCCGCTCGGTCAGCACCGACCAGTCGGGGGGAAAGGACTCTGCTGCAATGATGAGGAGATTCTCCCAGCCACGTGCCAGATTCGGGCCAGTGATGCCCAGATGTCCTGTCACCAAAATGACCAGAACGGCCAATACAGCGACGACAATTATGTGATTGCGCTTGCGCAGTACCCTGAGCAATTCGCTGAAAGTGTCCATCACAAATCAACCCCAGAACCACTTGCAGGGGAGGTCGAGCCGAGGCCATCCTCGACAAACCCATTACTCGTCATCTCGATTACTCGGTCACACAGACCATTCAACCTCTCCAAGTTGTGGTCCACCAGTATCACACATGTCTCATGCTCTCTAGCGAGGTGTAGCAACTGCTCAGCGACCACCTCGCCGGTTGCCACATCGAGTTCACCTAAACACTCATCAGCGAGCAGCAGTTTTGGTTTCTGTACCAACGAGCGAGCCACTGCCACTCTTCTCTGTTGCCCCCCAGATAGTTGGGAAATCGGTTCTGCCATTTTTTCGGAAAGCCCCATCACAGAGACCGCCTCGCGGGCTGCTCTGCGCATCTGACGAGAGGGAAGAGAGAGTAGGGATTGCCACCAAGAAGCGTGGGGTAATGCACCCAACAGCACATTGTAGCCGACCGTCTTGTGGTTCACCAAGCCCAAGCGTTGTGGGATATAGCCAATCGCCCCCCGTTCGATGTTCTCAAAATCCTTCTCGTTCAGCACCTTGATTTCCCCATCCAATGGTGGTTGTAGGCCGGCGAAGGTTCTCAAAAGCGTCGTCTTCCCAACCCCTGATACCCCAGCCAAGCCAATCACCTCACCAGCATGTGCAGTGAAGTTCACCCCCCTGATGAGCGCATCTTCACCAGCGAATCCGATGTCGACTTCCCCGAATTCAATCACCTGTCTTGACAAGGAAACAACTCCTTTGTGTTGGGTGTTATGAGAGAGTGGTCACGGCTGTTCGTATTTTACATTGTATTCCTCGGTCAATCCGGGAATGCTGTTGAGTGCCTCTGTGTATGACCCGAGATGACTCTGGCTGTCGGTCTCGGTGATACCGGGGGTGTTGAGAACTTGGCTGAGGATAAACTCACCCGCATCATCACCATTCAGTGCCACTAGAGCGGTGGTCGCCGCAGCAATCTTGGCATCGTTGGAATAACTCGGGTTCATCATCACAGCATGGCTCGGGACCCGACCGAAAACCGGCTCAAGCGGGCGATATTCAGACCGGTCGAGACACCACTCATTTCCTTCGCAGTGGTCCTCGTAGGAAGTCGCCTTGGCGAAAGCGACATCACCATGACCCTCGGTCATGCAACGGAATGCGCCATCGTAGCCGTAGTACAAGTCTCCCTTTGCAGGAATCGTGGCGTTGCCGAAGTGTGAGTCGATGGTCGCTCGCAGAGAGTCAATCTCATTTTCATCACCGACCACTTCGACTAGACCATTGCCTATCATATAACCCATCGGCATCAACATTCCGGCCGACTTGAGCCATCCGGTATGACACGAATCACGTCCAGCGAGGTCTTCTAGAGTGTGGATGTCTGATGAGTTTCTCACCCACGCCTGTGGCGTGTAGTAGGTTGAGCCGTCGTCCTTCTGGTCGGCGGCGATTACATCCAATCCGTATTGCTGCCAGCCGAGCCAAGCAGAGCCGCCGTCCAAGAAGGCGATGTCGGCGTGGCCGAATCGTAGGGCTTCCAGTGCCATCCCATCGGAGGTGATGGGATAGATTTCCACTTCAGCACCCATCTTTGCTGACAGGAAGTCGGCGAGCGCCTGCGGATTGCTGTCGGGATTTTCATAATCGTCCTGCACATTGAAGGCGATTCTGATGGTCATGTCATCTTCAGTCTCTCCGATGCATCCGCTGAAGGCGACTCCGAAAAGGAGTGCTGTCAGCAGCAATGTCTTCGTCGTTCTCGCAATCGTTGTTCGGTTTGTTCCGCTCATGGTATCACCTCTGGTTTAGGCCCCCCTAAACCGCCGGCCCTGACGGGCCTTATTAAAGATTAGGGCAACCTAATCCCCCACCAACATTGAGACATTCAGGAAGTTCATCTCAACTACAGAAGAGGCCCTCAACACCGTCAATCCCCATTCCCCTCATCCACGACTATGTGTCGGAAGAGAGCCAATCAAGAACATACGAATGCGCACCAGGATTGCCAATGAAAGGGTCCGACCCTATTTTTATGACGGTCAACAGGTGTAACTCGCCACCCCAAGCAGGGCGAAACACCGTGACCATCTCTCCCGAAGAGTGCATCCCGAAAAGGTCGAGCATTATGTCATCGTGTGTGTAGAGGAGGTTCTCCCCGTCGTAGTCATGCCGTACGCCACCGTGAATAGGTTCGAGGGCGAAACTTTCCGGCCCGGTCCACTCATACATCAGCGATACTGCGTCCTGAAACCTCGCTTCCTTCGTGTCGAACAGTTTGGAGACTGCATTGACACCACTGTCAGCAAGCCACGGATTGAGTGTACCTAGGACATGAATGTGGGTCTCCACGACGATTGTTCCGTCGACGAGCACCCAGATGTATTGCTCTGAGGCGGGAAACGGGGGTGCGTCCTTCGACTCGGTTGTGAGTGGTTCACCCCACGCATCCGCACCCACAGGGGCAGAAGGAGGGATGAAACCAGCCAGCAGGTGGATGAGAAGAATCATCGAGACGGCGAGGAGGCGCGGTGATAGGCGCTGTGACCACTCTCGCCGCTGCTGGCTGCTGGAAGCGAGCCCATAGAGAGCAAAGATGATGACGGCAGTGGTGATGGACCAGATTCCAAGTGGAATGAGCCATAGTAATCCGGCGCCGACCACCATGCCAGCGATGAGTGGGTCGGCGCGCAACCAATCGACAAACAACACCTCCGGATGATTCTCGCGCCAGAGGACAGTCTGCCATGTCAGCAGCAGAACCGATGGCGCCAGCCAAGCGACTGTTGCAAAGAGTAGAGACATGGCCCTCAATAAGGCCCTGAGAGAAGGTGTGAATTAAGACCTCCACTCTAGGAAAGCCTTCCGGCATGTTTGAGAACCCAACCGTGCAATCACGACCATGGGAGATGGTGAGCCGCGCCTGCTCCTCTCGGCTGTGACCTATCGCCATCCTCTGACCAACTGGTGGCGGCCGTGGAAGAAGAGGTTGGGGGCGGGTATACATGATGTGGACCTGAGGGTGGAAGCCGGTTCGATTATCGGTCTGATAGGCCCGAATGGTTCAGGGAAAACCACCCTTCTGCACACCATCGCGGGTTTGCATAGGCACACTTCTGGTGAGGTGAGATTCTCGGGGATGCCGCGCGAACTTCTGGGTTGGGCCAACTCACAGCGTCACATCGGGTTAATGCCAGAGAGGGTCAATTGGTCAGGTGCCTCCACCCCCAGAGAGGTGCTCTCAAGGTTAGCCACCATACGTGGCGAGGGCGGGACTCCAGAGGAACTTCTCACTCTAGTCGGTATGAGAAGCAGAATGGATTCGCCGCTGGACAACATGAGTCAGGGTATGAGACAGCGGTTGACACTAGCCTGCGCTCTGCTCGGCTCACCTGACATCCTCCTGCTCGACGAGCCGATGAACGGGCTTGACCCAGTGGCGCAGGCCGCCTTTCGCAGGCTTCTGCGCCAACTCGCTGACAGCGGCACAACCATCATCGTCAGTAGCCACAATCTCGCAGAAATGGAACTTTTCGTCGATTCTCTGGCCATTCTCCACCGCGGTCAGATGGTGGCCTATGGTGGCCTCGGCGAAGTCGAAAGTGCGCTCGGCTGTTCACCATCCCTGTTGGTCGCCGGCAGCGGCTGGCACCCACCCTCCAGCCTCTCATTCGGCCGCGGGATATCACTGGAAAGACTTGAGGCATGGCCTGACGAAGAGTGGCGATTCACCCTGCGCCGAGAGGGTGGGTGGAATAGTGAAGAGAGGCATTCTATTCTGAGAGCCATCACTGAATCGGGTGGCAAAGTCGGTCTGATGCAGGTGGTTCTGCCGACCCTAGAGGAGATGCTCTCTGCGGCGACGGGGGAGTCAGCAGATACTATTGGGCTTGAAGTCGGGGGGGAAAGGATGCTGCCGGTCCGGAGATGGGAGGTGGGCGAGGATGAATGATGCGCCCACACTCAACGGCAGAATCAGAGTTATTCGCCTCAGTCTTCACGAAGCGCGTCTGCATTTCCGCAGCCCTCGGATGTTCGCTCTCATCGCTCTGCTGATGCTCTTCATCGGTGGCGGCAGTTGGGGTTTGGCCGATGCAAACTCTCAGGTGACCAACCAGTTGGAAATGGACACTCCCTACGAAGTTCTCTTTCTCGTCTCCCTGTTCGTGCTCTTCTCCTCCACTTTGGGGGTGGTGCTGCTTGGGTTTGACGGGATCTCACGCAAACGGCTCACCGGTGAGTTGTCAATTGAGTTGTCTCAGCCGATAGAACGGAGACAGTTGGCACAGGCCCAACTCCTCGGCTTGGTATGGGCAGTTGCTCTGCCGACCACTGTCGCCACCCTCTTCGGCACCGTTTTCATCGCCATCCAGACGGGGGAATACATCGGAGTAGCAGACTTGACCTATTTCATCGTCGTCACTTGGTTGGTGATCATCTGGTACGCGTTCATCCAGTTGTTGGTCTCATCCGTTGCCAAGGACCTCGGCTCTTCAGTCACGCTCGGAGTGGGTGCTTGGATGCTGTTCACTCTCATCTGGCTTCTGGTGACGGCCATTCTCGCATCTCTGATGGGAGTTGATGTGACCGATGTCAAATCTCAGGAATATGACCGATTCAGTGAATATGTTGACCTCTTTTCACCGAACGGAGTCTATCAGTTGCTGCTTGAGGACAACCTCGACGGAGATGCCTCGCCGAGGATGGAATCCGGTTGGATTTGGCTCGCCGCCATTCTCTGGACTCTCGTTCCGGCTCGCCTCTACTACAACCGTTTCCAACGGCTCAAACCGTGACTCCCCCTGTGTGAACCGATGCGATGTTCCCTTACGCGGGGGAAATGACTGTGACGACAACCCATTCGCCGGCCTGCTCCTCACTATCCCCTCTATGCGAGGGTATTTGCGCACTGATGGCGGCTCGAGGGCGATGCCCTTCACTACGCAAGGGTGTTCGGTCAACGCCCGAAGTTCCCGCAGGCTCACCCAGAATTTCCCTCTACGAGAGGGTGTTTGAATTTGGGTGCGATGATGAGGAGTGTTGTTGCCCGAAGTTCCCGCAGGCTCACCCAGAAGTTCCCTCTACGCGAGGGTGTTTGACCTGCCGCATGTGCGACCCC
>CAYFFQ010000024.1:0-15838 GCA_964342465.1 uncultured Candidatus Poseidoniales archaeon | reverse complement strand
AGAAGTTCCCTCTACGCGAGGGTGTTTGACCTGCCGCATGTGCGACCCCCCCAGATGACTTGGCGAAAACCACTTCTTCGGAATGAACCACCCTTGAGAAGAGGTTTGACGATGATTGGGGGGAATACAGAAAGTTGACTCTGAGGGTAGTGAAAAAACGGAGAAAAAACCCGAAAATGGAGTGCAACGACCGCTCACCAAACTAAGTGTATCAATTGATACCAAGTATCGGGAGGGAAAACTCTCTTTCAGTAAGCGCGTTCTCGCAGGGCTAATGGCGAGATGCACTGAGAGATTCTGTTTGGCCTTGGCGATGACTGTTCTGATGGTGGCTGTGACCCTTACCACCTTCGGTTTTGGCCCCCACGAAGAAGCCGATTCCATGAGAATAGAGAGTGCCGACAGCGTCAGCGGAAGACAGGTCGAAGCCGACTGTACCGGATATTCCTTCGAGGACATGTTCTTCTACAACTACGCTGAGTTCCAAATCGAAATCAACCCGAACTGGGACGGTGGATACATCCGCGCCATGGCGATGGTCAACGGCAGTGATGCCGGAGTTCTGAGAGAATCCCTCGATGGCCTCTTTGACGGACTGCCTGGGGGTGCCAACGACTGGCTTTCCACCGACGAGAAGGATGGAGTCGAGGCCATCGGTCAGGACTGTGTGGAGCAGACCTACACCAGAATCGGATTCCGCGGTGGCCCATCCCACCGCGGCGGTCAAGGAGTCGATTGGAACAACGCAACTTGGGTCAGGGAGGGTATGACTCTTGAGGAGACCAACCTCATCCCCGAAGGACACCCAGACCGCAGGACCTGTCGCGACCAGTATGGTGGACCATCAGGGAGCCCTACCTGCGAGGAGGTTCCAGTCTTTCCCACCAACCCCGGACAGTGTGGACCCAACAGTTGTGACACCATCATTTTCCTCAACTCATCAGTCACATTCGACCAAATCAACGACCCCTCGAACTTCACCCTCGGAATGGTTGGACGAAACCTCACCAATGCCAAGTTCACCTTCATTTTCCCAGACCAAGCAAGCCCCCTCAGGGTGGCCGACTCATACGATGAGCAGGACTGTGCAACCACCTACACGGAGGATGACCCCGAAGCTGATGACTACGGCGTGACATACACCACGCGCGATGAGTGCCCAACTTTCGTGCGTGAAGGAGAGTTTGAATACTCCTTGACTGCGATGGGTGGAACCACCAGTTTCACCCACCACTTCGACTACGACCTAGCAGACTGGCCGGCGAACCGTGAGTACTTCGTTGACTTCACCACCTCACCACCTGAAGTCGACAACCCTCCGGCGTGGAGTGATGCTGCACCGGCTGAAGGGGAACTTCTGCCGGTGGCCGGTGATGGTGAGGCTGAATACATCGTCGACATCGTCGACATCAATGCTTGGTTCACCGATGACCTCGGTGCCGGCATGTTGGATGTGACTTGTACGGGCGCTGCTGGTTGGGAACTCAAAGAAGCTGAGGCGAACCACTGGACCGTGAAGTCGCCGAGTGAGGGTTCGACCACGACTGTAGAATGCAGTGCCGCCGATGCCTCCGGTCAGGAGACCGGTGCGCGGACCTTCAGCATCGCACCGATAATGACTGTGAGTGTCGCCGATGCGTCGGTTCTAGATGAGTTCACCTTCACATTGACTACACTGAACGACGCGCCCGCCAGCATGGCAGTGAAGGTGACTATCGAACAGAATGGACAGGAAGTCGCCGGCATGACGACCCTCTCCAGTGGTAGTGTCGACCTCTCCCTGAGTGTCAGCACCTTCTCTCCGGGCGAGGTGAGTCTGAGTATTGAGGCGAATGGTGCTGGAATGGCCACATTCACCCACGAATACGAATTGGACCTCTCCAAACAGAGTATTCCGCCATCAGTTCAGATTAGTGGTGGTGAGTGGGTGGATGCCAATTACATAGTCAATGGCGTCTACTCTGACCCAGACGGAGAAGCGGTATCATTTACCCTGCTGCTGGATGGAGTCCAACAAGGGCAAGTCACCGTCACAGGAAACCAGTGGGTGACCGACGAGATACCGTTCGACCTTCTCCTTGAAGGGATTCACAATGTCACGATTCAGGCGTGCGACTCATCGAATGAGTGCACCTCTGTCTCAGAGGATGTCGACAACACATTCCTCTTCGTAGACCCTGTAGATGATACCCCGACCGACACCGTTGTAGTCGATGGAGAGGAGGGCGGCCTCCCTGCTCCCGGACTCGTTGTGACTCTGCTCGGACTACTCGGTGCTGTTCTCGCCGCCCGCCGAAAGAGGAATTGACCTCTAGAAAATGGGCCAATTGAGATTTGATTAGTTCTCCTCCCGTTAGGGTGCGAAATGGTCGGTCCTTCCTAACCCAAGACAACAATGGATTTTCGCTTCCGCTCAGGCGTGGGAATTGACAAACTTCTGCGGAAAATGAAGGTGTGAGACCCACCCCGCGGAAATGCGAATGCTCAAAACGGGCGGTCCTCAGGGGTTGGGTGATGGAATTCGTGGGAAGCGTGCAGCGAGCGAGCCATGAGGGTGGTCTTCTAGTCACTTTCACCGGCGAAGCGCCTCACCTCGGAAGCGCGATGGAGACCAGCGACGGAGAGTATCTCGGCAGAGTGGATACCGTCATCGGCAGAGTGGATGCAGCCATGGTTCACATCCTGCCGCTGGCGAGAGGACTCGATGCCACAGCACTCAGTGGAGTGAATGTCAGAATCCAGAGACGACGCCAGCGAGATGGTGGCGAAGGCCGCGGGCATCAGGACCGACGCGGCTCAGGCGGCCGTTTTGGTGGGCGCGGCGGCGGGAGAGATGACCGCCGACAACACCGTGGTGGCAACAGAACTCGATTTCATGATGGTGGCAACCGAGGCGGCAGATTCCGTGATGGTGGCAACCGGAGAAGAGGAGAAGAGCAACGCAATAACAGACAGGGCGGTAATGATTGGACCTGCCCACAATGCAACAACAGCAACTTCGGATGGCGTGAAACCTGCAACCGCTGCCCCACACCCCGCCCCAAAGGTGGCGGCGGAGGTCGAGGCCGTGATGAGCGCGGCGGCGGTTCTCGCGGAAGCGGTCACAGTGGAGGTCGCGGTGGCTACCGAGGTGGAAACCGAGGCGGCGGCGGCAACCGCGGTAGCGGCCCGAAGAGGCGTGGGGGAACCCGTACTTGGCAAGGCAAGCGAGAGGCGGGAAAAAAGCACCACAGCAAGCGCAAGAGTCCAGATAACCCGTTTTCGCAGAAGAAGCGAAGGGACTGACCCCGCATCCCACCGGCTCACAGACATCAAACCGATTGCGCACGGAGGGATTTCCCTGTCGGCAGCCCCGCATCCCACCGACTCACAGACATCAAACCGATTGCGCACGGAGTGATTTCCCTGTCGGCAGCCCCGCATCCCACCGACTCACAGACATCAAACCAAGTGCGCTCACAGGCGTATCGCTGCGCCGTTGCACCCCTCCCACCATCGATTCGACCTTGCACATCTCATGTGTGGTGTCGCTCGTTTTGACTCCGCCAAGATGGGCACCACTCATAGCGTGACTCCGCACACTTCACAGTAGATTTCCCTGACACCCTCATTTCTTTTCATCGTGTAACTGCGGCACTCAGGACATGGGGGTAGTCCCTTGTTAACCGACCTCCTTCGGAATATCCTACGAGCTCTAGGCAGACGTGGCCAGCCGTTCTTCGGTTTGCGGACCTTCGGCACTATCTCACCCACTATCCCACAGGCGATGCCCCCTTTCAAGGTGACCGTTTTTCCCATTTCACTTGCGAGAGCGAATTGGTTCGGGCGGTGGGATTGAGAACCCCGACCCTATGCGAGGGTCATGCCACCGGATGTTGAGGACCTATGGCTTCAGGCGATAGATGCGGAGGAAGGTGGTGACCGCGATGAGATGTGCAGAATATCTGACGAGATCATCGCCGCTGAGCCATCCCATGGTGAGGCGTGGTGGATGCGAGCCAGACTGGAGTTGCCTGAACAGGGACACCCTACTCTTCGTGAGGCTTCTCGCTGTCTACGGGCGTGTAGGAAGGTGGTCGAGTTCGACCCCGACAATCGCTCTGCGTGGTGGCGTGGAGGTCAGATACTTGTGGAGGAGATGGGAATGTTAGAAGATGCTCTCTCTTGGTGGCAGAAGCGGCGTGAGGTGTCGCCGACAGACCCAGAGCCGCTGATTGAACAGATTGCGATTCTCTCCGACCTCGGCCAGTATAGCGTCGCTGCCGAGCGACTTACGCAACTTTGGGCTGAGGGGATGGACCCGATGGCTCAGCGGCAACTGATGCAGACGGCTAGGCTGCACGGAACCGTGAAGAAAGCCGCTGAGCGGGAGAAGACGCTCATCTTCCGACCGTGGGAAAAGGACCATCCCGGCTGGAAGGATATTGAATATCAGCGCAACAGAAAACCCGCCAGCGAACAGAAGACATTTCTGATGCTGGCTGGGCCAATAGTCATGGCTGAAGTATTGGTGTGGAATTCAATCCAATTCTCCGGCTCACAGGTGGTGCCGATGATATCGGGGTTTTTGCTCGTTCTAGCCACCGTCTTCTTCGGTATGAAATGGTCCAAATCGCTGACGATGAGAATCAACAGACCGGCATACAACGTCATTCGCGCCACCGATATAGAGATGAGTACGGGGAAGGTCTGCTTCCCATCTGAGTGGCGCTCACAAAAACTCTACCAGGCGTTGTTGGATTATCGGACACCGGCTTTCCGAGAAAGACTGGGGAGAATCGTCGACGCCGATGAACCGCTCGGACAAAAATGGGTCCCGAAATTGCCTGACCTCGCCACCGTAGACCTAATTCTCACTGAAGAGGAATGAGTCAATGTTGTGCAAGGATTAAAACAGCATCGAGACGTGCGGTGAAAGGAATGAAAACGAGTTGGAAATCCATCCTCGCCGTCACCCTTCTCCTTCTTCTCCCATCAACCGTGGCGGGTGAGGCTGGAGGGGATGCCGACTTGCGGTTCAATCTCGATACATTCGCTTTGATGAGTGATGACGATTTGACCATCTCACTGAATTATTCCCAGTTTTCCTCTCTCGAAGAGGTTCACACACTCACTCTGAAAATCAGTGATAGAGGGGGGGCTGCTGGAGATGTCCTGTTGCGCACGGATTGGATGGCGTCGAATGACTCGACACTTGAGGAGGTCATCTCAGTCACCTCATTCTGGGAGGGTGGGAGAGAACACACACTTACCCTTGAACTGGTTGACTCCGGTGGAGTGGTACTCACCTCCCTGAGTGAACATTTCGTCGTTTTTGACAAGGGCGAGAGCCTGAATCCGCGGCGATTGGTGGTGTTTGGTGATTCACTCTCCGACCAAGGGAATGTCGCCGCATTCACCCCGTATATCCCAAGCCCACCCTATTGGGAAGGAAGGATAACCAATGGCCCTGTCTGGGTTGAATGGGTCGGCCAAGAGTTCGGAATAACGATGGCGCGCGGTGTAGGCTCACTGGAGGGAACAAATCGCGCTTGGGGCGGAGCGGAGGCGGGCGAAGGATTGTATCAGGGTGTGGTGATGAACGCCGGCCCACAGATTGCGGACTATCTAGCCAACCATGAGGTCGCCGATGACGACCTCTTCGCAATCTGGATAGGCGGTAACAACTTCCTTCATGGTGCGACCGTGCCACAGAGTGTCGTCGACCTCATCATCGGCCATGTCGAGACACTGGCTGAGGCGGGCGCCACCCACATCGTCGTCTCAAACTTGCCGGACATGGATGTCACTCCCTACTACAATGGATTGAGTGAGGAGGAGGCAGCAGAGACTCGCGCCAGAACCGCCCTCTACAACTCGCAACTCGAACATGATGTAATCGCCGCCAATGCCCGCTTGGATGCCGTCGTGCAGTTTGTCAACATCTCAAAGTTGTTCGATGATGTGACCAGCAATCCAGAATACTACCACATCACCGAGATTTCCGATGCGTTATGTGAATTTGAGGGTGAGATGTGCATTGAGAGCCCCGATTCAGTGCCATTGTCCGACGGCCATCTGTTCTTCGACTCGGTTCACCCGACGGCGGCCACACATGAGATCCTCGGCAAAGCCATCTACGAAGCCATCGCCAGCGACGACTTCGATGGAGATGGTGTGACTCTTACGGCTGATGCGTGTCTCAACACACCGCTCGGCGCGGTGGTGGATGAGAGAGGTTGCGCTGAGGGCGAGTTGGATGATGATGCGGATGGTATTCTCAACCGCAGAGACATCTGTCCGGATTCGCCGATTTCGTCAGAAGATGTCAATGAGTCAGGTTGCACCAAAGAAGAGGTGGATTCCCAGAAATTCGAATGCGATGATGGCGAATACATCGGACCATCCCTCGTCGACGATGGAAAGAAAGACTGTTTGGATGGCTCGGATGAGAGAATTATTGCTACCGTTCAGTCCGACCCGCTGCCAGCCACCACGATGGCGGCGTTGGTGTTTCTACTCATCTCCGCTGCAATAATCCATAGGCGCAACAATGCTTCCATGTACCGCCCAAAACCACCACAATAATTACCGAACGGGGTTACATCAGGCTTGATAATAAACAACAAATGCTTCCTTTATATATCCTCATGGACAAATGAATTATGTTAAAATGAGAATAAAAAATGAGTTTTCAGAGGCCTTGTTGCGAAGACGAGACAAAGACATGGAGAGAGACCTACAAGATACAATCGAGAGAGGTTCTAATGTTTGGGTCGTCGGTGATATTCATGGCCATGCAGAGGCGTTTGAAGTACTCTTGGAAAATCTTCAACTCGGTGAAGATGACAGATTAGTCACCCTAGGTGACATGATTGATAGAGGAGGTGAATCTGCCAAAGTGGTTGGAATTATTCGTGAAGACCCACGGTTCTACTCGTTAATGGGAAACCACGAACACATCGCCGCGATGAGTCTGCACAAGACTTTGAAAGTTTTCCCCACACCCGGATGGCTCTACATCGGGGGGGATACAACGGTGGAATCTTACGGATTTACTGGACGATTCTTTGACGAGCCACCAACTGATGAATCGAGGTTCCGAGATTTAGGTGGTGACCTAGTATGGATGGCTCGGCTGCCATTGGAGTGTGTTCTTGATGACTGGAGGTTAGTCCATGCTGGATACAATCCACTCTTATCAGATGAACAACAATCTGTGGATGACATGTGTTGGGTCAGAAATAAGTTCTACGAAAATCCAGAACCTTTTGACTTTGAGAGGACGGTAGTTTTCGGACACACACCGACCAAAATTATCAGTGGTGAAATTGGAGAACCGTGTGCAAGTGACATATTACTGGAGAATGGGATGCCTGCGTGGTTGGCTATTGACACATCCATCTATGCGTGGGAACCTGGATTATTGTGTGCATTCAATCTCACGGACCATAGGATTGTGCTCGCTAATGAGGATGGTGGATTTGAATCCCACCTTGATGAGTTAGGATGTGAACAAGAATAAAAAAACGGCAACCACAAACGGTGGAATTGGTTACAGCGTATTTGTTCCTGACTCCATGAAATGGTATTTTCGTCAGTTTGCAGACATTTGATTCTGGCCCCCTAAGGTAGACAGAACGGACTCACCTCGCCTCGACTTAAGGGAATCCACTCAGGCCGATGAAAGTGAAACGGGTGCGCCCTATCACCTTTTGAACCGACCCTTCGTCCCACTCATCAATGGATGAGACGGAGCACTACAAGGTCGCAGACATCGGCCTCGCTGATGAAGGAGCGAGGCGAGTGGATTGGGCTCGCAGCCGAATGCCTGTCCTCGCACTACTGCGTGAGAAGGCAGAGGACGAGAAGCCACTCAGAGGCATGACTGTCGCCGGCTGCCTTCACGTCACCAAGGAGACGGCGGTTCTGATTGAAACAATCGCAGCAGCCGGCGCCAATGTCTCTTGGTCGGGGTGCAACCCTCTTTCAACTCAGGATGATGTCGCTGCTTGGCTGGCTCGGGAGGGTTATGGAATATATGCGTGGCATGGCCAATCTGTTGACGACTTTTACTGGTGTATTGACCAGACCATCGACGCTGAGCCGACCTTGACACTCGACGATGGGGCAGACCTGATTTTCAGGGTGCATGACTCCCGCAAAGATGCGATGGACAAGGTGATTGGAGGCACAGAAGAGACGACCACAGGTGTTCACAGGTTGAGGGCGATGGGCGAAGCAGGGAAACTTGAGTATCCGGTGATCGCAGTGAATGACGCCATCACGAAGTGGGATTTTGACAATGTCCACGGTACTGGCCAATCGACTCTTGACGGCATTCTCAGGGCCACTTCTGTTCTTCTCGCAGGCAAAACATTCGTCGTCGCTGGTTACGGTCACTGTGGAAAGGGGCTTGCGATGCGCGCCCGCGGAATGGGCTCAAATGTCGTGGTCACGGAAATAGACCCTCTCGCCGCACTGAAGGCTCACATGGATGGGTTCCAAGTGATGAAGATGGACGATGCCGCCAAGGTCGGTGACATCTTCTGCACCGCTACTGGGATGGTCGATGTGATTGTAGGCCGCCACTTCGATGTGATGAAGGATGGTGCAATCGTCTGCAACACCGGTCACTATGACTGTGAAATCAATATCGAGGAACTCGAAGATGGAGCAGAGTCGGTGCGCCTCATTCGCACCGACAATGAGGAATACACGATGAGTGACGGCCGCAGAATCCACCTGCTGGCGAAGGGCCGTCTGGTCAATCTCGCTGCCGCCGAAGGCCACCCTTCTGAGGTGATGGACATGTCATTCGCAAACCAGTTTCTCTCACTCGTACGCCTTGCTCGGGAGGGTTCATCATACGAAAATTCGGTCTATGACATCACATTGGAACAGGACAGCGAACTTGCGGCCCTCAAACTCGCTGCCGAGGGTCGCTCTATTGACACCCTCACCGCCGAACAACAGGAATACCACGAAGATTACTCACACGGCACATGACCTTCTCACGAGAGGTATCTGCCTGAATCAGGCGATAGCCTGCGAAGATGAAGAGCGAGTTCATCTGACAATCAGAAACATCATGTCTTACCCTACGAAGGTAATACTCGAGTTCTGAACCAATGGTGGGAAGGCAGGATAGCACTCCCTGCGGCAACGATAGGGCTGCCCGAAGAGATGGTCTACCGACCTCGCTATCGCTGTGTGTTGGTTTCTTCGGCAGAGCAGATAGGCAATTGCCCGCGAATGTGGAGTCTACCTACCTCGCTATTGCTGGAAGTGTCCGGCATACTGTTGGGCATACGCCCTCGCGGTGTCCTCTGGATAGCCCTGAGCTATCAGTTGCTGCACATATGCCTCCATCGGGTCCATCTCTTCGACTCCGGTGAAGCCGGTGACATCCTCGGCACCGCCGCGCATGCGCAGCACCAGCAGAGTCGCTATGACGATGACAAGCAGAACGATGGCACCGATTCCAGCGTAGATGAGGGCGCCCATGCCACCCTCACCTTGGCCGCTGGTTCCCGCAGCGCCGTCACAGCCGTCCGCAGTCGGGTCAGCCTCGCACGGGTCGACATTGCTCTCTTGGGGAGGCAGGTTGATGTCGATTTGTTGATATAGAGTCCAGGTCTGACCGTCTCCTTCAACAATCTTCAGGTAGATAGTCTGGGTTGAACCGTTCTCATCGTAGAGGTCTTCAATCTTCAGTTTCAGGCTGAATCCAGCGCCGTCACCGAGGTTTCGCACATCAGCAAACTTGCCGTCACGAAGTTGCTTGACCTTCTCATCAATGGTCTCGTTCAGTACCGATGAGTCGAGAGCAGCCTCGATTGCGACATCTCCATCCTCGCTTCCAGAAATGACTGTGCCATTGACCCAGACATGGTCGCCTGACTGCGTGGAGCCGTCGAGTGGGGTCTGAATCTCCCACACCGGCGCATCATCTCCCCAATCCTCTGGAACCACCACGAAGTAGAGTTTCACCTTCTCCGAATCGCGCCCTGCTCGGTCCTCTACTTCCAACTCGATTCGTATCGGATTCTCAGCGAAGCCGGACGGGTCAGCGGTCTGGTTTCGGAAGGTGTAGGTCCAATCGCAGCCCATCGCCGCGGTCCTCTCGAAGGTGTGTCCATCGAAGTCATTGGACGGGTTGTTCCACGGGTAGTCCTGATAGACCTTCCAGATGTAGTTGGTTATTCCGCTGTCGCCATCCATGGCATCGGGGTCGTATGAGCCACAGGCATCAAACTTGACCTTCACATCACCACTCGCGGACAACTTGACCAGATAGACGGGCCAGTCTGTTCCACCCGAACTCTTGGTACCGTGGTCCTCGAGACTCTCTGGGTAGAGGGCGTGTTCTTGCACTGTCACATTGGCGACGGGGTCGTGCTCGTCAGCGAGAATATCGTTGGTCTGGATGGTTATGTGGGTGATTCGGGTGTGCCCTTCGGCATCGTGCAGATAGAGAGTCACATCCCATGTTGCATCCTGAATACAACCTGTACCCTGCGGGTTGGTGTCAATCAGGCAGAATGTCACATCGTGGCTGTCATCGGAGCGGTGGGCGTAGTCGACATTCGGTGGGAACTGGTTACGGTTCCAGTCGGTTGCGCCGCGGATTTCCCAATCCGCATCCAATCCTCCGACTTCAGATGTGAATCCGAGGGTCACCTGAGCGTTGGACTTCAGGTATCTGACGGTTGAATACTCTCCGAGTGGGTCGGCTTCGGACGGAGATGCATTGTTGATGGTCAGGTCCCAGCCGTTGCCGGCGATTCCAAACCCTGACGGGTATGGTGTGACCATGAATCCGAGCAGGTTGCTGCGAATCGGCACCGAGGTGCTCCCGTAAGCTTCCGACACGCTCGGATTCTCCACATCTATGGTGGTGACAATGAGGCCACCACTGCCGATACCGCAAGTGGCGAGCAGGTGCATCGATGAATCCGACTCGTGGTTGAGCAGACTGTGGAAGGTTCCCTGTTGTGAGTTGATGAGGCCACTGCATGGCGTCGGCAATTTGTTCGAACCTGCATTTTCGGTTGATAGTGCCGCGTTGGCCACATAGTTGCCATTGTTCATCGTCAGCCATGCGGTGTCGCTGATGTCAGCGAGAAGTGGATGGTATGGGTCTGCTACATTGAGGTCGTTGTGGGTGATTTGGTTGCCTGCGGTGTCGCGGTTCAGAATGTCCATGTTGTAGAGCAGGTTGTCATCCAACCCCTGTGCGTAGGGGCCGAGGTGAATCTCAATGGTCCCACCGGCCATCATGTAGTTCTGTAGTGTGGTCTCGGTTGCTGTCTCGCCCAGTCTTCCATAGTAGTTTCCGGAGATGACATTGAAATTGGTCTGCCAAGGTAGCAGAACCTTGTCGTAGTGAGCGAGCCACCCACTAGTGAGGTACTCATCCCAATTGGTCTGTCGGAACTGGGTGTAGGTCATTCCCATGGCCAACAGGTCCTGCTTGACGCTTTGAAGCCGGTTCTGGTCAGTCGGGTTGGAGAGAATAGCGACATCAACTCGGTCAGCGAAGGTGATTGTGAAGTTTCTCTGGTTGCCCGAAGATGTTCCATCGGTCAACTTGGCGTAAAAGCGCAGGTCGTAGGTCTCACCATCCTGCCAGCCGGTGTATGGCTGGAATGTCGCATTACTGTTCTCATGCGATTCCAAGGTGATTGGACTGTTGGTGGAAGTTGACGAGGAGACGGTTGCTCCCGATGAGTCGACGATGTCGAGATAGATGTTGTAGTCACCAGCGAGCACACCGTTGGAGAGTGGCACTGTGAACTGATGTGTCAGCGCTTGGTCAATCGGATAGACACAGTCGTAGTCAACATCCTCAACACAATCAAGAACATCCGGTCGATAGAGAGTGACATCCACTGAAGCGACCTCAAAGATGACTCTTGAGAGATTGTTGCCCACAGCCACTTCCTTGACATCGGTCCAGTTGTTCCCTGCCGTCACATTGTCATAGACACTCATCACATCGATTCGGTAGATTCCCTGCTCGAAGGCGTGGCTTGCAACTGAGACATTGCGCTCCTCGCGAGCATCGATTCCGTTCACGGTGGTGGTGTAGACACCTCCCGTCACCGGAGTGAAGGTGTATTCCTGTACCGTGATGTTGTCCATCGCAAATCCGGCGAAGCCAGAACTGCCGTTTATCTGGTCATTGTTGGATAGGAAGCGGAAGGTAAGGTCCACCTCTGCCCCCGCCATCGAGGTACATTCGGTTCTCCACTGAGTTGAAGCGCCGGTACGATTCTGAATGACGATGTGGGTAAGGTCCAAGGTCACTCCCTTGACTATGCCCTCACTGTCGAACCAGACGAAGTAGTTACCTTCGTCAGTATGGTCACCCATGTATTCAACTTCGTCGTAGATGTTGTCCTCATCAATATCCTCACAGGTCTGGTTGGGGCCACCGAGTATTCCGTTCTCGTTGTAGTCGTTCCATGAACCATAGACAACTCCCTCGTAAGTCTGGGAACCCTTCCTCCAACTGATCTCTAGCACACCATACTCATTAACACCCACAATGTTTCCATCTTGGTCGGTCAAATAGTCCGACTCAGCAAAGTAGTCGAAGGTGAGGTATGCGAAGTCGCCACCCATGTTGCGTAGGTCGATGGTCTGGAGAGTCATCGACTCGTTCCATCCATCTTCGTAGCCGGCATCAGGGCCACCGAACCAGTAGGCGTTGCTTCCGAACATCGGCCGGTTACCCGGAACAATCGCGTTCTGTACTGTCGCCGCGGAATCGTCAATGATTCCACCCTTGCCGTCACTGTCGTCTCCGAACATGTAGGCACAGGCGCTCGGCTCAAAGTCCTCAACATTCTTGCACGGGTTGGAGAATTTGGGATTCGGCTGTGCTGTGTAAATGGTAGCCTCGACATCGAAGTCCATTATCGTATTTCCAGCGTTCTCGACGATGACATCAATCGGCATGTCGCCAGAAGGATATAGTTGACCTGGCTCAAAGGAGGTAATCTCCTTGACCGCTGGGTCGTAGAGGTTGAGGACATTCAACTTCCAGCGGGTGTCATCGTTACCAGCATCCTCATTGATGAATCCGGTGGGATTCGAAAGGGCCCCTTCAATCATGTATTCGGTGTCATTGGTGAAGTAGGCGTTGAGAGTGATGGTCTGCTCGTCGCCGGGGGCGAAATTGTTCAGCGAGAGAGTCTGGGAAACCGGTTGCACCTGTCCGTACTGAGTGACGGTCTTCTTGATGGTCAGGTTGTCAAAGGCCATGCCGTCCCATTGGGTGTTTCTTGTGGTGTTGTCGCGGCCTACGCTGCCGTCGTAACCAGTGCGGAAGCGGAAGCGGATGTCGACCGTCTCACCTGCCCACGGGGTCAGGTCAAGAGAGTTGTTCCCCTTCATGTCGAGCCAACTGTAGTTCGTTCCGGTGAAATGGTAGATGCTGCTGGTGTACTCGATTGACCCGCCGTTGCGGTAGTATTCATTGATTCTGACGAGGTCATAACCACCGCGGTAGACGATAGGCACCCAGCCATCATCGTCGGTGTAGACATCGATGTTGCATGAGTCATCGTAAATGACCATTCCAGAGATGGCGCCCTGCGAATTCACATAGTGGACCACAGAGTAGCCAGCCGAACAGAAGAGGTCGAGTTCGAGTTCAGCCGCGTCGGCGCCAGTCAGGTCAACATTTCTCATGATGAGTGCCTCATCCTGATTGGAGAGATATCCACTCTCCAACTGGTTTCCAGCACTGGCATTGGGATACCATGTACCAGCCCACATGTAATCGGTCGGATTCACATCAGCCTCCCAGCCGTCGGGTGCGGCAGAGTGGTTCGAGGAAATCTCCTCGTGCCAGTAGAAGGCCTCGCCATCGTAATCGTTGGCGACCCAAGTGCAACCTGTTCCACAGTTCACCGTCGCCGGATTCTCATAGTCATTGGAATAGACGATGGTGTCAGTCCCTCCAACTATCTCCTTTACTGAGACATCCACATCGACATTGCCGGTGATTGAATCCAGCCCAGTGTTCTGGACTGTGACATTCACTTCCCGTGTTCCCTCGCCAACCGTCATCCGGCCGGTGTCGGGATTGAAACTCGCCGGTGATACCGACATTCCTGAAATCCCGACATCCTCATTGTCCAACTGAACGACGGATATTGCGTCCAAATTGCCACAGCCGAAACCGTTCAACTGTGGGTTCAGCGGGTCGAAGGCACACCCCTTACTGTCAATGTGAAGAGCGCCATTGGAGTAGCGGAAGGTGTAGTCACGGTTGCCGATTGCAAGGTCGAGTGCGCTGGTCGGACCACCGGCAAACTGGCCGACGAGGACCATCGTCGGGCGACGGCCGACCGGCATTGATTGTGGCTGGTGGTAGCCACCACTGCCGTCAGCAAGGAGAATCTGAACGGTGTTCAACTCCTCGAGATTGTCGATTGAATAGGAGGTCACGGTGTTGCCGCTTGCACCCTGCAGATTGGTGATGGTGGAGGTTGTGGGAACGACGAGGTCCACCACACCGTCCTGATTGACATCCTGAAGTTCCACTGATGCTGGGATGAAGGAGCCAATCGATGGAGTCACCGATTTCTTGGGCCATGTGGCCTGAGAGGTACATGGGGCGGAAGCACACTCGCTGATTACGATGTCCGTCACCGAGGTGATGGCCATCGTGTCTATCTTGCCGTCACCATCATTGTCAGCGATGTCAAAGACTCCGTACTCGGAATCCAACTTGATCGTAGTCTGCTTGTTGGGGTCGTTCCACGCTGCGAATGTGTCGAGCGTACATTCGAACTGAACGATGGAGACATTGTCCCAATCTCCGTCTGAGAATCCGGTCGCAGCATTGAAACCGGGCCAGAAGTGCATGAAAGCATCCAAGTCGTCGCAATCATTCCCAATCGGCCCACCGACCACCGCCTCTCCAAGATTACCCAATCTGAGGTCTGCATACACCTTGTTGGCGAGGTTGTCAAGCACCGTTGTCTTGTGGCTAGTCTGCTGGTTCCGGTTGGCACCGCCGAGGAATGTTCGCAGTTGCTGAGTGCCTGAGGCGAGGTCGTTGAGTTCAAGAGCGACGATGTCGTCGGCTCCGTCGCCGTTCACATCCCCCACTTGCATCTCCCAGACGATGTCACCCATCGTGTAGACCGCATCCTCGGTAAATCCACCGGCACAGTCAGCGTTGAGCAGGACAGTGATGTTTCCTCGGATTATTTCGGTGGAACCGTAGACCTGGATGTTGCCCTGATAGAAAACGATGTCATCGTTTCCATCATTATCGATGTCTCCACTCTCGACGAGACCGACATCGGCGATGTCGGTGAATCCTGCTCGGCGGGAGTTGTTGTTAGACACCCAGATGTCGGAACGTTCCTGATAGGTTCCAGCATCATTCCACAGGATGGACATGAAATTGCCCATCTCGCTCGCTGTCACGATATCATCGTCGCCATCGCAGTCGAAGTCGCCAGTAGCGAGGTCCAGAGGATTTCTGGTCACCGGATACTGCTTCGAGTTGCTCGCCGTTGCCGTCATGGCTGCCAGGGAGGTTGACAGAACCATGAGACCGACGAGGGCGATTGCTCTGACTCGCGCTCTATTCACATTCAATTCAAGGGTATGGCTCAACATACAAGTCCTACCGACTTTGGGTGCTCTTATTACTTCTTTCGTGCGAGTGTGCGAGTATTTATCAGGAGAGTGGTTCGCAGTGCATCGTTCAACCACTGTGTGAACCTGTTCGCCGGTGGTCACCACCCGAAGGGGGCGGACCCCACCCGAAGGTGGAGAACGAAGGGGCGTACCTCCCTTTCGAACGAAGGGGGCGGGCCCCCCTTTCGAA
>CAYFFQ010000023.1:0-28075 GCA_964342465.1 uncultured Candidatus Poseidoniales archaeon | reverse complement strand
GTTTGCCACGGACCCTTCCATTCTCACGTCACACATGAGAGTACAGAGAACTATCACCAAAGGAAAACTGCACTCCGCTGTTTCGCCAACGAGTAGCCTTGGGAATGAAATCTTCAGATTCATCGATAAATGTCAAAAGGGTTTGATTTAACTATTGAGATTTTAATGAATTGTTAATTTGGTTATGAATATCAACCTAAAGAGACGGTGTGAAATCCTTCTAGAGCCCGAGAATGACTGGTCGTTGTGATATTCCATGATAATCCGTTAGGTGATTATAAATTATTATAATGAAATTATTTTTTCTAATATTTCATTCAACCCACCATATCCACAATCCTCTAGGACTTTTTTGATTTTTTCAGACTTATTTCCTGTCTTCGGAATGCTTAATTCTGACAGAATATTGTTTATCTGATTTGTATTACATTCGTTTAGTAAAATAACCAAGTAGGTGACCATATTATCTATGAACATTTTTTGAAATTTTGACCCTTCGATATCTCCCAATTTTCTTAATTGAGAACGTTCTTTTTCACTCATAGTCATAGCCTTCTTTGCTCTGCCGCTTCCCACCCGATATCGCGATAGAATCATACCAGATCTCTTCTTAACCCAGTTATCTATTCCATCATTAATGAAATTAGTTGCATAGGTTTTATCTAAATTGTCATCACCCGCTCTGAATTTTTTTACTAAACAAGTAAGGGGCAATATTGGAGTGCAAACGGTGAGTAGATTCACAGAATTATTTATCTGACTGTAAAGTTCATTGAGCATGTCATAGGTATCCCGCTTTTCATTTTTGCAAAGGATTTTCCATGATGAATATCCTAATTCACTCTCTAAATCATCTAGATTACCTTCCACATTATTGAATACATCAATGAATAATCGAAGTCGTATGATTTCTTCAGTAGTTCCGTCACCATTCTCAATGACTTTATTCAATTTTGAGTAGAATTCGATAAGTGTTTCACTTTGTTTCAATTCAGATATGATTTCATCGGGATTAATTGGAATAAGTTTTTGGATCATTTCAGATTTGTTCTGATGTACTTCTAGTTTTGACTGATTTAACAATTCGATATATTGTTCTATTTTACTTATAGACTGTGATTGAATACCCTCTGAAATATTTTCTTTAATGAGAATTTTATTGTCATTTTCGAAACTCAGAATATGAAGTACACTTGTAGTTTGGTTGTCAAATGGTATCTTGGATTCTTGTAGTTGCCTCATGGTCTCAGGATCAATATTTATTCGAGTGTCATCAGATGCAGCCATATTGATGTACTCTGAGATATAAGACATCTCGGTTGCCATAGCACCACTACCCTTTGAGGAGATATGCTCACAGATATCTTTGAATATCTTTTTTATTTCGTACAGGTCTGTATCTGAAATTTCTGACGATTTTGGTTGTAGATCCCCCATCAATAATTTTAAGATATTTTCATACAATGGTAAGACTGATTTATCCATAACATTTGAATATTGAAGAAATTGAGAGAATAGCAAATGATCAACCAACTCAGTTCTTTCTTCAAATAAGGATTTCACCAATCGATCTATTGTTTCATCATCGATCCAATCAAGATGTTCACATATAATAGAACCAGATGACTTTTTGTTTACCACTCTACTATCGTAGAGAAACTTCATCGCAGAAGTGATATCCTCCTCATCAATATCTTCAATTGCTTGAATTAGTTTTAAAGGCCTTCTACCAAATTTCTGAACGAATTCTATCTCATCAATCAGCAACTTTATCTGATAAAGGTGATGGAATCCGTTTAGTTGGATGGTTACTGTTGTTTTTCGGTGTAGAGGCTTTTTTAATCCTCGATGCAAACTTCTTTTACCATCGAAGACATTTTTCGCAGGAGAAGAAACCTTCTCAGATTTTTCAAGTAACTCTATTCTTACCTCGGTACAAAGTTTCAATATCTTTGATTTAGTAGATTCATCAAGACCTTGCCTTTTTGCCCTGGATAATAACCAGTTAATTCTCTCTTCATAATCTTGCTCATTTTCCATGTCTTTTACAAGGCAACGAGTATACTTGTCAGATATCTCTCCGGTGAGATTTTTGTTAAACTCATATGCATAATCTTGCCTTTCAAACAGTTTGATAAGTTTGTCATGCTCTGTAGTAATAGGTAATGCCATGAAAACATTAACAACTCCAAAGAAGTCGATTTCATGATATAGGATTTCGTATTGTTTATTATCTGATAAATAATTGTATACTTTCTTTTTTAGTTCGTTATATGGTCTTTCCAAGTCTATACTTGTCCAATGCTCGGGATTGTTTTCAGGCAGGCCAACTTTCAAATGCTCAACAATTGTCTGAGATGAATCACCTTGCCCCTCAAAATCGGACTCCAAGTCTCCAATTTTCATCCGACAATAATACGATATAAATTGGAGAAATCTGTCTGTTGAATTTGAAACAGTAGTCAGACAACCCCCCCAATCTTCATTCTCAAACTTAGTTGGCGCGACGCGATGAACTTCTCCGGCTTCTTCGAATAAAGCAATAGCCTTCAATAATTTGTCCCTGACTATATCCCTATCAGTCGTTTCTTTTGACTCTCTGAGACATAATTCACCCCTGAGTTTCGACACGTCCTTTTTATTGACCCTTTGATCTCCTAACTTCATCAAATCGTCACCTAAACGAATTGCAGTCTGTAAACTTGTAATATCCCCTTCAGTTTCCCAATAATGTATCCGATCTCTGAATGTTTTGTACCGCACCTTTTCATTTACCTCTCCCAAATCATTTAAGAATCTAGTAGCGTGTGATGATTCTAGAGGTTTTAGGAAATTTTCATTCGCATCACCATCTTCTGAAATTTTCAACTTCTTCCAGAATTCATAGCCTAACTTATCTTCAACAAAGTAAATATTGTCCAGCGCCCTTGTAATTGCAACATATAGCATGCTGTAAGCGAATGAAATTGTAATCTTTTGACCAGCCTCAGCAGGTTTTAGTTGCCCAATCCCTGTTTGAAGAGACTGTAAGAGTTTATGTGCTTCGGGATTTGATGCAAACTTGTACAGCAAAACATTCTTATGTTCTGCACCTTTAATAGAAGATGATGAATGAATTCCGATTTTTGTCCTAAAATGTTCATCCTCATCTTTGTTTTCAATCTTTTGCCAAATTTTAGATAACAGATCATCCGAATCATCTCCTGCGAGCAATCTTTTCACAGAAGCATCATCAGGTGCCCAGCATATAATTGCAATTTCGTTTGCTTCAGCGTTCAAAATAACGCGCTCCAAAGCATTATTGCCGTCTTCGGTATCGATTTGCAATAAATTTGGTAAACGTTCTGCGTCCCTATCTGGTATCATAACGGTATGTTTCTCCATAGGAAATAAATTGGCTCTATGGTTTTGTATAGCATTTGCAAGTTTAACGATGTGCTTTTGAGACCTATAGTTTCGATGAAATTCGGTGGTGTCAACTTTTTCCTTGTCAACTCCCGCATCAATAAACATTGCAGAAATTCTACCCCAATCAAAACCAGTTGGGTTTAGGGTCTGAAGTGGATCCCCAGCAATTGTCAGACGCCTTGGATCGTGACCTATACAGAGTCGACTCAGTAATTTAAACTCAAGATGAGTTAAATCTTGGCACTCATCAAGTATTATTTCATCGAATCCCGATTGAGGAATTGACTTTGAAAAATTCGTTAAATTGACTTCACGACAACTAGAACCCGTATTTCTTTCAAATCCATTTATAGTAAAATTAAACTTTCGTTTTTTATTTATTCCCTTCCATTCTGTATCGTCAATCGTAGTTTCGATATCATGAATTAATCGTTTTGAAACATGGGCTTTTGAGGATGAAACTAGTATTTCAAGATCATCATTTTGTTCATATCCTGCTCTGAATGCACCTCTTTTTGATAAAACAGCAGTTTTCCCGGTACCAGCGAGCCCATCAATCAGCAATGGTTGTGAACGAGCAATCGCTCTTTTTTGTTCTATATCTAACGAGATATTACTAGAATCATCCAAATGTTCCAAGGCCTCTATTGTAATGGGGCCAGGTAGTGGCTTCGTAGGCCCTGACCCTGGCGTGGATCTCGCCGGCCCTTTATCAATTTGTAAATTCATCTCGTTCCAATTCTCAGAATTTGGTTCCGGTTCTAAATCTAATGTCTTTTGTATTATTTTGTCCTGATAATCATGAACAAATGTAAAATCATAAATTTGCAAATGAACTTTACCCTTATTCATAAGAGGGTCTTCGTGTACAGAAAAGAAAATTCTTCCACCACCTTCTGAACCTTTGTGAGAAAGCCTCTGTTTCCAAACAGTGTATCCCTGTTTTGAAGAGCCTACTCTTGTAGACTTGTGTACTTGTTTTTCCCATTTCTTTAACCACGTCAATACTCGTTTTTGCTGTTCATTTGTTGAATTTTTATACGTTTTCCTAAATGCTGTTTTGAATTGGAATCGTTCATTTCCAAAACTCATACCTTGTTGAATTACATCATCTAGGGACATACCAACCTTCTGTGCGTTCTCTTCAATATCAGGTAATATTTTCTGTCTATTTCTTGCGGTTGTACCATCCCAATACTTTAGAGCAGTTTTCACAATATCTAAATCGTCATACATATTTTTTCTTTTTTTCCACTTTTCATACAATTCGTGTATTGAGAGAAGTAAAATAAGTTCTTCATCTGAGAAATAGTTGCTAGTCCATTTTCTTGGAATTTGATGATCATTGTTTTTGGCTTGTTCCAATTGGGCACAATCACCACGTTGGAAAATAGATTTTTCATCACCTAATAATCCACCTTTCAACAGGCTTCTAATTCCGAACCAAGCTCTTTCTGGTAATATTTCAATTTTGCCATCTTTGGTGGGAACTGAGCGTTCATTTTTAGTCAAAGTTGTCCAGAAGTCGAGGGCAAAAATACTTGTTGAAACCAAATTGTTTGGTAACTCTGCACCCGCATTCTCATACAATCGGTTTCTTTCTAGTTTGGGAATAAGAGATAACCAAATATTCCTCAGAGGGGCCGCTTTAAAATTGTGTTCAATGATATTATCTTCAGACATCATTTCTGTTTGAAGTATCATTAAACTATAATCTTTTCTCTGTAAATTTGTCAGATTTCTACCCCCCTCAATTTTTCGCCAAAATACCCGTTGTATACTCGTCAATATTAGAGTCTATGCCTGAAAATATATCTAGTTAATGCAATTGCTATGGATTCTATACAAGTAAGAATATTTGTAGAAATGGTGCTGCGAAAAGAAGAAGGGGGCTTTGCACTTGGTTTCAAGACAAATTAAGTCCGCACAATGAAGCTGCATGTCGAAAACGGTCCATGCATGACTTTTGTTTATTCTCTCACATTTACTAGAGTTGAACTACATGTTTCCTGAAAGAGAAAAAATTATTGACAAATATTGGAATTATCTGTTTAATCCAAAACCAGAAAACCGATATTCACATGGAAATTGGCGCAAATACTAAATTGGGAGATGACAAAGAAAAGAATACATGTAGGAAATAATTCTCAATCTATGATTTGAACTTCCAATTTAGTAGGGAAGTTTGGAATAATTATTCCATGGATATGGCGTCGAATATGAATTTCATGAATTCGACTCTCAAACAACTTACTCTAAGTTGAAAGGATATCTCCGATTACCCTTCGTTTTTCCTGCCATCCAATCAACCCATGACTGGAACAAACTCTGATTCAGAAGAGCAGGGATAGGGCAGGTAGTTGTATTGGCTAAATACAACCGGAGAAAATTGGGGCGAACTGCTTATGAAGAGAGATGTCTGTATCAGCGATGAAGACTGCAAGTCGGAGATGGGGGGTTGAAGAGATTCCTAAAATAACCCAAATCAACTTCAAGGAGGATAGAGACCGCTATTGGGTCTTCATAGATGGGGAGTTTTGCACAAGTATCAGAGGGCGCACCTTTCCCGCTCTCGGTTTGGAGGTCGGCCGCGAGGTCACCTGTGAGGAATTGAAGGCGATGGAATCCTTTCATTGGAAGAGGCAATACGGGCCGCAATCGTGGAAGCGAGAGCAGGTGCGATTAGAACGCGCCCAACAAGTGATTGAAATGGTATCTCCGCAATTGAGAACAGAAATTGTCGGGTTCGGAGCTGGTTCTGACGAACTCATTGAAGAACATCCGGAAGAATCCGGTAGTCCTGATATCGATGTCCACATCAACCAGGAATTACTGATGAAGGTGGAGGTGACCGGCACGGAATATAGGCGGGGTATTGACTATTGGGTCAGACCGGACAAGTTGAGGTATGCTCAGAAACATCCGGAGATAGAGGTGTGGATAATGCTCGTCTATCACCTACCCAAAGAACACATTGTCGTGATTCGCCCAGAGAGAGGGAAGCGATACGAGGTGGAAACCAAGACAATCCGCGGTTCTGATGAACTTTACACGGTCTTCAAGAGAAACTCACCCGAGGTGGTCTCCCTAGCCACTTTTCAGGCTCATCTTCTCGATTCGGTCGGGCGGTGACTCACCTAGACACCAACTATACTCACTCAGGCGGCTGGCGCACAGGCCGCACCCCGACGGCTGACCTACGCACCAACTATACTCGGCCGCGCGGCTGGCGCACAGGCCGCACCCCGACGGCTTACCTACACACCAACTACACTCAGTCAGGCGGCTGGCGCACAGGCCGCACCCAGACGGTAGGCCGCCACTCCAACTTTACTCGGCCGCGGGAATGGCTCACTCTCTTTTGTGAAAAATACAGATGAATTCGTGTACTTTGTTGACCCTGAACACCCAAGGATAACCGAGAGGTTTCATGTTGTTGTATTCATGTTGCCTATCCCAGATGATGAATTCCTCGACCTCAAAGCCGATTTCCTGCATGATGTGCGAGAGGTCGAGATGGAGGGGGTAGAATTGCGATTTCTTACGAATGTCCATGACTACGCAGACACACCTTTTGTTCGGTTTTAGGGTTCGAAAAACCTCGCAGTAGACCTGTTTCAACTGTGATAGAAAGTCGTCGTAGTCAGATATGTTGCCGAGGTCGGTCTTCTCATCACTGTAGCCGCTGATGTCGCGGGCATCGACGCTCCTTCTCTGATTGAGAATATCCCAGTATGGTGGGGAATTGATACACAAATCAACGCTTTCATCAGCGATTTGTCGCAGAACCTCTCTTGAATCGCCGGTGATGACCTTCACTCGTTTATCATTATCGGGGGAAGGGTGTTTTCCTTCATTGTCTGTTCGGGATTCCTTGGTTCGTGAATCGGCAATTTCGGATAAGTCGGGATTCAATTCGGTCTGCGAGGCGGCGATTCGCGATTCTGCGATTTCTGAGAAATCTGGATTCAATTCGATTCCTACGGCTCGCCGACCACAGTCAACGGCTGCAACCAGTGTGGAGCCGGTACCAGCGAAAGGGTCGAGAATGACTTCTTCGTTGTCTTTGGTGTAGATTTCAATCACTCTTTTCGCCAACATAGATGGAAAAATCGCTGGATGACCCAACCTAAGTTCGTCTTGGCTTTTCCGAATGTCTCGCCATATTGAGAATGAGTGTTCCAACCACTCTTTTCCAGAAAGGTTGTTCATTTTTTCAGCCATAGGACTTCACACTCATCACTAGTTTCAGACTCTTTTCAATTGTTTGAACATCTTGTTGTGCAACTTGATACACATCATAGATGGTCCGTTGGATGCATTCGTATAACACACTGTATTCCGCGGAGTTCGGGGCCGTTTTTTCAATTTCTGAGACTAGACGGTTGACTTCATCAAAATGCGATGCAGTCGGCTCAACAAACGGGATTCTTCCGATATACATCCGGTCTGTGTGCATTGTGAAATTGGAATGGAGGAACAAAATGAGGATGGTGAAGAAATTAGAGAGTCTCGAGTTGAGAAGGGCGGTAATGAATCTGAGGTGTTCTTCATCCTTCGGTACCACATTGGTGACGGTATCAAGGGTCAGTTCATCACTTCCAATAGTAGAGGCTCGTATCCCTCCCTCGCGTGAACAGATGTTCTGGACCGCTACCTTTGCATGTGCCAATCTAGCGATTTTGCTATTCGGGGTGGATTCTGTGAACGCCGGGTCGAGCCACAAACGATGGGCTATGCCAAAAGGCCTGATGGATTTTCCTCTATAGAGTGGGTGCCACCCCCTGTGTTTGACATCGTCTACCAAGGCATTCTTGGAGCCATAGGATAGGCCGCGAAAGATGTCGGCGTGGTCCGATAGAATTGACTCCGCCGTCAACATTTTTTTCGCTAGAGGTAGGATGTCATGGTTGAGGAATATCGGATAGTGGTCAAACTCAAGAAGTGTGGACTGAGGTATGGAGTAAGTGTGAGGTCTGTCAAAACTTTCACCCCGCATTAGAACTTTGATGGTCACATGGTGTGAGTCCAACTCCTCTTGGTTAAGGTGGCCCTTCTGGAGAATCAGAATCACCTGGTCCCCCCTCACATCTTTGAAGTAGTGGCCGAGGTCAAAGATCTCAATTATCCGCGTATTCTGTGCCAAATGTCTCCGCAGGGAACTAAACGAGTTCACTCTCAGAATGTTCTTTGGCAGCACGAAGCCCATCCAACCCCCCTCCCTCAGAAGCGAGAGAGTCTTGGCGATGATGAGAGTGCATGAGTTGGTGACTCCATTGACGACATGGCGATAGATAGAATCCATCGGGTCGTAATCGACGCCTCTCTTCAAATTCATGAATGGCGGATTTCCGATGGCAATGTCCAAGTCACCACCACTCAAATCCACCAAATCCGAAGGACTCAACTGATTGATACTGTCTGAGCAGAGCAGTGTGAAGTCGGTGCATTCTGATAGGGAGTCGAGGCTGAGTCTGCAGAAGTCAAGCGCGTCCTGATTGATGTCAACCCCAATGAGGCGGGCGTGACCATTCGTCACTCTCGAGGCAGCGGCGAGAAATGCTCCTGCTCCACAAGCAGGGTCGATAATAGTAGAATCAGATTGAATGGGAAGGCGTGAAATGATGTATTCCACCAATTCTGAATGAGTGAAAAATTGTCCATGTGCTTTTCTTTCCGCATGAGTCATCACCTCTTCAAACACCTCACTGACGAAGTCTTTTTCCCCGGCGAGGCCCTGTTTGAGTATTCGAGTGTAGATTTCCTCACCGAAGTGGTGGCGAATGAGTTCACCCTTTCCATCGATGATTTCATCTGCCATCGGACACATCTTCAACACCGGCTCTGATGGCGAGATGGGATTGGCGAGAAATCTCACTCCCCTCTATTCGCCTCCCTGTCAAGCGGAGGGCCGCCGTTCTTGACGATTGCTCATTCATCGGGAGATGGCATCATGTCAAATTCGCCTAGTTTCACCTGATGATGTATCGGAGCCAGTCCAAAGTCAGAATCAAATCAATTATTGACGATGGAAAGTTCACCTGTCCGGCCAGAACTGACCACAAGTTCACCGTGAGAACGGCGGCACCATCCATTGTCTAGGCGAATCACATCGCCGGTGCGAACTTCATCGACTTGTTTTCCCCAGAGAACAAGTCCAACAACTCCTGTTTCATCTCGGCCACACGCTGCTGCAACAGGTCCACGATAGTTGGCAGAATTGACCTGCCGGCGTGGATAGCGTCGTAGCACAAGAACTTCGACATACCCCTTGATGGCACCCAACCCGAGTTCCTTGACTGTCAAGCGCCCCTCTGTGGACGGTTTATTCATCCTTCTCGTACCGTAGGCATGGCGTAATATCGCCGCCCTCCGCTTCGCTTTCAATTCCGATTCATTCTCATTTTGTTTGACTTTGCTTGTCATATCCCATCTGAGAGCGTTGTGTTATAGTAGACAATCTGCGACGGGTGATGAAAAGTGAAAGTGGGGGGCGTAGCCCCTTCTGCTGAAAGTGAACATACGGCGCAGAAAGGGATGATGCACCCGAGTCACTCGGCCCCACCTGTCAAGCCTCGTCTTTTCACCAATAGGGTAATTCCTCTACCATTGGCTCGGTTGCACTCACTATGTCGGAGTTAATTGATGTGAACCACCACACGGTGAAGAGCGCATTCTCGTGAGTTCTCTCACATCGCACCAACTGCATTGCTAGACCCATTCGCCTACTAGGGCGGGTGTGATGGTACAAGGAGGAGAATTGCCACCGCGCCCCCGCTGTCACACCCACTCGGCTAATAGGACGGCGCCTATCCCCCAATATGGCGGAAACTGAGAGAGACGCTGCCATTCCCAACTGGCTCATGTCAGGTCGCCTCGCCACCCTCTCCTTCCTGCTTGCATTCGGACTCGCTCTTTCGGCTTTGGCCAAACCCAATCCACTGCAACCACTGGATGATTTTCTGCACAGCATCTTTCTGCTGCACGATTCCCCAAGGGTGACTTGGTTCGCTCGCTGGGTGCTCTCCGCTCCCGGGCATATCGAGACCGCATTGCTGATGGGGGTCGTCAGTTGCATCATCCTCGCTCGCGTCGGTCAGGGAAGGCATCTACTACCTCTCATCTCATCGCTGTTGCTGGCAGCCATCTGCGCTAAGACATTGAAGTCCCTCGTCGGACGCCTCCGGCCTGAAACCGCCTCTGGCATGACATCGCTGGCATGGCCTTCGGGACACACCATGCTGGCCACTGTTCTTTGGGGCGTACTGCTGTTCATCTTCCTGCGCCGTTGGGTGGAGTCAAGCTCAGCACCGGACTGGGCCTCTCGGCTGAGCCAGCCACACATCACAACCCGCCTCTGGCTGCTGCTGCTATCCATCACCGCTCTCGCCCGCATGGTGGCCGGAGTGCACTGGTTCACCGATGTGCTCGGGGGAGCGCTCATCGGTATTCTCTTGTTGCAGTTGGGGCTGCTTCTTGACGCACGGCTGGCTGTCACAGCAGTTCACACAGTGGGTAGTTCATCATCCGTCCGTACTGACACTTGAGAGGTCGGTGCTAGTTCAAGGAGAGGAGCGATTGTCACACCTCGCCGGCGCGGTGGATGGCAATCCGTGTGAGTCTTGGGTCCCGCCCGGCCGGATGGCGTCACCCTTCGCGGGCGCGGTGGATGGTGAAACCGACCCGTTCACTCTTGGTTTCTTCAGCAGTTAGTCCTTCTTCGTCGCTCTCGACGAACCCCTCCTTCTCCAGTTGTTTCTCGACCGCCTCCCTGACCGTGGTTGAACCTCTCTCAGGGTTTGCAAGTTTGTTCTTACATACGAGATAAACCTCGGATGAGGAGTTTCTGCTGGCGACTGGTGAGAACCTCTGAACCTTTGAAAACCGTTGTTTTGCAGCCATGACAACCGCCTCTATGCCCCTTCCTTGGAAGACTTTGGTGACGAAGGCACCACCGTTGTTGAGCAGTGGAATGGAAAAGTCCATGACGAGGCAAACCAAGTCTATTGAGATGGCTTGGTCCCTCTCATACTGTCCAGTCAAACCAGGAGAAATGTCTGAGACAATCGTGTTGATGGGTTTACAGTCCAACATGGCGAGAAGCTCTGATTGAACTGCCTCGTCAGTGATGTCACCGACGATAAGTTCTGCGCCTTCGATGGGTTCACATGGTTTCAGGTCAATACCGATTACTCTTCCTTTCGGCCCTACCTGTTCAACTGCGACTTGAGCCCACCCTCCCGGGTGACAACCGACATCGAGAACAGTATCGTCCTCTCGAATCAGGTTGAACTTCTCCTGTATCTGCAACAATTTGTAGGCCGACCTAGCGCGATATCCCGATGACTTCGCTTTACGACGCCACGGGTCGCGCCGATGTTCGGAGTACCAGCGCTTGCTCATCGTGGACGCGCCGCCGCTGCGCCTATGTAAAGGAAGTGCGTGCGCAGTATATGCAGGTTAGTCGGGTGTGTGCTGCGCTCGCAACATCACTGATGCTCTTACTCACTTCGCCATCCACCGTTGGTGCATCTATGCAGACTTCCGATGAGTGTGTAGGTTTGATTTGTGCGGAATCGGGGCCAGAAATGTTTGACTCGGTGGTTGTCCTCCGCGAGGCGACAGCGATTTGGTGTTCAGTTTGTGCGGTCTCAGACCCACTCATAGACCAATTCGTAGAGGAGAGAGGGCAACAGGTTTCGAGAATCGCCCTTCATCCTGACGATGGTATCGACACCCTCGGCAACAGGCTCTCCACACATCAAGTCTGGCAATTGGGAAGTGACCCCTTAACCATAGAATATCCCACATATTGGATGGGGAATGCAGAACCTCGTTCGGGAATAGTGAGTTCTAATCAACTGCACAAGCAGTTTCTAGCAGAAGCGAGCGAAGAGATGAAAGAGGTGACAATTTCAACGAGGAACCTATGGTCTGTCGAGCAGTCGCTTGACCATTATCCGATTCTGATTGAAGCATCATTTCCCGCGGTTGAGAACGGAACCTATTCACTTTTCATTACTGAGGATGATGTTGAGATAGCAAACCCAGATGACTACAATGGAATCAGATTCCACAACGACGTCGCGCGGGCGGGGGCGCTCATCAATTCCACGGATGGCTCCTTAATGTTTAGCGAACCAAACGATGGGTGGAGTGTTGGTGGATTTCAAGTATCTCCGGAGAGGACAGAACTGTCTATCATCTTTCGATTCCCAATCGATTCAGAGATGTCAATCGATAATTCCCGCCTGACCGTTTTGGCCGAGGATTCAGAGGGTATCAACCTCGGTGCGGCATCAGCTCCACCGCGAGGGATGCCGACTGAAGGCGGAGATGTATGGTCCGTAGTCGCACTGGTTGCCACCTCACTGGCAGCAATCATGCTCGCCATACCGGCGTTGGTGAAGAAAAATCAACGAAAACCCGCCGCCGCCGAGGAACATGCGGCGGAATCCGAGGAGTAATCCATTACGCCGAAAAACCTCATGGATTTGTTAATCGCCCCCGATAAAGGGTTTGGTCTCCTGCATCATCTGTCACTTTCGGGAGTTTTATACCTGTGTAGTGCAGTAATAACACCATGGACGGGAAATCCGGACAACCAGAGGGGCATGATACCGCCCAACTGCAAATGCGTGAGTGGCTCATCGAGTACTACGTAGTGCGGGCGGAAGAAGAGACTCTGCACTGCCTCACCGTCCTGCGGGGGCGCAGTGTGGACGAGGTGCAGTCAAGACTGTACTCTGAGTTGAGAGAGAATTTTCCCCTTGATTTCAAGTTGGAAGTGACTGTCACGAGGATGGTTCCCATCGACATCGACACCGATGAATCCCTTTTCGAGATCCAAGGAATGTTCCAACCATGAGAATGGCCTGACCCAACCCACTTCTGTTGGGTGAACTTTGGGGTTCGGGCGCGTAGGCTTTGGACTATAGTTGTTCAAATGCACAGGCGTTGGACTATAGTTGTTCAAATGCACAGGCGAGGGGGCTTTCGCTGTTCAAGCGCACAGGCGTTGGTAAAGTTCGTTGTTCGGGCGCACAGGCGTGGGGAAAGTTCGCTGTTCGGGCGCACAGGCGTTGGTAAAGTTCGGTGTTCGGGCGCACAGGCGTGGGGTAAGTTCGCTATTCGGGCGCGTAGGCTTTGGACTATAGTTGTTGAAATGCACAGGCGAGGGGGCTTTCGCTGTTCAAGCGCACAGGCGTTGGTAAAGTTCGTTGTTCGGGCGCGCAGGTGATGACCAGCAGTCTGAACTGCCTCTTGCCCTAGCAAGCCAGATGCTCACGGTTCTAGCAAGTCAGGTGACTAGGTGGAGTGGTATCGGCAGATGGTGTGGATTGCCAATTATTCCGTTCGAATCGGGTGGCACTTTTCCATCACTCTGGTCAAAGTCGGGGCGGTAACATCGGCATTCGCCCTTTTCACTCCTCTTCAGCGGCCGAGGTAGGTGGCTGGGCGAAGAGCATCAAGGCGAAGATGAACATGAATCCCATCAGAGCCATGAAGGGTATTGACATGAATCCGAAGACATTGAGATACTGTACAGTACAGGACTCAAATGCAGAACAGAATGGGGAATGCTGTTCTGGGTTCAGTTGCAACTGATAGTGATAGGTGGAAACGAAAATTCCCAATCCAGATAGGCCGAGGATGTAGGGCTTAATGGAAAAATCAGCGCGGAAGCCCGCAAAGAGCAGGATAAAAGCCATTGGATACATGATGATTCTCTGATACCAACATAGTTTACACGGCAGAAAGTGGGCGATTTCCGAGAGATATAGACTCGCCATCATAGCGAACAGGGCGACAGAACCAGCGAGGAAGAGGGCGTGGCGAGAGTGTTCACCTCGCAGTTCTGCCAACTTGCCAGCGAGGGCATCATTTCTCTTAGAGGCCACAATAAATCCGGTCAGCAATACCGCAGCGACTCCAGAGGCTAGGGCGAGATACGCGAACAGTGTGCCAGCCTCTTGTGGCGTCATCTTCATTTCACCTGCTCGCGGAATTTGCCCTCAATTGATTGACCAAGACCCATCATCATGTGCTTTGACCAAATCTGAAAAGAGAATGAATTGGATTGTTGTAGCAGCTAGAAGAAGAAGGCAGAGGATGCAAATCGGGTTTCCATCCAGACTCAATTGCTGAGTGGCTAGCATTATGATGGCGATGATACTACCCAACAGCGACATCCACTTAGCATAACCCATGAAGTCAGAGGACTTCTTCCATCCCGGTTCGAGATGAACACTCAGAGAGAAGAACAACAGAATACTGAACCACAGGGTGAAAAACAGACCGTACATCATATCCGTGAATGGTATGGTGTTCACACTATGAGATGAGAGGGCAATCGCACAGCCACTACCCTCAGCACAGAGCGAGGTTGTTCCGACTATCTCCTGTCTCTGGATAGCCCACACCCAAACCGATGCAAAGAGTCCACCAACAACGGCGAAGATTGAGCCGGCCAGCAGGCGACGTGACTCACCGGCATTGACAAGGTCAGCCATCCCTACCAGCGGGAAAATGCCTTTGGCTCCATCAAACTTAGATGCGATTGCGATTAGTAGACAAATCACCGATAATCCGGTTACAATCGTTGTGGAGAGCGCCAATCACTCACCTCCGAGTGGTGGAAGCATCTGCTGTAGAGCGGTTTCTGGTGTTTGGCCGCTTCCAGAACGCTGGCCTTTGTTCCACGCCACGACTCCGTTCGGTTGCAGGATGACCTCAAATGGTGTTCCCTGGACACCCCATGGGTCGAGTGTGGATGCTCCGAGGTCGTTGAAGTAGGCCCAATCGTGAGCATCCCCTCCTCTTTCTGAGCAGTCGTTGTTTCCTTGATTACAGCTACCAGTAGTCTTCTCTTGGAAGGCGATGATTTCTGCGTTGTCGGCGTCGTGGTTCGGAATGTTCAGACTCACAGCGACGCTGATGAATTCCACTCGATTGCCATATTGATTGTACAGTTGGCTCATGGTAGCCGCTTCCTGCCAGCAGTAGGGGCAATCGGTGTCCATGAACTGAATGAAATACCACTTCGCCTCCGGGTTCTCCTCAGCATTCCAATTGTGGTCGATCTCGTCATAGAGGTCAAAATCTGTCCATCCAGCATCACCGAGAAAATGCACCTCTCCGGAAAGGTTGGGGGCTAGTTCTCCTTCGTTAGGGCCGATGGTTGGGACATCAGTGAACAGGACCACTCCGAGCATGATGAATGTCAAGCCGCCTGCCACTATGAATCCGGCCGTAAGTCTGGCACTCCCCTCTTCGTCATCGGCGAGATGTCGCCCGTTTCTTCTCACCCTGTCACTCATCAATTCCAATCTCCTCCATCAGCGTTTTAGCGGTGTGGCGCACCGCCCCTTCAGAATTGAAATTTGTCTTGAATCCAGCCGCATTCATTTTGCTTGGGTCCAACATCGCTTTCGGCACATCACCCGCCCATCCGCGGTCGCCACCAGTATATTCGATTGAGACACCCTGCAATCCGGATTCTTCCACGACAATTTCTGCTATCCGCCTTACAGAACAGGTATCATCGCTACCAAGGTTGAAGCAATTGATAGGTTCATCGGTGTTGGTGACGATGTGGACCATCGCTGCAGCGCAATCACCAACCTCCATGTATGACTTCTCCTGCCGCCCATTCCCGAGAACCTCGAGTCTTGATGGGTCAGCCCTGAGTTTGTGGATGAAGTCGAATATCACGCCATGCGTACCGCGCGCCCCAACGATGTTTGCGAACCTGAAGAGCCACGCTTGGAGACCGAAAGTCCCCACCCAGGAGGTGATGAGCGCTTCCGAGGCCAACTTGCTCGCGCCGTAAAGAGAGATGGGGAAGAGCGGCCCATAATCCTCAGGGGTCGGCATTTGGGCCGCCTCACCATATACCACGGAAGAAGAGGCGAATGCTATCTTTTTGACGCCGGTCACTCGCATCGCTTCAAGAACATTGTAGGTGGCGACTGTGCCCTGTTTGAGGTCGGTGTCAGTTATCGTAGTCCCAAGTCTGATGTCAGGATTTGCCGCTAGATGATAGACGATGTCTATTCCTTCCATCGCATCTTTGACAGCATCGAGGTCGAGCAGGTCTCCCTCGATGACTCTGACACCATCACCGTGATGAGAGAGAAAGTCATGACGACCTGAAGAGAAGTTATCGAACACCGATACCTCCACTCCGGATAGCACGAGACGGTCCACAAGATGGGAACCGACGAAACCAGCACCACCTGTCACTAACACCTTCATGCAGAGCCGCCGACAGTGCAACCCGCCTTGACCGTTGCGCACCCAAGTGACACCTAGACGCTGCGGCTGAGGGAGTTCTTGAAAGTCGAGTAATTGGGAATTGAGATTCATTTTGCCTTCACTTTCAGCGGTTCTCCTTTAGGAGATAGAATGGTACACTTTCAATTTCTCCACCCCTCCGTCAGAAAATATGGTGGTCTCCCGCTTCCCGAGGAGTGTTCTCGGTCGCAAAACAACCACCGTCGTCAGATGGGGGAGTGGCGCTGCCGGGGAGTTGATTGAAAATGAGTAAGAAAACAACGAATGAAACTGTGAATGTGAACGAAGATGCTGGCGAGCAGCAGACCCTTCTGGTCGGTTACGTCAGGAAGAGCAATGCCGGGGGTGCGCTGAAACTGTCTATCAACAGCAGCGCCTTCAGTGACTGCTCGACCTACTCGACCGCAGACGGTCAGACCTATGTCCCGCTGATCATCAACCTCGGCGCCCTGAACCGCGTCCTCGCTGGTGAGCGTGCAGTGACAACTGTCAGCCAATTCATCGAGAACTGAAGCCAACCCGTGGGCTCGGGCGGCAGGGATGTCGCCCGAGTCTGCACCCTAATAATTGGATAATGATGTGATTAATGACGGCTAAACGGCTATATAGGGCGCGGTGGCCGGAAAATAGTGATGCAATCAGTGTACTGTGGTGAATCGGTCATCGCAGCGATGCCTCTCTTCAACGAAGAAGAGACTATCGGCAGCGTCGTGATACAATCACTACCTCATGTCGACGAAGTGGTCTGCATAGATGACGGCTCGTCAGACGCCTCAGCCCGCATCGCTAGAAAACTCGGTGCAACCGTCATTCCGCACCGTACTAATCTCGGCTACGGAGCTGCGCTCAAATCTATATTCAGATATGCTCAGGAATCGAATGTCACTGCGCTTGTCATCCTCGACAGCGACGGCCAACACGACCCCAACGACATCCCAAGACTTCTGCAACCTATTTTAGATGGGGAGGCAGATTTCGTAATCGGTTCCCGATTCATCGAGGGAGGTTCGGGCGAAGAGATGCCATCTTACAGGAAACTCGGAGTCAAGGTCATCACGGCTGCATCGAACCTGACAAGCGACCTCGCCGTGAAAGACACTCAGAGCGGTTTCCGAGCCTTCTCTAGGAAGGCACTTTCTGCAATCAAATTCGACCAGGATGGAATGGAATCCACGCTTGAGATGTTGGAGGAATGTTCTGAGAAAGAACTTTCAGTGAAGGAAGTTCCAACAGTCATTCGCTACGATGTTCCCAAGGGCAGCAGATTCACGGCAGTGAGTCACGGGTTCACAGTCCTCTCCTACGCCTTAATCTCGCTGTCGCACAAGAAACCACTACTGGTGTTCACTTTACCGGGGGCGGGAATACTGACCATCGGTGGAGCAATCGGGATGCGCGCCCTCAACAGATTCAACGAGTTCACCGGCGAAGCATTGAATCTCGACATCACGGTAGGTCCAGGACTCACAGCTGCTTGGATGTCTATGCTCGGTATCAGTCTCATCTTCACAGGCTTGGTTCTGCAGGGGACTCGAACGATTATGAAGAGGCTGATTATCAGGAACTTCGGCCTTGATTGACAACGGCAGTTCACTCCAAACCGAGTTATCTTTGCACCCCTCGCAGCGTGAGGTTCATGTTCTTTGGAATGTCACGCCCCGATAATGGATGATGCAGAGGGGGAGGTGCCCGCTGATGGTGGGTGGCGGCGCTACGCAGAATCCATCCGCAGTCACCATCTGATTCTTTCGGCCGGTGAAATCACCGAATCCCTGCGAGGTAAAGCTGACGAAATAGGTAGTTGGACACATTCGATGGTAAAAGGCCAGACGACACGCTTCTATCGGACAGTTTTCCGCTCACCGGGTCCCATCGTCGTAGTCATGGTCCTTCTGACCATGTTGGTTGGAAAGGATGCACTGGATTTTGGACAGCAGATCAACGGGGATGTTGAAGTCTATCTCCCCGATGGTGCAGACTCGACAGAATTACTGCTCGATGTCCGTGAACAGTGGTCGACTGACATCGTCCTGCTCTACATCCATACCGACAATGCGATAGAGAGCCAATCCCAAAGAGGAACTGAAAATGTCACAGATGTACAGATTCTCCAACAAATCAGTTTTCTCGAGGGTGATGACGACAACAAGGGATTTGGCCGCTACGCCAGAGGAATCGATTGGAACAAAGATGACCGAGGAGAGGAGGATGGCGTGGTGTGGATATTATCAGCCTCTCAGTTGATAAAAGAGGCGAATTCGGCGCCTAATCGCTTTTCCTGTGCCGTTGAGAAGTACGGCCTGCCAATTCAGACTTCAGACGATTGTCAATTCACCTCACAAGACCCTCGCGACACCTATGTCATCCCAGATAACCAAGAGCAAGTCAACAACTCGGTTGAAAATCTCGGTAGTGCACTGGACAGTCTTGTCGAGGACACCAACGGGGATGGGATTTGGGATACCGCCGTGGTCATCATGGGTATCAGATTTGATATGACGGGAACAGATGTTGATACCCGAACAGACCCGAACGGCATGGAAATTCTCGACCACAAAGCCTTCGTTCAGCATGTCAAGTCAGTAATTTCTGACTGCGCTAGGAATCCCGATGTCGCCAACCAGTTCGATGACCCGTTGTGCGGGCGAGATTACGCCGGTGTGCGACTCTCAAGTATGGATGATGAACGTTGGGAAGAACTCCCGACCCGAAACGCGGTGACGGTGACGGGGCTCACGCCTGTGTTGCACGATGTGTCCGATGCGATTTATCTCGCCCTTGAAGAGATGTTGCCCATCTCACTCGCTTTCGTCTGTCTCGTTATGATTGCCTTGCATAGGAACCCGAAGGTCATCATCATCTGTGGCACTCCCATCGTTTTGAGTCTGGCAGTGACTTTCGGAACCACTGTGATTCTTGACATCATGCTGACACCGATGATTATCGCCGCCGGCCCGATTCTCATCGGCTTGGGTGTCGATTACGCCTTACACCTTATCAACAGGATAGAGGAGACTAGAAATCAACTACTGAAAGATTCTGCGCATGAAGTTTGGAAGGCCGGCATGGATGGTGAAGAGGTGGCAGAAATCGACCCTTGGGATAAATCACTCTACCTCGAAGCGACCGTCCACTCGGTGATGACTACCGGCCACGCGGTGCTTCTTTCAGCAATCACGACAATCATAGGTTTTAGCGTCCTTGCTTGGGAATGGCTGGTTCCCATTCAACCGATGCGGACTGTTGGAATCACCCTCGTTCTAGGGATTGCATGCACATTCTTCTTCAGCATTATTCTGGTTCCCGCCTTAGGGTGGTTGGTCCGCTATAGAAAAGCCGGCGGCAAGCGTGCTGAACGGGTATGGGAGAAGATAGGAGAAGTTCCCGTAAGAGGCGCTTGGGTAGTTCTGTTTGTCGCTCTTCTCGTCAGTGGAGCCGGTGCTTGGATACTCTCTGCTGAACTCGGCAAGGACATAACTGGCGCATCCGATGAAGTCCCCCCCGGCCTTGAATCCTACGAAGCATTGGCTGAGTACTCACGAGTTTTCGAAGGTGGGCAAACGAACATGTTCATTATCGACGCAGAGGAGCGAGGTGTGAGAGATGAAATCGCCCCAATCCGCCACTTGGAGGTGCTCGATGCCATCGAGGAGATACAGGAAGAGAAAATCAACAATGTGGCAAACACTTCGTCCATCAGTCTAGTCACGATTCTCAAAGCGATTCACATCAATGTCAATCTGTCCGGTCAGGAGATGTACGACCGCTCACTCTGGGAGATTCTTCATTCACCATGCTGGGATGACCCGGCCCAACTGGAGTGCATCATCAGCGGTGACATCGTATTCACAACGGCTACGAGCAGAGAGGTGATGATCAACATCGCATTCGATACTCTTTCATACGAAGTTCGCTCGATGTTGATGAATGAACCCCTCGCCAATCTCGGAGAGACTAAGACTCTGGTCTATGTGAATCAACCCTATATCCGCCTCTCGGTGGCGAGTCAGTTGCGCGACCAACTCGACGCCTTTCTCTCTGAGGGTGGATGTGAAGATGCTCTCTCTTGCAATGCGCTCGGGCTTGAGGGTACAAAGAACTCACTATTGACGGGTGGTTTACCTCTCTCTCTTGACATCAACGCCGGTGTTCACAAAGCGCAGTCTGATGCCACCATCGCCACGATGTTCGTTCTGTTGGCGGCGATGACTCTGCTCTTCAGAAGTCCGAGACTCGCATTGTTCACCATGACTGCAGTAGGAGTAGTGGTCCTCTGGCAACCTCTATTGATGCGTGGTGGTGATGTCAATGTCAATGTCTTCACGGCAATGATTTCCACTATTGTATTTGGAATCGGAGTTGATGACTCAATTCATGTTATGGACAGGATTCGAGAAGAGAAAGAGACTCCTGGTGGTATCGTCAAAGCAGTGGCGAGAACAGGTCAGACCATCTTCGAGACGACGGCCACCACAACTGCAGGACTTGCAGCTGGCCTCACAGTCGCCATACCCGGACTACGCAATTTCTTCACCCTGATGATGTTGCTAATTTTCCTCGCTCTGCTGACCAGCGCCATTCTGTTGCCAGCGATGTTGGTCGCATGGCGTTCTGTCTGGTCAATGGTTGAAGGCGAAGGGAGTTGGCAGGATTATGACGAGGCGGGTTTCCTCAGTGATGATGCTATAGATGCCGAGTTGACCTGATTTCAACATTATTTCGGACCCCGAAGGCCCTTTCTGAACCATTGATTATTTACGGGCCTTACGGGGGATTACTCATCGTTCCAGAACTTCCTTCGCTTTGATTAATCATTGTTGATATTCGCTCAGTCCAGTTCTGAACCAGCGCACGAACGGTCATTTCTGATTCAACGTCGTTCAGTTCGTGCTGGGCTCAGAACTTCCTTCGCTTTGATTAATCATTGTTGATATTCGCTCAGTCCAGTTCTGAACCATCGCGCCAACGGTTATTTCTGATTACTATCTGTTCAGTTGGCGCTAGGTTCGAACCCCGAAGGCCCTTTCTGAAGCATTGATTATTTACGGGCCTTACGGGGTTCGAACCCGCGACCGACGGATTAAGAGTCCGTCGCTCTACCTGACTAAGCTAAAGGCCCGACTCGGCGGGGGAGCATCCCCTATATGACCAAAACGGATAGACCCATTCAACACAGCCTCCCCCCCGCTTTGATTCGCACCTCACAACCAGCAGGTGAGCCGATGACGACAGCGTCTGCGATATCTGTGAACAGGCCGACCTCGACAACACCGGCGATTGAATTGATGGCGATTTCAAGTGATTTCGGCTGGTCAATCGTCGGCCCGAAGTGGCAATCGAAAATGAAGTTTCCATTGTCTGTCACAAACGGGTCCTCTCCGCCCCTGCGAACCACTTGTCCGCGGCAAAGTTTGGAAAGATGCCCTGCCGTGACCTGCCAACCAAATGGGAGTACCTCAACCGGAAGGGGAAACGCACCGAGGGTTTGCACATCCTTTCTAGGGTCAGTGACGACCACCATCGCACGTGAAACCTGAGCGACAATCTTCTCCCTCGTTAGGGCACCACCACCGCCCTTGATGAGGTGAAAGTCGGGGTCAAACTCATCCGCACCGTCAATGGTAATATCGAGTGATTCAACCTCTGACCATTCAAGTAAGGTAATGCCTACTTGTTGTGCTAAACTCTCGGTTTCAAGGCTTGTAGGTACACCCTTGATCAGCAGCCCCTCTTCCCTGACTCGCCTTCCCAACTCGATGACGGTATGCGAAACAGTCGAACCAGTGCCGAGCCCGACATTCATTCCTGATTCGACAAATCTGCAGGCGGCAATACCCGCTGCCTGTTTCGCCAACTCGACCTCGTCCATCTTCCCCAAGGGTGACGAAGAAGAGGCGGGGCATATCATTTACCACCCGTTATGAAGCGCTTCAAACCCCATATCATACCACTTCATGATGGCGAATGTTTGTTTAACCTCCCATGTTCTGCGAACATGATGGGGATTGAGATGAAGCAGCGAACCTCCTCGGTATTTCTCTCCTTTCTGATGTTGGCGACGCTTGTTTCGCACCTGCCGATTGAATCTGAACAACTCTCAGATGTGGATGACCTGCGGAGGACTCCGGTAGGTAGTGAACAGACTATTTCCGTCACCACTCACCCCATGGGAACATCGAATGCACTGACCTTGGAAATACCGCCGAATGACGCGGTCACCGGACTGAACCTTTCACTCCGTCCACACATTTTACCGAGAGATGACTCCATCGCCTGGACATCCATCTCCGATTGGAATATGAGTGGAGTGACTGCTGACGGTGTAGATTACAATGGAAGTGATGGGCTCAAAGTGAGAACTCTCGACCTCTCTTGGGATTTTGAGTACCCTAGCAGCACCGCCTTTTCCGCCTCCGGGTGGACTATGGGAACCGGTTGGTTGTGGGGCTATGACTCCTGTTTGGGGTCTTCGGGTGGAGTACACGGTGGCAGCAAGGCCATCTACACTTACAACTGCAATTACCCCAACGGAATTCCCTCCTCGGGGTATTTTGCCACCAGTCCGGTCGTCAATTGCAGTGGTTGCTCTGGCACTTGGCAACTCGAGTATTGGAAGCGATTGGGGATTGAGTATTATTACTACGATGATGCTCAGGTCCATGTCAAGAACCAACAGGGGAGTTGGGTGACTGTTTGGGACCACAGTGGAGGGAGCACCAACCCTAGTTATTGGACGAAGATGACTCACGACATCTCCACTTATGTCAATGGAAACTCGAATCTACAGGTTCGCTTCAAATTGGGAAGAACCGATGGTTCTGTCACATATACGGGATGGAATGTGGATGATGTGGCATTCAAGCCGATAGGAAACGGCATGCCTGAGAGTGCAAACTGGACCTCGGCGAAATTTGGACCCGCCGCGGCCGGGCCATTGCAGGCCATCCCCGGGCCATACGGACTGATGAGCATTGATGCGACCGTCCCATCCGGTTCGTCGCTAGAGTGGACGATTCTCGACGGACAGACCAACACTCCGATAGCGGGTTATACGGATAGGGATGGTCCGGTCGCTGACCTCGGATTCATCGACTCTGAGAAACACCCTTCTCTCCGTCTTCGGCTGCAATTTGACAAGCCGGGGGGTGCATCCTCACCCATCGTTCACGGTGTCTATCTTCAAGGTCGATATGTGCAATCGTTCAACAGAGACCCAGGGTGGAGTGGGTCAATAGCATGGGATGGCGACTCGTTTCCCGGCGCCGGAACGACAGAGAGTCCACTGTTCGAATCTGCTCGTCCCATTTCGCGAATCCATACAAGTATCTCTTCCTCGGGTAGCGGAATGTGGCAGATGAAATTGGACGACCTACCGTGGGAATTGGCCCCTCAAGGAACATGGAGAACATTGAGTGATTACGCACACAGAGTACAGTTTCGCTGGTCATCTGCTGACGGAGCAGCGGACCTTCGTTCCGTTGACATCCGCGTGGACAGCGGCGGAATGCCGACTGACCCTGCCATCGACATCGGTATCGATGGCGTCAGAGAATGGGAGGTGAAGTCGGCATCGATAGGAATGTGGGGTTGGCAGAATCGGCTCTCAACGGGTGCTTATTCGCATGATTTTCTGTGGACTACGACTGCAACGAAGCAGGTAGGCATCTGGCTTCCATCTGATGGACTGGACTCACTTTCTTTCGCTCTGACCCCCGACTCATCAGGAGTCCAGAATCTATCAACTACCCTCTCCGTGGCTGGTATAGACATCGCCTCGCGAAGCATCGGAACCACAGGTGCCGTCACTCAGGTCACTCTCTCACCAACAGAAATAACTGCCTTGAATGACAACCTCACCAATTCGCCAGTTGTGTGGCCGACCAATTCCGTACAGGTCGGTGTCGAGTATGTCCTCGCCGCTTTCTCAGTCACCGCAGATTATGGGGGAGTTCAGTTGGGGGGTGTCGCAGCGATGCACCATCCATGGGCTAACCTTTCATACGACTCCAACGATGAGATGGTACTGTCAGTCAATGACCAAATCCCAGATGCACCTATCTACGCTGGCTCAAAGTTAGTACCTATCACCGTCCAGATGAGCCTCCAAGGAAATATCATGGGCACCATAAGTGATGTAGAGACCATGAGTGGATTGACCTCCGATTCGGTCACCTACGAGAACCTCACAGCCACACTTACCCCCTCAAGGCATTGGGTTGTTCTCAACGGCACTCACACAGCGCAACAGGGTACGGTCTATGGAGTCCAGTTGGATGTTGTCGGGGCGCGTCATCAAGTGAAGATGATTTGCCGCCCCGATGGCTCTCTCGAACCTGAGTCATCATTCACCCCAGTTGGCGGTGGCCCACCATCGGGAGCACTTTCCGACGACCTCGAGATGGTTCACTGGAAGAGTGGCGATGGCTGCGAATTGGACATCGACGGCCCCTCAGTCAACAGTTCCCTGAGATTCAGACTGAACGCCAGTTGGGACGATGAAGAAGACCTGTCACTCAAAATGAGAGTCGTACTCGATGATGGACGGCGCAGTATCCCCCGTATCATCACACTAGGATTGGGCTCTCTCCTCGGAGTCGAGAATGATGTAGAGATTTCCTCTTGGCGAATCCTCAATGATTTGGGGGTGGAGATTCCTGACAACAGACTCTACTTGAAGTCGAACTCACCTATCAACGTCGAGGTTGACTTGGGATTCGTGGAGATTTGGCCACCCTACGCACCTCGCTATGGTGATGTGGCAGTGCGTCTTTGGGAAGATGATGTCATAGTGGTCAACTCCACCGCCATCGTCAACGGGTCGATAACCCTGCCCTACACAACTCCAATCTCCTCGCAACCTGTGGAATACCGAGTAGACCTCTTCTCACTGCACGGTCAGGAGAACATCACTACGATTTCGACGAGAAAAACCTACCAGATTGACTCGTATGCTCCTCTAGTCATCAATCAGAGTATACGTAAATTCGACCATCTTGAACCATCACTTACTCAGGACATCTCTGTTGAAATCTTTGACCGGCCTCTACTCCCGGATGCGATTTCACTGAAATTGTGGAAAGATTGGACGAATGATGACAATGGTGATGGCTACGCCAATGTGACTGAATTCGTAGAATATCCGATGAATACACCATCCAACACCACCCACACACAAGGAAACTACACATTCCTCCTCGACGACACTGACGGGCCTTCCGGGGGTGTTGTCATCGGCTACATCACAGGCTCAGATGCAGCCGGAAACGAAGTCGTGAGGGGCGGTGGGCCGCGGTTGGGAGAACACCTCTTCTCATACCAACTAGCCTCTGATGGCGCCCCATGGATTTTGGGCCAAGGTGGATTCAGCGATGGGGCGCATTCATGGTTGCACCCTGCAACAGAATACGAAATCGTCATCCCATTTGACGAACCGAACGGTCTTTCAGACCTCGCCAACGTAACCTTCCAACTGGCCAGTAATTCAATCGTTGACCCACTGCAAGTGAAGTGGAACGCCACGACCAACCGTTGTGTCGGAAGTGGTTCGTATCTCATCGTCAACTCATGCCATATTCATGCACGGAGTGGGGAGATGACTCCCTTCACTAGTGCCTTGGAATTGAGAATGGAGTTCACCCTAGAGTGGGATATACCCTTGGAGAATGACCTGCGAAGAGCACCGGCCCTCACAGTCGAAGACCGCGCTGGGCAGGAAGCGTGGCTGGAACTACCACAATTGCGGTGGCGATTCTCCCCCAACCTCGCGATTACACCTGAAAGTGTTACTCTCGACACCGACGGTGGCACAATCGTCAATCGGAGCGCATGGGTACAACCTAGAACTCTGTTGAACATCTCTGGACAGGTGAAGTTCGTCGAAACGGGGATGACACCGACCATGCCATTCAACGTCTCCATACTGCTTGACGGACAGAGAACGCTAATTTCAACCACGAATGGCTACTTCCACGCCCAGTTGAACGCACCACAACAGTCCAAGAGCCACTCCCTCTCATTCGGCCTGACTGGGCTTCCACCTGATGCCGTCGACGAAACCGATGCCGCCACCACTCAGTTTTGGGTTGAAGTGGATGACATCTCCCCGCAACCGCAAGACATCGATTCTCCTCGCGAGGATGTCGAAATCCGCATCAATGACTTAGGCAACCTACAGATTGACCTGCGAATCAATGAGACAGGAAAACTCAACCCGGACTCAACGCTTCTCTTCTTCAAAGTGACTACTGTCAATCAACCATCAGGTCCGTCCCTGATTGAAGGAAGTGCTCCTCTGACTATCCTTGGCTCACCATCTGGCAGGTCGATACCTGCTACATCCACCATTGATGTGGCGAGCAGATTGCCAGAAGATGCCTACCGAGACTCATTGGTCCTTTCAATCTGGGTCAAGGGTTCTGACATGGCCGGTAATGAGATGGCCACCAGCGTCCTCTTCAACAGCGGCTCGACCCCATTCGCTTCGTGGGATATCGAGCACCTTGCCGCTGAATTGGAACTGACTAAGATCTCCTACTCTAGAAGTGGTGAACTCGACATCGGGCAGACCACCATGGTCACGATGGAACTGCGGAACTACGGGTACGCACCTGGAGAAGCCCACCTTCTCGTCTATGAGGTGGGGAGGGATGGAGAGAACCGTTCCATTACACCAGTAGCCATCTCTGTGGTAGTGCCGATGGGTGAAAGAGTGACTTACGATATCGACTGGATTCCCGAAACCAAGGGTGAGAGGTGGATAGTCGTAGTCATGAGTGAGGGCGCATCGATGGAAGGTGAACACCTCAATATACGTGGTTCGGAAGCAGACGATTCACTGACCAACGCACTCGCTGATGTACCGGTCGCTTGGATAGGCTTGGTCGCCGTTCTCGTTCTCATTCTCTCATTGGTCGTCGGTGTGGCCATGCGTACTGGCGGTTCCTCGGAATCTTCTTTGGACGGAACCGATGATGAGTGGGAAGATGAGTGGGAAGAAGAGGATGATTCGTCATCCTCTACCTACGCATCTCCTTCGCAGGCGATGGCTGCATTAGATTCTCAACAATCACAACAGACACCCATCGCCCCACATCACACTGGCATCTCCCCCCCACAACCGCCGGCGAATCTGCAGCCACACTATCAGCCGCAACCCGCCTATCCACCGCAACCCGCTTATCCACCGCAACACGGCTATGTGCAGTCAGGTGACCCTCCACCTCCGGACCAATGGAACGAGGCGCAGTGGCGTGCATATCAGATGCAATACAATCAGCACTACCAATCTCAAGGCCGACCGCCACCACAGTGATTTCCACACTCTGCTTTTGGCTTGGCTGAAATGAGACATGGTGCAAGCCCTCTGCCAGCA
>CAYFFQ010000022.1:11208-31704 GCA_964342465.1 uncultured Candidatus Poseidoniales archaeon | reverse complement strand
GCAGAGAAGGGCGGGTTATCAAGCGATGTTTCATGCGACAGCACCTCAAAATAATTGATGATGGAGGGTGCTGTCGCCCCGCCCGGATTCCAACGAACTCGCATTCAGCAAACATGAGGAAGGTGCGAGCGCCGGGAATCGAACCCGGGTTCAGGCGTTGGCAACGCCCGGTGATAACCGCTACACTACGCTCGCAACGAGCCCCGCCAAACCGCCTCAGTATAAACGATTACTGTTGGCAAGACTTGAGCATAGATGCGCCCCATCTCACACGACATACAATCAATTCAAGTCACTTGACCACTTCCGATGGCTCAGGTGAACATGTATGCGAACCATCTACGTTGGAAGAAAACCGGTACACTCCTACATCGCTGCTGTGCTCAGGGCGATGCAGGACGGCGACAGAGAGGTCGAATTGGTGGCCAGAGGAAATGCGATGCGAACGGCGATTGACACTGCTGAGATTTGCCGCCGTAGAAACGGCCACATCGCCGGCCTGCTCCCTGAATCGATGGTCAACAACGGTGTTGAGATCGGCACTGAAGAGGTTGAAACCGACGAGTCGACCCGCATCCTCTCATACATCAAAATCCGTCTCGAGGGCATCGGTGACATGCCTGAAGATGGTGAAGAATGAGAATCCGTTTTTCCCCCTAACCACCCCCCCCCAACGAGGCTCTCCACGGAACAATCCCCCCACGAGGCTCTCCACGGAACAACCCCCCCACGAGGCTCTCCGCGGAACAACCCCCCCAACGAGTTTCCCTCCGAACTACTCCCCATTCCGAACGAGTATCCCCCTACACAAGCCGGCGAACATCGGAGTCGATGATTCACCCCTTCCAACCCTTCCATTTCTTATGTTTAGATTGTGGGCCACCGATATGAACCGGAGATGTTCGGCAATAACCATTATGATTGGATAAGAACACGGAGTGGTGTGGAGAAGCGTAAGGCGCATCGCGTCGGAAGGTCAAGCACAGCCGTCACTTTGCCACATGAATGGGTCACACGCAACGGCATCTCCCCCGGTGACGACCTTCACATCCACGAATCAGATGAGACCACCCTAGTTCTCACAACAGCAGGTGAAATCTCAACTGCCGGTTCTCAGAAAATCTTCGAGATCCGCACCAACACCCCGCCCGCCCACCTCAAGAGGTTGCTCATCGGAACCTATCTCGTAGGCGCGAACGATGTCACTTTCACCTGTTTGGACGGCCCTCTACTGGCGGCCCAACTCGAAGCACTGAACGAGAGTGTGGGGAGATTGACCGGTTTTCTCGTCGTGGAACAGAGCGATGCCCATTTCAATGTGCACAACTACCTCGAACCCACTGGGACCCTATTCAGTGAACACCTGAGACAACTCCTCTCGACGACGACTCGCATGGTTCACATGGTTCCTCGTTTGTTGGCCAACCCCGGTGGTTCGGAGATGTGCCGCGTTCTCTCCACTCTCGGAGACCAGTCAGACATGCTATACTATCTCACCGTGAGAATACTGCTGATGTCGCTATCCAATCGCAGATTGATGATTGACCTTGGACTCGACTCGCCACAGGAGGTGGTGGGGGGGCGTCTGATAGCCAAATCTTTGGAGGAAATCTGTGACCGAATAGAGGTTCTTGCTAGACTGGTGGATGGTTGCGATGAAAATGAGTGGGAAATAGATGCTGAACTCGCCAAGGGATTGGAGGGGAGAATCAACCACATCTGTGACCTGATTGAGGTCTCTGTGGAGGGTTACTTCTCCGGTTCGGTGGCTCTGCCCGATTCCGCACTTCAGGAACTGTATGACCTTGAGCAAAGTGGAGATGGCCCACTGCTCGCCTACATCGCCGAACAGGAGGTTCCTCGCATAGCGTCGACCATAACAGGTGCGCGCTCGCTGATACAGGAGATAGGCCGCCTCACTCGCGTCATCAGTGAAGTGGCTATGAACAACTCTCTGCGCAGGTCGTGAGGAGATGGCAACCGATTCGGATGGTGTGGGTGGAGGAATATCACATCCCCATGCAGCGCCCGTCACAGATGATGTTGTAGTTACTCATCCCCCTCCTCTGCTCGCCTTCTACGGCCGCTCGAACTCCGGCAAGACCACCCTGTTGGAGAAGGTGATTCCATTTCTGAATGAGCGAGGGGTGAAGGTTGCAACCATCAAACAGACCCACCATGATGTCACTGCCGATGCGAAGGGGAAGGACACTTGGCGGCATCGGCAGGCCGGTGCGGACCCTGCAATTCTTTCATCGGATGTCGAAACAGCGATGTTCCTCGGTCACAAGTTGAATCTGGATGAAACTGTTGAGTTGATCTGTAAAGTCTCAAATCCGGATATCATTCTGTTGGAAGGGTGGAAAAGTAGTGCGCTACCAAAAGTATTTCTCGGGGACGGAGAAGAGATGGAGAACACCGTTCTATACTATGATGGAGATGCACAGAAAGTGGTTGACCTCATTCTAGAGATGATAGGCTCGCCACTGTGAAGGGGTATCCGCCGAGTCGGGTGGTGGGCTACTCACATTCGTTCACTTTCGCGGTTGAGTTGAGTGCAAATCGGCAAGTTCTCTGATGCGGCGTTCGATTTCGTCACGGGTCTGCCGATAGACATCGACTGGCTGGCCGTACGGGTCTTCAAGTTCCCAGTCACCATTGAGTGGAACCGCTGGACATGAGACTCCACACCCCATCGAGAAGATGAGGTCGTAGGAAGCGTGGTCGATTGAATCCAATGATTTCGGAGTGTGATTCGAGATGTCGATACCCTTCTCCGCCATCACTTGCACTGCATTGGTGGCTACGGCGGTTCCGGGGGTGGTTCCTGCACTCGCAGCATTGAGGCCGAGGTGTCTCGCCCACCCCTCAGCCATCTGGCTTCGACAGGTGTTGCCTATACAGACGAACAGTAATCTCACAACTGTTGGCATCTGTCCACGATTGATGAAATTTGCCTTCATCGTTTGTGCATCCGAGTTGCGGCCATCATTGTCGCTGGTTGGTCAGCCCGAGTTGTTCATCAAGGCTCCCCCCTCGTCTGATGAGTATCACTATCGCCACCCCACCTCCGAGCATCAGCAGACCCAACATCACGAGAACCACCATCATAGTCGAGCCCCAGTTGGTCAGGGCTTCCTTCGGCTCGGTCAGTGGGTCAACCTCCTTATCTGCCAACTCGATGGTCTCTTCGAGAGTTGGCTCTGTGGCTTCTAGATATACATCAATTCCGCGGAACTCTACTGTGGTGGTGCTTGAAGGCAGTCCCTCTCTGACTTCGATGGAGAGGCTGTAGACTCCGTCGCCGGCTACGGCATCGGCGCCATCTCCATCGTCACTCATGGTCAACCAGGCGTTGTCTTGGCCGGCAGGTGCCAGCAATCCGAGTCGCGCCTGCACTACAGTGATGACATCTTCGTCACTCGCATTGATGGTCAGGGTGTAGATATTGGTTCCATCACCGACATCGGGGATCTCAATTTTCTCGACCACCCCGCCATCCCTGAGGATGGTGAAGTTGGAGAGAACAGGGCCGCTGTTCAATACGGTCAGCACATCGGTGGGGTAGGTCTCGGCATCCCACGCATCACCACCGACTCCGGCGGTGGAACTCGGCATATGTAGGGCAGTCGCAGTTGAGATGGCGCCACCACCGTCGGTCATGCGCACTGGCAGGACCAATTCGCCGGGGCTGACGCTTTCCGGTATGGTGACGACCCCACTCCAGTAGCCGTTACCCTCATCGGTGAGCGCAGTCAGCCCACCGCCTTCGCTGGAGAGGTCGATGGCGACCTCGGTGATGGCGAGGGTGTCAAATGGCTTGACGGTAACAGATACATTGTCACCTCGCATCACCTCCTCACTGTCGAGGGTGAACTCAACGAGACGCGGCCCGCGGTGAGTGACCACTACTGTCTCCTGACTGGTGGTTGTGGTCCACGCATCACTTACACTCACCTCACTGGAGATGTTGCCCGCCTCGGTTCCGAGATATACGACTGAGGCGGTATAGATGTCATCGTGAACCATGATGTCCCCATCTTGGCCGATGTCGTTCAGTTCAAGCAGACCGAGGCCGAGGGCTGAGAGGTCCATCGTCACCTCTCTGAGATTCCAATCCGGGTCGGCGACCTCGACCTGAATGTGCGCCTTCACCCCGCCCTCGTTGACGATCTCGCCTTCCTGGACTGAGACTGAAACAACAGTTGGCGGTGTGTTTTCGCCAGCGGTCACTATGGATGGTGAGAGTACCCTTTCAAGAGACTGATTCTCCCAGAACCAAGCATTCTCACTCTGGTTGAGGTCCAAGAAGACCTCTCGTGATACCTCAGCGACAAGTCCGGCGAGGACTCCCTCATTGATGACGAGTCCCGATGCACTGCTCTGACCACCGACATAGGTTCCACTCCACTCCGTGACTCCCATGGTGTGGCCGTCACGTGTGTAGTTGGTGTAGGAGTCACCGACCAGTTCCAAGTCCATCATCTCTCCGCGGTAGAGACCCAATCGGTCACCGATGAGAAGATGAGATGGTGCGAGGCCGGTTTCCCTGACAATCTCGATATCCCCCAATCCGGAGTTGTTGCTCTGGACAGACTCCTCAAACGGTATGGGAGACCTCTCCGGCCACTCCTCGCCTTGTCCCGGTTCGCTTCCTGTGGATTGCCAAGAGCGGTAGACGGTGCGGTTGGTGTAGTTCTCATAGATGACCTGATGTTCCCATGTGTTGTTGTAGTCCTGAGTCGGCCCGAATCCGTCGAGAAGACCCCCTCCCGTGAGGTTCCTCCAACTCTCACTTTGCACCCTGTTGACCTCCCATAACTCGCCGGTGGAGTTCGCTGATTGCCCTGAATCCTTGATGCGAATCCAAACGCCGAAGGTTCCGGTGGTCGCTCCGGAGATGTCGCCGTCGACGTGCAGGGTGTTCGCCACCGTCGTCCCGTCTGAACTCTCCTGATGGAATTCCACGATGTCACCTGAAACTATGATTGACCCGTTCTCGTCGTTGGTGTCTGACCAGAAAAATGAGCCGTCGCCATAGAGTTTGGAGTGTTGGTCGACGACCTCCCCGTTCACGCTCCGCTCATTGGAGAGGAGTTGTTCGATGTCCACCCGCAGATACGCTCCGTCGCTGGTCAGCATCTCGAAGTCGCCAGTCGCCTCGAATTGAGTGTGTTCGAGTAGGGGTTCTCCGTTCAGGGTATGTGTTTCGAAGTAGAGAAGGGAAACATCTGCATCGATAGTCAGGTCACCATCGCTGTTGTTTGCAGTGTAGTTGAGGTCGCCGTTCGCATCCAATCTGAATCGCTCTTCCACGCCCTGTTCATCCAATGAGCGGAGGATGTAGGCATCGGCGACAGTAGCGGTGATGGTGGCGTTTCCGTCAGAATTGTCAGTGATGACAAGCGACCCGACCCCGCCCATCTCGAAGACCTGACTTATCATCTCCTCGCCGTTCATGGATTCGTTCAGCCAGATGCGGTTCAAGGCGATGTCCATCTCGATGGTTCCGTCAGTGGTAGATTCCCTGACCTTGAGCGTCCCACTTCCCAACTCGTCGTGTAGGAGGGTGAGGTTGTCCCGCTGCTGCCATCCTTGACCGATGAAGTTCAACACATATTCCTCGGAGGTGTCGTTGTCAATGGTGTGACGGAGCGACCAGTCGGTGGTCAGGGTGATCTCATGGTCAGCAATCGGCTGGTTCCAGATGGTCACTTCCACATCCCTGGCCGCCAGCAATTCCAATCCGGGTAGGGAAGAGACTTCGACGGTGATAGTATCCCCGAAAGAGAGGTTGGTTGGAACAGTGATTCGGTGATGTGTCAGATTGATGGGCTGAATCGTCGCATTGGCATCATCCCAAGTGAAGTTCCAGTTGCCGAGTTCATTCCCCTGCAAATCTTGATGAACGACACCCACTGTGAAATTGGCGGCATTGGTAGTGGTTGGAAACCCAATGATGTACGAATGGTCAGCATCCCCATCCGCATCATGGTCCAACCAATCGATGTTGATGACGACTTCACCACCCTCTCCCTCACCGCTGGCGGGGTTCAGTAGCAGAGGAGTCAGCATCAGGATGGTCAGAATGATGGCTGGGCGCCTGAAGTTCGCACTATTCATGGGCATACCTTCCCAAACCTCCCTAATGAAACCTAAGCATCCATGTCTGAACAGAGGGGCTACAATCTCACGATTTGTGGTATTTCCAGTTGCCCCTGCTCTCCTTGCCGACGGCCTTCGGGTGGAAAGATATTCGCCTGGTCATCAGTAGGAAGTGCCAGCAATGGCGCATCTCGGTGTGCCATTTGTAGAACTATCAGAAGAGCGGTTCCTCATAACCATCGTCGGTTCTGTTCCAGATGTCGGTTGGCATGTCCTCATAGACGGCGAACTCTGAGTGTTCTTCCTCCTCATCATCCTCTTCGAGGTAGGATTGCGCCTTGCGGGCCAACTCCTCCTTGAATCGCCAGTAGTGTATTCTCCACTCCCTTCCATCCCACAGAGTCGTTTCCTCTGATTCGGTGGTCAGCAGATTGTAATCCTGAAAGATGTAGAAGAGATTGCGGTCGGTCGGCTCAAGAGCGTTGTCGATGATTCTGTCGTAGTAGCCGAAGAAGCCGAGCGCATGCTCGGCCATTCCTTCAGCGACATCCTTCTCCATCTCCTTGTCGATGTGTCGTTGAATCGCCGCCGTCAGCCCAGCCATCGTCATTCCCATCTGTAATCACCCCTCTCCGCCCTTGGCAGTAATACTGCCATCCTCGGACTCACAGATAGGTTGGAGCCCGCAATATATCAACAAACCGGTCCCCACCGGTGATATTGGCTGTTTCTGTTCAGGTCGGTGCAGAGTTTGGAGAAAAATGGAAAGAGTGACAACGGGTCATCGTTTCACTCCCGCAACACAAGCACTTGCCATTGAGAAGTCATAAAACAAAACCTTGCGACGAGCATCGTGGGAGCCATGACAGGTGAGTTTGTCAAGGGTAACTTCCTAGGTCTTGCAGAAGGCCCTCCAGATGAGGCGGAGATAGTGATTCTCTCTTTGCCCTACGAACTGACCACATCCTACGGGGAAGGCACGATGGGTGGACCTGCAGCCTGTATCCAAGCATCCGCTCAGGTAGAATTGTTTGACCCTCTGTTGACTGAAGACCTGCCGGCAGGCAGGGTGATTCACACCGCCCCACCTTGGGATGGTGAAGGAGGAACCCTTGAAGCGCAACTTCTCGGTATGGAGAACTACCTCCGACAGTGGTTCATTGGCGAGGTGTTTCCTCTGGTCCTCGGTGGGGAACACGGTTCACTTCCGGCACAGATGCGCGCCCTCAAGAACCATTCCGCCCTCCGGGGAGACCTTGCTGCCCTCACTCTTGTTCAGATAGACGCACATGCCGACTTGCGAGACCAGTTGGATGGGGAACCGTTCTCACATGCTTGCGCTGCGCGACGGGCTCTGGATGAAGGAGTTGGGCGTTTGATTCAGATAGGGGTGCGTGCTCACTCCCGTGAGGAGGCGGACTTCATCACTGCCGATGGACGTATTACCACCTACTTTGCTCGCGATTTCCTGACTCCGTGTGGTGGTGAATCGGTATGGCAATCGCTTATTGAGGAGTTGCGCCGATTGGAAGGGCCGGTATGGCTGACATTCGATATCGATGGCTTGGATGGAAAACTGGTTCCTGATACCGGCACTCCTGTCCCCGGCGGCCTGCAGTATTGGCAAGCCGTTGAGGTGATTGAAACACTCTTTTCCGCCGAATCGGCGCAGATTATCGGCGCAGATATTTCTGAAATCGTCGCTGGCAGGCAATCACCCTTGACCGAGTTCACCGCCGCTATGCTCGCCGCCAAGATTGTCGCTGCCCACATCGCTGCGACTGAGCGCTCATCTCCTCTTCGAGACTCTGATGGGCGAGGGGCGGCGAGTTGATAATATGGGGAACGTCACCCCACATCAATGGTATTTGATGAGAGAGCCGATGACTTCGAATCAGAACCGATGCGTGAGTTGGAGCCCTCACTCAGGAAACAGGCGGTGAAGATGAACTCGCCCGCAGATGAATCCGAATTCGGAGTGGTAAAATCTCCCTCAGCGGGTGGAGAAATCACTCTCCAAGACCAGAAACAGTTGGATATGCTGAAGTCACTCACTGATGGAACGATGAAAAACCGGATTTCACGCAAAGGCTTGTTGCTTATTCAACTCAGCACTCTAGTGTGGGCCGTCGGGTGTGGTGCCCTCTACTATGAGTCAGGCGCCCTCTCAAACATTTTTCGCACTCTGACAGCGGGCGGGGTGGGGAGTTACCTCTTCTTCATCGGTGGTGGCGGGATGGTTACAGGCGTGGCGATGCTAGTCGCCGCAGGTTTCGTGGAATCGCAAGTGAAACAATTCGTCGACGACTCCATTGAGGAGATTGCCAAATCAGACCCCGCCCTCGCCGCCGAGTTAGAGGACACACCGGAAGACCTGAGGCAACTCTATGTCGAGGACAGACGGCACCGATGGTGAGAATCCGGCAACCTGAGACAATCTCTGAAGGATGCTAACTCTCAAATCAAACGGCGATGTACGACTTCGTGATGAAGAGAGCCATCACCCTCATCGTGCTCGCCATCCTCTCTCTTTCATCCGCACCACCGACCCTCGCCCAGCAACCGGACATCGTTCAGGAACATTGGTACCACTCTTGGGCGACCCTGACATACGACCTGAATCAGTGGAATAACAATTACGAGGAGGTGGCGCAAATCGTCTCGGCTGGGACCACCGAACTGGGCAGAGATATGTGGGTTGTGCAGATCACCGACTGGTCCAGAGCAAACAAGTCAGACGGCACACCCAAGGAGAAGGTGTACATCGATGGTGGACACCACGGCAACGAACACCTCGGCACCGAACTCGCTTTTCTGGTGGCGGAATACTACATCGAAGGGTGGTATGAAGGTGATGAAGAGGTGATGGAGGTTCTACAGAACACCGAACTGCATATTCTGGTGATGCTCAACGCTGATGGCAACGACCTTGATACCAGATGGAACATCAATCAGGTCGACCTCAATCGCAACTACGACCACCACTGGTCGGAAGAGGAGACCCAATCGGGAGATGGGCCGTTCTCGGAGGCTGAGACTCGCAACAATGCGGAATACATGCGCGACCATGTCGCCGACGCCGACCTCTATGTGACGATGCACACCGGCACATGGATTCTCGCCTATCCCTGGGGATTCACCGGAGAGATGCCTTCCGACTGGGAGATGTTCACCCACATCGCTGACACCATTCACGAAACCATCGATGCCGACCTGCCTGTGCGCAATGCCAACGCTGGGATTTACCCGACACATGGGACTAGTCGCGATTATGGCTATGGGGTGATGGGCTTCCCGACCTTCACCTTCGAGACCGATGATGAGCAGTTCCTGTTGGGAACCGTGCAGTCGCTTTCCGACAGGTTGTCGGTCGAATTGGAGGTGATGCGTTACCTCATCAGCAATGTGTGGTATTGGCGCGCTCGGCTGAATGTCAGCAGTCTGGTGGTGGGTGGTGACGAGGTGAAATTGGCAGTCACCAACCGAGGTCATGCGACTACTGAGAATGCGACCCTCCACTATTTGGATGCAACCGGCGAGGTAGTGTGGCACTCGCCCGGAAACTTCAGCGTCAACGCGACGAACACATCCACCATCACCTTCGCCGGCGGTGACCTAGAGATGGTGGCCGGTGGAAGTTGGGAACTGCATTATCAGAAGAGGGTCATCGATTCATCTCAATGGGTCCATGAACCGCTTTGGGATGAGGTGGTGTCGGTTGAAGAAGGCGAGGACAGTGGATTCATTCCCGCAGCGGGAATGCTCTTGACCCTGTGTGCCGCATTTGGGGCGGCTGTTGCGTTAAAGCGCCGTGAATCCACGATTTTACCAAATAATCGTCAAGGAGAAGATGACTAATCATCATTTTCTGGACATTTATTGATACTCACATTTGAATAGTCCGGCCCAATCCCCTGCCCTATGGAACACAATGTATCAGCCATTGGCAAGATTGGAAAAACGCTCATCCTCCCTCTCTTCGAGGGTGTGGATAAACCCCCAAACCGTGCACTTCAGGGCCTTGGGCGGCCAAGTAGAACTCAGGCGAAATCATTAATCGAAAGCAAAGATTTCAACGGTAAGTCAGGGGAAGTGGTCACCCTCTGGGGGGAGAATACGAAAGTGGTGCTCCTCGGCATGGGAAAAGGCGATGCCTTTGACTCCAATCAAGCCCGAGATGGCGGAGCCAACATTCTGGCGCATTTAGGCAAAAGGCACGGAAAATCTCTGACCGTCCGCTTCACCTTCGGTTGGAAAAGAGAGACGATGCTCGCCTTCGCAGAAGGGATGATGCTGAGCGATTACAAGTTTGACAGATATCTCTCCAAGGATGCTGACGCTGACGACGAGGACGACACACCCTACTCCGTTGATTTCCAGATGTCCAACCGCTACATCGAATACCTGAATGACGACCTTGAGCGAATGGCGGCCATCGTCACCGGAGTTCATGCCGCCCGCGACCTCGGCAATGAACCGGCGAACAGACTCTACCCAATGGAGTACGCAAAACGGGCTCAGGAGTTCGCCAAGGGAAAGGGCAACCTCTCAGTCAAAGTCCTAGAGTGGGATGACTTGGTGAAGAACAACATGGGTGGGCTCATCAACGTGGGCAAGGGGAGTGAACACCGACCCTGTATGGTCATCTGGGAGTTGAATGGCAAGGCCAAGGATGGCCCCTGTCCGGTCATCGTCGGCAAGGGAATAACTTTCGACACAGGTGGAATCTCCATCAAACCGAGTGCATCTATGGATGAGATGAAGTTCGATATGCACGGCTCAGCTACGGTCTTCGGACTGTTTGTCGCCCTACATGGTGTCGGCCACAAGGGACATGTGATGGGAATTTCCTGTATGGCTGAGAATACACCGAGTTCAACAGCCTACCGCCCCGGCGATGTGATAGACACCTATTCGGGGAAGACCATCGAGGTGCTGAACACCGATGCCGAGGGTCGCCTCGTCCTTGCTGACGGCTTGTGGAAGGCGGGTGAGTTCGACCCGGAGTATATCATCGACCTCGCAACTCTGACTGGAGCGTGTGTAATAGCTCTCGGCCATGAGGCGTCGGGATTATGGTCGAATGATGATGGCCTGAGGGGCAGAATCGAGAAGGCGGCATCTTCGTCTGGAGAGTTGGCGTGGCCGATGCCGCTCCTGCCAGCCTTTGAGAAACAGATCAAGTCGAGCAAGATAGCCGATGTCAAGAATCTCGGTGAAAAATATGGTGGCTCAAATTCCGCCGCCGCATTCCTCAAACAGTTCGTTCCCAAGAGTGGTGAGGGCGATGATGCGAAACAGTATCCGTGGGCGCATCTCGATATCGCCGGTACGGCTTGGGGGACATCATCCAATGCCACCGCCCCCCACGGTGCCACCGGAGTTCATGTGAGGACCCTGACCAAACTCATCACCGGTCGATGAAAGGTGAACATTTCCCCAACAGGATTATAACCGTCCATCAGCGAGGGGGCCACACCGGTGAGAGGTGAGTATCAGGTGTCCGCAGGTGATGAGTCTCCGAGAAGTGACGGCGAGGTGTCCGCAGGTGATGAGTCTCCGAGAAGTGACGCTGAGGTGTCCGCAGGTGATGAGTCTCCGAGAAGTGACGGCGAGGTGTCCGCAGGTGATGAGTCTCCGAGAAGTGACGGCGAGGATTTATCCAAGCCGCAATTGGAACAATTTCCTATGGGCCACCTGCTGCCATTCAAACCACCGATTCTAGTTCTAGTGCTGGTGATGGCCGGCCTAGCGGCCAATTACGCCTATCCACTCCCCATTCTTTCCGATTCGGTGGTTCGTCTGACCATCGCAATCTCATTCGCGGCAGCCGGATTGCTGCTCATGGCTTCAGCCGGTCGCGCCTTCAGCCGCGCCGATGAACAGTTCAGCCATAATGTGCCGACTTCCTCTGTTGTAGAATCCGGCCCCTTCCGATTCAGCCGCAATCCGGTCTACCTTTCAATCGGGTTGGTGGTCGCTGGTCTAGCGTTCGCCACCAACGCCGGCTGGATATTCATCACCTTCCACGGCATCGGTTATCCACTCCTTCACTACTTCGTGGTGAAACCGGAAGAGGAATATCTGAAGGCGGTTATCGGGGACGCCTACAGCGACTATTTCTCACGGGTGAGGAGATGGATATGAGACCCACGGCCATCTTCTGATGTTGCTACAACCCAAACATGGTTTGAAGAGCACTGCTCCAGTGAGGGAGTCATGGGAGTGACCTGTCTCGACCACCTCAACATGAGTGTGGCGAACTTCGAGGAGAGCGTTGAGTGGTATTCCCGAATCTTCGGGTTCGAGTGCGTCGAGCGTGGTGTGGATGAGAATGGCCCTTGGGGGGTCATCACCTCAGGGGACGCCAATCTTTGCCTCTATCAGGTTGATGGTCTGGTTGTGATTGATAGGTTCGAGGCGAAGGATGAGGGACGCCATTACCTCGCTCACTTCGGTCTCAAAATTACTGATAGGGAAGAATGGGAGGAGACGATAGAGCGGGAGGGGCTCCACCTTCTCTACGGGGGTGCGTTCAAATTCCCCCATTCCACAGCCTGGTATCTCAAGGACCCTACGGGTTGGGAGATAGAGGTGGTTCTATGGGATGGTGGACGGCCGGACTTCACCAGCGTCGCCCACACTGTGGCTGGGTGAACAAAGGAGACAACCTATGTCCTGTGGGCTTCATCTCAATTAGGCGGCCTTTGTCAATTAGGCGGCCTTTGTCAATTCGGCGGTTTCAGTCAATTCGGCGTTTTCAGTCAATTCGGCGGCCTTTGTCAATTCGGCGTTTTCAGTCAATTCGGCGGCCTCGGTGGCCGGCCAGACCGGCTTTGCTCTGCATCGCTCGGCAGGCCGCCCTCCTTGAGCGGAAGTGGTGGTCGGGTCAGATTGATGCTGACTTCGTTTCTCTGGCCGCGGATTCTAGAGTGAACGAAGAGGGCGAAGATGATCGGCATAATGAACAGAATGGAGATGAGAGTCGTTCTTACAGGGTCTTGGTTCTCCTCCACCTTTCGCATCACCGTCAGGTCATAGTCGGTGTCGAGGTCTGTCTCCCCGAATGGGGCGGAGTAAGGCCCTCTCCACATGTAATGCACACCTGCTCCACGGGTCATCACAATATGGTTGTCATCGCTGTTGCCGAAGTTGTCGAATCGGCTGGTGATACCCCATGTCGGGTCGGCAGTCAGCCAGCCTACTTCGGGCAGATAGAACTCTGCCCAGCCGTGGCTGAATCTGTTGATGGGAAGTTGCTCTCCCTCATCGAAGTGTGAACCCCAACCCGAGAGACGACGGGCAGGAATGTTGTTGGCCCGCATCAGGGCGACGAACAGGTTTCCGAATTCCGCAGACCCACCTTCTCCTATTTCGAGTGTGGTTCGGGCATCATTCTCACCAGCTATCTGCTGATAGTAGATGTTGTCGATTATCCATGTGTAGGTGTTCCATCCGATGTCCGCAGCCCACTCGCTTTCGGCTGCTATCTCGTCTGCAACCTCCTGAACAATCGGGTCATTGACATTGATGTATGTGGACTCGGCAAGCCAGATGTCCTCCTCTCCGAGATAATCCCCGACCATCTCAGGCTCAATGTCATAATCAACCGACCAGTGGCGGAGGGTCACATTCATCTGGATCAGATGCTCTTCTGTGGCATTTATCTGAGGGATGGTGAAATGGACGAAGTTGTTGCCGAGCGAGTCATTGCTCTCTCTTTCAGGGGTCTCTGAAAAGGAGTAGGAGACCAATTCTTGGTCAACCATGTCATCCAAAGGAATGGCGAGCCTCAGCGGGACATCCTGAGCCGGGAAGTTCCCCATGTTCTGGACTGTGATGTTGATGGAGAAATCGGTGGTCGTGACCTGCCAAGGGTCGCGGATGGGAGCCTCGACCACCAACGGATATACCGCCATCGAGGTAACTGCCAGCAGGATTGCGAGGAAGAGCGCAGTCCTCTCTCTCTGCTCACGCATTTTTCCACCCCCGCCCGTCCCATGACTTTGTGACAGCGATTCTCTCATCCATGCTCTTGAAACGATGTTCCAACATATTGTTCTCAATAAACTTCAACCGTTTTAGTAGCCCTTGCTGATTGGTGTTCTGAATACCCAATCCGGGCCGTTTGTTGACTTCAAGAATCATCGGGCCGTAGATTTCGTCCATGACGATGTCAGCCCCCACGTAACCGAGTCGGGAAGCCGCCTGAGCCCTCTGCGAAAGGCGCAGCACATCATCCCAATGTGGCACGATGAACTCGGACAGGTCGGCGCCGGTGTCTGGGTGGTGGGTGATGACCTGTCCCTGCCACACCGCCTGCAGAGCGGAACCATCCTGAAGCGATAGTCCTAGGCCGATGGCTCCCTTGTGGAGGTTTGCCGCTCCGTCCGATTTTTTGGTCGGTAGCCGAGACATCGCCATGACGGGAAATCCTTCCAGTATGATAAGACGAATGTCGGGAAGTCCGCCGTAGCAGTAGGGGGCAAGCCTCTCATCGGGAACGATGCGTCTTTCGAGAATCGCCACATCCTTGTTTCCCCCACTGTACTGGCCGTCCAGCACCGACAGCACATGCCGTTCAAGGTCTCTGATGGACCACTCCCTGCTGCGCGCCTCAAAGATAGGTGTTCCTCCGCCGCCCTTCTTTGACAGGACGATGATTCCTTCGCCACCGAATCCATTGGAAGGCTTGATGACAAAATCATCATGTTCCATCGCCACCTTCTTGACCATTCGCAAGTCATTTCTATCCTTGATAATGGTATATGTCTGTGGGGTCGGAATCTCCAATTGCATCAAGGTTCTCTTCATCTCGTCCTTGGAGGTGAATGAGAAGAGAGTCCATGGATTGTATTTAGCCACGAAGTGACGGTTTCTCTTGTTGATGCCGAGTATGCTCCTTCGCCCGTCATTCTTGCTGACCAGTTTGAACCGAGCGAATTCGGTCAGTCTCATTCCGGTGCTTCGAGCAATCAGAATAAGGATGATGAGGCCAATCAACCAAGTTTCGGGATTGAGGGCAACGAAATTGACCAATCGGTCCTGAATGATGAGGATCTGTGCCGTTATTACCACGAAAATCGTCCCGAGCAACTGTTTGGTTGGCTCGACCCAACCCGTCTCAACCACCTGCGCGACATAACGGTCAGCCAACCATGAGAGGACAATGACTGGGAAGAAGATCGCCATCTCGAAGGTCGTCAGGTGATAGACTTCACCGACCAATTCGAAGACCGTGAGAGTGATGGCGATGATGGTCTGAACCACCGCTACGCGGAAGGAGCCGGGCAGAGCTAGAGGATGAATTATCATCGAAACCAACATGCCGACTATGAAGAGGTCGATGTAGAGCGGCAGGCCGTAGAGCAGGCCGCTCGTCTTCAGGCCGAGGGCTACGACGACGGGGCCGAAAACGCCGAAGGTCTTGATGCCGATGACATTGCGCATGATGACTATGAACAGCGCCCCGATGATCAACTCGAAGAAGAGAGTCGAGGCGGCGAGGACGGGCTCCATGTGTTCGAGATTCTGACGAGTCCACACCACGGCTATGCCGACGAAGAAGAGCAGACTCGCTACAGAAAGACGTTCCTCCCACTTCATGCTCTCACCTCAATCCTCCCAATAATCCTCAGAGGTCATCCACGGGTCGAGGTCCTTTCTCCTCCTACCCTTTCTCAACCTCCCCTTCAATCCGAAAAGCAGCAGAATAGTGGCGATTATCGACGCTCCCGCTAACAGGATTCTGCCATCAAATCGCTCGGATATCTCGGTGGGAATGAATGCATCAGACTCCTCCTCCACTATCAATTCACTACCATCCAAGGTCACAAAGAGAAGTTCGTCGGGGGTGACGACGACCCACGCTTGAACCCCCTCATGGATGGTCAGCGATACATCATCTATCCCTATCTGCACCCCCCTTTCAGAGAGAACCAGTGCCTCGATTTTGATGAATGTCGCCCAGTCCGGCCTCGAGGTGTCGGGTGAGTGGACGAATGGCGCCTGTAGGTTGTCAGAGAGAACTATGTTGACGCCATCGCTAGTTCTGGTGCGGGCAGTGTGGCGGCCTGGTGGCAGGGTGGTGATGTACTGGAACCCGCCGTCTCCACCGCCATCATCCGCCATCTCAATCCATTCTCCCCCATTGATGGAGAGGCGTACGAACTTGGCTGCGTCGCCATCGACATCAGAATAATTAGCGTGGAAGGTGAAGACCGTCTCCACATCCCCTTCCTGTGGTGAGACAGAGATGTCTATCGCCGGCGGCGAGCCGACCGGGGAGACATCGACCTGACCGGATTGAGAGGTCACAACATCTTCGCCTGATTGAATGAGGAAGCGGTATGTGTGGTTGCCTACCGGCATAGTGGTGTTGTAGCGCGAAATGGCTGGGAGCGATTTTGAGAGCGGCATCAACTGTGGAATACCATTTATCTCGAGAACCACCTTGTCAGCCCTCTGTCCATCTGTATCATTGTAAGTGAGATTGAACCAGACCTCCTGATTGGAGAGCGGTGTCGAGTTGCTCACTCCAGATTCTAGAATTATCGGGGGAGTGTCCAGTTCGGGATGCAGTGAGAGCAGTGCGGTCAGGGAGATGAAGGTGTCATCCACCTCAGAGGTGAAGTCCGGTTTCTCAGCATATCCGAGGTCGGGATTTCTCAGGCTCTTGATGAAACCGTCGACGGCGGTGGTTGAGGCAAGTGGCCTCCCCAGATGTTCGAGGGCGATGACTGCGTCGTAGGTGCGCACTGCGGTCGAGAGATTGTTGGGGGAGAGGGTCGAAGAAGGGGAGAGCCGGAATCCTCCATCGACGTTCTGCGAATTGAGAATGAAGGTCTCTGCGCCATCGACATTCAACGGCTGGGAGGATAGAGTCGCAAGTCCACGGATGCATCGGTATGTGGAACCGATGGCAGAGGTTCCGTCGCCAGCCTGATTGCCAAATCCTCCATCGCTGTTCTGAAGGTTTTGCAGATAGTCTGCCGCACCCGCCTCATCGACTGCAGACGAGGCGAGCAGATTGAGAGCCATCACCGCTCGGTAGGTGTAGGCTGCTGTGGAGGGTCGGCCTGCGGTGAAACCGAATCCACCGTCGAGATTTTGGGCGCTGCGCAGATAATCGATGGTTGCACTGGAATTCGGCACATCGACTCCGAGCCGATGTAGTGCCGCCACCGAGCGGTAGGTGGATTCGACGGATGAACCGCCGAATCCGAATCCACCGTCAAGATTCTGAGCTGAGAGCAGGAACTCCGCCGCGGCGGTGTGATTGTTCGGGTTCCTGCCGATGGAATTGAGTGAAGAGACGGCGTCGAAGGTGATCCTGATATTGGAATCCATTCCCGGTTGATTGCCGAATCCACCATTTACCCCACCACTCAATTCGGCATCGAGAAAACCCAAAATCGGGGTGTGGCCGTACGCTCTCCCCAGCATGGTGAGAGCTCTGACTGCGAAGTGGGTCGAGTGAAGTCCGGTCTCGGTGTCCAGTCCATACTCCAGCCAGCCGCCGTCGGCAACCTGGTTGGATTCCAAGAAGTCGGCTGCATCATTCGCCCGCGGCAGAGCGACAGCGAGGGAATCGAAGGCGAGAATCGCATCCCATGTGTATGAGACCTTGGCGACTCCCCCTGGTGTGTTGGCGAAACCCCCTCCTGCGGCCTGAGTGGTTCGCAGGAAGTCCTCAGTCAGTGATGGCTGGTCAGGAATTGCCCCCAGTTCATCCAAGGTGAGTAGTGCTCTTTCCGTGTGAATGGTCGTACTTGTCCAAAAGATGCCCGCTTCGCGGTTGGTCTGGAAACCGTAGCCACCATCGAGATTTCGGTGTTGATGAACATATTCCTCCACTCCGGTTGCGTTGGGCACTGTGAGTTGCAACATCGAAAGAGTTCGGACCGCATCATAGGTGGTCGAGATATCAGCATCGCTCTCCCTGATGGTCGACCTGAATCCGTAGTTACCGTATTGCAGTCCAGTGACCTGAAGTTCAGCCACGAACAGTTCGAGTGAAGTCAGATTTAGCGGTTGCGCTCCGAGCATGGCGAGAGTCTCTACTGCGAGTCGTGTGCTGCCCGCCTTGGAGCGGTCACTTTCCCAATCTCCGAATCCACCATCACGGTTCTGATATGATTGTAGTCTCACGATAAGTTCGCCACGCAGGGTGGCGTTGATGGCTGAGACGCCATCGGTGTAGGCGTGGATGCCGACGAAATGGTAGATGTCGTTGATGTCCTTCAACTGGTTGAGAGCGATGTTCTGTGAATTCTGGATGAATCTGTAAGATACATCGGGGGAAAATGTCAGTGCTTCCCGCCCTCCGACGCCATCCATTGCATTTCTCCCATCCAAATCATCTCCCGTTGGGAGGTGAGAGAAGGAACTCGCTATCAGCATCGCTAACATGACCAATACCATTCTCCGCATTTCTGAGACCCCATCATTCTTTGTTCAGTCAAACCCCTCATGTGAGATGAAGAGGAGGATGATGGTGAGAACCAGAATAGCCCGCTGTGCATGCAACATACGCGCCCCCTTCTTCACTTCACGAGGTGGCCATTTCCACAGCAGAAGCGCTCCCGATACGGACATCAGAGCCATGCCGCCCCAAGCGGCCCAGAACATCCATTCCCACTTGTCCATCATCAATCCATGCACCAAACCCGTCAGGACAGCGAATGTGCCTATCCAATAGTGGGTCTTGAGATACCAGCGGTTGGCCTTACCCAACTCCTTCTTCAGCCATCTTCCGTCAGCGACGATAGCATCCGCGTTCTTACGGATGTATTTCAGAGCCGGCTTCCAGACGACGATGGTCATCGACAAGGCGAGAAGCACCGCCGATGCTGTGCCGAGCCCCTTGCCTCTATCCTCGCCCCAGCCATCGTCATCACCATCGTCATCGGCAGAGACGATGGGGCTGAGAGCCAGCATCAGTGTGATGACAGCGACTGTGAGGTGGCATCGCCCAATATTCATTCACCATCCGCCCGTCGTAGTTCGTTATGAGGATGTTCATTGTAGAAAATGGGTGTAGTTCAATACATTTTTCGCCTTGGACGCAGGGCTATTGCTGCGACAGAAATCGAAGCGGTGGCGAGCAGAGTGGTAAAGCCCGGCATCAAAGCGTCAAGCCAGCCTGCATCAGTCGCAGCCATTCCACCATATCCAACTCCGGCGACGGGGTCATGGACGATGACATCTCCACGGGCATAGGAGATGACAAATCGCTTCTTGTATTCGAATTCGGATTCAGAACCATCCTGCTCTGATTCCATCGCCGAAGAGAGGACGGTGGTGGCGACTGGCAGGTCAACTCCATCGATGGTGGCCGACTGCTTCCAGGCGAACATCAGTGTGACTTGATTGACGTCAGTGGTGGACGAAGCGGTGATGCCCTCCTCATCGTTCTCAATGTCTTCGTGTTCCATCTCAACTTCCTGCTTGGTCTTGGTCTTTAGCAAGAGGCCGATGGCCGTGTCATCGGCTTCGTATGGGTAGTGTTTGATGATGAAATCGATTTTCACATCAGTCGGCTTCAGTTGACCAGACGCGAGGTTGGTGAAATCACCGAAAACCATCATGTCTAGGCCGAACTCGCCGGAGCCATTGGGGCCGAAGGTCGCAGTCGCACCCATTTTCTTCCCACTCTTTGCACCGACCTGATGGTCGGCGATAGTTGGTGTTGCCCAATTCATCTGCCCAGAGTCAGGGGCATCCGACAGCGAGTCACCGGAGCCCCCGATTCGATATGCTGAGACCACGGTTTCCCCGTCATCGTAGGCACCGTTGCCGTTCGCATCCCGATATTCAAAGAGCCGCTGAAGAACCACTTCCAATTTTTGCTCGGTCTCGACCTGGCCGGTCTCCTCTTCGAACTTCAGTTTGAATTTCGCTTCCGAGAGGTCGGTCTTGAATTCTATCTTCGACTCCGATTCTCCGCTCTCCTGTTTCATTTCAACGGTAATTTCATCTCCAGAGACATCGACTTCGACCTTGTGTTTCAACTCGTCCTCGTTGTCATCATCTTCGTCGTCATCGGAATCGTTTCCCTTTTCCTCTTTCGACTCATTCCCGTCATCATCATCTTCTGCCGCCACCATGCCTACTGGTGCCATCAGCAGCAGTGAGAACATGAGGGCGATAAGCCACCTCAGTTTTGGTTGCATGGTGTTCACTTCTCCCTTCACCTTATTAATGGATTAACGGGAGAATTGCATTTATTTTGTACATTTGCATTGACAAGCGGGAGACACTTTCAAGTGAGTCATGGGCACATCATCCTACAATTCCACAGGAAAATGAGAGTATTGAAAGTTCGAGTCCAGCCAACCGAGACAATTCTGTGCCTCCCAACTCCAATTCGAACTGGGTGAACCCGCCCCG
>CAYFFQ010000022.1:0-11108 GCA_964342465.1 uncultured Candidatus Poseidoniales archaeon | reverse complement strand
TTCGAACTGGGTGAACCCGCCCCGTAATCGCGGGTGGGGCGAAAGGCGCGCGTCTGGCCTCACGACTCCACTTCGAACTGGGTGAACCTGCCTCGGAATCGCGGGTGGGTCGAAAGGCGCGAGTCTGGCCTCACGACTCCACTTCGTAGTGGGTGAACCTACCCATTCAAGATTGATGTTCGATGGTTGTCCCTAGGTCTCCTATGAGTAGTTCCCATTCACCCGGGGCGCCGTTCTCGACGGCGAGGGCGACCAGTTGCAGGTCCGTTCCAGTGGCCTCGCCTCTCAACAACCTCTTCGCTGAATCGATGGTTGGAGACCATCCTTCCGGTGCTCCCTGCCAATCACCATGCAGAAGGAAGTCGGTCACTTCTCCACCCACGCCCACGAGTGGTTCAGGTTTCCAACCATCACTCTGCCCTTCGCTGGCGAGAAGTTCGAGTTGCCAGCGAAGAATAGCGGAGACCGAAAGGGTGCGCGTGAGCAGCAGAGCCGCCCTCTCAACGGCTTCGCCTCGGCTGGTCGCCCCTTCAATCGCCCAATGAACCAATGCTTCGTCAAGATTGCCGAACCCCTGCCCACTTGGTGCGCTCGAGAGCGGAATAGGTTGTCGGCTTCGCTCCAACCATTCCACGAGTCCGAGGGTCTCGGTTATGGAGATGTCCGGCCACAGGTGGTTCAACGCACCGAGAGGTCTCACCTCGATACGACCGCTCTGCAACTCCACCTCCACTTCGGTTGACAGCAGTGTCGCCCGCGCCTCGGCGAGCCGTTCGGCACCCAGCATCGTCAGAATCGGAACCTTCCTCCTCCTGTTCATCCCACGCACTCTCCGCACATCATAGTAGACCATACCCTCATCAGCGAGTGATTTCAGATGCCTAGAGACCACGGATTGGTCGACCGCCAATCTTTCAGAAATACCCTCCCTTGTCCACCTCTGAGGTGATATCGAACCCCTGCTCTGGTTGTTTGAACCGGTCAGGCAGGCGAGTGTTTTCAGGCGAGTGGTCCACTTCTCTCTGCTCAACCCATCACCTCCTCGTCCTCTCCTTGCACGAACATGGTTGTGGGTGGTGGTGGTAAGAGCCAGGCGATGAGAGGCTCAGGGATACTATTCTCTTCATCCACTATTTTTCCTCCACGCAGTACGAAGGTGGTAAGCAGGGTGAAAAGGGGTAGAGTGATGAGGAGGAGAATTCCCACCGTTTTCAAGGTCAGAGGAGAGACCCCTCCCCCCTCATCCGTAGGAGGGCCTGTGGGTGGGGATGTACTACCCCCAGCGAGTTTGCCGTACTGCACCGAGAGTTTCGGGTCATGCACGATGTCTTGTCCATGTGGGTATGAGAAGAGGAGCAGTTTCTCATGGGTTTTGGAGGAGCCGTCAGAGTCTCCACTCCACTCTATCTCTGAGTGATTGACCGCCATCTCAGTACCGTCGACGGTGGCGTGTTCAAGCCAGCCGAAGGTCAGTGTGCTGCTCACATCAGTGCTGTTGAAATTGGCGCTGCATCCCTGTTCCGCATTCTCCTCAGAGTCGTAGAGGTCACATTCCTGCTCGGTTTTCATCTCGAGGAGGAGAGCCACGGCACTGCTGTTTGAATTCGCAGTGATGTTGTGAAATCCGAAGTCTATCTTTACATCCGTCGGATTCAACTCACCTCCGGCGAGGGAGGTTGCAGTGCCGAAGACATAGAGGTCGATGGAGAATGTGGCTCCGTCGCCACCGAGGTTTGCGGTGGCAGAGATATGCCACCCGCTAATTCCTTCATTGGTCACCTCTGAGGCGGTCAGACCATTCCAAGTCGCTTCTGTGCGCGGTGCAGTATCATTCAGGGGATGTGCACTATCCGACAGGTCCCATGCCGACAGGACCGTCTCTCCTGCGTCGAAACCGCCATTCATGTTGCTGTCATTGTATTCGATGACCTGTTGCAACTCGATTTCCATCTTCCTCTCGGTCTCACTGTTGCCGATTTCCTCCTCGAACTTCAGTTCGAGATTGGCTGCCTCTGTCTTGAATTTCAATTCAATTTCGGATTCGTAGTCAGCGGTCTCTCGCTTCAGATGGATGACCGCTTCACCATTCGAGACTTCGACCTCCACTTCGTGTTCTCCGAGATGTCGCTCTTCGTCTTCATCCCAATCGTCATCATCATCATAGTCCTCATCTCCACTTTCATCCTCTTCACCTTCATCGTCCTCTGACGAAATGAAGGCTTCCGCGGTGGGGGAGAGGAGTGAGAAGAAGACCACACCCAGCAACAGAATCACGAGAATGTTCGCTCGAGACCGAATCCAAGTCAACCTCAGCATCACATGGTGGTGGGATTCGCTTCGCTATAATGCAAACCCTTCACATTTGCAGACAGATATGCTGATTTGCATCGCCACGAAGGTCGGATTTGGTGCTCTTGGTGCCGAGAGGAGCACTTTCGGCGGCCACCAGACCGTCGGCTGTGACATCCAAAGCAAACCCCACAGTGATGAATGGTTCACTCGTGTGAACCCACTCCCGATGGTATTAATCGGGAGTCACCATTAGGTGTGGCCTCAGTTGTCGTCGTCCTCGACGACTTCAAAATCGGCCTCGACGACATCGTCTCCCTCTGCGGCTGCGGCATCAACGGCATCCTCCGCCTCCATCTGAGCCGCCGCCGCTTCGTAGAGTTTGGCGGAGATGGCATGCATCGACTCTTCAAGTTCCTTGACTTTGGCCTGAATGGCTGCTTCGTCAATCTCGTCCATCTCCTTTGGTTGGTCGCCATCCATGATGAGTTCTTCCAGTTCACTGAGTTTCTCCTCCACTGGTTCGGTGTCGTCGTCAGACAGTTTTTCCTCAGCTTCCTTCAGGGTTCTGCGGGTCTGGTAGATTATGCTGTCAGCCTGATTTCTCAGGTCAACCTTCGCCTTGCGAGCGCTGTCTTCCTCAGCGAACTTCTCCGCATCCGCAATCTTCTGCTGGATGTCCTCTTCGCTCAGTGAGGTCGCAGACTCGATGCGGATGGACTGTTCCTTTCCAGTTCCAAGGTCCTTCGCAGAGACACTGACGATGCCGTTCGCATCGATGTCGAAGGCGACTTCAATCTGTGGCATACCGCGTGGCGCCGGTGGGATTCCCTCTAGGAAGAATCTACCGAGGGTGATGTTGTCGCGGGCGAATTCCCGCTCTCCTTGAAGGACATGAATCTCCACTGCAGGTTGATTGTCACTGGCGGTGGAGAAAGTCTCTGACCTCTTGGTCGGTATGGTCGTGTTGCGCTCTATCATGGTGGTGGTGACACCTCCGAGGGTCTCGATTCCGAGAGTCAGAGGTGTGACATCCAACAGAAGGACATCCGTGACCGCATCGTCTCCGATGATGATTCCAGCCTGTAGCGCTGCTCCGAGAGCGACCGCTTCGTCAGGATTGATGCCCTTGTGCGGCTTGCTTCCAAGTTCACCCTCAATCGCATCCTGAACTGCCGGCACTCGAGTGGAACCACCGATGAGAAGCACCTTGTCGATTTCGCCGCCTGTGATTCCAGCATCTTTGATGGCCTGTCTCGTCGGCTTCATGGTCTGCTCCACCAAGTCGCTTATGAGGTCCTCGAACTTCGCCTTGGAGAGCGTCAGGTCGAGGTGTGCTGGTTGATTGTCCACCATCGTTATGAAGGGCAGATTAAGTTGGGCGGTGCTGGTTCCAGAGAGTTCGATTTTCGCCTTTTCAGCGGCTTCTTTCAATCGACTCATCGCCTGAAGGTCCTTGGAGAGGTCGATTCCGCTCGACTTCTTGAATTCGGAGACCGCCCATTCTATGATGGTGTCATCAAAATCGTCGCCGCCTAGCCGGTTGTTGCCAGCAGTCGCCTTGACCTCTATCTGCGGTTGGCCATCAATCATGTAGATTTCAAGGACCGAGACATCGAATGTTCCACCGCCGAGGTCATAGACGAGAATGGTTTGGTCATCCTCTTTGTCGACTCCGAAGGCAAGCGCCGCCGCCGTCGGCTCGTTGATGATTCTCAGGACCTCAAGACCGGCGATTCTGCCGGCATCCTTGGTCGCCTTTCGCTGTGCGTCGGTAAAATATGCTGGGCAGGTCACGACAGCCTGCTTTACCTCTTGACCGAGGTAAGCCTCGGCATCGGCCTTTAGTTTCTGTAGGATGAAGGCGGAGACCTCCTGTGGAGTGTATTCCGCATCGTCAATCTTCTGCACCCACTTGGTTCCCATCTCGCGCTTCACCGAGAGGATGGTTCTCTCGGAGTTGGTCACCGCCTGACGCTTCGCAGTCGCGCCGACCAGGCGCTCGCCATCTTTGGAGAAAGCGACGACGCTGGGTGTCGTGCGCGCTCCTTCGGCGTTGGCGATGACCACGGCTTCTCCGCCCTCGATGGTCGCCACACAACTGTTCGTCGTTCCCAAATCAATTCCTATTACTGGTGTTTTTTTTGCCATTTCATTCACTTCCTTCAGAGTTCGAGTGTCAAGTCGAGGATTCCGTTGTTCATGGTCCAATCGCCAATCGCCGTAGCCTGCCTTGTCAGACTGTATTTTCTGACTGGATGAGGTCTCCCCTCGACATAGATGTTCACCACCGCGCCGTCATTGGTGAGGATGATATCCACGCCATTTCCGTCATCGTCGATTTCAGTGACTCTGCTACAATCGATTGTGAGCACCATCCCATCATCCGAGACATAGATGTCGTTCTCGTCAATGGGGGTTATCGAATCTGCATCATGTTCACCCTGTTCGTCGGTTTTCACTTCGATGGTCACAGGTGGTTTCTCGGGAAAGGTCGCCCCAACCATCTTGGCTAGGTCGTTCAGGGTGCCTTCGAGATTGAGTTCCACCTTCCCATCAGCCATCTTCTCGGGGTCCAATCCCATCTCCTCGAATTGGCTCTGAATCTGGTCCATCATCGTCTTGAGCATCTTCGCATCGACCGCCATCCCCATCTGTTTGAACATCTCCGAGAGTTGCTTCAAGAGCTTCTCCTCCCAATCATCTCCACCCGCTGTGAATCGCTTGCCTGACATGCCGAATACCCACTTACTAACCCGAGGTTGTATAGTGCGAGCAGCCCACCGTATATGAATCCTTGTAAACGGAAGATTAGGTGAATACCAATCATCTCCCACACCCGTCGGATGGAAAGTTCACAAAATGGCCCGTCAAACAGTGAGTTCTCATGATGAAATCATCCTCAACGATGTTCACGCCTCTCGCCATCGGCCTTAAGAAACAACCTTGAGTCGCGGCAGCCGATGGTGCAGCAGGAGCATGAGTCTCTGCTCAACGATACCAGCCGGACGCAAGGCAAGGCGGCTCTTCGTAGCAATGTGGCCGCCGCCGCCGCCCTCGCAGACGCTGTCAAGAGCACCCTCGGCCCCCGTGGTCTCGACAAGATGCTCCTCAGCGAGGATGGCCAGTCCACAGTCACCAGCGACGGCGTCACGGTCTTGCAGCAGGCGAGGGTGGAACATCCGATAGCCCAACTTCTGATTACACATGCTTCGACTCAGGAGAGAGTGGCTGGTGATGGAACTACAAGCACAGTTCTTCTCACCTCCGAACTTCTCCACAACGCTTCAGAGATAGTTGAGATGGGGGTTCATCCAACCTTGGTCGAGGAGGGGTTCCGTGCCGCTGAGAAAGAGGCACAGAGTTTTCTCTCCTCTATTTCTCGGAGTTCCTCTCAGGAGATGCAGAAAAAGTGTGTGCGAACATCCCTCTCTCGCTCTGGTGTGGGGGAGTTGTCTGACCATCTATCCGACTTGGCATTATCCGCTGCCGAGATGCTGACGGTTGCAGGAGCGGATGGGCCTCATGCCGATGTCGGCCTTGTCAAGAAGGTGGAGGAAATCGGTCGGCCGGCGACAACCAGCGAATTGGTTCGTGGATTGATGCTGCCCAAACAGCGACTGCATCGGGAGATGGAACTGCATTCAGAGGGCGGCTCCATTCTGATACTTGATGGTGGGATTTCAAGGCGAAAACCCGAGATGGACATCACTCTGAGGGTGAGCGACCCAGAAATGCTCGCCGAACTGCATAGACAGGAAGTGAAAGACATCAGTGAGCGGGTGAAGGCGATTGCAGCATCCGGAGCAGACCTTCTATGCGTGCGCGACGGCATCGATGAAGAGGCTGGTGCCCTCCTTCTCGAGGCTGGAATCACCGCATATCGGCGCATTGAGAAGGCGGACCTTGAACTCCTCTCCCGCGCCACAGGCGCCACCATCGTGAGCGACCCACTCCTCACTAGGGAGGATGACCTCGGTTCTTTCACAAGTCTGAGCGAGAGAAAGTGGGCGGGCGTGAATCAGATGTCGATTACCGGAGAAGGGGAGGCAGCAGTCACACTGATAATCCGAGGCACCACCAAACAGAGAGTCGACGAGGTCAGCCGCGCCTTCGACGACGCCTCGGAAGTTGCCTGCGGGTTGGTGTCCGACTCTTCCGTTCTGCCCGGTGGCGGGGCTAGCCACATCGCCACCTCCCGCCATCTCCGTGCCTTTGCGACTTCGGTGTCTGGCCGCCGCCAGTTGGCGGTTCAGGCCTTCGCGGCGGCCTTGGAGGTGATTCCACGCACACTCTCTCAGAACGCAGGTCTCTCGCCGATAGACGAGGTGCTGCGAATCAATGCAGCCCAGGCTGAAGGCGGTGCGTGGGTCGGATTGGACCTGATGACGGGCGAGGTCTCCGACATGGCGGAAGCGGGAGTCGTCGAGCCAGCGGTGGTCACCAAAAACTCTCTCTCAAGTGCTCTAGAGGCGACAGTCGCAGTTCTCAGAATAGAGGATTTTCTGTGGGCGGACAGTGGGCCATCCATCCCCGAGTGGGAGAAGGCTGACGGCACAGCAGGAGAGAGATGAACCACACCGAACCGATGACACGGATGCCGACAGAACCATTTCTTCCTCTAGCAGTTCTTGCGAACGGGCACTTCATCCCCGAACAGTCCATGCAAAGGGTCACCCATCAGGGTTGCCCGACGGAGAGGAGGTTGTCGAGAATCTCATCCACCATCCGACCAAGGTCATATTCGGCTTTCCAACCCCATTCCCCTGCAGCCGCATCATCCTCGACTGAATCAGGCCATGAATCGGCATAACTCTGGCGGATGTCTGGAACAAAATCACACCTGAAATCAGGTATTCTTCTCTGAATTTCCGCCGCCAGTTCACCCGCCGTGAACGAACATCCAGCGATGTTGTATCCAGCCCGCCCTCCACCGAGATGGTCATCCGGGGCAGCCATCAATTCCAAGGTCGCACGGATGGCGTCATCCATGTACATCATCGGCAGGGTGGTGTCGCGGCGCACGAAACAGGTGTATTTTCCACCGTTGACGGCGTGATGGAAGATTTCCACGGCATAGTCTGTGGTGCCGCCACCCGCAGGAGCCGTCCATGAGATGAGGCCGGGATAACGAAGTCCACGCACATCTACCCCATGAACGCGCCAGTAGTACATCGCCATCACTTCACCAGCGACCTTCGTCCGGCCATAGACGGTTGTGGGATTGAGCGGTGTCACCTGCGGTGCATCAGACGGACAATCCGGACCAAAGACAGCGATGGAAGATGGTGCGAAAACCGATAGTGAGTGCTTCTTCGCCAGTTCCAATACATTGTTCAAACCGCCTATGTTGACACGCTCGCACAGTTCCGGTTGTTCTTCACCAGCGGCCGACAGAATTGCCGCGAGATGGTAGATAGTGGTGATTTCATGGTCTTTGATGATGTGAGATAGGCCTGCTAGGTCGAGAACATCGACAGTGATGTATGGACCTGTGGAAGAGAGGGGGTGGTCGCCTATTTCCCGAATGTCACTGGCGATTACATTGGTTGCACCGAATCTATCCCTCAGAGCGCCAACCAATTCGGTGCCGATCTGCCCCAAAGCGCCTGTGACGAGGATTCTCTGCTCCACTGCACCGCCCATCGGGACGCCGCTGAGGCGGCGGCTACTTGAAATTGCTCAACATCTGAGAGACCCTCCCCGCTTCAGAATATCCGCATAGGTTGATAGGCTATACCCGACGGGTCCATATCCCGTTGATTGCCATGCGCTATGTTGTCGTCAGCGGCGGAGTCCTATCCGGACTAGGCAAAGGAGTGACGGCCAGCAGTATCGGAATGCTGTTGAAATCCCTCGGATACAGGGTGACTTCCATCAAAATAGACCCATACCTAAACAGCGATGCCGGAACCATGTCACCATTCGAGCACGGCGAGGTTTTCGTTCTCGACGACGGCGGCGAGGTTGACCTCGACCTCGGAAACTACGAGCGATTCCTCGACATCACACTCACCCGTGACAACAACCTGACCACAGGAAAGGTCTACGCCAAGGTGATTGAAGCCGAGCGCAGAGGAGACTATCTCGGGAAGACAGTGCAGGTGGTGCCGCACATCACCGACGAGATTCAGGATTGGGTCGAGCGGGTCGCACAGGTTCCCGTCGATGGAAACGGCGATTCACCGGACATCTGCATAATTGAGTTGGGCGGAACCGTCGGCGATATCGAGAGCGCCCCGTTCGTTGAGGCTCTCAGGCAGTTCCAGTTCCGAGTAGGCAGAGAGAATTTCGTCCTCGTGCATGTGAGTCTGGTACCGGTTATCGGAGTGGTAGGGGAACAGAAGACTAAACCGACGCAACACACGGTCAAAGAACTGCGCGCGGCAGGTCTATCTCCCGACTTTCTTGTGTGCAGAGCGGAGGAACCACTGGCCCGTGAGACCAAGGAGAAACTCGCCCTCTTCTGTCATGTTGACGAATCGCATGTCCTGAGCGCCCATGATGTCTCGAACCTCTATCGCATTCCTCTACTGCTGGAAGAGCAGAACACAACCGTGATGATAGCAGAGAAACTGAGGCTTGAGATCCCCGATGAAAGACCCCTGTTGGAAGATTGGAGGGCGATGGCTGAGCGGGTAGATTCGCTGGATAGCGAAGTTACCATCGCCATGGTCGGAAAATACACAGGACTTTCCGACTCCTATCTCAGTGTCATCAAAGCACTTCAACATTCAGCTTACAAGGTCGGTGCTAAGATGAACATCAGTTGGGTGGAAGCGACACTGCTTGAACCGGAATCGGCGGAATCAAAACCGGAATTGCACGCGCAGGCGTGGGCAGACCTGAAGAGAGCGGATGGCATCTTGGTGCCGGGTGGCTTCGGAACCCGTGGTGTTGAAGGAAAAATGCTCGCAGCCCAATATGCGAGGGAAGGCGAGGTCCCATATCTCGGCATCTGTCTCGGGCTTCAGGTCGCAGTCATCGAGTTCGCTAGAAACGTCCTTGGACTGAGTGGGGCGAACAGCACTGAATTCGACGAAGACACACCTCACCCCGCAGTCATATTCATGCCTGAAGGAAGCCGCACTCACATGGGCGGAACGATGCGACTGGGCAGCAGACAGACGAACTTGCAGACCACAGAATGCGCTGCCTACGAATTGTATGGTGGGGAGATGGAGATACATGAACGCCATCGCCATCGCTACGAAGTCAATCCGGACATGGTTGAGAAGATGGAATCCGCAGGTCTGAGATTCGCCGGGAGGGATACCTCAGGTCAGCGGATGGAGATTATTGAACTCGCCGACCATCCATATTTCTTCGCCACCCAGTATCACCCCGAGTTCAAGAGCAGGCCAAACCGTCCGAGCCCGCCCTTCTTCGGTTTTGTGCGTGCTGCCAAAGAGTGCCAGTGAGTAGCCTTGAGGAATCGTGAGATTGCCTCCGATGTCGTCAGCATCAGATGTCGGTCATCAACCCCGCCACCATCAATCCTCAGAGACCCTGACCAACCGCGTCGTGCGGTAGCCCTGTAGGACCTTGATGTACTTCCTTTTTCGAAACTCCTCATCAAGTTCTCGTTCTCCGGAGTCGATGCGAAGGCTCACCAGAGTCAGAAGTTTGGCCGGTGTGGCAATCCCGAGTACCCCTCCAAGACCCACCCTCCGGAGTACGGCAGGAGAGATCTGAAGATTCCCCCTTCCGATGAGAAAACCCTGACCGCCCATCGGGGAGAGCAGGATGAGTGCCTCACCCCCATGGCTGTCGAGCAGTTGCAGAAGGTCATTCTCGTTGACATCAGAGGCTACTATCTCACCACCTTTGATGACATCGATGCCGAGCACAGTCTTGTCGATGCCGAGGTGTCCCGCCATCTTTCTCAGAGTGCCACCCGAACCCCAGATGATGAGCAGGTTCTCACTCTCTGTCATCATCTCTCCGATGTGCTCGGCCAGCCCCTCGATGATATCTTCCTCGTCACTGGCCTCAACTCGCTGTTTAGCCCCCTGCATCCAGCGTGGCGATGCGGGAGTGGTTGCTTCAGCGTAGAGGCGAACCTTCCATTCGCCGCCGCTGTATGCCTCCTCGTCGAGGTCCATCACCTCGGTGGTGGAGTCTAGAAGGTCTCCAACAGCCCAAGAGGTGAGGACTGCGGCGGCGGTTGTCGGCGAGGAGGCGAAGCAGCCACTGTGCATCTTCACACCACCAGGGACACCGATTATGGGCAGGTCTTTCCGACCTGCTGCCATCAGGGCGGTGACTATGTCCCTCGTCGTACCGTCACCGCCCGCATAGAGAATGATGTCCACCCCCATCTCGACCATCTCTCTCACGACCCTGACAGTGTCTTCGGCGGTGGATGGGTCAGCCCCCTCGACCATCGTGCATTTCGGGAACTCAGAGGGTAGCCACTCAGAACCCATCCTTCCCCGCGGGACAATGAATGATACCCCCTGTGGCAGGTCATCTAGGAGGGAAGTGAGCGCATCAGTCATGCGCGGTCCCGACCACTCCTCCGCACCCGATTGGCGAGCCAACGACGCCTTGCCGTCACTCCCTTTCAGACCGATTCGGCCACCGAGGCCGGCATCGGGATTGACGACGATGCCGACAAGTTTCATGGATGGGCGAGATGGTTCTGTCTCATCAAGGCTGTTGGCCATGAATCAGTGGTGTTATCATTGCCACAGTGAGGGAGGTGGGCGGCGGACGATTAGCCTACGCCGCCCTAAGATGAGAACGTACCGCCGGACGATTAGCCTACGCCGCCCTAAGATGAGAACGTACCGCCGCCCTACGGAGCAACTGGTAAG
>CAYFFQ010000021.1:25502-31758 GCA_964342465.1 uncultured Candidatus Poseidoniales archaeon | reverse complement strand
CAGCACCCTCCATCATTGATTATTTTGAGGTGCTGTCGCATGAAACATCGCTTGAAAGCCCGCCCTTTTCTGCATAGAACTCGCGGTTCTCGGAAGGCGTGTGAAACTATTGGCTTCCACATTGATTGAAAGTGTTAGTGAACGGGCAACTCTGACCGGCCACTCCAACCCCTTGGAACCTGCACCGTAGGGGTCATGGGTTCTCGGAAGGGGGGGCTAAACCATTCGATTTTACATCGCTTCCTAACTCATCACTTCGGCACATGAAGGAAGGGTGGTTGCGAGAAAGGAGTGGGCGAGCCCGTTGGCTACCATACCGCCTTCAAGCGCGATTGACTAGGAAAAAGGAGAGGTGAGGCTGGCACTCAAGTATCTTCTGGGGTTCGTTAGGTTCTCGGAAGGCGGGGGCTCTATCCATCTGCTTCACTGTCGCAGATGAGCAGCAGTCGCGCCAGCGAGCGGTGAACTGGTATGACAACCGTCTGCGCTACCTGCCAACCGCAATCCATCACCTCACTCTTGACAGTCTGCCAATTCCTCTCAAAAGTGACCGCTTCAGAATCTTCATCCCTACTCCCGAAATCGTCCCGCATCAAGTCAAGGCCGCCTGCTGATGGCGGCCACGGAAGCAAGGTCGTCAGTCTCGCTCCACCGGCTGCACCATTCGTCGCAATTGTTCGACAACTTCGCAGTGCATCGACGAAGAGTTGCCAACCATCGTCACTCTTCCAAGAATTCCTTCCGTACGGAGGGTCAAAAGCGAAGCCATCGAAGGTTTCGACATCCCCCCACAAGGTGGCGAGGGTTGTCGCTGAACCCCTCCTGACCTCAGTTGAATATGTTATCTCCTTTATTGCCAAGGAGGTGTTTTTCGTTGCCCATTCGAGGTTTTCCCTGCTACCCCAAACCATGCGTGAGTCGGCATCGCTTCCTGAAACCTGCAGACCACTACCAAGACCCTCCATGAGAATACCTCCAGTGCCACAGAACGGGTCGAGCAGTCTTCCTCCATCGGGGCATGCGAGGTTGGCCATGGCGCGCGCCACTCTCGGGTCGAGACTGATGGGTTTGAAGTAGGGCCTTTTCGGCGCTGTTCTTTCGTCCCAAGGGGAACAACCTTCACTTTTCACACCCCAGAGGATGAGGGGAGGTCCCTCACTCGGCCTCGGTGTCCGTGAATCGTCATGATTGAGGGCGAAAATACGGAGCGTGTGGCAGGGGTTAGAGAGGTCTATCTGCCAACCTGCGCGGGACAATGCGCCACCTATGGACTGTTCGATTGACCGTGCCGACCAGCCACTCATTCTGATTCCGAACTTCTCAGCACGCACCGCAATACTGCCACTACTCGCCTCAAGATTTTCAGCCACCCAATCCACAATTCTCTCGATGTGTGCGGCCTCAGTGGTAAAGTGGGTGTAGGCAGATGGGTGAAGTGTTTCGTAGACCAGTGCTGACCGGTTGGAGATGGCTCGCGCCGACCTCTCTCTGCACACAGTCACTCTCTTGTGAATAGTGAGTGTGGTTTCGTCGCCAGCGGCGAGGGTGTGAAACTCGATTTCTGCCAGAGGAGGCAGCCAACCGCTGGCGATGACTGCTGCATCAGCAATCCCTGCTGATTGCGCGATAATCTCAGTCACCCACACCACCTACGCCCTTACGGCCGCTATGCGGCCGGCCTTCAATTCTATATCATCCGGTTGACTCGGCGTTATCATGGCGAGGTGCGAGAGGTCTGCCGAGCGCACTTCACGGTGGCTGGTTTTCGCCCTATTCTCGATGCTGTCGGCTGTTTCCTTCGCCGCTGCACAGGTGCCTGATGATGGTGTCACCACCATGCAGGATGACCCTGACCCCGACCGAATCCTGACCTACGAACAGTCGACCCTCTACATGTATGGCGAAAACTCCGGTCAGAGTTACACGGAATGGGACACATGGAATCACGCTGAGGAGAATGACGGCCAATCTGCCAACAGTTTCTTCGAGGACAACATTCCGGGGAGTGGGAACTCTGGCGGTGGCATGAGAGAATTCATCTTTGATGGCACGGATGCCTCCGATAATGATACCGGAATTGACTCGGAGCAACCTATCGCAGGAACCCTCACTCTCGCCATCAACTGCTCTGGATGCTCGAAGGAGGTGACACTCGCTCTCAGAATAGGGGCAATCAATGGCCTTACTGACATCACCACCATCACTCTGCCAGGCCCTGATGATGCGGATGGAGATGTCTATACATTCGCCTTCGAGGGCCACCGAATAGAGAAGTTGGATGCCGGTGAAGTTTTCGGACTGCGCATCCAGTTCACAAAACCGAGCGGTTTCACAGATTCCTACACTCTCTATCTCGGCCGAGACAATTTTGAGATGACCATACCAGTTCTCCCCCCCTACGAGGAGGAGGTACCCGGTCTGGAGTTGAATGAGGGTGAGCAATACATCTCACCATACGCTCAGGGCAGTTCAGGGTTCGCTGAAGAACAGGCGGAACAGAGTGGTTGGGCGGGGCCAATTCTGATGCTCTTTCTGACTGCTGGCTTCACAGGTCTAATCATCAAACTGATGCCACCAACAGGGGTCACGAAGGTTTTGGCGGTGACCTTGGTTCTGCTCGGTATGCTCGCATCCCTCACGGTGATTCCGATAATCTCAGGCCCCGTGGCAATGATGACTGCGGTTGATGAAAACGACCCCGATGTGTGGACTATCGATGAGATTGCAGCGCTGCCTGAGGTTGAAGGGACTTTCCTCGGAGAACTAAGTGCGGGAACCGAGATGAAGGTCTACATCCCCTATGAAGTCGTCTATCGCGCCCGCGACACCGATGAGGGTGGGTGGCACTTCGGCCTCGGGTTCGAAGATGCGGCGGAAGCACTCTCCGATGCGACCGAGTCGACCCCACGCGGGCGCGAATATGTGCAACTCTATTTCTCGATGACCGGAGTTGACCTGACACCGGGGTCGGCGGTGATTCTCAATGTGCGACTGGTCAACACCAGCACCAGTGATGGCGGTTATCGTGTGGTTCCTCAATGGGCGGTGCCGAACGAGGAGGGCAACCAGTTCTGGGTCAAAGACGAGGTTATAGGTGGGCGGTGGGTCATACCTGAATACGACGCCAATGGGGATGCAATAGTCGAGTTGGTGGGAGTCAGTTACACATGGCAGTACCATCCGCTCATCGGCTCCCTCATTGGTCTACTCATCGGAGCCGCAGGAGTCTATCTGTGGGTGCGGGCACGGCAAACTCGCCGCTCAAGAGTCGTTGATGACTACGACGAAGATGATGAATACGATTTTGACGATGATGAAGACCTCGATTTCGATGAGGATTTTGACGATGATGATTTCGATTTTGACGATGACCTGTGAGGTGGTCACCTCTGGGCTGTAATCTCAAGGACCTTGTGACAGCCCACCCTGTGGACCTGTCGGAGATGTCAGGGCAACGGATTGCGGTGGACGCCTTTCTCATCGGCTACCAGTTCATCACCAGCCTGCGCACTAGAGGCGACGGGGCGGATGGAGGGCCTCTCTCCGATTCTCACGGAAGGCCTGTCTCACACCTGATGGGTTTTCTCGACAGGGCGACGGTGATGGTCGAGGCGGGAATCGACCCAGTCTTCATTTTTGATGGCAGACCGCATGAGTTGAAGGCGGAAACATTGGCCGATAGGAAGAATCGGAAAGTCACTGCGAGGGAGAAATGGGAGCAGGCGGTCGAACAGAAAGATTGGAAGACGGCCCAAAGACTCGGCTCGCAGATAGTCTCTTTCACACCACAGATGGTGGCTGAGACGCGCACAATGCTGAACCTGCTCGGAATCGCCAATGTCGAGGCACCGATGGAAGCAGAGGGTGCGGCGGCTGTACGAGCCGCCCGAGGGGAATTTGCCGCGGTGGCCAGTCAGGATTGGGACACCCTGCTCTATGGCGCACCGGTGATGGTGCGAAACCTCACATCACATGGAACAAGGAAGTTCGGTCGCATCGTCCATGCCGAGAGAATAGTACTCGAAGAACTGCTCGAGGAACAGGGGTTGACCCGCGAACAACTTGTTGACCTTGGTATCATGGTCGGTACCGATTTCCACCGCGGAATAAAGGGTGTCGGGCCGAAGACCGGACTGAAGTTGATTCGTGAACACGGCACTCTCGAAGGGGTATGTGCCGCCAAGGCTCGGGAAGTTCCCGAGAACATCGATGAAATCAGGGAAATCTTCCTGAACCATCCGGCTGGCAGCGAACAGATTCCCCCCTTCAAGATGTGTGATGAGATGGGGCTGCGTGCCATGCTTCAGAACCATGATTTCTCGGAAAGGAGAATCGACCGCGCCCTCGCAAGGATGGAGGCGTCCGGTCGATTGCGGGGGGGCGGCCAAACCTCACTCTTCGATTTCTGAGAGTGTCATAACTTCAAAGGCGCGTCATGGTGGCGATAAATGATGGTCAGCGATGATGATGGTTACAAAGATTGGTTGATACCACTCTTTCTCGTCTTCACCCTCTATCTCATCGCTTCGCTGGTGAGTGAGCCGGGACTGGACTGGCATGTCAGAGGCGCCTATGTTCCTGTGGACGGGGGGTACACTCTTGACTGGGGTGAGACGCGCCCGACTGACCCTCTCGCTTCCAATCCCGATGATGCGGAAGTCGTTGCCACCACTGGATTTTCTCCAGCGTTCTATTCCCTGCTCAGCGTGGCCGGCATCTTCGTCGCCTACCTCGTCGCTCGTGCGGCAGAACTCTCACGCCCCACACTGGTCATTCTGCTACTCAATCCAGCCCTCATTTTCTCCTACGGCAAAGGCTACGACGAGTTCTTCATCCTCGCTATGCTCGGTCTTGCCTGGTTGCTCTGGTCGCAGAATCGACGGCCTGAATCGGGGCGGGGGGCCAGAATAATCGTTATCCTGACCGCTTCCGCCTCTGCATCCACCATTCCGCTGATGAAATTCCTTCTGACCATCCCACAATGGCTCCTCTGTCTGACCATCATCTGGGTTTTCGGGCTCGCCGTCGAGTTCGCCAAAGACGAATGGTTCTCCCCTCGACGGACGATGGTCGGAGGGTTTCTCTTCGGAGTGATTGTCCTACTGCTACTCGGAGTGGTCGGCTACGGCTCATTTTCGGTTATCACGACCGACACGGCTCGCTCCCTTCAGGCGTGGCCGGTGGCCGTTTTCGGAGTCCTCTGTGTCTACGGAATGGTCGGCATGGTACTATGGCCGTTTGCCCGAGAGACATGGGGAAAGATGGGAGATATTCAAGACCGTGAAATTGGCGAATTGGCACTTCTCATCGGAACATTGAGTGGTGTAATCGTCACCTATGTAGCCTCTCTATGGGTCTTTGAATCGGTGTTGTGGAACTCGCCTTGGCCATGGCACATGTGGACACTTGGAAACAATGGTCGCTACATCACGATAGTCGCCATTCCCGCCTTTCTGCTAGTAAAGAAGGTCAATGGAGAGATTGATTGGTCGCAGCGAAAGGCCTTGGTCGGAATAGCGATGATAGTTCCTCTTTCACTAGCGGCTGGTCTGCACGGACAGACCTACTGGACCGACGAAGCGGGGGCTTTTCTCTCCGAAGAGATGGATGAAGATGGAGAATTTTTGTTCATCCACGATGCCACACTAGGTATGCACTACCTCTACACTTTCCACACCTATATTGACGAGGCACATGAGAGGAACATCACTGGACAGTGGCGGGCTCCCGAATCCGGTTGGCAGGACGAATTACTGGATGGTCATGTCTTGGATGAGAGGGGTGACCTATCATCCGTGGGGTGGGTGGTCTTCTCTCCTGAAACCGGTTGGGAAAGGATTTCACCTCATGATTGGGAGGAGGTAGAAAGTGGTGAGGCTGACTTCCTCAACGGGGGTGGTGAGTGGAGCGTTTGGCGAAAGAAGGGTGGCGATTCCGCCACATAGTTGGACTGACCGAGTGGCATAGAGTCCCTTCACCTTCGAACTGACTCACCCCGATTGCGGACCATAGTCAAACTGACCGGAGGGCATAGAGCCCCTTCCCCTACAAGATGATTCCTCCCGATTCCGTCGCATCAGCGATTTCCCCAAAGGAGCATAAGACTCCTTCTCCTTCACGACGATTCAGCCCTCCACGCCTCACAGAGTGGGTGAGCGTGAACCACACTGCGTCGTCACATGTGGATTCATCCCCACTCACCGGACGAAACCTCAACGCACTTCCTCGTAGCCTTAGTGGCTAAGATTCCTCCCCC
>CAYFFQ010000021.1:0-25402 GCA_964342465.1 uncultured Candidatus Poseidoniales archaeon | reverse complement strand
CCCCGCCCGAAACCGAACAAAGCACGAAAAAAAGCAAACCCGAGGCGAGGTCTACCAATCCCCTCCCCCACTTCGTTTAATATATGTTCAACCATGAGCCGCGGGCATGGGAGTACGAAATCTGACCCCCCTGATGATGACCGCGCTGATGTTGCTGATGTCTTGGAGTGCAATCCTTGAGGCGACACAAATGAATGTGAATGAGGCCGAAGACCTCGCCTTGGAGACTGAACAAGTCAGGTTCGGAGCATCCGACCCAGGCCATGTCGTGTTCGCTCAGTACATCACATCTGACAACTGTCCTTACTGTTCCAACTACGGCTCCCCTGCCCACCACAAATTGAAGACCGACTATCCTGAAAGATATGTCTACATCTCTTATCAATCCGTCAGTTACGGCGACACCGACACTGCCCGGGCCGGAAACGTCAACCCGTACAACTGGAGTTGGTCAACCAGTGGCGCGCCCGATGCCTACTTCGGTGACCGGCTTGACAAGCGTAAGAGTGGTTGTGGGACCAACACCTGTTACGACACTGAATTCAGTAGTGGTGGTGGCATGACGCAGGCGACTACCAGTCAATACACCCTTGGTGCTGGAACAGCACCCAACGGTGCCAACATCGACATCACCATCTCGGCCCAATACACTGGAACTGGAACTCCACCGAACAATGTCTATCTCTACTCGGCACTGACTGAGGAACTTTGCACCTCCTATCCCTACACCAACGGCTACAAGGGACACAACTGCTGGAAGGCGTGGCTGACCTCTTCTGGGACCTACAAGTCGAACGGAGGAGGGAGTGGTACAGCCTTCAACACCGTCTCACTCGCCGGTGGCAGCATGGTGACCTTCACATGGTCGGTACCCGCAAGTCTGGTTGATGGAGGGGCGAGCAACGCCCTCATCGTCGCCGCTCTGATGGAGGGTGCACCTTCCACCGGAGCTAGCAACGAGCATGTCCTCACTGCGACTGACAGCAGCATGAATCCGCGTGACCTTTCAGTCACCGATTTTACCTATGATAACCTCGATGCACCCTCAATCGGATTCCAGAGCGGTGATATGCTCAAGTTGGAGGCAACCATCGGCAACACCGGCAACGAGGATTACTCGGATGGTGGGCAGATTCAGTTCTATGAAATCACTGCCAATGCTCAGGAGAATTCAATCGGTTCTCCTGTTTCTCTCAACAACCTGAACATCGGTCAGACCCAGACTGTCTCGGCTCAGTTCGACACCACTGCCGTGAGCATGGACCCGAACGACCCCCAGACCGCTTTCAGAGTGAAGTTGACTGGCACGCAGGGAGAGCGGGACCCCGTTGGCAACAACATGCGCGATGTGTTCGTTCCGCACGACATCGCCCCGACGACGAGCAAGCCGATTGCAACGGGAACGACTTCGATTCCTCGGGGAGCGACCCTCGATTTCGAAGTGACTGGTATTTCCAACGACAATGTTGACACACTGGCGGACATGACTGCTGAGATGCAGACGAGCACATCAAGTGCAAATCAATGGACTTCAGATTGGGTCAGTGGCGGCACTCTGATGGGGGCCGGCACATCCAACGCGCGGTTCGTCTTCACCGTCTCACCACCGAGCACTGCTGGCAGCGGCGACTACGATGTTCGCGCTCGTCTGACCGACGCCCGCGGCAATGTCGGCGAATGGTCGACCATCAACACCGCCGCCTTCAGTCTACAGAACGGATTGCCGATGGTCGTCACATCTGGCAACCTCAACGAAGTGCCTGCTAATTGTCCGACCTACCCCGGTCAGCCAACCGTCAAGGTTGAGACGACAGAACGTATTCCAGTCGCAGGACTCATCTGCGATGCTGAGACGCCGCTTGACCAGTTGGTCGTCAGCAGCAACAACCCCGCCTTCCTGCAGTGGGATGCTGCTGCGGGTGAGTTGGAAGTTCGATTCAACACCGTGCAGAGAAACACACAGGGAGAGGCCGTTACCCAACCATTGCAGGTGACCATCGATGACGGAGAGGATACCAACAGTGGAACCCTTAACATCATGGTCATCGAGAACGGAGCACCTCGCTGGTCTTCCCTACCGACCCAATCATTCGAGGAAGGGGGAGGGACTTCGGTCATTCTCACCCCCTATCTCACCGACACTGACTCATCAGGTAATTCCGCCAACCCGATGGCTCTCGCTCTATCCGTCGAGCATGTCTCCAACGCATCTCTCATCACCGCTGAGTTCAACGGCCACACCCTCAACATGGATGCTGTCGATGGTGATGTCTTCGGAACTGCACTGATTACAGTCAGAGCGATGGATTCAGATGGTCAATACGCAGATACTGAATTGACCGTCGTGGTCGCCAATGTAAACGACGCACCGACTCTCGACACCTCACTGTTCGACAATCTGCGAATCAAGGTGGGTGAGGAGTTCACCTTTGATGTCGTCAGCAATCTCAACGATGTTGACGACCCAGTGGACCCGCTCTATGTGACAGCTTCATGCGATACATGGAAGATAGGGTCACGCTACAACCCCCTCTCTGGCGAAATGAAGGCGTGGTTCGAAGAGGATGGAGTCCACACCATCACCATCGTCGCCCAAGATGCACACGATGCGACCAATGTCTATGATGTCACGGTCGAGGTCATCGACAGTCTGCCCCTCATCTGGTCAGAAAATGCAGAGAGTGGAGACCTGATGGCCTCTGCCAGCGACCTCTACATTCTTGAAAATCCTACCTTCACCATCTCCGAACACAGTGGACTCGGTCTGAGTGACATCGCCATCGAGTGGTCTGTTTGTAACATCGACACGGGTGTGTGCACGGATTTCGGCACAGAAAATCCGTCTACGCTCACCGATGCCTACAACTTCACCATCTACAAGGATGGCGGCATGCTGTTCAAGGACCAGGTGAAGATGACCGTCACCGCCATCGACTCCGATGGCTTCGACCGCAAGACGGCACTCGCCTCTGTCTTTGACATCACCGAGGAGAGAGCGAGCGAAGTCGTTGATGACAACAGTGAGGATGAAGGTCAGTCCGGTGCAGAAACCAGCGATGCGGCGTCAGGCCCCGGCCTCGTCATCTACGGAGTGATTGGTGCGTTCATCATCGCCCTTCTCGTCGCTCTGGTTCTCGGCCTCATGCTCATGCGAGGTGGGAGAGAGGATGATTTCGGAATGGGTTACGGCTCGGCACCACTCCATGATGAGGCGGCACCGATGCCACCTCAGGGGATGGCAGTCGCACCCACGGCTATGGTAAGTGACTACACTCAACTGACACCGGGTGGAAACTACATCACCAACGAAGTTGGCCAAACGGTCTATCTCTCGCCGGACAACAGCGACTGGACGATGCAACCGGACAACTCGTTCATCCGCACAAGATGATGGCAGTCCTGATGTCGATTGCCTTCTCGATGCTGCGCATCCCCCCGTTCATCCGCACTTGTTGAGCAAATCCACTCACAGCAGGTGGTCATCGGCTCCCCCAACCCCACCCCCTGTCGGAGGTCGACAAGGTTGAGTGGACACTCTCCAAATGGGAACTATACCGACCCAGACCGATGAGGAGGGGGCATTCCGAAAGAGTAGACCAAGTCACATCCCGGTTGCCTCACCTGTTTTCCGCTCAGCCGTGATGACATCGGTGAACCCAGCCCGGACGGATGAAAATCGGCGATATGAGTCAATTGTGTTCCAACAGGAGAGCGGATGGTTCAATTGTCCGATATTGCAGCAGAGGATGATGGGCAACGGACCGAGAGCCGACGGTGATGCCACCCGTGCCCGTATCATATCCTTCATCGAAAACAACCAAGGCTCCCATCTTTCAGCTATTATCAGAGCCCTCTCCCTCGGCAACCATCAAGCGACCATCCACCTGAAGACCCTCGAAGGACAAGCAGTGGTCTGGGGCAGGAGGGAGGCGCAGTTCCTGCGCTACTACACCAGCACCATATCCCCATACACACCTCAAGAGGAGTTACCGAATCCACCCCTGACTTTCACCCCTGATATGATGCAATTTCGGATTATCGACAGGTTGGCGCGCAATCCGCGACCCGAGGCACGGAAAGGACCCCTCACCCAGGGTATTCTGGCCGAAGAACTGGGGTGCAGTCAACAGTTGGTCTCCCATCATCTGATTTCACTCGAGAAGAGTGGTTGTGTACGGTCCGTCAGAAAGGGGTTCCGCAAAGAGTGGTGGGTACTTGCTGGCGGACTACAGGCCATCACAGGAGGACTGCGGTCTCTGTCTACGGTTGACCACCATGATCTGACTGCATTAATTGCTCATTATCAACAACATCAGTGATGCTATGTGATGGGGATAAACATGGGTAATGGGGAAATTATGGCGTGATTGGCTGCTTTCGAAACCTGATAATTGCATTATGTGCTTATAAAACAGGTCGTTCAGACAGCCGAAAATATATAGGGCGGCCAATTAGGCCGAGAAATCATGGCATCTGTAAGTCAGAACCTACAAGCAATGATTGATGCGCTCATGGGCGCGATGAAGGACGCAGAGAAGCACGAGCGCGGCACCGATGCCGCTTCACGCCGCCTACGCGGTGTGCTTTCTCAGACCGCAAAGGATTGTAAGACACTCCGCGGTCAGATTCAGGACGAGCGCTGAACTCCTGAACCTGAGTTTATTCTCCATTCAAGTCAGACGAACACGGCCCATCTGAGGTTTTCACCTCAGGTGGGCCATTTTTTCCCTTTTAGACACCTTCCGGGTTCATCTTGAAATCCTTCTCAAGCGAGAGGTGGGTTCATGGGAGATGCCGTCACCGTCAATAGGTGGGTGCCATGTCGGATAAGGCTCTTCCACCACTCAAGAAGAAGGGGAGGGTTCGGAAGATAGTCGCAGTCGTTCCTTTGGCGGCAAGAGGTGCATACAAGGTCGCCAAGAAACTGCCGAAGGAAAAACGGCAGGAACTCATCGATGTCGCCAAAGACCCTGATGCATGGGGTGAAGCCATCGCCAAGGGATGGGATGTGGCGAAGGTGGAAGCAGTCGAAGCGAAGGATGCCTTCGCCACACTCGGAAAAATTGCTCTCGGAAGGAAGACCAACAGGAGTGAGAGGAGAAAGGCGGCGGAACAATTGGGAATGGTCGGTCTGGTCGTAGCACCCCTGCGTGTGTTTCTGCTACCCGGCTCGGAAATTCTGCTCAGCGTAGTCGCCTTCGTAATTCCGTGGCGATTGGTTCCTGACAAATGGATTCCCTTCAAATCACTCAGAGACAACCCCGAAGATGAGATAACGAAACAGAAGAAAAAGCGCCTCAAACTCTTCCGAAAAGACCAGCAGAGAATCATCGACAAACTGGAATGAGTGTCTGGTTGCACCCGCCCGATAATTTCTGTGCGACTGCGGGTGGCGATGGCCGGTCTGTCCTACCTACTCGGGAGTGATGTTGGTCACTCTTCCGGCCTCATGCCAGCGAGGTCCTGTAGTCGATGCCAGAACGCCAGTCGGTCGGCTTCAGCCGTGAGAATCGCCTCGGATGGCTCGCCACCTCGGAACTGTTTGCGGAAGCGTCCCTCGGTTGCGGCGAAATCACGGAAGCGTACCTCTACTCGCTCACCATCACCATCGCGCCGTGTGTGCCAATCCCTGTTCGGGCTCGGGTTTCCCTTCAAACTCCACTGTTCAGACAGCCGTGTTCCTCGGCGGGGGTCAAAGGTGAAGATAGGGAAGGCGCGTGAGTCGACTGCCAACCGCGACTGTCTGCTGGATGCATCATCGGCGACTCCGTGTTCAGGCTGGCAGGTCGTATAGACACTGATGACAGCGGGGCCGGGGAACTCATTCGCCTCCATGATGCACTTGTAGAAGTGATTGGGGAGTGAAGTCACGGTCTGGGCGACGTAGACATGAGGGTGCATGGCGGCGATTCCACCTATCTCCTTTCGTCGTTCGCTCTTGCCATGCACCACCTTTCCGTGGGCAGAGAACTTGGCGTCCTGACCGGTAAAGGTGGCGGTTGAGGCTTGACCACCGGTATTGGAATAGACTTGAGTATCAAGAATTAGAACATTGACATCCATCCCCGAAGCGAGGAGACGGGAAAGTGAGCCGAATCCTATGTCGAGCATAGCCCCATCGCCGCCTACGACCCACAGTTTCTTCTCCGTCCAACCGAGTTGGTCCCAGCGTGCGCGCACCCCCATCGCATCGGTTGCACCGTTCTCGAAAAGCGAGTTGGTCCACGGAATGTCCCACGGATTGTACGGGTAGGTCGAGCCATAGACGGTGGAACATCCTGTTGAATTGACGATGCCGAAGTTCTCCTTGCCGTGGACGAATCCGGTTGCTGCCGCCATCATTCTCAATGCTGTCGCTTCGCCGCAACCGGCGCACGAGCCAGCCCCTCCGACAAAGAGGAGTGATTCCTCTGCCAACATCATGTCCAACAGCGACCTCTCATTGATGAAATCGTGGTTGGTGGGGCCTAGAGCAGTGAAGAAGTCCCATAGTTTGCGGTGGTGTTCCATGCCGAACTTCTCCTTGCCGACCATGGAGAGAGCGTTCTTCTCACCACAGACATCCACACATTCAGCACAACCCTTGCACTTCGTGGGGTCGATGAAGATGCCGAATCGGCCGGGGTTCTGACCTTTCTTCTCTCGGTTTGTCCAATACTTCTTGGTCTTCGGCCACAGTCTTTCCATCTCCTCTGATTCTGATTCATCCAAATCTGATAGTTGGTTCGAGAGTGACTGGTCATCCACCACCTTCCCGAGAATTGCCGTATCTGGGCACATGGTGACACAATCCATGCAGCCGACGCATGCCTCAGGGTGAAATTGCGGGATTTCGGGGCCGATGTAGGAGAAGTCGCGGGAGCGACCTGAGCCGGCGGCGATGATTGAGCGGGCGTGGACGGCGTCGGCTGGCAGTGAGGCCGATGCGGAGCCGTCATTGTAGGCGGCGACGATTCGCTCGGTGAAATCTTCCAAATCAAAGAACTCAGGGTCATGGGCCGTGGGTAATCTCAGGCGCTCACCTCCATTCGTCCAATATCGTCAGCAGTGATGACCTTGACCTCTGCATATCCTCTCCTGACACAGGCGAGGTTGTCAGCCACCACCTGCTCGCCTCGCTTTCCGAAGTACTTTCTGAGTGACTTTTCGATGCTTGAATACATCTCCTCGTCACCGACTTCTGCTGCAAATGGAGTACACTTGAGGAAAATACCGAGCAGAACAATACCCTGCATACGCACCACCAAGTCGGGGCTGCTACTGACTTGTCGGGCTATCCTTGCGGTGTCGAGATAGAGGACTTTCAAGTCTCTCTCCTCCACTGTTCGACGCACCGGCTCAGGAAGGTTGAGAATGACCTCTTCTGGGCTTGTCGCCGTCGACTGGATGAAGACGCTGCCGCCCTGTTTGAGTCCTGATAGGGGGTCGCCGGTGACGAAGGCGTTCTTGTCTTGAACGGCGATGAAATCAAGCACATCCAATTCGTGATGGATTCTGATTCTCTCGTCAGCGATGGTGAGGAAGAAGTTGGTTGGAAGGCCCTTCTTTTCAGAACCGTATTTGGGGAAGGCCTGCACCTTTTTTCCGAACAGGTCGGCTGAGATTGTGGCGATTATCTTGTTGGTGGTAACGCTGCCGAATCCACCGACGCTGTGACCGCGCATGCTGAATGCGCCGGCTGGTCGGCCATCGATGTCGACCGTCCGGTGCAGAGCCGTCGGATGGTCGATTCCGAGGGTGAAATATCGTGGTTCATCCTCACTTTCCAGCAAGTCATAGGTAGCGACGATGTCAGCTGATGTCACATCTCGTGAGCCGAGCCCGTACGAACCGGAGAAGACAAGTGGTGAGAGACCGGCATCGAACAGGGCTGCCTTGGTCTCGGCGGTCAACGGGTTGTCAGTCGCGAGTGGGTCATCCATTCTCTCCAATACTGCAACCGCCTTGGTTTGAGATAGTTCGGCAGCCAACTCTTCGGCTGGAAATGGACGGAAGCAGGTGATGTGTACACAACCAACCTTCCTGCCCTCATCTCGAAGGCGGTCGACGACCGCCTGAGCAGTCTCTATCATCGTGCCGATTCCGACAATCGCAAATTCTGCGTCTTCCATCCGATAGCCATCCACCAGTGAATAGTTCCGACCGGTCAACTCACCGAAGAGCCCCATCGCTTCGAGGATTGCCGGTTTTACTCGGTCTGTGAAGTGGCGCTGGGCGACTTTTCCCTTCATGTAGGAATCCTGATTCTGCACCACACCAGTCATCACCGGATTGGCAGGGTCAAACAGATTGCGAAGTTTGTGGGCAGGGTCGCCTACAAAATCACGCATCATTTCCGGCTCAATGAGTAATGCGTTCTCAATCGTGTGCGTGGTCAGAAAACCATCTTCGATGTTGAAGAACGGAGTATGGCTCTCCTCCGCCGCTCTCCTAGAAATAAGTGCGAGGTCACCCGCCTCCTGTGCATTTCGGGCAAACAGCATCCCCCAACCGACATCGGAGACACCCATCACATCGTCATGACCGGCGTGGACATTGAGTGAATGGGAGGTCAATGCTCTCGCGCCGATGTGAAAAACCACCGGCAATCTCTTGCCACTGATGACATAGAGCACCTCCTTCATCAGGATGAGCCCCTGACCGCTGGTGAAATTGGTCACTCGGCCACCGGCGAGTGCGAATCCCTCGGCCGCCGATGCCGACGAGTGTTCACTCTCCGGCTCGATGAAGGCGAGACGGGTTCCCCACAGATTCTCCTTACCGTTTGAGACCTCCATGTTGTAGCCGACACCCATCGTCGTCGATGAGGTGATTGGGTAGGCACAGGAGCCGTCGGTGATATGGCTCTCAACCCAGACGATGTTGCCGGCACCGTCCGTCGTCGTCGGGATTCCTGGATACTTGACACCACTCATCATTTCACCCCGATTCAGTCACATTGCGGTCTTCCAACCCGAAGGGTCGGTGTGGACGACTTGGGGGGTTCATATTACGCTTTGTAGTTGGGCGTATAGCCAAATCAGAGGAGGGATGAATGGAGAGGCGGGGCCCATTCACCACCCTCGCGCGCATGGTCGAGAAGGTGCCAGTACAAGGTGGTCACGGGAAATGCTTCATTCACCACGACCTGCTCACTTGCGCATCTTGCATCAGCCGTCACCCTTCGCCAACGCGCCCTCGCAATCCACCTCAACCCGAATATCCTCAATGCTGGACCACACATCGGAATGCCGAGGTGGTTCATCCAACTTCGCTCGACTACTCCTTCCCGTCTGAGCGCCCTCTTGACTCCCCCCCAACCCTCTCTAGACCCACTCTTCCTTCGCATCAGGCGGGTGTCATTCACAGAGGAGTCGAGGATAATTCCCTGTTGCGAGAGAATCGGAATCATCCACGGCGCGATGTAGCCCCCGGGGGCGCGGAACCATGGGCGGAATCGCTCGCCGGCGAAGGCGGCGAGACGGCGGATGGCGTGTGAGAGTTCATGGGCCAATCCAATCTCATCGCGGTCCCATGCAGACCAGCAGCGATGACGGTTCCCATGACAGGCGACTAGGATGGAATCGTCGCTCTCAAGTAGAGTCGTAAGGAATTCACAGAACCTCTCATCATCGAGTTGTTCGGCTACCACGAAAAGTGTCAATGGCAGGTTTGCCCCACCCTCCTGTCGCCAAGACAACATCCCTCTCCAAGCGGCGTCCAGCCGTTCACTCATCACATACGGACCGCCCTCTGCCTGACCGCGCGAGCGCTTCGGATGACCAGTGACCGCGGGATGATGACATTGGTCATCGGTATCTAGGGAGAGCCAGATGGAACCTCTCTCCACCACGGCAACATCCTGTAATGGGAGCCTCGGAATCAGAAAGGTGATGTGGTGTCTCTTCTCACCAGCGACCTTGACCTCTCCATCCACCTCCGTGCGTCGGACACCACCCCATTTTTCGACCAGTTTCCGGCATGTCGCCATCCCCGCATCGTTTTCGGGATTCACGGTAATTTCCACCGAGGTTGGTTGGCCTTGGGTTGTTGAGATCCACTCCAGTGCCCTGTCTGCGGTTCGGGTTGCTATTCCCCGTCTCTGAGCCGACCTGCGAACCCAATATCCGAGATTCCAGTGTGCCGAAGCGAGGCGGGTGTATCTATCGAATGCGGCAAGGCCGAGCAGAGTGCCATCAGAGCGGTCGGCGATGACCCAGTGATGGGCTCGGCCTATCAATCCTGAATGATTGACATCATAGAGATACTCCTGTAGTTGGGGGAGAATTTCACCATCTCTGTCGTACCACGGCAGGCCGCCGAGAACCTCCGGCATGGATTCCTCGAAGGCGGCCACCAGTTGATGCAGATGGTCCGGGTGGGCCGGCTGCAATATCAACTCGTCATCGATGATGACTGTCGGGGTGCGGCGCATCAATCCGCTGATTGGTCATCCGGTGTTATCGTTTCCGACACCGACCACCACCCATTCGTCACAACCACCTGCTTTGGTGAGTCGCTCATACCTGAGCAAACTGTTTCCGACCACCACCCATTCGTCATACCCGTCGGTGTGGGGCCGCGGAATCGCTGCCTCACATTCCTAGGCTGGTCAGAGCGGTTGCCACATGCTGGTCTTCAGGGTGAAGGCGGCGGGCTGTCTCCAACATCTTGCGTAGGGCTTCGTCTCTACCGAGTTTCTTGAGCACCACCCCTACATGGAAGAGTATTTCTCTCCTCTCTCCGAGATGCGGTCCCAAGCGGTCCATTCCTCGCGATGCGCTGTCGTGGTCCCCCTCCTTGATGGCTTCCATCACCCTTCTCAGGTCTCGTTTTACCACCAAATCCTCCCAGGCGTCCTGCTGTGGCCACGGCCATATCCGGTCACCCACGGAGGGGGGAGAGGAGGGTGCATTTTGTGATGGCGCGCCATCGGCCTCAACCTCAGCGGCAAAGGCGGCGGCATGTGGACGGGCCGTCGGTGCGGCCGGAATATTCGGGGTAGGAGGCGGGATTTTCGCAGATTGGGGCTGTGACGCTGAAGGAATCGTCGGCAGGTTCGGCACTGGCGGTGACGGGGTACCAGCGGCCCGTGGCACGGTTGGTGGCGGGGGTAGGTTTGGTGCTGTTGTCGCACCATTCACCGTCGCCTGTGGTTGGGAGGGGAGTTTGGGAAGGGCTGCTGCCGCTGTCGGTGTTGCCACAGGTTTCGCGGTTGGAACTGGTGTCGGTTGAGGTGGGGTTGTGGCAGGGGGTGGAGTCACAGATGGTGTTGGAGCGGCCATTTGAGGGGATGTGGTCTGGACAACGGGTTCTTCATCCTCAACCGTGGATGGGTCGGCCAACTCGTCCCCATCGCTCGTCGCACCCTCCGGGAGAAGTGGAACCACCAGACTGACTTGGTGAGCCGGCTCCTCAAAGGTCTCCTCAACCATCTTTTCGCTGGGGACGACGAACTTCTCCACATTTTTCGGTGCATCGGAGGTGGTGAGGTCATACTCTCCTTCCTCAAGGGTATCGGGTGTGGCCTTCGCCGCCCGAGGAACATCTGCCTCGATGGCGGCGAAGTCTGGGGAATGGGAGAGGGCGACGGCACCCGTCCCCTCTTCATATTGGCTGACATCAATTGTGACTTCATCGATGTCGAACGTGTGTCTCGACCAATCTACGACTTCTCCCGGCTCCTCGTCCTCATCGTCAGCGTGTAACTCATTGAAGAGAGATGAGGTGACGGCGGTGGCGACCGAGTCGTCCTGTTCGAGCAGACCCTTCTGCAACTGGTGGTAGCATTTCGGACATTCGGCGGTATCCTCCGGCGAGATTTCGCCGCAGAGTGGACAGGTGAGGCCCGCTACCTCCTTGCCCTTTCGCCATCGGCCGAACATTTGACTCAACCACTATCCGAGCGCGATTATGGTATAATAGTCACCGTCAGATGGACGTTCCTCCTCACCACATAGACCGCGTATCGCTCTATGGAAGGTTGAAGTCGGGTCTTCCTACCGCTTGAATGTGGAGAGGCGAGAACGGGGTGAGGTCAGGCGGCTGAAACCGCAGGGCGAAAAGAGTCGGCGACTCTCTAGAGAGAGTGAACCAACAGTTCGCTTCACTCGCTCACAGGATTTCTTCAACCGCTTTTCAAGACTCATCGACTGGGAACTCGAAGATGAAATGCAACAGGTGGATGAGCGACTCAGGAACTGGCCGAAGAAGAAGCTCGTCGCCCACGGTCACACTCTTTTGGGATTGAATGCTAGGAACAGCGGTTGGTTGTTCGGCGAGAGAATAGTCTCCTTCCGACCACCGAAGGGCGAAGATATCGGTTCACACCGATTCAAACAGGGTGACATCGTCTCCATCTGTCGCACAGACCCACTAAAGGAGAGGGCGACTGAAGGAATTGTCCTAGCCCGACGACGCAACAGCATCTCAGTGGTCGTCTCAGAGGGGTTGGAGCGCATCCGCAGTGGAAGTTGGCGCATTGACCGAGGGGCGAACAGGGTTGCCCACGACAGAATGATGGATGCACTGCGGGAGATTCTCAGAGATGAGCCGCCAACAACCCTCTCCGACATTCTGCTCGGTCGGCCGCGGGATGTCAATGACTCAGCGGCCACGCCACCACTGCTCAGAGGTGTGAAACCGAAACCACATACACCCGCTGAGATACTGAACGAGAGCCAGCAGGCGGCCTTCGACGCCGCCATGAACAGGCGCCTGACCCTAATTCAGGGGCCGCCGGGATGTGGAAAAACGTATACTGCCGTGCGCATCCTCAAGGGCTGGGTGGAACAGGGCATCGGTCCTGTGCTGGCGACTGCCGACAGCAATGTAGCGGTTGACAACCTGCTCGAAGGGCTGCTTGAAGTTGGAGTCCGAGCGGTGCGAGTCGGACAGCCGGTCAAAGTGAGGGCTGAACTGCGGTCTGCGTCGGTCAGAGCACATGTGGAGGAACACCCGCTTCAGGCCGAAGTGCGTGAGTTGATAGGTCTGCAGGACAGTCTTGCGAGGCGTATTCCAGCGCTGAAGGGAAAAGAGAAGGGGTTGGCACATCGCGACCTCAAACTCGGCTGGAAGGATATACGCAAACTCGAGGCGGAGATGACTGGTGATGTTCTTGATTCCGCCGAGGTCATCTGTTCGACCTGTATCGGAATCGGCCATGAGATGTTGGCGGAGAGAAAATTCACCAATGTCCTCGTCGATGAGGCGACTCAGGCGATAGAGCCTGCGACTTGGGTTCCCATCATGCGCGGTTGCAGAAGGCTTGTTCTCATCGGTGACCATCGGCAACTTCCCCCCACCGTACTCTCGCGCAGGGCAGAGAAGGATGGGCTTGCGACTTCACTTTTCGAGCGGCTTCTCGAGGTTGGCATCGAACCGTATCTCCTGACCAGACAATACCGGATGCACCCTGTCATCGCTGAGTTCTCGTCGGCGAGATACTATGACAATCGGCTGGAAAATGGGGTCACCGCCGCCCAGCGGTTGGCTCCGGCTGGTTTTCTCTGGCCCGATTGGGAGGCACCTGTCGCCTTCATTCCTGTGGATGGTGTGGAGGAGTTGGCCAAGGATGGCAAATCCCGACTCAACAGAGATGAGGCAGGTTGGGTGGTCAAAGTGGTGGATGGGCTTCTCGCTGCTGGTGATTTGGAGGCATCCCAAATCGGTGTGGTCTCTCCATACAATGGTCAGGTCGCCCTCCTCACCGACCTGCTGTCCAACAGAGGTCTTCTCTCTGGAGAAGCAGATGATGAGACGAGGGGGTTGGAGGTGCGCAGCATCGATGGATACCAAGGGCGAGAGAAGGATGTCATCATTCTCAGCACCGTCAGAGCCAATGAAAACGGTGAGGTCGGCTTCCTCGCCGACCATCGCCGCCTGAATGTCGCACTCACCCGCGCCAAGCGGGGACTCATCGTCATCGGCAATGCCAAGACGTTGCGCGCCGACGGCGACTGGGAGGCGTGGCTCGATTGGGCGGCAGAGAGGAAACTTGAGGCGTGGCACGTCCTGCAAAGCATCTGAGGAAAGCACATGAGCGACATCGATTCATCCAACCGCAACCACGGCGGCGCACTAGTGAATCCAGCCAAAGAGTTGGTGCAGGGCAGCCGAGACCACTGGAATCTTCCAGAGGGGGTGGTTCTCGCTGGAACCGTTTCGCGAGCCTTTGCATACATCATGGACACGATATTCGTGATGGGGGTTCTCTATCTCATCACCTCCGTACTGGGAGGGCAGGCCGGCAGCATCGTCCAAGCGTTCAATCTTCAACTGCTATTGATGGGTGGGCGTGGAACTGCCCTGTTCGTGGTCGACTGGTTCCTCATCTTCGGCGCACACTATCTCTATCACCTCCATACGGGGGTCAGGTTCTCACGGACCTTGGCACAGAGATGGATGGGGTTCGCGGTTGTCAGGGAGGACGGTTCGCGGTTGAGCAGGAGGGGGTGGCAGAGGCGGGCCGCAGCCAAACTCAGGTATGCCATTCCACTCATCGGAGCACTCTGGTTCGGCCTGAGAGACCTCAACAGGATTCACAAGCGGCACACCCATCAGAGTTCCATCGACCTGAAGGTTGGTACCATCGTGGTGGAAGGAAGTTCCCTTCCCGTTTCGATGCGCGGACATCTGAGGTGAAGTCGTGCATAAGATGGCTCCCGTCATTCAAGAGGCGGTTTGGTTCTGCACACATTGAAACGATGTCAGCCAGAAGGGGCTGGCGGTACCTCCCTCTCTCCACACACAGTCAGAAGGGGCTGGCGGCACCTCCCTCTCTCCACAGACAACTCGGGCGGGCAGAAGGAATACGAGGAGCGTGGTCTTGTCCACCATTCAGTTCTCACCCAGCCAGAAGGGGCTGGCGGCACCTCCCTCTCTCCACACACAACTCGGGCGGGCAGAAGGAATACGAGGAGCGTGGTCTTGTCCACCATTCAGTTCACACACAACTCGGGCGGGCAGAAGCCAGAGAGTTGAGAGGAGTTTCGCTGGATGATGGGCTACCGGTATGGGGTGCGCTTCAAGTAATGGGGCTGTTCTCGCTGTGGTCGGGTGTATGTATGTCCGATGACTTGATGGTCCACAGTGGCTCTCTGGAACTACGCATCCACTGCGTGGAAGAGGACATCGACGATGATGACCGCGATGCATTGAGAGTTGTCATCGAAGTCACCAACGAGGGGGTGGCCGATGTCACCGAACTCGTTGGGAAGATGCGAACGATGGATGGAGGGAGGGTCGAAGCCTATGGCTCGGCGTCGAACATCGCTGCGGGAATGCGCGAGGATTTCTCCTACTTCATCCCTCGAGACTCCGGCGCCTGGCTATTCAAACTGGAGTATTCAGATCGGAATGGGCGAGCTCAGGTCGAGGTCGGCCCGCATGGCACTGACCTGAGGGTGGCTGAAGTCTTCCGCAGGCCGGTCCTGAACAGCGGCAAGGGAAACGCTGTCGGCGGTAGCATCTTCGATGCGGCCTTCGGCTCTGCATTGAGTGGATTCGGTGAAGAAATCGATGCGATGCCATCAGCCGTGACGGCCGACAGCGCCGCAGTCGACCCATTCGCCGCCGCCTTTTCATCCGAAGTCATGCCGACCGCACCAACTACACACACTCCAACCGCGACTCCTGCGCCTCCATCTCTCCTTGCTTCCTCGCCAACGACCGCCCCACTCGCTCCTGCTCGCCCACCCATTTCCGAGCAAACGGCGGCGGCACCATTGACTCCACCCACCGGTCCACCACCAACAGCCCCCACCGGACCACCGCCCGCGGCCCCTACAGGTCCACCACCAACAGCCCCTACAGGTCCACCACCAACAGCCCCCACCGGACCGCCACCCGCAGCCCCAACAGGTCCTCCACCAACAGCCCCCACCGGACCGCCACCCGCAGCCCCAACAGGTCCTCCACCAACAACCCCCATCGGACCACCACCCGCGGCCCCAACCGGCCTACCACAGATGCCTCACAGCCCTCAGGGAGCGGTACCACCAGAAATGCCAAGTGGACCGTCTGGACAGGGTGAGCCTACGCCACCAGAAATGCCTTCTGGACCGAGTGGGCCGATGCCACCGGGATTGATGCCGCCGGGACCGAGTGGGCCGATGCCGCCGGGAATGATGCCGCCGGGACCGAGTGGGCCGATGCCGCCGGGGATGATGCCACCCGGAATGATGCCACCGGGAATGATGCCACCGGGAATGATGCCACCCGGAATGATGCCACCGGGAATGATGCCACCGGGACCGAGTGGACCCATGCCACCGGGAATGATGCCACCGGGAATGATGCCGCCGGGGATGCCGCCGGGACCACCAATATCGCAACCTGCACAGGGTGGGCCGATGCCAGCGGGGATGCCGCAGGGACCACCCGCAGAGATGAGGAAGCATGCGCCGATGGCGGCAGAGGATACTCAGAAAAAGCCTGCCGCCGGTGATTCTGAAGAAGGCAGAGAATGATGCGAGGTGATTCGTCTGAAATCGGCTGTGGATGCGGCCACCGACTTCGATGGCAAGATGAAGTCGTGGAAAGTGGTGCGCAGGATGCGTTGGCTCACATTGCTCCTCGGTCCCTTTGCTCTCGCACTGGATGAGTATGTGCAGCCTTGGTTGATGAGCAGGGGATACCCTTCCATATTGACGATGGAGGATGTTGTGAGAGTAATGATACTAGATCTCCTCGGCCTCTCTAAATGGATGGACCTCGAACAGTTTCTGACCTTCTACACCCACCTCCGCACCCTCTCATGTTACCTGTTCGTCCTGTTCGTGGTCTGGGAAGTGGCTGCACGGAGAAGAGCGATACATTCAGCTGGCGAACTTCCGTTCGTAGACGACGAGGGAAGTGGTGACTGAGAATGGCTGATGGTGGATTTCTCCTCGAGATGTGCAGCGGCAGGGCGGCATGGCAGATTCAGCCCGCCACCCCCATCACCATCGGAATGGAGGAGGTGGCGGAAAGAATCGTCGCTGATGGTTGGTCCTGTACGCTCAGGAATCGGCTTTGCTACACATTTGCAGGGGATGTCGACCTGACTCTCTTCCCCAGTGGCAAGGTACTTGTGAAGAGCGCGGATAGAGGGGTTGCGGAGGGAATAGCAGAACTCCTCCTGAACAGATGGCTAGTGTGAGGGATTGCGGTTGAACCGCCCATCCGGTGTGGATGGAGGGGGTGGTGATTCGCCTCTGAACGGGTTCATTCAAGAGGAGGGAGTGATACGGACGGACGATATGACGAGCGGATGTGGGGTGAGTGACGCTATAGTGCGCCGAGTCCGGAGTGGATTTCCAATCATCTTTCCGACGACGAACCTTCCCGCCCTCGGGACGATTCCGAGCCGTGACGCTCTTGACCGACTGTATGAGTTGAAAGAACGCCCCGCTGAGATGAAGGTCTCACTCGCCTTCGCATCGCTGGAGCAGGCTGGCGAATGGGTTGTCGTCCCAGAGAGTGTCGTGAGTCTTTTCTCTTCATTTCCAAGCGGGGTGCTGACGGTGGTTCTACCCGCTCTGCGTGAGATGGACGAGAGGGTAGGAGGTGAGGAGGTCGCAGTGCGAATCGTCGAATGCGAGCCGAGCCGAAGCCTGCTTCTCGAAGTAGGTCCACTCACCGCCACCAGCGCCAATCCGAGCGGTGAGGAACCATTGGCGGATTGCCTGAAGGCGGCGAATTCACTCGGAATTTCAGAACATCATGTTGTGCATGGGGTTTGTTCGGGGGACCCCCCCACTACTTTGATACGCTGCGATGACTACGGCTCCTTGACATCGGGTGAGCAACTACAGGTACTCAGAGAAGGTATCGTTTCAGAGGAGGAGGTGAGAAAATGGTCGACGAGGATGGCATGAAGTATTGGAAGGACGCCGGTCATGTCGCACGGCGCGCTCTAGAGGATATCAAGGACGATATCAAGGTCGGTGTGTCTTGGAACGAAATCATCGAGAATGCGGAGCGATACATCCATCGCCATGGCGGAGAACCGGCATTCCCGACCACCATAGCAGTCAATGACATCGCCGCACACTACACCACCGACCACTCTCTGACCAGACCGGAATGCCTTGAGGATGAGATGGTCTTCCGCAAGGGAGACTTAGTGAAATTGGATATAGGTGTGCATGTGAATGGCGCCATCGGAGACAACGCACTGACAGTTGAGGTAGGGGGAGGAGGCAACCACACCGACCAGATTAGGGCCGCCAAGGAAGCACGCGACGCCTCAATCGAGATGATGCATCCCGGCCGCCCATGGCATGAGGTCGGCGCTGCTGCCGAACAAGTTCAGCGGGATGCAGGATTCCAAGCCATCAGCAACCTGTGCGGCCATCAACTCGAAATCTTCAATCTGCATGCAGGCACGAGTGTGCCGTCGTTCGCCTGTGGTGCGGAGAACCCATCTTTCCGAGGAACCGTTCCAGAAAATTGTGTTTTTGCGGTGGAGCCATTCAACACCACCGGAGAGCAGGGCCTTATCGAGAACGTGGCGCCCCGCCATTCTTCCAACATCTGGAGAGTCACTGGCGATGTCTCCGTCAAGAAGGCGCTGGCGAAAAAGAAGTTGAAGCCGCTCGGGGCGACGATGGCGCGCTACATCGAGGAGCGCTATCACACCCTTCCGTTTGCCGAGAGATGGGCGTTTCCACTGATGAAGAAGCCGTTTCCGAATGAATCGGAGGAGGGACTGCAGAGCAAATGGAACGCCCTGATGAAGAAACTTCTGAACATCCGGTTCATCGAAACATACCATCTGCTGAGGTGCACCGATGGGGGGATGGTCGCCCAATACGAGCACACTGTTTGGATAACATCGGGTGGCGCAGAGGTTCTGACCACCATCTGAGAGCGACTCGGAATGCTCGGATGTTGCGCTTTTCCGACTTTAGAATCACCACCTCGGAAAGGTTTGAAGAATGAAAAAACTGCGAACCATCATTAAAAACGATTTTATGCTATCGCACCTAGGGGTGTATTGAACAGGGCTGTTGAGTGTTCTTCGTTGAGTGTGCATCCCATCCCCTCTACGCTGGCCTCTCTCCCTGTTCACCCTTCAGGTTCCGCGTGGGCTGGGCCATGTCTGTGGGCTGTGCGCCATCGCATCAGCGGGGATTTCAGAATCCGCGGAGGCTGGGCCGTGTCTGGCAGGGGGCCACCAGTGTGATTTCGATTCGGACATGGTCTCCTGTTCGCGTAGTGAAGCCTGTGCGCCATCGCATCAGAGGGGATTTCAGAATCCGCGGAGGCTGGGCCGTGTCTGGCAGGGGGCCACCAGTGTGATTTCGATTCGGACATGGTCGCCTGTTCGCGTAGTGAAGCCTGTTCGCATGGTGGGTTGGTTTCCACACCGCAGCCATCATGCAATCCTTGTATTCACCAGAGAGCATGCCCCACGCATCGCCGAATGTGGGAGTGGTGTCTGTGGAACGAAGAAAGAGTCTCTCTCCGATTGATGATGTTATCATAATTCAATTATTAGGCGTAATAGGCGCGATGATTAATCGCGCCGCTACAAATTGATTGTACCAACGGCCTCGGCGCGTGTTAGTTTTTTTTATCCGATACTCTATATAATCAAGCCACTTCAACGCAGTATAGCGTTTAGAAGCGGCGCAAGGGTGATTCAAGTCGGCAGTTATCTTAATATCAATGGGCTTCATGGGACGGAGTACCCCCCGCTGGGGGAATGAGGACTGAAAATGTTGAAGAACGAAAAGAATGAGCAGGCTGTCAGCCCGGTCATTGCAACCATCTTGATGGTAGCGATCACCGTTGTGCTGGCCGGAGTACTGTATGTGTGGGCGAACAACCTGGCAAGTGAGGGCACTGACACCTCAGCCAGCACCCTGAACACCTACACAGCAGAGGACGCAGATGATGCAGCGAGCGTTGGTGCAAACGACACGCTCATCCTCCTGAAGATGACTGGAAAGGACGAACTAGCATGGTCGTTCGTTTCAATCACCCTGATGGTTGGTGACAACGTCTACACCTGTAGCGTTACTGCAGGCGATGAGTGCGATATCGTGCAATCATCCGGCTCCTCCGCAAGCGCGTGGGAAGCGGGTGAGTTCATCTTCCTCGCGGAAGGCACCGCAGACATCTGCAGCGCACAGGGCTGCCCTGTTGACATCGCCGTACTGCACGCTGGCAACACCGTTGCTGGCGACGGTGCTGCAATCGTCGACTGAGCGCATGCACTAGCGTAGTCTAACCACTGCTCAAGTGAAACCAATTCAAGACAGACGAACACGGCCCTCGTCAGGTTGCCTCTTCGGAGGGGACTTGGCGGGGGCCATTTTTTTTTACTGTGCTCCGTTGACCTCTCCTCAAGCCCTTTGGTCAAACTTGTGGATGGCCTCTCTGACCTCACTTATCGGCCTCCAGATATGTGATTTGAACCCCAGAACTATTCTGATGTGGACCCAAACCAAGACCAACATGGCGTGGGTGAAAGAGGTCGCCACAGACATCGAATTGTATCTGTTCCTCTCACCGGACCGCCCACTATGCATGATGAACGGAGGGGTGATGATGGACAGAAGGGTCAAACCATTCAGGATGTGTACGGTCAGGACCAGGGGGTCGCTGAACAACCCGTCGGAGATGAAAAGGCGGATGGATGCCATCTGTGTTCCGACGGTGAAGGCGAGGGCGAAGAGGGCGCAGAACGGCATCAGAACATGGAGATGGAACATGCCTCGCATCGTCATCCGTATTGCACCACCGTACCTATCTGAAGCCAACATCTCGCGATTATTCCAGATGTGCCTGACTAATCCCTGAGCTCTCCTGACCCGTTGGCTGTGGATTGCAGCGAGAGTGTTGGGGATCGCTTCGTAGAAGCGGAGTTGTGGGTCATGGATGGCTCTGAAACCCTGTTTTCTCGTCTCCAATGCCAACTGTGAATCGTCGGCGTTGGAATCAGCGATCACGCCGGCGTTGATGGCGTCACGACGATATGCAGCGAGAGAGCCTTCGAATATCGCCGTCGAGTCGAGGCGGCTCTCTGCCTCTCTCGCCCTGTTGTAATAGGTGCGATAACCACTGGAATCAGCCAAGGGTCTACCATCACTGCCAATCGGAATCTGACGGCCACAGACGGCGCCGATTTCTTGGTTTAGAAACCAACTTCCGATTCTCTCGAGGGCGCCAACAGCCAATCGTGAATCCGCATCGGTAAGCACAAACACCTCACTATCCGCCTCGCACTCGGCCAAGGCGAGATTGACTGCGGCCGACTTGCCACCTATACCGGTCGTTGACAGCAGTCTGACCCGTGACCCGAAGTCCGGCGAGGTACCTATCCACCCCTCCACCTCTCGCATCGTCCGGTCTGAAGAGCCGGTGTCAACCACCAACACCTCCAGTTTCTCCTTGGGATAATCTGTGCGAAAGAGGTCACTGAGTTTCCCCGCCACCACCAACTCCTCATCGCGCACACAGATGGCGACGGTCATTTTGGGTAGTTGTTCGCCACTCACCTGCGGACAAAGTGGCATCGGAATAGTGGCACACCATCGACGGTTGAGCCAATCGTGCACCAGAAATGGGAACAGCGTGAGCGAGGCGAATCCGACCTGAGCGAAGAAGAAAACCTCGAAGGGAGTCATTCCTTCACCACCTTGATTGCCGACTCGTAGAGCCGAGCCCATCGCTCTCCAAGTCTGTCGGGTGTCTGGTTCCGCACCGCCATCGGACCCTGAATCGACATCTCCTCCCACCTCGCCTCATCATCGAGCAGTGACTCTAGATTCTCCACCCAATCTTCGGCTTCAAGGCTGCGGATTATCACTCCGCCGCCGCCGAGGATGCCTTCACAGGCGGAGGAGGCGACGACGGGAAGACCGCAGGACAGAGCCTCCATCGCCGCCACCGGCATACCCTCATATTTCGACGGAATCAATAGCATTCCAGCACTTTCGAGAAGTTGTTCCTTCTCTTCCCCACTCAACCACCCGCGGGCGTGGATTCCCTGTTCGGGGCCAAATCCTGAAACCCAGGGGTGTGAGGGTGTCAGCCCAGATAGGTGGAGGTGAACATCTCTTCCCCGAGAGCGCAACTCCTGAATCACGGAGATGGCCAGCCGGTGGCCTTTGACGGGAGATGGGCGGGCCAACAAGACCATCAGATTACGGTCTCTCGTGGATGGGTCTACCTCCTTGACGGGTGGGGCTGGCGAACCGATGACAGCCATATCTCCCAATCCCAACTCCCTCTTGTGACGGGGGGTCAGTGCAACAGTGGTGACGAGTGGGTGGGCGGCGAGTTTCATGAACTCAGCCAGCGCCTTCGGTCTGTTCGACAGATAGAGATGAAAATTGCCGGCGTGAACCTGCAGTACGGTGGGGATGTCGTGGGCGATACACATTCTTGTGGCGCGGGACTTTCGCCACCAAGAATACCTCGTGGCGGTATGGATGTGAACCAAGTCGGGGGGAGAGTCTCCCAACATCTGTTTCAATTCCCGCTTGGCGGTGCGCCAAGCCATCAACTTCGCCCACGCAGAACCATCGACATGGGTGTTGATTGATTCACACTTCCAGTGGGGGGGTGAGTGGCGCAGATGGTGGCGGATAGTCGCCTGCATCCCGCCTCGGCTCTGAACGGGTCCGAGGTGCAGAACTCGCCTCATCCGCTGCGCCATCGGTGGTTCGGAGATGTAGGTGCGATATAGGGGTCAGCATATCGCCGCACCGTGCGAGTGCTATGGGCGAGTGCAAAACGGCTCGGCGAGGACTTCGCCAGCACGACGCAACTAAGAGTCGCAGATTCACTTTCAGACAGGGGGTGCGAAATCACTTTCATCACCCCACAGGTGGACTCGGGTGCAATCTCGGTCCTCCGAGAAAGTGGACACACCCATATCCCCGCCAACCGTTCTCGTAGGACCGGCTTGGGTTGGCTGACATTCTCCCGTTCACTGAAGAGAAGTCTGCCGAAGGCTATGCTGGATTCACGATTCGATGCCGCTTTGGTGGAATGGCAGGCAGTAGCGGGTTGCTACAAGGCGTTGGAGAGGGGTGGCGTACCGTGGTTGCTCGTCGACAGAAGCCCCCCGGTCTTCCGTTCCATCGCCGGCCGGCTGCAGTGGTTCGAATACCGGCGTGCCTATCGCTTGGCGGCGAAGCATGGCGCCGCCGGCTCGGTGCTGAAGTCGCCGGCCCTCGCAGAATGGATTGATGATGCAGGGATGTCAATCCATCCCGTGACCATTCTTGAAGCGGGCGTTGATGTCTCACAGTTCATCCCCTCCGAGATGACTGAGCCGACCACAATCGTCTATCATGGCCGACTCGATGAGGTCAGAGAGGTCGCTCGCTTGGTCAGAATCGGTGAGGTACTCGCAGCGAGGGGTCTGGAGTTCTCGATGTTGCTAGTCGGCAGTGGAGATTCGCTGACAAAATTGCAGAAAATGGCTCTGCTCCACCCGTGGCTGAAGGTCGAAGGGGCGGTGCCTGCACCTGAGATTCCGCCACTTTTAGCCACCGCACACATCGGTCTGTTCCCTCTTCCTGACAGCGAGATTTGGCGGCTTGCCAGCCCGCTGAAAATCCGTGAATGGGCTGCTGCGGGGCTTCCGATGGTCCTCTCAGACATCACGCCTCACCGCAGTATCGGCGAGAGGAGTTGGGTGAAATTGGTCAGGCACAATGCACCGATGGATGAATGGGCTGACGCTGTTCAAGACCTGCTCGGCAGAGACCTTGCGGCTCTGGGAAAATCGGCACGTTTGGAAGCGGAGGCGGAGTTCGACTGGCAGAAGAGCAGTGATGCCCTCTACAGTCGTCTTCGTGATTTGGTGGGTGGTTAGGTGGACAGACCCTCTCTCGCCTCTCAAAGGGTAGGTAATGTGGGTGGGGATGGCGAAATACCCCGACTGCGCAAGGTAGTTCCACACAGAGATACGGTCTGGTTGTCCGGAGCGGATGGGGCAAATCTGCTCCTTGGAATCGTCATACATGTGATATTGACGAGGGTTCTTCTCTCCGATGAGTATGGGATGTTCGTCCTTCTGCTCGACCTCTTCCATGTCGGTGTGATGTGTATCGACCTCGGCCTTCCGACGCTGATTGCCCGTGATGGAGGAAGAATGGCGAGCAGACTCTCCGAATTGCTTGTCCGGGTTGGCAAACTCCAGTTCATCATCTTCTTGGGAATTTCTCTCACTATCCTGATGGTCGCGGGAACCGTCAATCCGAGTTGGGAGAAGGCAGCGTTTCTGCTCTTCCTCGCTGCCGGTCTACAGGTATTCACCTACTCATACCGTGCTGCATTGCGCTCGCTCGGGGAGGCGCGACTCGAAGCTGTAGTCAGGGTTGTGGACCGAATGATTGTCGCTCTGCTGATGGTGATGTGGTCCGAGTCGCTGACCGACCTCGCACTGGCTACCGCCATCGGCCCAGCCTCTTCCCTCTTCGTCGCCATTCTTCTCTGTAGGCAACGTTTGGCAAAATCGGTGGAAGATGAGACTGAGTTGGATGGTGCACAATCGAATCTACCTGAGACCGCGGATATGGACAGCAGAGAGTTGGTCAGGGCTGGATTTCCCTTCTTGGTGGCGGGAGCGGCGCTCGTCGTCAATGTCAGAATCGAAAAACTCTTGCTCGGGGTTCTTGCGACTCCTGAGGATGTGGCGGTTTTTCAGATAGCCTGGCTCGGTTTCATCGCCGGATATGGGCCTGTTCTCTCGCTTAGGGCGGTCTTGACCTCGTGGTTCGGGGAGGTGAGGGATGACCTTGACAAGTTGGCTCATCGCTACAGACAGGCACTCCTGACCTGTGCGATTTTGGCCCCGCTCGGCGCTGCTTTCGGGTATTTCATTGGGCCGTTCGCCCTCGGAGAACTCTTTCCCGATTATTCAGACATGGCGACTGGGCCGTTCAATTTACTGCTAATCGCTTGGCTCTTCCACACATGGGCAAGTCCTTCTCTAGCGCGTATTCAGGTGGGTGACAAACCGTGGAACTACACGCGGATTCTGTGGGTGGGGATTTGCGTCAGCATCCTCTTCTGCCTCTACTTGATTCCCGCTCACGCCACTCTTGACGGGGGTGTTGGTGGGGTTGCCGGAAGTGGTGGGGCTACCGGAAGTAGTGGGGCTGGCGCGGGGATTGACGGGTTTGCCGATTCTGGACTTGCGGATTCTGGTGAGTTCGCCGGTGCTGGTGAGGTTTTCGGAAGTGGTGGGGCTGGCGCGGGGATTGCCGGGTTAGCCGATTCTGGACTTGCGGATTCTGGTTTTGCAGTTGCCAGTGCTGCGGCTGCGGCTGCGGCCTTCGCCGCCTTGGTTGTCTGTCTACTTTCACTTCTCTTTGCGCGGGGTACTCTCGCCATGCGAAAACAAGATGCATGATGAGTGAATTCCGATGCTTCCCAACTGAGTGAATCGGCGTTCGATTACTCTGCCCTGTCAACA
>CAYFFQ010000020.1:32491-34149 GCA_964342465.1 uncultured Candidatus Poseidoniales archaeon | reverse complement strand
ATGGTTATCACCGATGAGAATCGGGGTATTGAGTATGAATTGGAGTTTAGGGGTTAGAGATTGTTGAGATACTCGCAGTGGCGGTCGAGCAATCTCCTCGATTCAATCCCCCAATGCAACATTTTCACTTTCGCCTCTGAGCGGTCCTCAGCGAGATTGACGGGAACAAGCCCCGGCGCAGAGAGGTCTGATGGCACAAGCGGCAGGTTTTCTCCTCGCATCTCAATTTCAATACCAACATCTTCGCTGATGGTCGCCGAAAAGTTGTCCCCGATTCTCACCGATTGTTCATCGGACTCGATTTTGATTTCGCTCTTGGAGCCCAGATGCCGCTTGACCGCAGCCAACAACTGCTCGGATTGCTCCTCACCAACCGATGCTGGCAACCCTTCCTCATAATCTCCCGATGCGGCACCATAAGCACCCAGAAAGGGTAGGTCCGTGTCGTGTTGTGCGAGTAGGTCACCCAATCCTCTTCCCAGACCGCGGGTGGGGGTCGAGGGCGTGGGAGGGGTCGAGGGTGGCTCCTCGTCCTCGTCACTCATCCTTGTCACCCAATCCCCACACCTCCATGAGAGCGTGCGACAGGTCGCGGTAGTCCTTTCCACCAGCACTTTTCGGAGCATGGATGTGAATCGGAGTGCCATGACTCGGCGCTTCGGCCAGCCTGATGTTGCGCCTAATCGGGGGGTCGACCACCAAGTCGGGGAATGTCTCTCTCACCTGTGCGGCGACCTGACCGTTGAGCAGGGTGGGAGCGTGCATCGTCATTATGACCGCATCAACTCCCAATCTCGGGTTGAGGCGGTGGCGAATTTCTCGGATTGTCGAGGCGAGAAGAGCCAATCCTTCAAGGGCGAAATACTCGGTCTGAACAGGAATGACCACCGCATCTGATGCCACCAGTGCATTGATGCTTACTAGGCCGAGGCTTGGTGGGGTGTCGATGATGATGATATCGTAATGTGGCAGTAGGATTTCCAATCCCTCCGCTAGGCGGCGCTCTCTTCCGAGTTGGGAAATGAGTTCCTCCTCAATGCCTACGAGTTGTCTATCCGCGACAATGAGATGTAGGTTCGGGATGGCGGTGGCGTGGCGGGCACGGACGGCATCCGCTGGGTCGAGCATGATTGAACGGGTTCCGTATCTTATACGCGATTTATCAATTCCAAATCCTGTGGCGCAGTTCCCCTGAGCGTCGCAATCGACAACCAATACCTTGGCACCGTTGATTGCGAGATGGGCGGCGACGTTGATGACTGTCGTCGTCTTGGCGACTCCACCTTTCTGATTGATGACGGTCACAACTCTCGCTCTGCCATCGGGAGTGGGTTCGGCCTTCGGGAGGTTCAGGGGTTGACGGATTTGTGCCTGCCCTATCTCTCTCACATCGGGTGCGGAGACCTCGCGCTCCTCATACTCCACATCGATGACTAGAGGGGCTGGGGCGGCCTCGGGGATGGAATCTTCTTCCAGCGTCATCGCTACACCACGACCAGCGGATGCTCAAACCCTCTTGAGGATGACGCACATTCCCGAGGTGAATGGAGAGAATTGAGAACGGTGTATAATTCTCCGACAGCGAAATGAAAATCTGCGGGGTGGGGGAATCGGTCAATTCACAATCTCCAAGAAGAGGGCGGTTCGCACGAGTCATC
>CAYFFQ010000020.1:29561-32391 GCA_964342465.1 uncultured Candidatus Poseidoniales archaeon | reverse complement strand
GGGGGAATCGGTCAATTCACAATCTCCAAGAAGAGGGCGGTTCGCACGAGTCATCCTCACTTCACAGGGGGTATCGGTCAATTCACAATCTCCAAGGGTACGGCTCAGTATCGGTTCTCTTGCGCATGGGCGGAGTCTCGCGTCTGAGGTGTCAGGGCAAGGGGTTGCCTAAATCTCCTGAGTCGTCGAGGTCGTCGCCCAGCCGACCATTCTGCCGGTCTCTCCCGCTAGAGCGTATGAGAGTGAGTGGTCCATTCCACCTTCATTCCACTGGCGCTGGCCATAGACCATGACTGAGCCTTCCTGATAACCTTCGAGAAGGTCGAAGAGGTCCCCCGCCTCTGGGGGAACGGTCAGAAGATAACCGATGGTCGCATCATCCTTGAGGACTCCAGAGTCACTGATGACGGGTGACAGACTTGGGTATCGCGACTGGTCGGTAAGACGCGATTCCACCTGTTGCAGGGTGGCGGTAGGAGGGATGCTCTCTCTCCGATGAGCCGGTCTGTCGCTCTCCTCTATGGTTCCCTTGTTGAGGATGGAACAATTCTCAACTCTCTGCTCGACGACGACCCAGCCGGCATCATTGTCGTCGACCCAAGTGACATTCCACTCAGTCATTCCATGACTTCTGTCGTCGATGGCGCGATAGACATATCCGCCGGAGGCGAGGGCGGCCGATGCCTCTTCTGCTTCTGCTGAATTGTTGACGATGCATTCGACCGCCTCTTCCAGTGGCCAATCACGCGCCTCACTTCTATCTGGCATGTGCAAACCGCTGTTACCCCACTGTTCATCTGCTGACAGCGCCCCAGCGGACGAGGGCGGCCGGTTGCCATATCCAGAAAGCCAATCAATCATGCCTCTACCCTCGCTGCCACCAGTCTGAGTCATCGTGTATTGCAGAGCCAACAAGCCATCTGGAAGAGTCCTGTCAAGTACATATTCCGTCAGCGCTCCGCAATCCGGTGAGTCGTAGCGACTCTTCTCCAGCCTGATGTCAACCTGTTGTTGAACAGCCCACGGATTGTTCGGAAGCAGATGAAGAACCATGTTGGCACGCCCGATACAACCCTCGACTTCGCTATGCTGGAGGTTTACCTGAAGTCCCATCTCACCATTGACAGATGCTGGGCCCACCACCTCCCACTGCCACTTCCCACTTGCTCCAGTCACACCCTTCTCTAGGAGCGCGTTGCCGAACATCGGTGTCACCTCCACCGGTTTGAGGGGGAGAAGTATCTCTGGCACGAGGTCTGATAGAGCATCGTCAGGGACTCCGAAACTGGTCGTGGATATCGTTGTCCGGTCGCCTTGGTTGTCAAGAGTGATGGCCGACTCTGTGGAGAGGAGTGCCTTGCTGGATATCTCTGTCCACGATTTCAGATTCTGGGTGAACGAATACCCTGAAATGGGACCGACGGGAACATTGCAGAGGCCGTCGGCAGCATCACCGAGCCAAGTCTTGGAAGAGACGGTGGCGGCTAACTGATGGTCCAACTGCTGCTCGACTGCTAGATAGGTGAGGCCGTAGGCGTCGAGTGCCTGCACTGAACCTATCAGATTGGTGTCGGAGGGGTCGAGCAGTTCCGATGTATCACCCCTTCTCACCTTGATGTTGCCACTACCGGAGTAATCGACATGGAACTCCTCGCACACATCTGCGAGGGCTCCGTTCAGTCTGTCGTCAATCCATCGCACCATCTCCTCACCCTCGATGTCGAATGAGCCGGAGGTGATTGAAAATCGCATCTCATCGCCGTATTCAATCGGTTCGGCGACGAAGGGATTGAGGTGGCTGGTCCAATACCAGTAAGTCGCTCCGGTGATGATGAGCAGCAGGACGATGGTGGTCATCACGGCGACCCTGTTGATTCCCGCCATCAGAGATAAAGATGCGAGACGAGGGCGTTCTGCACCGGACGGGGGAGAGATGGCGGGCATCTCATCATCCCAATCGGCTGCATGGATGGTATCATCGATTGTCTCCTCTTCGATGAGTTCCGCATCATAGACCTCCGCCTCGTAAATCTCATCATCTTCCGGTTCACTCTCTCGCGCCTCACTCTCGGCACCGTATGAATCCGTTGAATCTCCAGTTTCATCCGATGACCTACTCCGTTCAGCATCTGAATCTTCGACCAATTCCGCCTCGATTAGTTCAGCGATGAACGGCTCCTCTGAAGCCGGTATCACCGCCTCGACGTCATCGGATGCGCGGCTCTTTTCATCAGATGGGCCGACATAGGTGAGGAGCAACTCCTCGCCCTCGACGGCGAGCGCCTCCAACAACCGGTCTATCAGTTCCTGTTTCCTGCCACTGACCTTCAAGCCGTGCTCTTTGCACATCTCCTTGAGGATAGTGACCGTCAACTTGGAGAGGGAGGAAGCGGTATGTTCTCCACTATCCATCCCTCCACATCCCGAGCGGGAGGGGTTGGGGGCCACTTTCAACCCCTTCGGAGTTTGGGGTGCTCAAAACCGCTACTTCTGACACCTGTCAAATTTTCCGACCTGTGGGGGAAGGGGCCTTGATGGACTTGGGGCCAATGTTGAGAGGAATACTTACTCCGAAAGGGTGTAGGAATACCCTGGCAAGTCGAATAGTTCACTGGTTTTCCATCGCCTCCGCTTGGCGATGCCATTCAATCTGCTGGTCTGTCCACCCGAGGGCTCGAAGTTGTTCATCGGTATAGTGGGGTTGTCGGCTTGGTGTCGGTTGTTCGTCACCCACGGCAGAATGACCGGTGGCGGGTTGGGTCACGGATTCCATCTCATCCATCTCAGGTGTTGTGGATGGTTCGGCAGTCTCGGTGGCTGGCTGCGCTTC
>CAYFFQ010000020.1:0-29461 GCA_964342465.1 uncultured Candidatus Poseidoniales archaeon | reverse complement strand
CATCCATCTCAGGTGTTGTGGATGGTTCGGCAGTCTCGGTGGCTGGCTGCGCTTCGGTGGCTGGCTGCGCTTCGGTGGCTGGCTGCGCTTCGGCATCCCCCGCGCCATCTCCGGATTCTGATTCCATGCCATCTCCGAAGGTGATGGCTCGCTCCTTCTCAGCCTCTTCGAGGACTTCTTCCTCAGCCGTCTTCTTCTCCGGCCGTTCCGGTTGAGCGACTGCTTTCCACGACTTGCCCGCCCTGTGGGCACCGACTGAGGCGAATCCCGCAAGAATACCCAATATCACCCAGAGAGGTGCGAGCAGGGGAAGGTTCCAGTGCGGAGTTATCTCAGCATCGATGGTCGCCTTGAAGCCGTACGGTTCGGGTTGGACCTTGTATTCAAATGTGAAACAATACCTACCAGCAGGGACATTGAAAGACAATTCAACTTCAGTCCCTATCAACATCGCCTTCTCGGAGGTGAAGAAGTAACGTTCATCGAGAAAGGCCATTGACAGACCCATCGTCTCCTCACATGTTCCGGGGAAGAGAGCGACACGGTATCCCGGGTCCCCTCCATCCGTCCGATAACTCACGAGATGAACATCAACGTTGATGGTCGTCACACCCTCGATGGCGAGGGGGTATCCAAGAAGGAGGATGTCTTCGGTGAAGGAGCCGGAGAACTGGTCACCACCATCCCAAATCTTCTTCTCCATCAGGTCTAGTGTCTCTTGGTCCCATGCCATGGCGTGATTGGGGTCGTTGCGACTGATTATCTGACTTTCAGTCGCCGTCTCGTGTGGATTGTAGGAGAGGTCACCATAGGTGAAGGGTACGAAGGCGATGGCTCCGGACACCGCCATCAGAAGCAGAAGGAGAATGACGTTGTTGCGCTTGTCGTTGCGGTTGGATTTGAGCCGTTCCGCCTTCTCTCTCCTCTCTATCTCGGCCTGTCTGACTGCGTTCTGCTCGGCCAGTTGTCTGAATGCCCCTTCATCCATCTCCTCTCCAGAGGTGAGGGGAGTTGCGACCGACCTGCGTGGTGGGCCTCGTGGCCGTGAAGAAGGGGGTCCCCTCGGAGTTGTGGTGGGTGGGCCGGAAGGGCCTACGGGAGGTGCTCCAGATGGTCCGGCAGGAGGTGCCCCGGATGGTCCAGCGGGAGGAGAGGCTGAGGAGCCGCCGTCCGGTGGTCCTGTCAAGCCGGGTTGCATGGGTGGGCCAACATGGTTGACAATATGAAATCGCCGTCCAATTGTGGTCGGTTAGAAGTAGCAGTTTTTTCCTCAATCAGGGTCAGAATTGGGGGATTATCCGCCGATTCGGCCCACTGTTACGAGCAGAGGACTCAAAAAAGAGGGGGCGACAGGATAGGCTGATGTCCGTGCGCCTTGCCATTCTCTCGCGCGGCCCGCGACTCTACAGCACCCGCCGATTGGTCGAGGAGGCTGAGAAGCGCGGTTGTGCGGTCGAGATTCTTGACCCGATGCGGCTCAGCATCACCGTCGGTAACGAGACACCGCGCATTCACAATGAAGGATGGCCAGTCGAGGTGGATGCCGTCATTCCACGAATCGGCTATTCCATCACCCGTCAGGGGGTTGCACTGATTCGTCAGTTCGAGAGGCTCGGTGTCTTCGTCGGCAACTCTTCCGAGGGCATCACCCACAGCCGCGATAAACTTCACGCTGCCCAACTGATGTCAAAGGCGCGCATACCGGTGCCGACGACCTGTCACATCAGGACATGGCAGGATGTTGAGAGGGCGCTCTCACAGGTCGGTGGAATGCCGGCGGTCATCAAGGTGACAGAGGGAACTCAGGGTAGCGGAGTCTTTCTGGTCAATTCGGAAGAACGGGCGAGAGAACTGACCTACAAACTGCTGGCGGAAGGACACCGCGTTCTGTTGCAAGAGTACATCGAGGAGAGTCACGGCAGGGATGTTCGCGTCATCGTCGTGGGTGACAGAGTGGTCGCAGCGATGCGTAGAAGGGCGAGAGGGCGCGAATTCCGCTCAAATTTCCATCGGGGTGGCTCTGTGGAGAGGGTTGAACTACCGGAAGAATACCTTGAGGTGGCGAAGAAATCTGCAAAGGTCCTCGGCTTGGAGATAGCGGGGGTGGACCTGCTGGAAAGCGAGAGGGGGCCACTCGTCCTCGAAGTCAATTCGTCACCCGGACTGGAGGGTATAGAGAGCGCTTCGGGTGTCAATGTAGCGGGTGAGATCATCGAACACTGCATCGCCAACCACGGATTCTCCACCGCCTCAGTCGACCAACTCCTTCGCTCCAAACCAGACCACGGTGTGGTGAGTATCGCGGTGAACAGACATCCACAACTGGCGGGCAGACAACTCGGAGACATCTTTCCCGACATCGGCCATCAGGTCGTCTTCGCCGTTGCCCGAGAAGGGAGCCACATCTGGAGACCGCGCAGAACATTCACCCTGAGGAAGGGTGATGAATTGGTGACGTACGGAAGAATCAGTGACATCCACAAAATACTGCAACCGGTGGTGGATGAAAGTGTGGCGAGGAACACAGCCCACGGCACGACCTTCCACATGGGCGAGGAATCATTCTGAAAACCACCCCTCACATCGGAAGAGGTGTACTTATTCACATCTGCACACGGATGGGTTGTCTCACTCTCACGGCTCAGTTGGGTGAGGATGGGCGTCACACCTGCACAAGTCTGGGTTGTACCGAAGCGAGCCTTGACTCGGCGAAGTTCGTCAGGTCACACCCTCACAAGCATGGGTTGTCCACTTCCCAGTGAGAGTGGGTGGTGGGCATGAGGTGGTGGGGGCATATCTGAAAGTTGGTTCCGCCATCTGGCATTTTGCGAATCAGACATCTTCGGTCGGATAATCACCACCCTCCCACGAAGCATTGATTACCGAAACCGCTGCAACGCCACTTCCCTGCAAGGGGATGGGATTGGGCGCTGCCTCGGTGGCGCTGACGAAGAAACGAACAGAAACGAGAGGTTAGGGCGATGCAGCGAGAGAGCGATGAGGGGGGACGACCCCCCCATGAGGTGCGCCACTATCTCGATAGATTCAGTGACGAAGTCATCGGTCATGGATATTCACTTCCAAGCCGACTTAATCGGCTCAGAGACCTCCCCCTCATCGCCTGTTACTCACAACAACTCAAGGCTGAGAAGAAGAGTGCACACACCTCAAAATCGTATCTCGTCTCAGCGAGGAAATTTGTACAGACACCTCTACCCACTGATGTTCAGTTGACTGATGAGGAGGTGGCTCGGATGACTATGCTCGAGGCCGTCGCCCATCTTGACCCGAACAACGGCCGGCTCGACAACTGGTTGCAGTCCATCTCAAATTATTCTGCCAGCACGGTGGCGGCTCGTCTTTCTGGGGCGACACACCTGCTCAAATGGTTGGGTCACGCCATACCAGAATGGGTGGTCAGACCGCAGAGAAACAAGAGGTTGCCGAAGACCCTCACCAAAGATGGACTCAGACAGGTTCTCAGGGTCGCCTCGGAGTCGGAGAATCCTGCCACTGAGGTAATCGTGGTTCTGTTGCTCGAAACCGGAATGCGGGTCAGTGAACTGTGTGCGCTCGACATGGATGATGTGGACCTCGAAGACCTCTCAGCGAAAGTGTGGTCGGGCAAGGGAAGGAAGGACAGGAGTGTCTTTTTCACCGAGAGAAGTTGTGAGATGCTCAATAGGTGGCTCCGGTATCGGGCCGGTGTCTCCATCAAGAAGAACGAGGGGGATGCCCTCTTCGTCAATCGAAGGGGCAGTAGAATAACACAGCGAAATGTGCAGAAAATGATGGATGCACTCGCTGAGGCTGCGGATATGCCACGGAGCCGCCTCACCCCTCACACTTTGAGGCATAACTTCGCCACCGGATTACTGGAGAGAGGAGCGGACATTGTCACCATCCAGAGACTTCTCGGCCATTCGGACATCAATACGACGCGGGTTTATCTCGACATCACCGACCAGACAATGCGAGAGGTCTACAACCGAGCGCAGGAGAGCGACATCTTCGGTGATTTCAATTGATTTCTACTCGGTAAGACGAACACCGAGACCCTTTGAGGTCGTGAGCATCCATGAGGCGTAGAATGATGCAGTTGGAAACGGCGAGGCGGGAAATGAGGCTTCGGGAAACGATGAGGCGTAGAATGATGCAGCGCGAAAGACCGGATTTTCCATGAATGGTCTCGCATCACCACACGAGGGCATGGATGATGGAAGGCTCAAGATGGGGCGCGAGGGGCGCTGGTTCTCGGCGTGTGGGTGTGGCGGAGGGGTCTAGTGAATCACTTGTTCTTCTTGGCTGCCCTCCGCAGAACCATATCGGGGCCGACCCAATCACGGTCAGGGGTCACATCATTTCCTTCGTGTCCCGGTAAAGGACAGAACTTTCCTGAACGGCAGCGTGAGCAGTTGTCCTTCGGAGGTAGTTCAACCGTCTTGCGAAGTCGACCGTACTTCCTTCGCGGCATCGCCATCACGATGCGAGGGGGGGTCAATGAAGATATTCCTCAGTGATGATTTCGCGCCGAAGCTGTGAGTGAGCGAGGTCTGGCAGATGGCGACACTTGGTACTGTAGACTGTCAGGTGGAGGCTGTGGGCGTCGAGGTCTGGTGGCCGGAGATGGATTCATGAGTCGAGAAACTCTCTTGCCCATCCGTGTTCTTCAAGTGTAGATGGGTGCGCACCATCCAACCAGCGCTTGTGGAAAGCCTTCTTGCGCTTGTCCGCAGTCTCCTTGCTTCCCCGACTCTCTTTGATAGGTTTACTGACCACCTTGGCTGCATCCGTACGGGCGTCAATATGGGATGCTGCGGTGCTGGTGGATGCACGATGACGTAGTGTGTTGGAGATTCTGCTGTCCGATTGTTCATCTGACAGGAGTGTTCCTGCCCTACGACGCGCTTCGCGGGCGGCCAATTCTTCGGCTGCCGCGGCTCTCGCCTCGTTGGCAAGTCTCTTCGCTTCGGCATTTCTCCGACGCGTCTCAACACCCTTGGCCGCTGCCGCCCTGCGCTTGGCCGCCGCAGCCTCCGCTTCCGCTTCTGCCTTGTTACGGGCGCGGGTGGCTGCTGCTTTGGCCGCGGCCTCTTTCTTCTTCGCTGCCACTTCGGCCTCGGCCTTGGCTTTCGCTGCGGCATTCCTCTTGCGAGTTGCTGCTGCCTTCTTCGCCGCAGCACTGCGCTTGGCTGCGGCAGCCTCTTCGGCTCGCGCCTTCGCCTCAGCGTTCTTCTTGCGAGTTGCTGCTGCCTTCTTAGCGGCTTCTGACCTCTTCTTGTCCCTACCCGACTTGCCTGCCATGCAGTCGGCTAAGGGAGCCCCCTTTTATTCAGTCTTACGATACAAAATCCCCTGACTCTTCTTCCTCAAAGAAGGCCCGAGGGGTATTCGGTGACTCCACTACTGGTGCAAGTTGGTGTTTCACAGTCCCGACATCACACTGCAACAAGGAATGATTCGGTGACTCCACGGTTTGATGTTCACTCATTCAAGGATGGTGGTTCACCATCTCGCTCACAGGCTGGCCCACTCATCCCCCATCTTCGATTCAGCACCACTGAAGGGTGTCGAGGTCGGCGAGGGGGCACAATCCGCCGGTGACAACAATGATGCTTGAACAGGGGTTCGCCTCTGTTGGCGTGTGTGGATGAGCGAACCGACGGTAATCGGTGTCGACCCCTCGGTGAGTCGGCTATGGTGTCAGGTGAAAAGTGGAAAACCAATCATGCGAGTCGATGCCGACAATCGGTTGAGACACACCAATTGGCGGGAGGCGAAGACTCGAATATATGTCGGTGACATCACCGAGGCGGTGCTGCGCTGCTTTCAGGCACATGAACCACCCATACTCACAGAACCACCGAGATTCGACCAACAGTCCTGGCGGATGTCGGTTGCGGGTTCAACACTGAAAATGGACATCACTTCTCGCTCATACTGGGGATTCGGACTCTTCGACTCCTGTTTCCTCAATGAATTGCGAATCGAGGGTCCGCTGGACAAACGGGCCAGATTCGTCTTCGATCTCGTTGCCGCACTGGGAAGAAATCCTTGGGAACCGTCATTCTCCATGATGTGGAGGCGGGCGACGAGTAGTGGTGCGAGAACCCACCGCGTGGCTTGGGAGGAGCTTATTTCACACGCACGTGAGGAGATGGATGAAGAGATTCACACCTATCTCTCAAGAGGGGTTTCACTTCGCCGGAGATTTGATGAATTCAACAGCGGTGACCACCGCGGCTGGCAGAGGAAGAGGGCGGAGGAATGTCTCAGCGAAGCGAACAACCACATCGATGTCGCCCGCGCCGCCCTGCACGACAACAACAGCGCCGGTTTCGAAAGAGCCATCGCCCGCGCTGAGGCGGCGCTAATCGAAGCCGACCCGACCACCGAAGTCGTCCGCACTCCTTTCGAGGAGGCGGATGACCTGCTTCTAGAAGAGGTTGAATCCGGCCAGGCGGAGTTTCTCGAGGAGAGGGTTATGGTCCACACAGAACTGCCTGATGAGGTGATGACGGCAAAACACGAGAGCGGTGCGGTGCAGACCAGCGAGGTCACGGCCGATGACCTGATGACGAGTGCTGATGAAGGGGTGGACGACGTTCCATTCGTTGACCTCACCGAGTCGGAATAGGCGAAATGACCCCATCGCATATCATGAGTGGGCAGGTTGTGGCGCAAGACAAGTCGGCCGGTTCAGCCGAACAGGCTTTCCCACATCCAAGTCCAGGTATTGTCCCACTGGGTCGGCTGGTTGGCTAGATAAACCACTACTGAGAAGACGATGCAGGCGGTGTAAATCATCCCCTTTGAAATCTGCCATGCCTCGTCGGACTCCTCATCGAAGTAGCGAATCAGACCAGCCGCCTGCTGGATGTTCGGCCCCTTCGACTTCTTGTCCTTCTTCAATGCCATGCAACATCGCCGACCTGCCTTTCCTATTTGAACGCGACGAATCAGTAAAACTGGTCAGGTGGTGGTTTGAGCGCCCTATATAGGGTCACTGATGTCGGGAAGATGGTTCTTCGCCCACTCGAAGTTCATAGAATCAGGGGTCTACGGTTTCCACGAGGACACAACCATCACTGAATTCGACTATCCTTGCGGCGCAGTCCATCGCCTCTTCGAGGCTCTTGGTTTCGAACAATACCTTGCGACTGCCGGCAGTGGTGTGCAGAACGACGCGGTGTGATAGTTCTCTCAGGGTCTCTTCGTCTACCGAATGGTAGACCCAATCTTCGTCCTCGACCACCAACTGCGGCTCAACGGGAACCAACGGTCCCTGTTCGACCTGATTCTCGACTGCTCGCTCCTGAATCTCCTTGAAGCGGTTGCGCGTCTGGCGCGTCGCCTCTATCTTTTCAGTCGTCGCCGCTGCTCTCGCACGCGCTTCTTCGAATGCCTTCCGGTTCGCTTTGGCGAGTGGGCTCACTCTCTTCTGCCGCCTGACGGCTGGCTTACTCTCATCTCTCATTCCGCATCCCATCCCATCAGCCACCGAAGGCAGCCAACTTGGAGTCAGGTGCGCTGTCGGCAATATAACCGTTGAGGGTGCGAAGGTCTGTTGCAGGATGGTTTTCACACGGTGACCATCACTCGCCGACCCTCACCCTGTGGTCAACGGAATCGGCTCTGAGAAACTCTGCTTCCACCCTATTCGCCGTTCGCCGGTATTTCTGGCGAAGTCGACCTGTCGAGGGAAAGAAGAAGCATCGGGATGTAACCCGATACTATACAGGTGGCAATTCCGATGAGCATCCCGAGGTCATTGCCCTGAACCCCATAATGGAATGAAACGAAGGCAGTGGTGGTGAGAGCGAAGACAACTGCCGACTCCACGATTCGCCTCGGAACCGAGAGGTCGCCTCTCTTTTCAGGATGAGTGGCGAGTAGTGGCAGGGTGGTCATCGACATGAACAGACCGGGAACCAATACCAAGGTCAGTGGTTCCCGAATTGTCAGCAACGGCAGAGTGAGGATGATGAGGAGATTGAATCCCCACACCTCGGGACGAGGGCGGGAGTCGAGGCCGGCCATCGGCAGAATCGTTCCCAACAGGCCGACTGCGGCTAGAGGTACCGTGAGGGTGAGAGAGAGCCAGAATGCACTCCCCCAACCATCGATGTGAGGCAGGGTTTGGAGAATCACCGCCCCGCCTATCCAAGTCACCCCGAGTGTGTGTCCGAGTGTCCTCTGTAACCCGAGCCAGCGCCTCCCTTTCGCCATTCCCCGTTCCGTGTGAACCCTCTCCATCATCGACAGAAAGAGAGGCCAAGCGAGGAAGAGAGGTGTCAGTGCGAGCACTGTGGCTAGGTCATCGGCTTTGCCAAGGGAGAGAAGTTCTGAGAGTGGGGGGGCAGATGGACCACCCAATCCCTGAGTGGCGAGGAGGCAGAGGGAAATTGGCAGAATGAGTGAGAGGAACAGCGCCTTTGAATGGTCACCATTCTGGGAGAAACGGGCGATGAGAGGAGGCCATACTCCAAGAGATACTCCTGCCACGATTCTGAAAACCTCTGTTGCTCCGGATGGGTCCACACCGATGAATGGCTGAGGCTCGGTATAGACTGCGAATGTATCGGATGGTATCAGACCGATAAGAAACACCAACCAGATGAAACCGTGCCAGCGAAGTACCTCGGCACGGCGAGCGCCACTCTCTCCTTCACCGAGGAGCGAGTCGAACTCCTTCTTGGACCATCGTACCTGTTCAGAGACGAATGTCGTCAGCACGAAGAGAAAGATGACCTGTATCCACGGAAACGAATCGGGGCCGAATGCACCGTGAACCATTCTGCTCAGGGTGGACGAAGATTCCACACCGTACTGTGCCACATGGGCGTAGGTGAGGTCCTGAGAATGATGGGCGCTTGCAAGGTCGTAGATAACGATGCTGACAAGAATGACTGGGATGATTGTGAGTGTGCGGTCCATGGTGATGAGATGTTTCTCCATATCCACATATCTGCGGGCGACTTCAGGAAGCCACCACGGTGCAGTCCACTGGACGAATGACCAGAGGAGAATCAGGGTCAGCATGGTCGCTGAGAGGCTGAAAGAATCTCCCCCACCCACTGCCATGCTCTCGCGAGTCGTGCTCTGCTCAAGGTTTTCACCCAACACGGAGAGGATATCCGAAGCATTGAGGGTGAGGGGTTCTCACCGGAACGGTGTGAAGGATGGCACCGGATGGCCGGAGGTCGAATCAACCGCTCTTTACGCGGCTGTGCGGCTGTGGCGAGATGATGTCGATGAGTGGGCTCAAGCGGCGCGACCAAGATTGCTTGAAACAGTGCGGATTAATCCGTTGCGAGATGATGCAGGATGGAGCGAGGCGGTCGTTCGCTCGCTTGGCGGCAAGGAAATTTCATGGCTTCCAGAAGGTGGCGGGGGAAGTGGGTGGGTGATGCCGTGGAAACGAGGACAGTGGCCTAACGATGAGGCGAAGGCCCTCCTTTCTGCACTGCATGACAGTGGAAGAATCACCCGTCAGGAGGCTGTCAGTATGATTCCTGTGAAACTTCTTGACTGTCAGCATGGCCATCATGTTTTGGACCTCTGTTCGGCCCCTGGGAGTAAGGCGACACAGTTGGCTGAATCCATCAACGATGAGGGGGTTGTGGTTGCCAATGAATCCAACCGAGGTCGGGCGAATATGTTGGTTTCCAACTGCAAGCGAGCAGGTCACACATCGTTGGTTGTCACCCGCCACGATGGCAGGCATCTACCCCGCCCACCCAATCCCGGATTCGACCGTGTGTTGGTCGATGCGCCTTGCACCGGCTCGGCGACGACGAGAAAGAATCCGGAACTTTGGCAACGGTGGCATGAGCGTGCCGGCAGAATGCTCAATCCCCTTCAGGTCGCTCTTCTTCGTAAAGGCGCTATGCTCCTCGCCCCAAACGGCAGAATGGTCTATTCCACCTGCTCGATGGACCCGGTCGAGAATGAAGCGGTGGTGGCCGAGATTCTGCGAACCTGCCCTTGGCTACACCTGACACCCGCGGGAATCGAGGAGAAATGTCCCACTCTCGTGGCAAGGGAGGGTATGGTGGAATGGCCTGACCTTTCTGGGCTACCTGAACCCCCCTCAGACATCCTCCCCCCGACTGAGCCTGAGATACGGTCTGCACTTCCCCTCTGTCGCCGGATATGGAGTGACGACAACGATAGTGGTGGGTTCTTCGTGGCCGCATTCCAACATATCGGTGGGGATGAGGTGGCTGAGGCCCTACTACCAGCCTCGGAAATGAGAGAGAGACCACTTCGTCAGCCACCCAACCCGACCAAGAATGAGCAGACCCCCATCAACGATGAATTGGTCCGAGGCATCGAAGAGGAATGGGGTGTAGAGGTGGGAGAGATGTTCATCCGTGGCAGCCGAATCTACTCCGTAAGTGATGACATCCTCAACTGGTTTCATTCCGGGGAGCGAATGCTTCGCCGTGGCGGCCGCCTACCCGGCGGCCATTGGCATCCATTCCAAGTAGTTCAAGCCGGACTGCCTACTTGGGAGATGCGGAAGGGAGTCCTACAAAGACCTACATCGAAGGGTATACACTTGACCGCACCTCAACTAACCGCAAAAGTCCATCAAATCGGCGCTGACCTGCTCATTGAGATGCTTGAAAGGGGTGGCCCTGACAGGGAGAATGCGGTGGTAGCCATCCCCTCATTGAGCGATGAGAAGAGTGGAGCGGTAGTTCTCTCTCACACACTGGAGGGCGTGAAGTGGTGGCTCCCCGCTTGGCTTGGGGGGAAGTTGACCCTCATGCTCCCCGATGCTGAACGTCTGCTCATTCGCCATGCACTTGGTTTGGAGGTGAAGGATTGAGAAATCGCTATTTCGGAGCAATCTTTGCTACCCTGATGTTGGCTTCATTGTTGGTCACCGATGGTGGACTGACAGATGATGGGCGAGCCGAACAGGTGGTGGACAGTGTACAGGTCTGGGAGACCTTCGATGGTGGAAATTGCCAAACCGAGCCTACCAATCATGTCGGAGAGGTGAATGTCAATCTAAAATGGGCCTACGGAGATGAGAGTTCAATGGCCGGCCAACAACGAGCCGATGCGCTCGCTGCCGAAGATTGTTCACAATGGTTGAACGGTGCTGGTGTCGACGCCGCCACCCCTCTTGCAGGTGGGGTGGAATTGGAGATGACCGCCAGAGTGGTCAGAGGTGAAAATCAGGTGGACAGTGGCATTGAGTTGAAGGCTGGAATCACGCCGACCCGCGACCTGCCGGAGTCGGTGGCTCTCAGGTGGTTCATCACCGTCGACCATTCACCACTCGGTGAGCGTGAGGTGAATGACCTCGTGCTCCACTTCGGCTGGAGCAGCACATTCTTCCACGATGAGGGAAATATCACCAACTGGACAGAATTCATCGATGAGGAGAGATTGGCTATGGACGGCATCCCTCTGGCTGATGAGGACCTGTGGCGCATCGAAGTCGCTCTATTGGTGATGGATGACCTCAACCAATCCGTACTGGCGGCCACCAATGTTCAGATCCCCACCCCGTCTTCCGTACCGGGTCGGGGAGGGGTGGTTCCAGTCTCCATGGTCGTCGTCGCCCTGATGGTCGGCTATGCCCTCATCATCCGAGGAGAGAAGATACGTGAGGAGGGGTTGCCCAGACTCTCGGGTACACTGAGGAGGAATGACAAGAGTTGGATGGTCAAAGTGACCATTGCGGCTGGAAACCGTGATGCTACGCTGAAAGGGGCCAGCGCCGAGGCTCCTTGGAGAATCGGCAGGGTTGCAAGTCAACAACTGATACCGTCCGAGACGGTTCGCGTCTTCCAAGCGACGATGCGATGTTCGGATGATGAACTGACTGAAGCGGTGACACATTGGGAGATTGATGTCGACGATTTGGGGGGTTGGGTTCTCGACCTGAAACTTCTCCCCCCCGAAGCGGTTGGTGATTTGATCAAAGTTGCCGACGGTTCGTCGGACAACGACTGCTGAAAGGTGTATTATTCTCGTTAAATGGATGAACAAACCTCGTCGAGTGGATGTACATCCCACATAGGACGGAAGATTTACACTCCTCATACTAATGAAGAGTATTGATGAAGGAATATGTGTTGCCTCATCACATGAGTGAACAAATGTTGTGATTATCCTCAATTTGATGGTGATAATTGTTCATTTGAACAGTTGAGTGGGGTTAATTCGGCGGAAATGTTCAAAGACTTCCTCAACGGCGCTTTCACTCCGGATGGATTCTAATGGAATTGGATGATACTGACAAACTCCTGATTCAGGCGTTGCAGAAAGATGGAAGATTGTCGATGCGCAACCTAGCTGACATCGCAGATGTTGCCCTTGGAACTGTCTCCAACAGACTGGCTAAACTCGAAGAGAGTGGGGTAATCACCGGCTACACCGTCAACCTCGATGCTGACAAAGTAGGATGGGAGATGAGTGTGGTCGTCGGGCTGAGCATCGTCAAAGGCGACCTGTTGGCGGTGCAGGAGAAAATAGCCTCCGACCAGCGCGTATTCGCAGTCTATGATATCACTGGCGAACTCGACAGTCTCGTTTTCGCCCGCGTGAGAGACAGGGATGACCTCAATGACTTCACCAAAACGGTGCTCTCAACACCCGGGGTGACTCGGTCGACGACGATGGTGGTTCTGAACACGGTCAAGGAGTGTGGCACGACACTCCCACCGAACTCAGTCAAATCTGAGCCGCAGGTGTGAAAAGAAAACACGGTCAACCTTACTGATGGTTCGCCCTCACAACCTCGCCTGTGCTTTGTTCTGACGCCCAATTATAGGGGTGGGTGAGCCTCTGATTTGCGGCCGAGCGAGAGGGTGGGTGAGCCTCTGATTTGCGGCTGAGCGAGAGGGTGGTTGAGCCTATGATTTGCAGCCGAGCGAGGGGGTGGGTGACAAGCGGTACGAAATGCTGGTTTTCGTCCCGTTTCGTTAATTGAGGAGGGCATCTTCAAGAACGGTCGCTTGACGGTGTTGATGCGTTGGACCGAGATTCGAGTGGGGATGTGGAGTCCGCAGCGGCTCTGTTGAGTGGGGAAGAGTGGGACTTGGTTCTGCATGACCTGAACCTTCGCTTCCCACCTTCTGACGCTTCTCCACTGCTCCACTTCGGCAGGTGGGAAGACCAGCCGCATCAGCATCTGCCGGCAGCGCGGCTTGCAGCAAGCAATTGGAAGGGATTGATGGTCGCTGATGAGGTCGGTTTGGGAAAGACCATCTCCGCCCTGCATGTGCTGAGAAGACTTCACGCCATGGGCGAAAAGGGGGGGGTGCTGATTGCCGTACCCAGCGGTCTGCGCCTCAAATGGTTGCAGGAGATGTATCATCGATGTGACCTTGATGGATTCCTCGCTGACAGTGGTGCCAAACTCAAGCAGGCGTTCGAGAGAATCCGAGAGGGTGAATCGCTCGTGGTTGTGACCAGCCACGGAATCCTGCGCCAGCCAGCTCTGTTGCGTCAGGTGATGGAGGAGGGGATGCCTCAACTGATGCTCACCATCATCGATGAGGCACACCACTGTAGAAATCCCCGAAGCCGACTGCATGATGCGGTTCAACTGGTCACCCTGAACAGCACTCGGACACTGCTGTTGACCGCCACACCCATCAATCTCTCAGATGAGGAACTGTGGGTTCAACTCTCACTGCTGGCGACAGACCGTTGGCCAGACTATGTCTCGTTCCGCAGAAGCATGCGTCCGGCGCGTATACTGAATATGGTCTTGGATGCCACCTCGCGCCCAGAACCTGAGTTGAGAAAAGCGGCCGACACCCTCGCTGGACTGAGGGTTGTTCCCGGCTATGATGATGACCCACGTGTAGATGAGTTGCTGGACCTCTTCGCCGACCCACTCGGTTGGAGAGGGACGAATGTGGAGAAAAGACGAAGGGAGGTGGCTGACCTGCTGCGCCAGTTGAGGCCGCTCAACGATTTGTTGGTTCGAACCCGCCGTAGAGACCTTGACCTTCATCTCGCCCGACGGAATGCCATTACTCTCGATGTCTCACTGACCGATGCTGAGTGGCGACTGTATGAAACGGCACGACGATGGACATGGCGTCTGATGCAACTGAGACACCCTGACAGCGAACGGTTCGATTGGGCACTCGTCGTACCTGAGAGAATGGCGAGCAGTTGTCTGCCGGCATTCGCCACCCATGTTCGGACTCAACTGAAGACGGCGGCGCGCTCTGCGCTCGACTTCGGCGCTGAGGGGGGAGAGGAGGTGGACGAGTTGACCCTCGAAGAGGCGGAGACGAGGCTGTTGAGGAGGTTTGGCGATCCCGATGAACTGCAGGATGCTGCTGAAGCCCTCGGAGAGCGTGATTCAAAATATGAAGCACTATCCGCTTGGATTCGTGATTCCCTCGCTGCGGACCAAGAAGGCGGAATACTCCTGTTCAGCCACTTTCTAGGTACCCTCTCCTATCTTGAGGGGCGCCTGCGCCAAGAGGGAATTGTCTGCGCCATTCTCTCTGGCAAGACCGCAATGGCCGACCGCGAGCGACTGAGAGCGGAATTCGCCGCCGGACGAATTGACGTCCTCCTCTCAAGTGAAGTGGGGAGTGAGGGGTTGGACCAGCAACACTGCCATCGGCTGGTGAATTACGACCTACCTTGGAATCCGATGAGAATCGAACAGAGGATTGGCAGATTGGACCGGTTCGGTCAACAGGCGGAAATCATCACCATCCTCAACATCGCCGTTGAAGGAACCATCGATGCGGCCATCCTCGGCCGTCTCTTCCACAGAATCAGACTCTTTGAGGACTCCATCGGCATGCTCGACCCGATGCTCGGCAAGGCGATGAGGATGGTCGCCACCAAGGAATTGACCAACCCTCTCGCCAGACGGATGAGGGGGACTGATTTCGTTCTGATGGATGCTGAACAGGCCGCTGAGAGGGAGGTGGGGGATGAAGACGACGAGTTGGATAGCCTGCTCGCGAGGCGGGATGGGTGGTTGGAGGAGCGCAGCAACGAGGAACGCGAATGGATTGGGCCCGACCCCGGTATCAGAAGCCTCAGACAGCAGACTCTAGAGAGAGAACTTGGGGTGACACCTGAACTGTTGGTGCAGTGGGTGCAGATGCGGCTCGGCCAGCGAGACCGCGGTTCCAGTCTGTTCCATGCCGGCGGGCTGTGGCAACTGAGACTGAGTGAATACGCGGTGGATGAACTGGCCGCAAGAAACGATGATGCTGGACTTCCTGACAGGTTGACGCGTGGCTGGGTAGAGACTGTTCGTCGATTGCAGACACAATCAGCCTCCACCCCGCACATCATCCCCGTAGTCATCGGCAGAGATGCAGCGAGAGAGAGGCCGGATGTCACCTCACTTACCCCTTGGCATCCTCTCATCCAATGGCTTCGTTCGGCTCATTCAGGCCAGCCCGATGAGGATGCCCCTCTCGACGGTTGGGTCGATGCCGGAATAGCAGGAAAAATTACCCTCTCCACCACCCGTCCATCCGATTGGTGCGAAGATGCACAAATGGTCGTCGCTCTCGATTGGGTCGTCGATGGCCTCTCACGACACGCCATCCGCAGATGGTTGGTGCTCGATGAAAAGGGATATCCCATTCCACATCAACCGAACCACCCGTGGAAATCTCTTGAAAACCTGAGAAAGAGCCACCTCGGAGATGAGGCGGAGAGACTTCTCGAAGATTCACTTGACCAACTACACCGTTGGCTTCTCAATGATGAGAAGAGGAGACAAAGCCCCCTCCTCGATGAACTTCGACACAACTCACATCGGGCGTGGATGGGGAAGATAGACAGGGAGAGAGAACAGATTCAGAAGGCGCAATTCCATGCCCAGAAAGAGGGGAAGAATGTCGACCACCGCTGGCTGCGGATGAAGCAGGGCCTGATTGAACGTTTGCGGGTTGAACTTGACGAGAGAATCGTGAGGCTGAACAGCATTCGAGAGAGCATGCGAGCGGAACTCTCTGCTCGCATTGTCATCACCTTGGAGTGAGCCGGAAACCGAGAGTTTGATTCACTCCTCTTCACCCCAACAATCGTCATTGAAACTTCTCATCAGAATCCGTAACTGAGTGGCGAAGGGCGCCAGAGATTCGACGGTCCTACCCTCCGGTTTCATGCCGCGGATGAGGTCTGTCCTCGTCGCTTCATCGACTAGTACATCGAGCGCCCTGAGCCTTGTTGACATCTCCCTCTGGATTCGACCACCGGTTCTGTCCCAATCCATCAACATGATGATTGCAGGGCCGCCATCCACCGGATTTACGAGACCATAATTCTCGTAGAGATATGTTACCACACGCTCTCTCGGCCAACCGCGATTGAGGCATTCTATCGGGCCGATGAATCCGAGCCTTTTCAGGGCCCTCACATCCTTCTTGCCCTCGACTAGAACCGGACAGGCGGGGCCGCCACACTCCACTGGGAGATTCCTCGAACGCGCCTGAGAGAGGGCCGCTGCAACAGTAAGGAAACGCTCCTCCCGCTGCGGCGGCCCACCGCTATCGACATGACGGCGTTTCATCCACTTCCTACCCGCCGCCAACCACTCATCACCCCTCTTGCCATCGACCGCCAAGTCTTGTCCAAACCCCGTTCAACCACCCATCTCCTCGCTGAGCAGTGAGATGACTAGCCCCACATCAATACCGTCAACCCTTACTCGTTTACGCCTCTCCCTGTGACCAGAGGTGATAGTGATGTCTTCGGTCGGGACTGACAGTAAATCTGAGAAGAGGCGGATGAGTTCCTTGTTGGCCTCGCCTCTGTGAGGAGGTGAGGTGAGTGCGACCCTGAGGCGGCCACGCCATTCGTTGATTCCTAGTAGACGGCGGCTGGACGCATCGGGAGTCACCTCAATGGATATAGCCACGGAATCCACCTCGCACTCCTTGACAACATCGGCAAGTGACACGGCGTGGCCCCTTAGTCGATGGTGCGGCCACACAGCATGAAAGCAAAGCGGTGGATGGTCGGACTAATGAGTGGATTTGTCGTCTGAATCGAATGACCGCCCTCTCCATCATTGAATTAGTCGTTTGGAGCAAATGGCCGCCCCTCCACTTGTGGTTCTTTCGTTTGATTCGAATGACTGCACCCCAAGTGTCACTCCTACGCCCTCGGCATTCCGCGCTCAGGTTGACTGGTCTCGGCTGCAGCAGGTCAGTCGCGCAGCGCTAGTTGCTCGTCGATGACCCTGTACAACTCCTCTCTTCGCACCGGCTTCGGAATGAACGCGTCACAACCCGCTTCAGCTGCCTTTCGCCGGTCCTCCGGTGTGGAGAAGGCGGTGACTGCGATGATACGACTGTGGCGCACAAGAGGATGGTCTCGAATGGACTTTGTCAACTGCAGACCATCGGTCCAAGGAAGTTGGATATCCATGAAGATGAGATCGAAGGACCCAGACTGTAGAGCCTCGAACGCCTGATTGGCATCCTCGGCGATTTCAATGTCAGTTATCCCCTTCGCCTTGAGCAGAGCCAAGAGGAGTCGGATGTTGGTTTGATTGTCCTCCACGACCAGCGCCCGAACTCCCATACGAGGTGAAGGGGGCGCACCCCAATTCAACCTTTGGCGTGGACCGCCCAACTTACTCTACGCAAGTGCGGGGTTTTTCCGATAGGCGGGCAGACATACTGGACGCCGCCGCCTCTTGTTCGCCCGTGCGGGGGATTCGCAACCGCTCGCCGGCCCCCTCCTTCCTGATGGGTCTGTTCTTTGTCTGTGCGGTGTATTTGCAACCACCCAAGGGTTTCCTCTCGCCCATCGAGTCTGCTCCAGGCGAGTGCAGGGCCTTTCCGAGAAGGGACGAGGTGGGGCTCGACGGCGTATGCTTTTCGCCAGTGTGAGGCCTTTCAGAGATGTGGGTAGGTGGGGCTCGACGGCGTATGCTTTTCGCCAGTGTGAGGCCTTTCAGAGATGTGGGTAGGTGGGGCTCGACGGCGTATGCTTTTCGCCAATGTGGGGTTTACCGCAAATCACCCGTACATGTTAGGTGGGGTGTGTGTCGCCATTAGAATACCGAACATATGAGGGGTTTTCTGCTCCTTCCCTTTTACTCAACCATACATGTGAGGGGCGGCCAACGCTTAACTACGGACCGCTTCACGGGTCGCCGGAGAGGGGTTTAGCATGGCTGTTGGAGGTGCTGCATACAACGAGTTGTTTGACATATTCTTCGGATGGTCAATTGTCGTGGGAATCATTGTTTTTGGCTGGTTGTTGCACCACTCCTTCTTCTACCGCTCTGAGGACGGTGAGACCCCCAATGTCGATGCTTTGACCGTGGGTGAGTTCCCTCGTCACTACCATGACACGACCCTAGAGGTGACTTGGACCATTCTTCCAGCCATTCTCATTGCCTACTTGACATTCGTCTCCGTCGGCCCCACCTCTGATGTCTGGGAGGACCCTGCCGCTGTCGGCGTGGCTGGAGAAGACTACTACGAGATAGGGGTGGTCGGGGAACAGTGGTTCTGGGAGTTTGACTGCCGCGGCCTCTCCTCAGACCTGTGCAGTGTCGGAGTACATGACGAGACCGGACTGGTGATGCTCAGTGTCAAGAAGGATGCTGTGTACCGATTCGTGATAACTTCCAACGATGTGACCCACGCCCCCTACTTCGTGCAGTGGGGTGCCAAGGAGGATGCTGTTGCTGGACTGGACACCTCGATTTGGCTGACGCCGGACATAACTGGTGATTTCTTCATCGACTGTGCTGAGTATTGTGGTGACGACCACGCCTACATGACAGCGATTCTCGAGGTCCATGAATGAGGTGATTGTGATGCGGGTAAACAGGAAACTCATCGTTATCTCGTCACTCTTGGCGCTTACATTGTTGGCCGCTCCGGTCATGCAGGCGCGCAGTGGAGGCATCGTCAACACCGATTCGGGGTGTACCTGTCACTCAGGAACTCCATCAAGTGATGTCACGCCGTTCATGACCCTCGCTGATGGCTCGGCCCTGCCTGAGACATACGAGGCGGGAACTACCTATGAGTTGGCATTCGGATTCACAGGAGGGCCGGGTGATGTTGCCGCAGGCTCGCAGGCCAACATGGGCGGATTTAATCTGGTTGCCTCAAAGGGTGACCTAGCGGCGAAGGATGGAACGACCTCCGTCACCGCCGGACAACTCACCCACACGACAGAGGGCAACGACCAGACGAGTTGGGTCGCACAATGGACTGCACCGAGTGCCGGTTCTGTCGATTTTCAACTCACTGTGAACTCCGTCAATGGCGATTCTGCAAATAGTGCGGAAGACCACTGGGCACAGAGTTCCTACTCCATCGCCCCACTCGGTGGTGGCGATGAGATGCCTGAGCCTGCGAACGGACTTGTTGTTCTCTTCTCAGCGATTCTGTTGGTGACGGCTCTTTTGGTAGTCGCCGTTCTCTATGTGTTCTACAGAATGAATCCCACTGCCTTCAGTTGGGACGCTTTCGCCCCTTGGATTGCTGACTGGCTGACCAGCACCGACCACAAGAGGGTCGGTACCCTCTACTTCACCGCCGGACTCTTCTACTTCGTCGTCGGCGGTGTGATAGCTCTGCTAATTCGCATTCAATTGGCTGTCCCGGGCAACGATTTCCTCACTCAGGATGAATATAATCAGTTTTTCACCTTGCATGGAACGGTGATGATTTTCCTCGCCGCCATGCCTCTTATCAACGGGTTCGCCAATTGGATTGTGCCACTTCAGATAGGCGCGAGAGACCTCGCCTTCCCTCGCATCAACGCGATGGCATTCTGGCTCAACCCAATCGGCTCCGTTCTCGTCATGAGTGGAATCTTCACCGGCAACGCCGCCGATGTCGGTTGGACCGGTTATCAACCAATCACCTCATGGGCGGGAACCCATACCGGCGCTACTCTTTGGCTCGGCGGGCAAATCATGTTGGTCGCATCTTCCACGCTCGCCGGCATCAATTTCATCACCACGATAGCCACCATGCGCTGTCCGGGGATGGGTTGGATGCAGATGCCACTCTTCAGTTGGTCGATTCTTGTCTCTGTGATGTGTCTGTTCCTCTCAATACCCGCCTTCGGAGTCGGCCTCATCGAGGCTTTTCTCGACCGAACCATCGCCACCGCTTTCTTCAATACGAGTGCCGGTGGCGACCCGATTCTGTGGTCACATCTGTTCTGGTATTTCGGCCATCCAGAAGTCTATGTGGTCATAATTCCAGCATTCGGAATCATTTCTGAGACTCTGGCCACAAGCGCCCGCCGCTCCATCTTCGGCTACAAATCGATGGTAATCGCCATGGCCGGAATCGGTTTTGTTTCCTTCATCGTATACGGACACCACATGCTGACCAGCGGAATGGACCCATGGCTGCGCTTCGTGATGATGGTTCTGACGATGGTTGTGGCGATACCTACCGGAATCAAGATCTTCAACTGGCTCAAGACCCTGCACGGAGGTTCACTCGTCTACCGCACCCATACCCTCTGGTCTCTCGGGTTCCTCGTCACCTTCACACTCGGGGGCATCTCAGGTATGTACTTCCCAGCCATCCCCATGAACACCCATCTGCATGAGACCTACTTCGTGGTCGGACACTTCCACTATGTTCTCGTCGGTGGAGTCGTCTTCGCACTTTTCGCCGCCATCTACTACTGGTTCCCAAAGATGTGTGGCCGCATGATGGATGAGAGATTGGGTGTCATCCACTTCATGATTGCCTTTGTCTCCTACAATGGCCTCTTCTGGCCGATGCACAAACTCGGGCTGTGGGGAATGACCCGCCGCCACCACACCTACTTTCTGCAGGCGGATGAATACAGTGATGTCATCGGAACTCTGCCACCAGAGGCGGCAGGATGGAACATGTTCATCACCATCTCCGCCTTCGTCTTCGGACTGTCAACTCTCATCATGGTGGTCAACATGATTCTTACCATGCTGAAGGGGCGCAAGGCACCTGCTGACCCATGGGGTGGCTGGTCATTCGAGTGGCTTGTCACTTCACCACCACCCACACCCTCTTTCAATGAGATTCCGACTCTCATAGATGTCAACGAGAAGAGCGATGCGAAGGAGAATTGGTTGACGAGACTGATGGTTCCAGAAGACTATGAGGAGGTGGGACATTGAGCGAAGGACACCACGGAAGTGCATGGGGGCCTCACGATTGGGAACATGGAGCTCCGCACAACAGTTGGGCGCCCATCATTCTCTCCCTCGGATTCGCCGTCTTCTTCTTCGGATTCGCCGCCACCTTCGCCATGAATGACGCACTCAACAACACTATCTTCAGCGCCGGCTCCCTGCCAATCGTATTCGTCGGCCTCGCCATCATCACCGCTGGCCTACTCATCTGGTGGCGGCAGGACTTCTCCTTTGATGGCCATTATGAACCGAAGGCGTCTGGGGTTCCATTCAACCACATCGACATCCGAAAAGTTGGCATGTGGGTCTTCCTCATGTCGGAGATGATGGTCTTCTCAAGCCTGTTCGCAACATACATCCGCTACCGCCTTGGAACGGAGAGTTGTCAAGCAATCCTCGACAATCATGCCACCTACGCCAATGGAAACCCGTTCTCGCCCGGCGATGCCTGCTGGGTGCCGGCTTCCTACTTCATCGCCGGGAGCCATTCAGAATCATGGACCCTCTCCATCGGTGCTGTCGGACTTCCAGATACACTCGTTCCCGGAGCCATCAACACCTTCGCCCTCATCATCTCCTCCTTCACCGTAGTGATGGCTCTCAAGACCGCAAAGAGAGAGGATATCACCAGCAAGGAACGCAGCCGACTCGTGACCAAGTATCTCGGAGCCACATGGTGCTTGGCTACACTTTTCCTCGTCTTCAAGATGATTGAATGGTTCGTCGGATTCAACATCGGACCATTCCACGCCCCAAGCCTGATGGAGGATGGATTCACCATCCACAACGAGATGTACGCCTTCTATGGGACAGGTCACGGAGAACATCTCGATGTCAATCTCAGACTTGCAGCAACGACATTCTATGTCGCCACAGGCACACACGGTGTTCACGTCTTCGCCGGAATCGTCGGGCTCACATACATGACTTGGAAGGCTCACAAGGGAGGATATTCACCGGACAATGCGGTGTCGATAGAGTACTTCGGGCTCTACTGGCACTTCGTCGACCTAGTATGGGTGTTGGTGTTCCCAGCGTTCTATCTGTATTGATGAGAGGGGGGAGAGAGAATGAGTCACACAATTTTAGGGAAAGATGCCTACATGATGAACTTCGCCATGCTGATGGTCCTGACCGCGGTCGAGGTCGGGGCGGTGGCTGCGTCAGTTCAGGAACTGATAACTGCGGATATGATAGTCTTCGTGCTGGTTAGCATTGGGGTCGTGAAGTTCGTCGGAATCGCCGCTGTGTTCATGCACCTCAGAATGGAGGCGGACAGCAATGTGCTGACGCTGACGGCGCTGTTTCCACTCTTCTTCATACTGGTGATGATGGCGGCTATCGCCATCACCTCGCCGGCGGCACCAGACACGCTTCCCGCTTGGTGTAGATGGTGACGCCGCAGACGACCATCTCTCTCATCGTCTGACCTCAGTGCCGATTCTACCATATAGAAAGGTTTGAAGATAGCTGAGGGCGAAGGATTCAGGCCCGCTGCAATGTGCAGACCGCCAACTCCATAGTGATGGCGATAATTGAGTTTCGAGGCCACAGAGGCGGAGGCGCGGTGATGTGCAGGCGAGGCGCTCTGAGGGTAGGAAGGCGCGGACGGAGAGATTCGAACTCCCGCGACACAAGGTCACCGGATTTCAAATCCGGCGCGATACCAGGCTATGCGACGTCCGCAGCGGCCTTCCGACAAGTGGCCCCCTCTTCAATTCGTAGGTCAAACGATGGCTAGTCATCACTTCGGATTGAGGGGTGTGCCTCAGAAGCGATTGTGCGGGTTGTGTCTCGGAAGCGATAGCGCGGTGGACTCGCCGCCCGATGGGTGAATCGGACCGAGTCGCTTCAGATGAGGGTTCTGATGTCGTCGAGGAATTCATCGGCATCCCAGTCCGAGCCAACCCATGCTACACGCTTGAATCCTTCACGGTCGATGATGAATGTCACAGTGCTGTGTCCGACGTTGTACTCATTCTCGGCTTCGCTGTCATCATGGCCATCGTGGGCACCTTGACCATCTCCAGTGACACAGGAGAGATGGTCATCACCATCCCATTGGTAACCCTCATCACACATGCAGTGGGCTGAACTTCCACTTCCCATGACCCATCCGTGACCGTCACACGCTTCGGATGTCGGGGGGTTGAGTAGGGAGAGGTCCGCATTCGACGGAGCCCATGAGATGTGTGGTTCATCGGTGAGTATGAGGGAGTCCAGTCCGAGCATGCTTGCTTCCCACGCCTCTGAGGTCTCATTCCAGATGTTCAGCGACCACCACCACGACCAGTCGGCAGGAGGGTCGATGTCTGAGATGTTGTTGATGTAGTGGCCGAATGTCGGGTCGACAGAGTAACTGAAGTTCGTCTCGGTTGCAGCCATGCCAGCGAGAGTAAGGTCCCACGCCGTGTAGGCGAGGTCGGCTGGCGTCACATCAACGGTGTGGGAACTGTTGTCTGGAAACAGAACTGCTAGGGTGTGGTTCCCAGAGGCCGCTGGCAACATCGAGATGTTGGCGTTGGAAGATGCCCAAGCGATATGTTCTGTCTCATTGAGCATAACCTCATCTATTCCCACACCACTTTCAGACCAAGAAGAAGATGTGTCGTTCCACAGGTAGAGTGACCACCACCAAGAATAGTCAGGGGGCGAGTCCACTCCATCTATTCCCGAGATGAAGTGGCCCCATTGTGGGTCGTAGGAAGAATTGAGTTGTAGCCCTGCTTTGGCCATGCCGGTCTCGGTCAATCGCCATCCGTTCATGGCTGGCAAGCCGTCTGAACCGATGTCGACCGAGGAAATGGAGTTATCAGGCATCAACAGGGAGAAGGTGTGAGCCATCTCGGTTGTACCACCCATGTCCATTTCATCATCGCCGCCCATGTCCACACTCTGATTGACATGAGCATCAATCATCGAGGTGTTGACGACGACTCCCCAGTCACTCCATACTCCCTTGATAATTGCATAGTCATCACTAGTCAGATGGGCCCAGTCGTAGCCGTTGTCCTGCACATATCGGGCGAGAGTTTCGGGGGTGTCGCGCAGTGGGTCGATGGAAATTGAGAGATAGATGACATCTGCACCATAGGACTCTCCGAGTTCTCCTTTCATGTAGTTCATGTTCGCTTCGATGACCGGGCAGACATCCGGACAGTGGGTGTAGGTGAATGCCACCACCACCACCTTGCCTTCATAGTCTGAGAAGGTGACTGGCTGGCCCTGATGGTCGGTTAGAGTGAAATCAACCGCTTCGATGGGTGGATTGTATTCTCGCCCGTTGAAACTGACCACATCGTCCTCGTCTCCTCCGAGGCAGCCAGCCAATCCAAGACTCAGAACCACCAACAGCACCACCACTTTGCGCATGGCTCGCCGGCCACGACCGTCGGCTATTAATCTGCGCGTGGACGGTTGTCATCTCACTGCGCACAGAATCACCGCGGTATTGCGTAAGCGTATTCAACGACGGAGGACTTCGCAAGACCATGGGGGGGCGAAATGCAGGTATGTATGCCCTTTTGGTCTGTCTGACCCTCCTCTTCAGCGGCTGTCTCTATCCCGACCTGCAAGAGTGGGGTGAGGAAGGCATTGAGGTTAGTTACGACAGGGTCGGAGGGAGTGCCATCCTCTCGCAACACAGTGGTGATTATCGGATTGATGAAGAGACTGTCAATCTCATCGGCTGTGACTCCAACGGAAGCCTCTCCGTGGACGCACCTTCAACTGCAAAGAAGGTGAAGATAGAGGGATGGCTACACCTCTCCAAACACTTTCCCGATGGCTCCGAGTCCTCTTTCTCAGGAGAGGCTCTCTCCGCCTCGGCAGTTATTATCCAATTAGGGAAATACGAGAACGCCCACCGGCCAATCGAGGGTAAGGTAGAGGGGGTGAAATGGGTCACTCCGGTTGCCTCGGTTCAGGCGCGGCCACCTGGATTCAACACCTTTTCCGACTTCCCACAGATGGGTTGGGCGGTGGTGGGACTCATCCCTGCCAATGAAAACATTCTCGAGGGGTTCGCCGGTCTTGACTGGCACCAGCCGATTGCTCTCGAAGGATGGCTGTTGGACGGTCAATACATGGGCTACAGGGAGATTCATGTGACCGATGACGGTGATTGTAGGATATATGCGGGAATGAACAACGCCGGATTCGGAGGATACATGTTGGTCACCTCTATGACACTCGGCAACCATGGCGAGATAAACGCGGCCAATTCATACGAACCCTACTCCGTCCCACTACTCGGGACATGGCTTTACACCCTTCTGATATTGGCTTCACTCGGCGGTGCTACCTTCCTGTTTTTCGCCACCAATGGTCTGATTCGCCGTGGCGCGAAAATCAGCGCAAGGGAGTTGATGACCGAAGCACAGATGTTGGCGGCGAAGATGGTGAAGAAGGAGATTGCTCAGGACATCAAGCGAGTGCAACGAGAGACCGGTGAAAAGGTCAAGGTCAAGACTGAGAAAGCGAAGGTCATCAAGGCGGAGACCATCTCGGAGAGGCCGACTGTGAAACTTGACGATTTTGATGTTGATGCCGTCCTCTATTCAGAGCACCGGCCCTCTACCCACTCCATAAAATCTGCCAGCAGTTCAGGGGTGGTGCAAACCGCTGAGGCCATCGACTTGGTTGAGAAGATGGATGAGATGGATGCCGCCCGCGAGTTGGAAGAGGCGATGCGTGAGGCGGGCGGAGTGATGATGCCGGCACACCTCAGTGGACCACAACCGAGAGAGAGTGTTGCTCCAAGCGGCGCGATGAAGATAACGCAAGATTCACAGGTGGGAATGAGTGGCCCGCCGCGGGAGGGCGATAACGCCGCTCCTCCCGGCGTGAGGACGCGCAAAGCGAAGAAGAAGGTCGAGGCGGTGGAACCTCCTCCCGTCCATAAACCGACCAGAGCGGGCCCTGACATTACCGATGACGAAGATTTCTCCGACTTCTCTTTGTGAGCATCCAAATCCCATCGTTTCCGCCTCACCCCTGCCTCATAAGAAAAGGAATGAGCGTGAATCTTGTCATCATCTCCCCCACAAGTTCACCGCGGTCCCGAGTCGGTTGACCACCACGGTTCAGGAATCCCAAGCGACGGAACGGTTTCCCCTAACCCACAGTTGACGGGGGTGGAATTCCAGCAGGGCTGGCGTCTGAAGGCACGGTTCACCATCCGCCTGCACGATTATCGGCGGGTTGTGTGATTCATCCGTCGGCCTCCCACTTTCATCGGCAGTGCGCAACTCAAGGCGCTTACAGGGTTTGTACTCAATTCCCCATTTTCCTATATGAGTGCCCTTCTTGAGAGGACCCATGAGCAGAAGCATCTGCAGTTTCGACAGCCCCCATGCGTGACAGAGGGTTCCATGTTCAAGGATTGGTGAGGCGCCGGGGCAGACCCTATAACCACCACCGAACATCTCAGTCGTCGTCGCGGCAAGCATCGAAAAGTCCACCACTTCAGGAGGGTTGTCGTCGATTTTGACCCACACTCTCTTCTTTTTCCGTTTGAGAATCTCAGTCAGGCCGAGGTAGGTGTATTTTGCCGACCCCTTGACCCACTTTCCCCTAGTAAGTTTGGCACGGCTTGTTTCCGATGTCACTCCAGCATCCGATTCCAAGAAGACCCAACGAACCACTCTCCCTGCTATATCCGCATCACCATCCCACGATGGGTTGTTCATTGGGGAGGGGAACTCTCCCTCTGGAGGGGCAGGCATTCCCTGAACACGCCAAGCTCCGACATGGCGGTCCTTTCCATTGATGAGGGTCTCGACAATCATCTTTGGATTCTTGAGGTGGATGTTGTGGGCGCGGGCGACATCGTTGCCGGTACCAGCAGGGATTATCCCGAGTGGAATAGATGAGCCACGCAGGCCCGATGCCACTTCGTGGACGGTCCCGTCGCCACCACAGGCGACGACCAAGTCGATGTCCTCTCGGTCACGGAGTGCATGGCTGATCTCTGAAGCGTGACCGATTCTCTCGGTAAAATTGACCTCAAACTTGATACCTGCCGCCAGCAGATGTTTCTCGACCGCCTTCCAGCGGGCTAGTGCGCGCCCGTCACGACTGGCCGGATTGACTATACAGGCAAACCTGTGCATGGTCTGCCGATGCGGGTCGTTGCATTTGAATCAACCCTCCGCCCCCTACGGATGGAACCGCGATGATAAGCCCCAAATGGAATCCGCCGCTGCGATGTTCAGCAGGGGCAAGGTGGTGGCTCGATGAATGAGGGTATGTGGAGCGACTTTGAGAGAGGGTGCATGGCACTCGCTCTAGAAGTAGCCGAGAGCGGTCAAGGGCAAGTCTCACCTAATCCACCGGTCGGCTGTGTTCTCGCCAAGGATGGCGAGGTCATCGCATCGGGGTGGCATGACCATCTTGGCGACCTGCACGCCGAACAGGCGGCCATCGCTGACGCTGAGACAAGGGGAGTTCCGACTCAAGGGGCGACCGCCTTCGTCACCCTTGAACCGTGCAACCATCACGGCAGAACTCCACCATGCACCGAAGCGCTGATGTGGGCGGGAATCAAGCGGGTGGTAGTCGCCGCTGAAGACCCGAATCCTACGGTGCGTGGCGGCGGAATCGCCGCCTTGAAACAGGCAGGGCTTGTTGTCAAACAGGGATTGATGGAAGCAGAGGCGCGCCAGCAGATGAACGCCTTCATGCATTGGTGCGCCAACCGCCGACCATTGGTGATTCTCAAGGCTGCCCTCGATTCCAATGGAAACGTCGACTCTGCCCGCGGCAAACCCGCGAGGTTCACTTCACCTGAATCACTGGACGAAGTCCACCGACTTCGTCGGCTCTGTGACGCCGTCCTCGTCGGTGTCGGAACCGTAGTACGAGACGACCCGAAACTGAATGTGAGAAGGGTGGAAATGGGTGCTGCGAGTCAACCACTCAGGGTGGTTCTCGACCGGAATCTCAGAACCCCGAAGGAGGCGATAGTGGTCACCGACGGTGGCTCTACCCTCATCCTCCACTGTGAAGGAGAGGGGGGAAGCGTGCCGTGTGAGACGATGCTCATTCCACCACTTTTCTCCGAGGTGAGCGAAGGTGTTGACCTCGTACAACTTCTCGACCTCTTGGGTGACAGGGAGGTGCAGCGGTTATTGGTGGAGGGTGGGCCGAATGTCTGGGGCCGTTTCCTCGACGCGGGCCTTGTGGATGAAGCTTGGATATTCCACTCTTCAGATAATCTCCAAGATGGGATAGAGGGGGGGGTCAGTGACTCCGTGCTCTCGAACGCGGGGCTCATACAGGAACAACGACGAAAAATGGGGGATGACACATTGATAATCTGGCGACGCTGAACCACATGGGTCATTTCCACTCCGAGACGAGCACGAGTTCAGGAGAGCGGTGATTGGGTGAGTCGCTGCCAACCGCGGGAGTCACATCCTCTCCGTCTCTTGGGCCAAGGTCAGTAGCCGGCCTACCAATCCTACAGGAGGGGCGGGAAACTCATGGTTGAAAGGGCACTCTTCATCAAGATGTGGTCTGTCGTACTGGTCGAGAATCAATGGGTAGATTCTGCAACCTTCCGGTCTGTGTGACCAGATGGAACAGGTGCCAGAAGCATCCACAGCAGAACTCTCTGTGACCAGAAAAACACACGCCTCACTCCGAGGGGAATTGGCGAGAGTCTTTGCTCCCTGCTCTGTGGGTGTGGTGAAACTCTCTACATTGGGGAATTGGTGCAACCTGAGGGCGAGGATATCTGCGATATCTCTCTCACTCACCGGCATCTCGGTATGGCGACAACAACGGGAGCAGTTTCTCTTGCGGCAGGGGGTGCTGCTCCATTCCGTCGCCATTTCACGCCCTCGCCTCTCGTCAGGCCGACCCATCTATTCAAGAGAGATGCGCATCTCGGCACCGTCATCGGGCGATTGGGGTAGTCTGGATATCCTCTCGGCCTTCGGAGCCGAGTACGTGGGTTCGAATCCTGCATCGCCCACCTTCCTTGACATTGATGTGGGCGAGTTCGTAGTAATCCGGGCGGTGGCGCCGATGCACTCGCGATATCGATTATAGTCAAGGTGCATCGGCGCCATGAAACATCAATTGATAACCCGCCCTTTTCTGCATAGAACTCGCGGTTCTCGGAAGGCGGGCGAAACTAATTGGCTTCCACACGCCTTCCTTGTCATTGATTTTTGCGAGTTCGTAGGAATCCGGGCGGGGCGACAGCACCCTCCATCATTGATTATTTTGAGGTGCTGTCGCATGAAACATCGCTTGATAACCCGCCCTTCTCTGCATAGAACTCGCGGTTCTCGGAAGGCGGGCGAAACTAATTGGCTTCCACAC
>CAYFFQ010000019.1:33323-37985 GCA_964342465.1 uncultured Candidatus Poseidoniales archaeon | reverse complement strand
TCATCAATCATCGGAACCTCGTAGTGAATCCAATCACCTCAAGGAATCCGTTGCACTCAATGAATCCGTTCCCTCAATGATTCTGTTGCCATCGATGAGGCTACTGCTCTCAACCATCAGATGCGGAGAACTGCTAGCACCAACCCTCAGCCCGCAAAAGTTCACATCTAATTGGCGCATTCAGAGGATGGCCTTCACAATCCCTCAGAATCTATCCAGTTTCATACTCAATACTGTTTTTCGAAGGTTATAATGAACTGCATTACACACTTGGGGAATTAAATAGAGTGGGCTGGGCGGAACAACTCGGAGAACTGCAGAATGGGCACTAGTTTCTCCGACCTCGGCGTTGACCGATTCCTAGTTAGAGCATTGGAACAGCAAGGTTTCACTGAGCCGTTCGAGGTTCAGAGAGAGGCGATTCCTGATGCCATGCTCGGCCACGATATGTGCTGCCGCGCCCCCACTGGTTCAGGCAAGACCCTCGCATTTGGTCTCCCTCTCATCTCGCGCACCCCGAGAGCAGAACCGGAATTACCCACCTCCCTCATTCTCACACCCACGCGGGAGTTGGCTGAACAGATCACCCAAGTCCTCACCCCACTCGCAAATTCTGCCAAGTTGGACATTCTCTCAATTTATGGGGGTACTTCCTACCATCACCAGAGACGAGCGCTGACCAGTGGTGTTGACATCATCGTCGCCTGCCCTGGGCGCCTTACCGATTTACTGGAATCTGATTCATTGAGTCTTGAAGATGTTCACACTGTCGTCATTGATGAGGCTGACAGAATGGCAGACATGGGCTTTTTAGAGCCGGTCTGCAAACTACTCGACGCCTGCTCTCCCAAGCGCCAAACTATTCTTTTCAGTGCTACTCTTGATGATGAAGTAGCGGATTTAGTTGATAAATACCAGCAAAATCCGGTTAGAATCGAAGTTGGGCCGAAGGAAATCAGCATGGACCAAATGAAACATTTCTTCTGGCTAATGCGAAATGACATGAAATCTGAAATCACAGCTGAAGCGGTCCGAAAATGTGGTCGGGTCATCGTATTCTGTCGTACACGCCGAGGAGTTGAAAGAGTTGGTGAGGAGCTTCACCAAGCCGGTGTGAGCACGACCATTTTGCATGGTGGCATGGAACAACGGAAGCGTGACCGTGCGATGTGGTTTTTCACCGAGGGTAAGTGCAGTGCGATGGTCGCCACCGATGTCGCAGCCCGCGGAATCGATGTCAAGGGCATCAACTGTGTAGTCCACTACGACCCGCCGGAAAATGGCAAGACCTACAAGCATAGAAGCGGAAGAACTGCCCGCGCTGGAAAAACCGGTTCAGTAATCAGTTTGATCCAAAACCCGCAGAAAAAAGACATCAGCAAAATCCAACGGGAAGCAGGAATCAAGGTCAGATTCTCACCACCAGATTTCAACGAACTGCCTGAATATGATGTTGAATACATTCCCGCACCCCGCAAGAAGAACAGCGGCCGACAGAGCCGAAACCATAGCCCCCACCGAGACAACCGTTCTCGAGGTAGCCGTGCAGGAAGTAGCCGTACTGATGGCGGCCGTTCGCGAGGTGGCCGTGCAGGGAGTAGCCGTACTGATGGCGGCCGTTCGCGAGGTGGCCGTGCAGGGGGTCAGAAGCGCGGTGGCTGGAATCAAGACCGTGGTCATGACCAGTTCCAAAGTGGGCAAAGTGAAAGGACCAACCGGAGAGGGAGAGGTGGGACATCCCGAGGTCAAAGAGGGGAAGGGGATAAGTCTCGTGGTGGAGAGGGAGGCCGTGGCCGAGGAAAACCCCATTACGTAAAGTCCAACAAGAGCCAATACAACAAGATTTCACGAGGAAAAACTGGAGGAAGGAAGTCCAATTCCTCAACCAAGCGCAACAAGTATCCCAAGGGTTTCAAGAGCGAAGGGAAGTCAAAATCTCGCAGGTCAAGAACCTCTTAAAACTAAGGTAGTTCCTCTTCACCACACTAGTAAAGTTGAGCAGTTTTCGTACATGGTTTGAAATATATGCGGCTTCGCCGCCCCGATTGGAGATTGATATGAGTCTTGTAGGCAACGAAGCACCGGATTTTACCGCTACAGTAGTGACAGCAGAGGGAGGGTTCGAGTCATTCACCCTATCAGAGCAGAGAGGGAAATATGTCGTACTATTCTTCTACCCTCTTGACTTCACCTTCGTCTGCCCATCCGAACTACTTGCGTTTGACCACCGCCTTGCAGAATTCAAGAAGAGGGGTGTTGAAGTCGTCGGCTGTTCGGTTGATTCACACCACACCCACTGGGCATGGAGAAACACGGCTGTTGAAGACGGTGGAATCGGTGCAATCGGTTATCCACTCATCGCTGACTTAGACAAGGAGATCGCTTTCCAATACGATGTTCTTCACGAAGAGGAACTCTCACTGCGCGGTTCATTCCTGATTGACAAGGAGGGAATCGTGCAACACGCTGTCATCAACAACCTACCTCTCGGCAGAAATGTCGATGAGATGATTCGCATGGTTGACGCACTACAATTCCACGAAGAGCATGGAGAAGTATGTCCGGCTGGCTGGAATGCTGGGGACGAAGGAATGAAAGAGTCCCACGAAGGGGTCGCCGACTACCTCTCCCGAAATGCTGACAACCTCTGAATCTGCGACCCCACCCCTCGCGCAGGCAAATCTGGTTTTCTACCCCATCATTGGGCCGAATCGTGGTTCACCAATCCCCATTCGGAGAACAGACGCACTCTGAAATGCAGGTCATTCGGTGGAGTTCGTCTTTTCCATCGATTCGCAGTTTGCGGAAGCGGCACTACTCAATATCGGGTGGATGAAGGTGCGGCTTGCATCGACTAGAAATCTGCCGCGAATCTCCTGTCTGCCGATTATCAGCCTGTGCCTCATGTTGGAGCGGTCGGTCAGACAGACCTCCATCTCGAATCGCTCACCACCGACCACAATCGGCGTCATAATAGCCGGTCTCTCGCTGACCCTGCCGCCGGTATCTTTGATGATGCGATAGCCGATGCACTTGCATGTACGCCACTTGGAGGTCTCCCGCAACTTGAAGCGGATATACTGGTCTTTTCCCTTCTCGACAATCTCAAACTTGTGAGCATGTAGAGCGCACGCACGCGCCCCCGTGTCGAATTTCGCCTTGAGTCTGCGCACTCCCAACTCGGGAAGCCTCGCCCACTCCCTCCAGCCGACCTGTCGCACACTCAGACACTCCGACTGCCGCCGCCCGCGCCCTCCTTGAAAACCCTGCCCTCATCGGTTATCCCACTACCGTGTGAGAAGTACTTCTGCCACCTAGGATGTGGTATCGAGTCTCCGGTCATCCCCTACCGTGTGAGGAGCAACCATGAGGCGAGCGGAGGGAGAGTGGCCCGAGGTGGTCATCCCCTACCGTGTGAGGAGCAACCATGAGGCGAGTGGAGGGAGAGTGGCCCGAGGTGGTCATCCCCTACCGTGTGAGGAGCAACCCTAATTCATCGGAAATGAGTAAGAATTACCAAAAAACGGCAATTATTTGCTTCTCTGATTGGATGATCGCCACAACCTCGGAAGGGTAATGGTGAAATGGAACGGGCCACACCTATGTGGTGATGACGAAGAGTGGACTATCACTTGCAATCGCAATTCTTCTCCTGACCAGCCTGCCTTCTTCACTCGCTGATGACGGTGAAAACCAAACTATGCAAGCCAACAGTGGTGAGCAACCGAGTCATGAGAACAATACATTCTATCTTTGGGGGAGAGACAATGGTAATCCATGTTGGGGCCACTTCAACAACAGCGATTCAGGCTCATCTGCGGACGGTTATGGAGAGGAATCCCGTTCATCCGGGCAGTTGGAGATTGAGTGGACCTGTAGGATGGACCCACCGTTGGCAGACGATTTTGCCCTTGACGGCGATGGTGAGATTGTGGTTCACCTGATGATTGACGTACAGGGGAACTGGGAAAATGGAAATGGCTGTAATGGCAACTGCGAGGAGTTGAATGTCTCACTGATGAAAGGGGGGGTTGAAGCGGCTCGCTTCCAGTTCTCATCCATGACAACCGGCGAAAACGAAATCGTTGTAACCTTCCCTGTCAACGAGACGCTTCAGGTGTGGGACAAGAACACCGACAACCCCGGCATTCGTGTGCGAATGGTCTTGGAAGCAACGACGGGGTTCGGGTGTGGATTCATCTTCAACTGTGATGCTTCCTTCCGCATGTATTACTCAGGACAGGATTCTGAGAACTACAATGGAACAGCGACATTCCCGATTCTGAATGAGACTGCTGCTGAGGAGATATTGGATGATGACGAAGGAAAGAAGGATTCTGAGAAGACACCTGGTTTCACTTTGGTCGCAGTTGCTGTAGCGGTGGGAGTCGCTGCCTCTGCTCGCCGCCACAAAAGGTCCCGCTGAGCCTCGCCTCACTGCGTTGCCTCTGAGCGCAGTTCGCGGTTTTGGAGCCACATTAGTTGTCTCTGAGCGCAGTTCGCGGTTTTGGAGCGCGGTTCATGATTTTGTAGCCACATTAGTTGTCTCTGAGCGCAGTTCGTGGTTTTAGAGCGCAGTTCATGATTTTGGAGCCACATTAGTTGTATCTGAGCGCAGTTCGCGGTTTTGGAGCGCGGTTCATGATTTTGTAGCCACATTAG
>CAYFFQ010000019.1:11445-33223 GCA_964342465.1 uncultured Candidatus Poseidoniales archaeon | reverse complement strand
TCTGAGCGCAGTTCGCGGTTTTGGAGCGCGGTTCATGATTTTGTAGCCACATTAGTTGTCTCTGAGCGCAGTTCGTGGTTTTAGAGCGCAGTTCATGATTTTGGAGCCACATTAGTTGTATCTGAGCGCAGTTCGCGGTTTTGGCGCGCAGTTCATGGGTCAGGATAGGTGAAGAAGACACCCTCTCCGAGAGATACACCCACTCAGTCGTTCAGGATGGAAATGATTGCTTCCGCATCAATAGAGGTGGTGACTTCAACACCATCGCTCATCCGCTTGACTCTGACTTCCCCGCTCTCAATATCACGCGGGCCGACGACGAGCGCCCAATCAGCACCGATTCCATCTGCCCACGCCATCGAACGCCCGATGTTACGCCTGCGCAACTCCACAGCAACCGGTTGCCCCGACGAGCGTAAATCTGCGACCAGTGGCAAGACTGCAGAAGGGTCAACCTTGAAGGGAATCACCGCCAACAAGCCACGACCTGATTTCTCACCTGGTACTACTTCATCAGAACCACTCTGAGCAGCCTGATTCTCGAGCGCAAGAAGAACCCTGTCAAAGCCGAGGCCGAATCCACAGCATGGGTCCAACTCACCGAGGTCAAAGAGGTGGAAGAGGCGGTATGAGCCACCTCCACACACCTGTCCTTCACCACCGAGTGAATCGACCATTATTTCGAAAACCATACCTGTATAATAGTCCAGACCGCGAGCAACCGTGAGGTCAACAACTAGGGAAGGTGGGGAAATGTCAAGCCCATCAAGGAAAGTGAGCATCTCTTCCAACTCAGAGAGGGATTCCGATTGAATTCCCAAATCAGAGAGGATTCTCTCCGCTTCGGGAAGTGTTTCAACTCCTCGAGAAAGGTTGCCGAGAGCCTCGAGGGCGGTTACTGCAGAGGAATCTATTCCTGACTCCGCAAGAGACTTGAAATCTCCTTTGTCGAGTTGCCGCATGGCGGCTGCCTTCGCCTCACCTGCCAGTGATAGGCTGTCAAGAATCTCACTGAGAATTCCCACATGTCCGATTTTCAGTTGCCATCCACGAAGACCCGATTCAGTCAAAATCGCGCAGGCGAAGGCGACCACTTCCGCCTCTGTTAGAGAGGAAGGAGCACCAATTACTTCACACCCGTATTGCCAAAACTCGCGGTATCGGCCCCGCTTAGACTCCTCATAACGGAAACAAGGGCCGAAGTAGGAATAGCGAGCCGGTTTAGGAACCTGTCCTCGCTCTTCGGCGACCATACGCATGACTGGTGCAGTCAATTCCGGTCGCAGAGTCAAGTCTCTGTCACTTCTGTCCTTGAAGGTATACAGTTGGTCGACTACTCCCGCTCCAGATTTCGCCGTGAACAATTCAAGGCGCTCAAATGTGGGGGTGGCGACTCTCTCAAATCCGTAGCGTCTGGCGACAGAATCACACAAGCGCTCGAAGGTGAGACGGCGAGCCATTTCCGTCGGACCAAAGTCGCGAGTTCCCCTCGCCCGTTCAAACATCAACACACCTCCAACCTCTCTCCACAAGCCCGACCCTCTTCAAATGTGGGTGGCTGGAAAGGCGAAACTCGGCCATCCTCTCGGCCGATTGGATGACGCAAACTACGGTCTCACTCTTCCTCACACAGAATGAGCCGGTCATATTCTGGAGGAAATGCCAGCCAACGCAGGGCGGCGAAATTCATGAATCCGAAGAATAAAGCGTTGATGAGCCACGCAAGCCGGTGATATATCCCCATCACTTCTATCAGATAGTACTCAGATGTCGTGGATAATGCGAGCGCAGTCGTATAGACTATCATAGCCCATTTCAGACTTTGAAGATAGGGTGCTTCCGACCCGAAGGTGAATCGATAATGGGTGAAATGGGACTGAACCTGACTGATGACTGCTGCCACCACCCAAGCAGAAACTGCCCGATGCTCCCCCCACAAATTGAGCCAATAGAACAGTTCGTAGAGCAAGAGGAAAACGATTGTGTTGAAAATACCGGTGAGGTTGAACCGGACATACTCCTTGACCATCACACTCGGGGTCCACTCCACCTCCACCATACGCTCGTTCAAGTTGTTCATACCCGACTTCATTCGTTTTCCCGGAACCAAGGCGAGACGGGCTGCGCCCGCTCCGGCGCGTGCGGCCCCCACTCCAGCCTTGCGCGCCCCCGAACCCGCCCGCTTCGCTTGATTTCCTGCTTGTGAGCCGACCTTGCGGATTCCTGACCCTACCTTTGTACCCACCACTCTTGCTCCTGAGCCAACCTTGCGGGCACCGGAGGCTGCCCTTCCGCCGCCCCTACCTGCGGTTGACCTGACCTTGCGTCTGTCTGATTTCGGCTTTTTCCTCGGTTTTGCATCAGACCTCACTGTGTCAGGGTCTGATTTCGGCTTTTTTCGCGGTTTTTTGGCAGACCTCACTGTGTCAGAGTCTGATTTCGGCTTTTTTCGCGGTTTTGTGGCAGACCTCACTGTGTGGGGGTCTGATTTCGGCTTTTTCCGCGGTTTTGATTCAGGAGATGGCTGCTCACTGTCTCTTGCCACCTCAATCCCACTCCGGCCATTCAAACTCTTCAGTCAATGGCTGAGTAGTGGCTTCCGGCTTGACCTCTTCGCCTCCACCAAAAGGTGCTTTTTTCTTTGAAACGACCTCATCAGGGAGGGAAACCCCCACTTTGAGGGCGACGGGACCTTCATCCACAAGGATGTCTGCAACCGATTCATCAGGTGCGATATCTGGGACTTGGACGCTTTCGGGAATCCGTTCAAGAAGTGCAATCTCTTCGGCACTGCGGCCGTCGCTAGGAGATGTTCCCTCATCATCCACAGAACCGAGTGGATTCTTGTCTAGGCTCGATAGGGCGAATTCCATCGCCGCCTTAGTCGGAGCCATCGCATCTATGCGTTTGCGCTGTTGAAGTTGAACCAATGCCTGCTGCCGTTCTGCCTCTCTCGCCTTCGCCTCCTCTTTCTGGAACGCTTCTCTGGTTTCACGCTCCCGCAAACGCCGTTCCATCTCCTCTTTCGCTGCTCTCGTCGGGCGGTCCCAACGTCGCCAGAAGTAGTAGAAGAGGGGAATGGCCACGACAGCCACGATGATTCCCCACAAAGTCGCCTCGGCGAGGTTCATCACTGGCGGCGAATCACCTTCTTGTCTTGAATCAGCCGACAGAATGTTCTCACTTGATTTGGCAGTGAGGAGAATGAGCACCTTTCCTTCTCGCTGGTGACAGGTCAATTCTTTGGCATCAGTTCTGCAAGGCTTCTCGCGATGTGAGGTGGAACATCAGAGGCGAGAAGCCCCGGCCCATATTCATGCGCCGCCCTCAGACCGGCGTCACGCATCAGGTAGCAGGCGAGACGAGCAGCCGGCCAAGCAGTCATTCCCTGAGCCACCAGCCCGGAGATGACTCCAGCAAGCAGGTCACCCGTTCCACCTGTCGCCATTCGTGGATGACCACCTCGACATTCGCAGTAGCGCCCCGCCAAGCCGGTCAATTGGTCGACCGCCCCGGTTCGCACGATGACCCGAGACTCGGGATTGAGTTCGTTGGTATCAACGGGAGTTGAGAGAACCTCACTCGCTTCTCTATCCCACGCCCACATCCTCAATTCCTGCGCATGAGGGGTGGCTACTCCGCTGAGCCCATCCGGCCACTCGCCCTCGTCGAGAGCGTAGATGGCATCAGCATCGATGACAGTTGGAATCCCCAATTCGGAGAACCTTGCGAGCAGAGTGCGAACCGCGTCCATCGTCTCTTCGGCTCTTCCGAGCCCTGGCCCGATGAGGGCGGCATCAAACACTCTTTCCTCCAACAATGCGAGAATCTCGGAGACCCCTCGCTCTCCGAGAAAATCTTCATCGCTCAACCTCTCAGGGATGAGATGTTCCGGCCAAGTCACCCTGTCGGTGGCGTTCCTCGGCATGGCGATGTGAACTAGGTCCACACCTACTCTAGAGGCGGCGCGCCCTGCAAGAATTGGAGCACCATGGTATGGGCCACCCCCGATGACCAGCAGACGACCACGCTGACCCTTGTGTGCAGTCTTGACAAGTGGAGGATAACGAAGAGCGTCTCCAGTTCCACAATTGATTGTCTCCTCCGGCCAAGGCAGGGGAGCGATGACCACCGCCCCAACATCAGCGTAGTTCATCCCCTCCTTCTCAGCGTGGAAAGTGACTGTCGCATCGGCGGCAAGGTATCTGCCGGAGCCGAGACCAGAGGGAATGTCACAGGCGAGAACAAGTGGCGGATTGTGTGGCTTGACCCACTCGATAATCTCCCCCACAACCCCGCGTGGCGCACCGGAAAGACCTACTCCGAGGAGTGCATCGACCAACAGGTCTGGTTTTCCGAACTTCAACTGAGGATTCCACAACTCGACATTTTCACATCGTTGACGAAAATGTTCAGCGGCATCACCTTTCTGTTTCTGATGGCTGGCGACGATGCGTACCGCGGCTCCCATCATGGCTAACTCGATGGCGGCGACGAAACCGTCGCCGCCGTTGTTCCCCGGCCCACAGAGAATGAGAATCTCGCCATCGGGCGCCATCGCAGCCGCCTTGCTGGCGAGAGCTGTTCCAGCCGCTTTCATCAGTGCGGCAGGTTCAACTCCGAGTGCTTCGGCGTTGGCGTCGAACACCGCCACCTCGCGCCAATTGAGCAGCCAACTCAAGCCATCACCCGAATGGGAAGATGGGGTGGAGCCCCTTGAACCCACTCCTTCTGAGCAAAGCCACGCGGTCTAACCGTACCAAAACTCACGATGACGGTGACGGCCTTCAACCGGCTTCCTCGAAGCAAAGCCACGCGGTCTAACCGCACCAAAACTCATGCTGACGCTGACGGCCTTCAACCGGCTTCCTCGAAGCAAAGCCGGCCCTCAATTGGTGAGAAAATAGGTCACGCCAATTCTGCATCCATGACATCGCCATAGACATCTTCCCATCCGGGGGGAACTTCACCGACCTCGACAATCTGCACATCACCACCACCAGGGAGGGTGGATATATCCACCTCGGCGCCCTCTGGAACATTTCTGAACAGTGGTGCATCGCGCAACTCCCACAAACTCCTGTCAAAGAGTCCAGTGAGCCAATGTCCCTCCCCGAGATAGACCGGTCTGCGAGTCAGAACATAGTCGTTGAAACCGATGAAGAGGGTAGCCACCACACCCCAGAAGAGGAAGATTATTCCCGCACCGTGAGGGTCAAATGGGTTGAACGCAGAATACCAAGGGTCGAAGGAGAAGATGAGGTCACTGAAGTAGGAGACGATGAGGACGGTGAAAAGTATTGGGAAGGCGAAATACATGATGAAATCCCATGCTCTTGGAACCCAGATATCGTTGTCTCCCGTATTGATGAAATCGTCTCGGAATCCTGACATACCGTGCTTGAAGAACGAGCCGATACCGCCTTCAATCTGCCCTTCTTCTATCATCCCGCGCCATTTGATGTAGCCATATTTCCAGATACTGAAGGCGATGAAGAGGCCGCTGAACATGAGCCCATATCCCCAGATATGGTCTTGGACTTCAAGAAATTCTGGAAATGCGACGCCTTCCGAGTCAAAATGAATCCAGACAAAGGTGCTCGGAAGGCCGAGCAGGAAGATGGCGGTGGCGGTGAACGCCACCGCCTTGTTGCGCTCAATGCCGTGGTCTACGAAGTTGCGTACACAGAGTTCAACAGTTGAAATCATCGAAGTTAGAGCCGCAAATGAAAGCCCGAGGAAGAATGCGGTCATCATCACCCATTTTCCACCCTCTCCACCCGGTGCCTCAGCGAACACTTCAGGCAGAGCAAGGAATGTGATGGCGCTACTTCCACCTGTGACGACAGCGAGAGGGTCGTTGGAAGCGGCGAAAATCGCTGAGAGAACTGCTAGACCGGCGACAATGGAGATGCTGTTGTTGGCGAGACCCATCGTTGCTGCATTGAGCGCCGTGTCCTCATCCTTGCGCATGTAGACTGCGTATGTGATGGCCATCCCCATTCCGGCCGAGCAAGACCACGCAGATTGGGAAAGGCCGTTTATCCATGTCTCGGGTTCCTTGAGAATGTCCCATTTCACGCTGAACATGAAGGTTGCACCATCAAGGGTCTGGTCTCCTGAATAGTCCATCCAAATGGCGAGAAAGAGAGTTGTGAAGAGCATAACGAAAAGAGAGCACATCATCCAGATGTTGGCCGCTTCGATGGCCTTTGCACCCTTCCAGATAGCCACTACCGTGACCGCAATCACGATGAACTGGAAGAGGATTACCTGACCGGGGTCTTGCAGGAATGCGTTCCACACATCAACGGTCTCCACTCCAGAGAGGCCGTTTGTTGCCCCGAGAGAGAAATACTTGACACACCAGCCGGCGACGACGGCGTAGTAGAATCCGATTGCAGTTGAAATCCAAGCCGTCCACAATCCCATCCAAGCGAATCGTCTACCAGCGAAGATTCTGAACGCTCCGACCGTTCCAGTCCTCGCTCGCTTCCCGATAGCGAATTCAGCAATAACCAACGGAATCGACCAGATGAAAAGGAAAAACAGCCAGGGAATCAGGAATGTTCCGCCGCCGTTGGCGCCGACCATCCGCGGAAATCTCCAGATGTTTCCAGTCCCTATCGCCGCACCGATTGCGGCGAATATCAACCCTACGCGACTGCCGAACTCATCACTGCTCTTCTGCATGCGAGTCCACCTCACTCTTGCGCCTCTTGCGTACCAAGAGCCGGCTCATCTTTCCCACTGGCCATCATTATCTTCAGGGCGGCCCCAAGCCCACCCCAGACTGAGCCGACGACGATAACCGCCAGAATCAAGGCACCGATAAATGTTCCAAATGGGGCGCGGTATGGGAAGGCGGCGGCATGATAAGCCCCCGCTTCAGGATATTCAAAGGGGTAGGTTCCAGACTGGGTACCGAGCATAGCCTTGTAATGCAGTTCTCCCGATATATCGTCCGGCACATCGAGATAAGAGACGATGAGAGTACCATTGGCTCCGTTGTTGAGTATGCACACCTCACCGGTATCTTGCAGAGCGGAATCGCTCCACTCGTTCTCAATCCACTCCTTGGGGCCGAAATCGGACTGAACCCTTGTAGGGGTCACAATGCGCCACCTCACATGGCTTGAATTGATGTCGTCCGACCACGGAAAGACCTCATGCAGACAGACATTTATCGGAATCGGACCGGTTTCCGGAATTGTCAGATTCGCTGGCGCGGTGATCCATTGCGCCCGCTCCGCATTCTCAATTCCGATGCGGGCTCGCTCGACGGGATTGTCAGCAATCTCCATCATGTAGAAAGCGACTCCGAGATTTCTCACTGCAATGTGTTTCACCTCATCAGGTGACTGATGGAAAGCGGTTCCAATCTCAATCGTATAACAGAACGAGCCGTGTACCCCATAATGCCAGTCACAGAAGTCACCAGTCGTCGGATAGAGGTCGCTCGACTGCAGGTTCTCGTATTGCGTCATCTCCGCCATTCTCGCGCCATGATAGGCCAGTTCAGCCTCATCCGGTGCAGAACAGCCGGTGCAATGTCCCCACGGATAGAGAACCAACTCGGAGAAAGAGTGCCACGTGAGAGTCCCTTTGAAGTCGGAGGCCCCGTCTCCATCATCATCATTCATTTCGGTCATGTCCTGAATGAACAATGTCTCAGGTTCGGAGTTCCCACCCATCCAATCCTCATCGGTCTGACCGTCTCCGTCATCGTCCTTGCCGTCTACATGGTCCTCATTCACGGCCCCGTCACCGTCGTCGTCTTTGTACTGGACTGGTCCGTTGTAGACATCGTTGTTCGGACCATCGGCGTAACACATTCCAGGGAAGAGTGGACCTGTAGCACCTAGTGGAGCACCCCATTCAAACTGGTAGTTTCGGTTCAGGTCAACCCCATCACACCCCTCATCGACCTCTTCATCAGTATCTGGTAACGGTGTGATTCCCGTCACCGTGTTGTCGCGCAGGTTCTTGCGCCAGCCGCTGGTGCGGCAGTTCTCCCACGCGGTTTCACCGCAGAAGACCTCGCGGTCGTATCGGTTCCCATCTACATTGAGCATCGGAATGAGATAGACCTCCCGAGTATCGACAAGGTCGGTAATCCACTGTTCATCAAAGTCTTCGTCAACGCCGAGGTCGCCCGGCCCACAGGCGATTCCGTCACCATTGGAATCTTGATTCGTCGAGTTGAGCATCAAACAGTCGCCGTCGTCGTCAAGGACGCCGTCACCATCCGCATCCCCCCAAGGGTCTTCGTCGTAGTCACCGTCACCATCGTTGTCAATGCCGTCCTTTCCGTAGTAGAAGGCGACGGTCTCGAGGAAAAGCATCGGAACTTCGTAGGACATCCACTCTCTAGCGTGGTGGTTACCGACGAGCATCACGTCGGGTCGGTCAGCATAATTACCACAATCCCCGACGAAGTCATTGCATTCACCACCTTGGACACCCTCTTCTCCGCCAGTTATCTTCAGCCAAGGACTTGAGTGTCCGTAGAACCATCCTTCGTAACTGTCAACATCCATCTCGTTGCCGCGGTCATTCACCCCTCCCGGCATCCCTTCGTGGAACTCCATGATGTCTGAGTTTGCATCGGCAAGTTGCTGCATGCGCGCCTTCATGGTGAAGTAGTCGTGGTATTCGTTGAACTGGATTCTGTCCGTACCGCCCCAAGGCAGCCATTGGGCGATGTAGTCACTGGACCACAATTCCTCTGGGCTCTTCTCCACCGCTGGCTCCTCCTCCTGAGCAGCCGAGCCGATGCTTCCTGTCAGGGCCAAGGAATTGAGAAGCAGAAGAATGACGAGGACGACTCTTGTGCTTCCCACGCTTGACACCAAAGGTGTCCAATCGCAATTCACTCTTGAATCAACCGCACATCTGCGGCCACGGATATGCCCGCTTTCTCGGATGAGTTCCCATTGTCAGCGACGTCAAAGACCCCGACTCGGAACGGCCACGGATATGCGCGCTTTCTCGGATGAGTTCCCATTGTCAGCGACGTCAAAGACCCCGGCTCAGAACCGCCGCGGAAGTCCCGCTTTCCCGTATGGGTTTGCGGTCAGTTGTCGGGTTCGCCTTCACGCCCACCGATGCCGCGGAAATACCCGCACTCTCGTATGGGTCCCAGTGCTGGCTCGACCAATCCGACAATCCCCACCTTTCGCCGCGGAAATCCGCGCTCTCCCCTATGGGTTTGCGGTCAGCTGTCGGGTTCGCCTTCACGCCCACCGATGCCGCGGAAATACCCGCACTCTCGTATGGGTCCCAGTTCTGGCTCGACCAATCCGACAATCCCCCCTTTCGCCGCGGAAGTCCCGTTTTCCCCCCAGAGTCTCCTTACTGGTAAACGTGACCAACTCAATGTGGATTCGCCATGATTTCCCAATCGTGAGTTATTGGTCAGTCAGCGTTGGTTTTTCAAATGATGAGCACTCGGATAGGATACATGGATGCCTTCGTTCAACTGGTTCCCGGCTGGGACAATCTCGTATTCGGAGTTCAGTTTGGGGTGCTGGTCGCGCTCTTCGGCATCTTTCTTCTCGGCATGATTGCTAGAGCCCTTACCATGTTCCTTCTCCCCAAGATTCTTGTTAGATGGACCGAAAAAATGGAGAATGTCAACGAATTTGAACTCTCTGCCCGTTCTCCGTTCGGTGCATCAGCCGCCGGATTTGTTTGGTGGAAACTGGTTGAATGGCTGGGGCGGGAATCTGCTGCTGCTGACGCTGTCGTTTCGCTGCCATCAACTTACGAATACTGGTTAACAGCATTGGGCGAGGCAACCTTCCTCATCGGCATCCTTCTTGGCTGCATTCGGTTGGTGGAACTGGTAGAATTGGTCGTCATCTGGTGGGACAAGGATGGTGTCCTTGACGGAACTGAAAAGACGCTTATCTCAGCAGTGGAATCGGTCCTTCGCTTCATTATTTTGATGTTCGGAATCCTTGCACTCGCCGACGCCTTCAACTTTGACCTCGCTACCATCGTTGCTGGGCTTGGAGTCGGCGGTCTTGCTCTCGCCTTCGCCGCCAAGGACACAATCGGCAATCTGTTCGGCGCAGTCACTCTGCTGCTGGACCGCCCATTCAAAATGGGTGACTGGATAAAGGTCGGCGCATCGGAAGGTGAAGTCATTGAAATCGGTATTCGCACCACCCTGATTCGTACCAGCGCCGACACCGTGGTCACCCTGCCAAACGCTAGCCTAGTCAACAAGAACATCGAGAACTTCGGAAAGCGCCGCTGGCGAAGATACCAACCAGTACTCTATCTCGACCTCGCCAGCGATTCACAAGCAGTAGAATCATTTTGCCGCGGCATTGAGCAACTCATTGAATCCAATGAAAAGACCCAGAAAGAAGACGATTCCTACGCTCATGTCCAAGCAATCGCCAAGGATTCCATCGAAATCGGAATCAATCTCTACTGGGATGTCAGCGGCGGACTCGAGGAGAAGGAGGAGAGAGAGAGATTCCTCATCAGTGTGGTAGGTCTCTCCCAAGAACTGGGACTCACCTTCTTTGAACCGCGCATCCGCCGCTCGGCCGAATGAAGTGTGTAGTGAATGGGTAAACCCCATGAACCCCACCCGAGAGGGAAATACCGAGGATGTGTGTAGTTGGCGCTGATGGTACTACTCAGGCATGGACAATCGGTGTGGAACGCTGCCAACAGATTCACCGGCTGGACCGATGTTGACCTTTCTCCAAAAGGAGAAGAAGAGGCGAAAAATGCCGGGACACAATTGGCCGACATCGCCTTTGACATCATCTATACAAGTGACCTTCTGCGAGCCCAGCGAACTGCCCAAATCGCAATGACCCAAAACCGCGCCTCTAATGACCCCCCAACCATAGAGGACTGGCGGCTCAATGAGAGACATTATGGAGACCTACAAGGCCAAAACAAGGACGAAGCGCGTGCCCAATTTGGGGCAGAACAGGTGCATATTTGGAGACGTTCGTACGACATCCCACCACCGGGAGGAGAGAGCCTCGAGAAGTGTGCGGAGAGAACCATTCCTGCACTTGAGGAGTTGATAATTCCCGACCTTGAGAGTGGAAAAAACGTGCTTGTGGCCGCACATGGGAATTCGTTACGCTCCATCGTCATGCACATCGAGAATCTCACACGGGAAGAGGTGCTTTCACTTGAAATCCCCACAGGGACGCCGATTCACTACACTTTTGAGGCTGGAAAATTCTCAAAATTATCATCCTGACTACAGATTTCAGGTTAAAAGTCAGATGATTTGTAAAAAGGGAAATAGCCGATATTTTCTCAAGTCCTTCTCGTATTACCTGTTACCCTCATCACCATCAAAAAGATTAACAATGCCGTGAAAATGTAGAAAACATCTGAGGTCAGGATTTCATTTGTTTCAATGGAATTATTACTATCATTCTTGACATTTTGATTTTCAACATCATTTTCTGTTTGTCCAGTATTGGTTGAATCATTCCCAGTCACTTCGTTTTCTGATGATGAATTATTTTCGTTGTGCTCGGCTGTGGTTGTTGATTGCCTGCAAGTGAAGAAATGTCATGATTAATGTGAGATTTTTTTTATTTATAGGAAGAAATCCCGACGCTAGGGATTTGAGTGTTGTCCACCGATGAATGACCGCCGTGAATCAGTAAGGAGGCGGGGCGCGGTTTCGATAGAGCCAACGAAGCGCAAAAGTCGCCGTCACAAGCCCGCCGCTGACAACGATCCGCTCGCCTATATGCGCCAACCACGAATCGGCGAACAGAATCAAAAACGCTGCCGACCCTGTCAGAAGCGAGAGGGCAGAAAGTGTGCGCGAGCGATACATTTGGTCCTGAATCCGGTTCACATACCCCAGCCACCATGTCGTGCGCGGGTCAACCTCACCGCCCCACGCCTGAGCGACAGCCATAGCCTCAAGGTTCTGTTCGTACTCCCAAATCGCCACCCCGCCCCTATGCCCATCAAGGGCGCGTGACGAGGTTGCACTCCTCGGAGCTGTGCTGTACCACCCCTCGAAAAGTGCCTTGCGAAGTGCCAGTTCATCCTCACCAGAGACATTGTTTGTTGTGCAGATACCTGCGAGTGAACGGTAGGCTGCAGCGAGGTCGCGAACTGCTGGATAATCGGGCGATTTTGGTAGAATCGCATTGGGTATTCCATCATAACAGCACGAAATGGTTGATTCTTCACCATCAATGAGGACTGCTTCCAACCCGAAATTTCTGTGAGTTAGTGTTGCGAGGGTCGCCATAGAATGAGGGGCGCGCCAGAGTGTGTTGGAATGGGTCCTCTCTTCAAGACTTTTCAGCCGGTCATTCCACTTTCTCTCGTCATTGGGAAGTGCCTTGTGAGCAAGCGCATCAGTATGGAATCTTCCTAGAATTTCGCCAACCGTTTTGCAAACTTTTGCAGCACCTTCAAAATCTTGTGAAATCAATGCTGTGACCAACAATTTGTCTGCTCTTTCACCACTTTCTTGCCGGAAGAAGAGAAGCAGGTCTCTACCCTCCACCTGAACCCCCCCAAATGGTGTGTGAAGATGTTCGCTCTCAAGTTCGGAAAGTTTGCGCCCATGTCCCTTTTCGTCAAAAGGAAAGAGCCTGATTGTCACCTTTCGCCCACCCCGTTCGGTGAGCAGGAAAGTCGGGCCTGAGTGTGAGGAAATGCACTCAATGGTTCCGCCATCAACATCAGGAGGTTTGCCCCACCGTTTACTCCCCCCCCCAACCGAGAGAACCCGCCGCCACCAGCGAATTGACTCAACATCACCGACGGGTAATAACATCAAGTGGGATGCAAATTTGGTGTGAAGTCGCCACGCCTCGAATCCTTCAGGAACTTGGGCGGCTGCCGGTTCTATTGAGCGGGCGATTTGAGAAGGAAACCACGGTTCATCGGCCAATTTCTCTAATGAAATTTCACCCCTCAATTCTGACTCCCCCTAACTCGCTCGCACTGGCAGACCGTCTCTTTGCTCCCTGCTCGGTTGCGCTGTCTCTCCCTGCTCGGTTGCGCTGTCTCTCCTTGCTTCGCGAATGGGTATCGGTTGATAATTGACGCTCGCCTCTGAAATGGGCAATCCTAACTGATAAAACGCATTTTGATAACTTTATATGAGTTCCAAATCTTGAGACATTCATGAAGAGTAAATGGACAGTATTGGTTTCGCTCATCCTCGCAATTCAATTGTTACCACTATCATCTGCGGAAAATTCGGACAATGTGTCTATTAGGACTTTCCAAGGAATAGTGTATAATGAATTAGGCGGTTTGGCCTTCGCTGAGATAGTAATTGAAAATGTCGACAGGCAAACAAGCATTCAAGTTACTGCGGGTGTTGATGGTAATTATTCTACAGAAATAGGTGCAGCAGATAATGATATGATAATAATTCAAGGTACTTGGATTGATGAAATGGGTGATAAGTTCTCTTCAACAGATTGTAGGTTGACACCTCCCGGCTCTCAACAATTTGTCAATCTTCTGCTGACTTCAAATCCGATGGAGGCTGCCACAGTAGAATGGCGAAATCGTGGAGGAGACCCACTAGATTACACAGTTCATGCTTATGTTGAAGACGGCCTTGCCAAATCACAGCCTTCAGAACAAATTCTTAGAATTTCTGATGTTATTGAAGATGTGATTATTAGACTACATTGGGATGGATTTGATATACAGAGCCTACAATGTCAAAGGAAATTAGTGCTTGAATATTCAGTTCGATTAGCAGTTCAAAAGGTCCCTGAACAATGGATCATCCACGATAAGTATGACAATATCTCATACCCAGACCCTGATTATCCAATAATTAATTCAACATTTTGTTCAAACCCACCTCCACCCCCTCCGCCACCTCAGAAAGTTAAGAAAGACCCTAACATTGACGTTAAAATACCCGCGCCTGGCCAAAATGCAATTGAACAATACCACATGATTGCTGAGGTCAGTTTGAGAATAGATTACATGAAAATGATGATTGATGAGAATTGGAATATCACCGGATGGGAGACGATTGATTCTGAGCTGTTTTATGCAAGAGACCCAGATTGTGGAAGTGAAACTTGTAGTAATTTATTGACGGTTGTTTGGGGTGATTCACCTATCTGATCAGGTTGGAAAACATATGCAAAACAATTTTTCAATGGTACTATTCCTGAGTTCAATGATGGCTACGGCGGGATGTCTCGGAATAGTTGAATCTGATGAATCCTCAAAATTATCTATTGAAGTCCAAAATGAACATATCATAATCAGCGGTAATGGAAACAATACAGTAAAATTCCTTGAGTCTTCAAACTCGAAACAGATTGCGCTATCTGGTGAATTGTGTATTGATACAAACGAAGGATGTGAAATCAATGCATCAGGTGTTGACAATATCTCTGCAAACTATTATGATAATTGGTTTGTTGCTGGTGCAGATACTGAAATGATGAAAATATCATGGTTCAATCACTTCGGTTCTCCAATTATGATGGAGTTGACAGGACTCGCAATCACGGATGAAGAGGTTGTGGTCTCAGGCTGGTATTATTCTAAATTGTATATTAATTCGGTCTTGGTTTCAGAAGGGAACTTCTCAAAACAGAGCTTTATTATTCATTTTTCAGAAGATGGGAATCTCACCAAAATTGACACGGATTTACCAAATAAATTTGATATCCAAGGAATACATTTTGGTCATGATGGCTTGCTAAGAATGTTCGGACGTGGGCATTCTGGTGTCATGGATTCCAATTCCACTGAATTACATGATTATGCAACATTATCCAGAGAGGCAAGCAGCGGCAAATGGGTTGAATTATTCAGAATTGAGTCATTTGAATACCCAAGTTTCAGTGATTTTTCAAGCAATGAACAGTTTAGTTGGTACACAATTTTCCCATGTATTGAATTCGGTCCATGTCTCACATTATTCAATGGGGAGGAATTAGAAATACCGAACTATGGTGAATCGGTCATTCACATTCTGTTGAAAGAAGATTTGTTAGTGCATCTTTCAGTTGTGACGAGCAGTGTTGCCCAGGCAAATTTCATACACTCTTTTGATGAGCAACAAATTGGAGAAGGAACACTTTTCGGATGGTTAGGTGAAACTACAATATCAGGAGGGGAAGATTTGGAAAAATCTACCCAAGCCATCTCTCATGACGGTTTTGGAACCTTCTCAAGCCCACAGGTTGTCTCGAAACACCTGATTTCAGATGTTGTGATGATAGAGGAAAATCATTATTATTCATCTCAAATAACAATTGATGGAATACCTGTTGTGAATCAATTTGTCCAAAGTTTAGATGTCCCAACTGATGTGAAATTGGAAATTGAAGGAGTAGATACTGTGAGTATCGATGTCATGCACTTCCGAAATGATTTCTTGTATATTTCTGCTAGTATATGCAGTCAAAACACACAGATATGTGAACTATCAAAGCCAGTTATTGAAACTGATTTACCGACTGTTGGAAACTCAATTATCATTTTCAAATACTTTTGTACACAGACCTAGAGGCCAAACATACCCGATGAATAATTCTTTCAATTAAACAAAAGTCAGGAATGATGTGATTGGATTTTGATCCCATACATCTCAATATGTGTCAGCCAAAGGCGCTGAAACCGAGGCGACCAATCCGCGACCATCACAACAGAAAATGGCGAAGCATTGACAGCCCACCCATCAACCCCCCGAACCGTGTCAGAGAGTGGGAAGCCCTTGCCGCTGGCGGTGGATTTGGATGGGACTTTGATTCTCACAGACATGAGTTGGGTGACTCTGAAACGGGTTTTGTTTCTGCGACCGTGGCTGGTTCCGTGGATGCTTTTCAAGGAGTTTACAGGCAGGAGAACACACTGGAAAATGGGGCTTGCGGAGAAGTTGCGCTTTGAACCTGACGAGTTGGTCTATCACAAAGAGTTCCTCGCTTGGCTCACGAACGAGCGAGAGAGAAGAGAAGAGATTGTCCTCTGTACTGCCTCCACCCGGTCTGTTGCCGAGAAAATTGCTGCACACGTGGGACTTTTTGATGATGTGATGGCTTCTGATGATGGGCCGAATCTTGCTGACAAAAACAAGGCTGCGGCGCTGGTCAAGCGGTATGGGAAGGGCGGCTTCGGATATGCCGGAAACTCGAAGGCGGATTTGCATGTCTGGCCGGATGCTGGCGAGGTCATCGTCGTCAATGCGCCGAAGGGTGTGCGTGCCAAAATCGAAATGTCCGCCGACCTCATTTTTGATTGAGCATCAAATCGCCGCAGGTGACTGGTATGGCGGGTCGAATCTTCGACTAAACGTCAGGTCGCCGCAGGTGACTGGTGTGGCGGGTCGAATCTTCGACAGATTCTGCCGACATTCGGTCCATATGGTGCTTAGGTTGTGCGTGCCAAAATCGAAATGTCCGCCGACCTCATCTTCGACTGAACCATCAGTGACTAAACCATTTTTGACTGAACCATTTTCAACCAAAACTTCAACGGACTTTCGCCAAAAACTCGGCCACCACTTCTACCACCCTCACCTTCGGCGTGACAAGGGACCAACCATTCCCTTTTCGCCGGATTTTGGTGTGGTCACACCATCGATTGGACAAGTGATTAGAGTTGGCTTTCACTTCAAGAAATTATTTCACTACTTGAAAAAATGCCATCTGATAAGTTATGTTCATCTTCTATTTCATCTGCAATTCCTTCACCTATTTCGGTTAATCTCCAGGACTTTTCAATCTTCTGAATTATTCCTTCGTCCATCAGTCGTTTCAAATGTTTATGCACATTTGGTTGGCTACATTCTAGTTTTGCTGCAAGTGAACGCTGACTAGTTCCACCGTTATATTTACTCTCTCGCAACAGTAAAATCAACTTCTCTCTTGTTTCTAGATTATTGACCTTGGCTGATGGCATCAATACCATATCCTCATTCAATTCAACATCAAAACAGATTGGATAATATGTGACCAGACGTCCACTTTTTTGCCGGTTGATGCTACCTTCTTCTATCAGAATTTCAGTATGATGTTGAATCTGAGAACTACTCAGGTGCAACCGTCTACAAATCTCACTCTGGTGAATCCCCGGTTCAAAAGTGATCAGGTCAATGATTGATGTCCTGACACTAGGAGTGTATTTACGCGCCTTGGACCCAATAACCCCAATTAGGGAACCACCAAACAATCCTGAGAACAATTCCTTCTTGCGTGAAGTAATGACTGCTAAACCGAGAAAACCTGCGCCAGCAACGACTACGAGAGGAATTGCCTCAGAGACATTCTTTTGACCGGTTTCCTTTGTCAAACTCAAGTTGCTCTCTACCTCTTCTTCCAAATCAGATTCAACGGTCGGCTCTTGAACGGCACAATTGCTCTCATTTGTCCATTCTTCACAGGGAATTTCAGGTTCGGGTTCAATAATTGGAATCTCTGTATTATTATCCGGAATTATCGAAGTTACGGTCTCATTTACCTCATACACAATTGGTCCAAAATCAACATGGAATCGAAATGAACGAGCTGGAAAACCATCTTCTGGTGACCACTCTTCGTTAAGAATCGATAAATTCATCCCAGTATGAACGCCGTGAATTAAAAATTTTGTAGAATTGATTTTCTCAATTGAAAAAACGCCTGTCAAGGCACCTATACTCTCTTTTGGATATCCATATGACATTATCGGTATGAAATTTCCATCTAGGAAATATCCGATTGTAGTGTAGTTCGGTCTAAATGAGAATCCATTAAAATGATCAACTTGCCGAGAATCTTTACATTGCACATACACATTATTACAACTGACTGCAACTAGAATATCAAATGGGTCAGACACATTGCCTAAATAAATCGAATCAACTACCAATTCAGTCGCATCATACGCAACATGGTAGCCATCAAACCAATGGTCCGACAATTCACGACGGACAAATTCTGATTGACCGTCATAGCCAGGTCTGCCCACCATTATCTCAAAATTATTGCCAAAAACATAATCTGAACAATTGAGGCTACGATTATCTATGCTATAATTACATGATGTGATGTTGTACTGATAAAATTGCATATCACCTTGTTGATGAAATTTGATCCTAATATATTCTGTCCGGTTCGATAATAATAGAGGCGGTAATCCATCATTCTCAGCATCAGATATCAAGCAATGGTCCACTAACATCCAACAATCCCTAATGTTGAGTATGTATTCGCCGTCCTTAAATGGAAAAACCAACGGTTCAACGATAGAGTTCAATTTAGATTGCCCTTGCGATTGAGCAAAAGTGAAATTCGCTAACAACTCACCACTAAGGGAATAACGAATGATTTTTGATGATCTAAAATGATTATCGGTATTGATGAAAGGGTTTTCATCCATGAAAGGTGGATACCAATCTGGCTCTGTGAGGAGTCCCTGCTTGCTCAAAACAGTGATGTGATCAGATGTGAAATCAACTATGACGGGGCGATGCCCTGTGTCTTGTTCCATTGTCCATTTCAACTCGCCATCCCAGCCTAGCATAGCAATATGGCTGCCCCCTCTGCTTACATAATCGCGAGTATAATCCGAACCAGAAACTACAATGCCATGGATTGGATGTGTAACAAATCCCCCTATTCCGAAGAACCAAGAAATACGGTCCCCATCAGAGTAATTTAAAGTTACACCAAGAGATGTTATCCATTCCGAATTCCCTCCAGGACCTATTTTTGTAACAAAAAACTCACCAGCATCACCCGCAGGGGTTATAGTTTCGTTTTCAAATGCGAACGGATATCCAGAGGCAAGGTAGAGTAATTCTCCTCCATCTTCAGTGGGATAGATATCAATTATGATTGCTGGCCAGTACTTCCCATAGGTTTCAAGACCTCCTGCTGTAACATTTAATACATCATTTTGGCCATTCGATGTAGAATCACCAGCCTTAGCAACTCCAGAAAGATTAGTTGAATTAACCATCAAAAAAACGATTGTAATCACAATCATGGTTCTAGAAAGAAAGTTGGATAAAAAGTTCAAGTCTACACCACCGCTATTTCATAAGGCTGCATTAGATAGTATCCACTATCGTATCCGGGTCTTGAAGGGTCATCCAAATACGCCTCAACAGTTGAATACAATTCAATCTTGTAAATTGGTGTGAATAAACTCCAACCTGATTGAGAATTATTCCAACTAACACTAGGAGTCGGTCCACCACCTAACATGACTAGGTTTGCCGTTTGTTCACACCTCGCACCATACATGTTGTAATTACCCGAACCACCGAACCAACCTTGAGAGTTTGGAGTACAATAAAAGATCATTGATTCCTTAAGAATTGGATTGAAGATTTGACCATCCCACAAGGAGATTGCCATAGTAATATTAGCAATAACGACTCCATTAGTTGTAGCAGAACCGTAAAAGCATTTTGAATTTATTGAATCCATTAATGTCACATTGAGATTTAACTTTGAATTATAGGTTAACCAACTAGTTGTTTGATTATTCTTTCCTCGTAATATTCTCTCAGACCATGGAGAATTAATTGAATTTGAAGTTATTGATCTATTATTGCCGGCATAAGTAGCGTTAGCATGGTCAATGACGACAGTGTAATTTGCCCAATCTTCAGTTGGTTTTGAGAAATAAGTAGGATAATTACCGGTTGAAACATCGGTATCTTCCCACCCTCGTGGTGGCACATCTTGGGCCCAAAAACTGTACTCAACGACTGTAGAACCACCAGAGGGAAGAATCTGTTCGGCAGTCATCGTGTATAATCTCCAACCACCAATATCATATCCATTCCAATTTGTTGTGTACTGGTTCAAGTTGACTAGATTAGAAATAAATCCAGAGTCATCTGAAAATATGAAATCCGATTGATGAATATACCCTGAGTCTAAGATTGTAATCGCCCCATTACTGAATATTGCAGAAACAGATAGGGTGAAATTCCAATCTTCTTGGAAATGCATTGGGTCAGGTAGAGTATCCATCAGATCAAGGTTCATCTGAACCGGAACTCCTGTCAGATTGAAAATGGGGAAGAGACAGGCTGATCCGAATTCATGTTTCAACGCCCATGTGTTTGCATCTGTTTCGAAGAGCGCGTCGGGTGTCATGAAACCATATTGGCAATTGCTCACATTCACTGAAGGCATGTTGTTAGCACCATATTGAAGGGATGCTGGATGCTGCCCACTGAATGTATTTGAAGAGAAAAACGGTTCAGAACCTTCTGACGCGAGTTCGGTTGGATTCTCCTTCAAATCGACTGAAGCCATTTCTGAAATTATTACGGATTGGAACAAAATCAAAAATACACACAACCACACACTCTTTGCCATTGACTTCGGTATCTCTGCCATAAATATAACCTGTTTGATAACTTCCTGCCAATCAAAAAGTATGACTTTATCCATTTCAAACCAAGATTTCACACGCCGGTAGGTCTGAAGGTCAATGCCCACCCAGCCCTCTGTCAAGATGGAACACCGAGGGTAAAGGATAACCATCTTGAGCCCTTGAACAGGTCGCGAAGTCGTTTGTTTTTCTGAATATATATTTACAAGAATTCTAAAAAGTCCATCCAATTTTCGAACTAAATTAGAAACTATTTCTGAATGGCCCGATTTGTGAACAACATTTGATAGAAATATTGCTCTTATCAGGGGCAGGCATCAAGTGGGAGAGCAGCATCCCCCAAAGTAATAGACGAGGCCTTTGCAGTAGGTGAGATAGATGGGAAGACTCGGCAGGACGATTTACCCAATGCCCGCGACCAAACATCACCGGCCGATGAGGTGAGATAGATGGGATGGCTCGGCAGAACGATAGACGGCACTGCGAAGTGGCTCCTCAAATGGCGAATAATCCGCGCCCCAGCCCGCTTCATGGCAAACTCACGCTACGCCTACAGCATCATCACACGCACGGACAGAATCCGTACAAACCGACTACGCGACCGGCTCAAGCGAGGAACAATTCCTCAACACATCTCAATAATCATGGACGGAAACCGCAGATTCGCTTGGTCACAAGACCTAGAGAAAGAAGTTGGGCACGCGCATGGCAAAGAGAAACTCAAGGAGGTCATGGATTGGGTGTTGGACCTCGGAATACCCTACCTCACGGTCTATGCACTTTCCACAGAGAATGTCACAGGGAGAGAAGGCGAAGAACTCAACTCTCTCTACTCGCTTTATGTGGCCGGGTTCGAAGAGATACGAAATGACCCAAAAATTCATGAAAATGGAGTCAAAGTTCAGGCTGTCGGCAGATTGGAATTGTTGCCTGATGAAGTCAAAGAAGCCATTTCAAAGGCTGAATCAGATACTGCTAATTATGACAAATTTTTGTTTACTGTCTGCCTTGCCTATGGAGGTCGCGAAGAGATTGTGGATGCTGTGCGCGAAGTTGCAACCGAGCATGCAAAGGGGAAAATCTCACTGGATGAAATCAACACTGAAGCAATTTCAAACCGCTTATACACGGCTGATTTACCAGACCCCGATTTAGTCATTAGAACAAGCGGAGAGGAACGTATTTCAAATTTCCTTTTATGGCAAATCGCCTACTCAGAACTACACTTCACAGATGTTCACTGGCCGAGTTTTTCACGCCACGACCTTTACGAAGCAATAGATTCCTACCAAAAGCGGAAGCGGCGTTATGGAAGTTGAAAAGTCAATTAATTGCCACCTTGTTCATGAAAAATGCTAATTTGTAAATCGAATGGAAAGATGCGAAAATTGTCAATGGAACGAAAAAGGCGAAAGTGGTCGATGGAACGAAAAAGGCGAAA
>CAYFFQ010000019.1:0-11345 GCA_964342465.1 uncultured Candidatus Poseidoniales archaeon | reverse complement strand
ATGGAACGAAAAAGGCGAAAGTGGTCGATGGAACGAAAAAGGCGAAAATGGTCAATGGAATGAAAATCGGTTCATGAAATGATAATGGTGAGACAATGGAGAAAGGCCCATGCCCAACCTGTGCATCATACCACAACCCAGCACTCACTGTTGATGCGGTCGTCCTGCGGGGTGAGGGAGAGGAGTGCGAAGTTCTCCTGATTCGCCGAGGTCAAGAGCCGTGGAAAGGGTTGTGGGCTTTTCCTGGGGGATTTGTCGACTATGGTGAGAGACCCGAAGATGCTGTGGCGCGGGAGTTGCTTGAAGAGTGCAGCCTCGTCGGTAGGGTGGATGATACAAACCCGATTGTCGCAGTGCGTGGCGAGCCTGAGCGCGACCCACGCGGCCATGTTGTGACCATATTCTATCGAATGCTTCTCGCACAACATTCCGGCAAACAAGAGGACGGAACAAATAGTGAGCCGACTGCTGGTGACGATGCCGCTCATGCTGAATGGGTCAAACTGAGCAAAGTCAACCTCAATGAGATGGGTGCTGACCATGCTGACATCATCCGGATTCTGCGGTCCTGAATCTCAAGATGGACCCAATGCGTACCAGCATTTCACTGGTTGAATACTCCGAGATGGTCGTTTGCCGCCATTGACCATTCATATTCTCGAACCGTGAAAGTGTGAGAACCAGCAGCCACAAACGGGTCATTAGCGGCAAATTCCTGAGCGGCTTTGAGAGAGTCAGCAAGGATGACAACCACTCCTCCAGAGTCATCTGTGAACGGCCCACAAGTGACCAACCGACCCACCGCCTCGAGTTTTCTGAGGTGTTCAACATGCGCCTTGACCTCGGCAAACGTTGGTGCGGTTTCTCCTCTTTCCAGTAATATCAGATACGCTTCATCCATGTTGTTCCCCCACAATTCTTCATTCGTAAATAATTTTCAGAACTAATGCCGTTGTCACCATTTTCCCTTCCCCGCAATTTTCAACAATATCCCATAAATAATTTCATTTTCCTGAAATTGTCTCTTGGTATCATCCGATTATTCTGCGCAGTTCCTGCTCCACATCAGTCCATCCAACAGGAACGCCACCACTTCGTCTACGCATTTGAACTGCTTCACGCCAAGCGGCAATTTCATGATTCAGCGCAGGTCCTCTCTTGGTAGAGTCGATTCTGAACAGCAGACCCCCTCCCGAGTGAGTATCGAGAAAACCCCTTTGAGCCTTGGAAACAAGAAGTGTCGGAACCCCTGAAAGCACTGCCTCGTGAGCAAGAGTAACAGATTCGCTCAATGCCCCATCAAATTGTGAAATCATCGTCGGCAAACCCCACGGGTCGTTGATTGGATGATTTTCGGCAACCGTCGTGACCTTCATTCCCAAGTCCGGAATCAATGCAGCGGCAGACAACCTCTCTGCCTTGTCATGCACGCCACCCCCCACCAATGCGCGGTGCACAATGCGTGGAATCCCTCCCTCCTCGCCAACTCTCATGTTGTTCGGTTGATTGAGGTATGTGTGCGGGAGTTCACCCGTCAAAATGTGTATTTTGAGTCCCTGCTCTTTGCAGGCAGCGTGAAATCCGCCGTCTAAGTCATCTCGCCAATTTCCAGTAAGAACCACCTCGGTTGCTGATGAAAGTGCAAGCCGATGGGCGACATGATTAACTTCGGTGTCGGTGACGTAGATGCGGCGTGAGATTTTCGCCCGTTTCGCCGCTCTTAGTTCGAGTGCCGCCCCTTTGACCACGATTTTCTCAATCGGTTTTCCGGTAAGGTTGCGCCGCTTCAACAGCGAAGATACTGCCAGCAAGCGGCGCAGTGCTCTCACCTCACGCTGAATGGGAAGAACCCTTCTCCCGACGGGTCGCTGTACGGAAATGATGTGGCGCTTGGGAAGTGGAGAGTTCTCACACTCCAACATCGCAGTGACCTCTTTCCTTTCTGTTGCTACAATGATGTCGACCGGACTGCCCTTCTTGATGAACGGAGAGAAGAGTTGGGCGTGGGCGGGATGGTCAATGACCCAACAGGTCGGACTACCCCCCATAACCTTCGCTGATTTGCCGAGCCCATCAATAGTGTGGCGAACAAGAGTAATCGCTATGGGCATCATACCTAACGAACCCACATGAGCAAAGAGCGTATCGAGGTTGAAGGGGGAAAGACATACGGGCCATATTCACCAGGAGTCAAGGCGAACGGGGTCATTTGGTTGGCGGGACAAATCGCGCCAGAGGCGGGTGATGATACAGCCTCACAAACCGCTGCCAGTCTAGCCAAGATTGACGAACTTCTCGCAGCCGCTGGAGTCAGCAAGAATGATGTCTGCTTCGCACAGGTGCTCCTTGACGACATCAACGACTTCGCGGCGATGAACGAGGTCTATTCAGCGTGGCTTGAAGGGGTAGAGATTGCGCCGGCACGGGCCGCCTTTGAAGCGGCTGCTCTGCCTCGTGGTGCCAAGGTGGAAATAGTCATCCAAGCTATTCACCATGCTGTTTGACAGAAAATTCACTCTATTCTCCTCTTCATGTGAACATTTTCGCAGACGATTTAATCCTCTTTTATTCCGTCTGCGAACAACTCAAGGTTTCCATTTGCGGCGATAGTTTCTCACAAAAGAAACTCCGAAATGTGATGAAAAACGATGACGGCAATCCATCCTACTTTGGGTGTTCATCTCCTCCTAAAAATAGTTCCAACACCTGTAAGAAGTAAGAATGACAATATACAAATCAAAAGTAAATCGAAGTTGATGATTCCTCTGACATCAGGAGAATCTGTTGGTGGTTCTGACCCAATATCTTGGATGACAATTTCCACCGAGAATATAACTGCCATTTCTGATTGAGACGAGATTAGTGATATAGTTTGTACTTTGACCGATATCATGCATAGTAACCCATTCTGTAGGTTTGATGGAGTCAGATTTCTCCGATGTCCGGTCACGGATATCACCTAGTGCATCAAGATTAAATGAAAGCGGAAACAAAATGAATAAAGTCAGAATGACTGATATGAATTGGGAGAGTTTCAAACACATCTTACCAAACCTCAACACCATCCCCTGCTGGATATAACGGAGTCACCATAAAACTGCTCGGAAATCGAATGTTCTATGAGTTGTGGTTGGCCAGATACAAACAGTACATACTTTAGAGAATAATTATTTGGGACCATCAGAACCTCTAGATTGAATCCACAAATGGATACTTCTCCCGTTAGTTCTGAATCCTTCTTCAATCTGTTCTCGTCCCAAGTCACTTGAAGTCTGCCTTGAATGTCACAAGGAGTTGAATCAACTCTTTGACCGACTGAGTATTTTCGACTATTAGATACATCAAATACGAATTCATCTTCCATGAACAACTGTGACCAGAGAGAAAGAAATATCAGAATGGAAAAAGAAGGGCATGAGCCATCTTATCATCAAGAAAAAAAATGTGACAGGCCCATATTTATATTCTTTGATAAACCGTGTTGATGAAATCATAGTAGATGGTCCTTTTAGCAAATGGTCGAGTCGCAGAAAACGATGGAGAAACTAGAGTGGCCGTCGGGCCTTGATGAACAAGCGGCCGCTGCCGCCTTCAAGGCCTACGACATCCGCGGAATCGCCGGCAATCCCTTGACCCCAGAATTCGCCTATCGACTCGGCCGCTCCCTCGCCACTTTTCTCGACTGTTCAGCCTTGGCGCTGGCCCGTGACATCCGCCAATCAGGCCCATCCCTACACGCTGAGTTCATTGGCGGACTGCTTGATTCTGGAGTCACAGTCCACGACCTCGGGATCATGCCGACTGGAGCCCTCTATCACGCCACCGTCACTCTACCTGTCAACGGTGGCGTCGTCATCACCGCCAGCCACAATCCACCAGAATACAACGGTTTCAAGATGTGTCGCGGCTCATCAGCGATGGCCGGCGAAGAGTTGCAAGAACTACTCGCTGTCTTCCTCGCCGGCGAGTTCCGAGAGGGGTGTGGCGAACACCTCATCATCGACGATTTCAAATCTCGCTACTACGCAGACATGCTCTCATCCACCGGCCTCCCCAAGCGAGAGGTCAAGGTGGTAGTGGATTCAGGAAACGCGGTTCCTGGCCCATTCATCCGTGAATTCCTCGAATTGCTCGGCGCCGACTCAACCTGCATTCTGTGTGACTGGGACAACACTTTCCCTGTTCACCCCCCCGACCCTACCAGACCCGCAAACATGGAATTACTCGGACAGACGGTACGAGAGGTTGGTGCGGAGTTCGGAATCGGCGTCGATGGCGATGGTGACCGAATGGGGATGGTCGACGAGAACGGTGAGTTCATCCACCCTGACAGAATCCTCGCTCTTTTCGCCGCCGACATCCTCTCCGGCGTAGGAGAGGATGCTTCAGAGGCGGCGCGAACAATCTTCTACGATGTAAAATGTTCATTCGCCTTGGAAGAGACAATTATCGCACATGGGGGAATACCACACATGATGAGGACTGGCCACTCGTTCCAAAAACTCGCTCTGAAAAACTCACCTGAGACCCCGCTCGCTGGCGAGATGAGTGGCCACTTCTTCTTCAACGACAAGTGGCCTGGGTTTGACGATACGCTCTACTGCACGGCAAGGTTGCTCGAATTGGTCGGGCGCGACCCAAGCCCAAATGACGGGGAGAAGAGTTTCTCCGAAAGATTGGCGGATATTCCCACCTACCCGAGTACAGGGGAGGCAAAAGTTCCCCTGACAAGTGGCCGTGAGGAGACCATGCGATTCGTGCAAGAGGCTTTTTCTGCGTTTGAGATGTCAACGGTTGACGGTGTGAGAATCCGCCTTTCCGGTGGCGAAGGTGAACAGAAATGGTATGGTTGGTTCCTCTGCAGACCATCGAACACAGAGCCGATTCTGGTAATGCGGGCGGAAGCGACGAGGGAAGAGGGGTTGGCCGAAATACGCACCCTCGTCCATGAGAAAATCGGCTCTCGAATCGACCTCGCCAAGTTCGATTCTGCATGAAGAGATGCGTCATTTTGTGCCAGTGTCGTTTCTCCTTGCATTGGCCTTTCCAAGTTCTACTGTGCTTGACTCTCCCTCTTTCTGAGATTCATCGGCCGTACCTGTTAGGAGGTGGGGGCATCACACTCTGAGCCGAACATAATTCTGACTACTACTCTCGTCGATGAGTTCGGATTGCTCTACTTCGCCAGGAATTATTCCCACGGGTCGTCATCATCATCCCAAATATCTGTAGGCGTTTGTTTCGACACCTGACCGGCATTCTGATTCTCCTCGTTCTTCTGATTGTTGTCATCCACGGAATCTCGCGTTGGTGATTCTGTTGCGCCATCCCCTCGTGGTTCCGTAACGGTGGTGTGGGAATTGTCGGTTCCATCGTCCTCTGCCTCAATATCCTCTGGGCCGACGATCTGAGAATCGGGGGGTGATTCGCTTTCAATTTCTGCCTCGGTTCCGGCGCTTGATTCGCTTTGGCCTACCGCCCCACCTTCAGTTCCACCGAGCAGAGACATCGCCAGTGAGGTGTCCATCGCCCCCATCAGTGAGTCTGAGGCGGATTGTAGCGGGTCGCTTGGGGGCGAGAGTATCTCTGAAATCCCTGCTGGGCTGTTATTTGTGGCAGGTGACGAGTCTGCACCTGACTGTCCACCGGACAGGCCGCCCAGTGTAGCAAGTGTGTCGGCGGCAGCGGGATGCGCGGGGGAGATGGGTGGCTGCGGTGGTGGCAGTGATATGTTTGGCTGTTGGAGTGGTGCTATTGTGGAGGTGGTGGTCACCAACGCCGCACCCTCCGGTGCGGGTGGTGGCGCTGTTCCATGTTGTTGCCACGATTTTGCTATTTGCGCCGCCCGCGAAACTCCTGATTGAGATTCCTCATCTTCATCCTCATCATCATCGTATTCATCTTCATAATCGCCACCCCTCAACTTGAGGACGATTATCGCAAGGACCATGGCGAAGAGTAGGGCTATCAAGGCACCGAGTCCCAATCCTGCGGCAAGCCCACCCGTTCCTCCACCCGAGGCGCTCTCCTTGATGAGGTGCGTTTCGTTCCATCGTGCTGGGTCGGCTGGAAAGAGGTCGGCCCCATCGGAATCGTTCCACGGATTAGGGGCGAGGTTATCCATCGGGTCAGACCAACCGTCACCATCGGTATCAGGACAACCTACGCGGTCATGTTCGGAATCACCTCTGACTGACGGACAATCATCACCGTTCTGACCGCCCGCTTCGTCACCGAATCCATCACGGTCACTATCCCTCCATTGAGTTGGGTCATCCTCAAAGACATCATATTCGTCCGACCAGCCATCACCATCTCTATCGGGACAACCGAACCTGTCTTGCCATGAATCGCCTACTTGCTCGGGGCAATCATCCCACGGTTCAGCACCTGAAGCATTTTCATCCTCCCACCCATCATCATCCCAATCCAACGGTCGTCTGTCGGAGTTCGTCGCGCCCGGTATGAACTCACCAGGCCAGTGGGGCATGCGAGAGTCGTTCCAGTGTGGGTTTGCCCAATTGTCACCCAACCCATCAGCATCACTATCCTGCCATTGTGACCAATCTGCAGGAAAAGCATCGCCTTCATCGGATGAGCCGTCACCATCCACATCGGGGCAGCCGAGCCGGTCCCTCCATGAGTCGCCCCAAGTGTCGACACAGCCATCGGGTTCGTTACCGCTGATGTTGTCACCCCAACCATCATCATCGATGTCGGTCTGTTGGGTCTCATCTTCTGGGAATGCATCGGGGTTGTTTCCATCGGGGTCATCACCCCAGCCATCCCCGTCCCTGTCGAGGTGCTGGGTCTCATCATAGGGGAGGTAGTCCGACTGGGTGGAGCCAGCGCTGTGATTATCACCCCAGCCGTCGCCATCCGTATCTTTGTGTTGAGTGGGATTATTGATGAAATCGTCGGTCACATCCGACCAACCATCATAATCGCTGTCTGGGCATCCGGGATTGTCGAAGGTGTCCAAACCAGGCATGGTCGGACACCAATCCATGTTCACCGCTGCCGGCACGAACTGACCGAGTCCGAGAGTGCCGAAATTGGCGGTCAGGTCGTCATCATCCCAATTGTCTCCGAAATTATCACCATCGCTGTCATTCCACTGCGTCGGCTCAGTGGGAAAGGCATCTCGCGCATCCGACCAGCCATCACCGTCACTATCCACACATCCGATTCTGTCTATCGTAGAATTCCCGAATACAGTCGTGCAGTTGTCGGCTTGGAAGCCATCTGGATTGTCGCCGAAGTCGTCTCCATCCGTATCGCGCCATTGGGTCGGCTCAGCCGGATGCGAATCGTCGACATCAGCATACCCGTCACCATCTGCATCAGGGCATCCGATGTATGGTGAAACGGTGGCATTCCCCCAAACATCTGGGCAGTCATCATCCTCATTGGCGATTCTGTCATCATCGTCATCCTCAATGAGTCCCTTCCAAACAAATGCGTCATAATCGCCAGCCGAGACTATGTCATCACTACCGAACTCGGCTGGCCCGCTCTGCGTCCCTTTGAAACGCCCAGCGGTGTAGGTGACATTCTGGCTATCCGTCGAAATCGCCCAAGCGCGGTCGCCACCACTCGGCCCACCAGCAACAAACACATCCTCCCAATCGCCGTTCATAGCAGATGAAACGGCTACGAATGCATCCGATGCCCCACTGGTGTTGGCCATCCTCGTGGTAGCGGTGTTCTCAAAGGTCGTCTGACCTGCAATCTGACCAGCGGTGAAGACGGTGCTCTCGTCGGCAGAGAGTGAAAGTGAGAAACCCATGTCCTCAGAAGCCCCACCTCCTTTCTTTGCCCAAACCCAAGAACCGCCTGAGGAGAGTTTTCCGGCCCACACATCCTTACCACCCGAGTTGGCAGTTAGCCGGTCATTCCCATAACTGGCCAGCACGCCATCGAACTCGCCAATTGCATAGACTGAATCTTGTGAGTCTGCAACGATGTCGCGAACCATGTCCGTATCGGTTCCACCCGCTGAGGTGACCCAGTTGACACTACCACCATCGGTGACCTGCATGACCCACACATCCTGCGAACCACCACTGGAGGAGAGGGTGTTGCCGTTGGGGAAATCTACTGAGCCTTGGAAGGTACCTGCAACATACCAGTAATTGCCACTTGGCGCTGGTGCAATCGCCTGTGCAGTGTCCTGTTGGGATGTGCCACCCCACGCTGCTGTGGAAGTCCATGTACCAGTCAAATCCATGAATCCAAGCCATACATCGGATGTTCCAGAAGTGGATTCGTAGTACCAGTCGCCCTGTGAATCGGTGTATGCCCAGAGTTTTCCATTGTAGGAACCGCTTAGGGAAATCGAGTTGTTGAAGACCTTGATATCGGTAGGCATGACCTGTCCCATCTGTTCTTCATAACTCCATGTGGTCTGGTCGAGAAGTGTGATTTTCTTTGAGGATGCAGCCCATAGAAAACTGCCACTACCGTCAAGTTTGCTGACGAAGACATCGTAGGTGGATTGCGTGTGTGCGGAGAGTGTGGTCGAGCCGAGAGAGACTGACGGGCTGTTCACCCCCTGAGCATCGATGAATGGCCCTGTCACGTAGACATTTCCTTGGTTGTCGAGGTCAATGCCGAGCCCCCAATCGTCGTATGACCCCTGTATCTGAGAGGCCCAAATCCAATTCCCAGATGAATCCATCTTGGCTACGAACCCGTCGAGACCACCTACTGAGTTGAGGGTCGTGCTTCCGAATGTGGCGCTGCCGGTGAACGAGCCGGTCACGAATGAGTTTCCCGAGTCGTCCAGCACCATGTCCCAAACCATGTCGGCACCACTGCCACCGCCAGCGGTCGCCCAGACATCGGCAGTCGTGCGTGTAGTGGAGGCGGGAGTTGCGAGATGCTCAGAAGCAGGGGAGGGGGTCATCTCAAGTGACAATCCGAATAGAAGTGATGACATCATCACGGTGGAGATGAGCACGGCTGTAATACGAACCATTCAACGGCTCACGAAAGCCATCCTTCTTTATTGTCACGCCGCCCGAACTCAAGAAAAATGGCGTTTTTTCCACACAAGCACACAGGCTTCGCGGTCTTAGGGCCGTGTTGCCTTCTCTCAGGAATAATGGCGTTTCATAGGCCGCCAGCCAACAGGAACAATCTATGTTATTGAACTCAGAGTGAGCGTTTGGAGATGAAGGATGCATAACTTATGATGCCGTCATCAAGCGCCTTCAGAGTAGCAACCGACCACTCATCAAAATCCTCTTCAAACTCAGCCAGGCCATAGTCGGAGAGCGATAATCTGCCGGTAGAACGGAGCAGGCGTACTCCCATCATCGCCCGATTCAACTTGGTAGTGTTGGAGCGCATGATTTGCGGCTCCTCTCTCGCCTCCAACACATCGAAACCACCGTCTTCGAGCAGACTCCGCCATCCATCCAGAGTCAGGTCGGCATCCTGTCCATGCAGTAGGTCGAGAAACCGCTTCACTCTCTCATCAAGAGATGAAACATCAGTGACGAGTATTTCCGAGTTCATCAATGTCCCTGTATCAGATAGCAGACGCCGAATCTCGGCCAACAAGCACTCCGGCTCTTTTGTCATTGTCAGCCGACTTTCAGTGAGGATATGGGTTCCCCAGGCGTCAGGAAGTGGTGAGGAGTCAAGAGGAGCGCAGAGAAACTCGAGCGAATCTCCTGCGTAATCCGAGTGGGCGGTCTGATGAAGCACAGATTGTGGCTCCACCCCCGTCACCATGCACCCATTTTGTCGGGCAATCTGGGTCGAAACGCTACCCATCCCAGAACCTAGGTGAATGACCTGAGAAGTGCTCTCCACCCCACCTCTGTCACACAGGTTCAAGGCCAATTCCGAGGTTGAAGGGAAGGCATCCCCGAACATTGTGCGGAACAGCCGGTTGGTGCGGAGCCCCGTCATGCCCCTTCTGTCCCGCACCCCACACATCAACCCCACCATTTTGTGGCGACGATTTGACCACTACCATACTGCTCTGTTGATGACCACACACCACGACAACTCCCTTTGCTGGTGGCCGCACAGCATGAGTCACCGCTTTGTTGATGACCGAGCCACCCTACCTTCCACTCTGCTTTTCGCCACACTCCGTGACCACTCGCTTTGTTGATGACCGAGCCACCCTACCTTCCACTCTGCTTTTCGCCACGCGCCGTGACCACCCGCTTTGCCGATGATTGAGTTGCCTGACCTACCGCTTTGCTTATGCTGAATCGGCTTTTCGGCCGACTCATCGCCACTGTGGCTTAGTTGGTAGAGCACCTGATTCGTAATCAGGCGGTCGGGAGTTCGAATCTCCCCAGTGGCTTCATCGAGGCGGTGTCACTTGCTTATGGTGATGCCCTCTCCTCTCGCACACACACATTCGGGGATGACCGTATGGTCATCACATTCGTGGTCTATTCTCAGTTTGCCCCCATCTGAGTGAGGGACCCCTTTCGGGCGACGTTGGCCAAACAACCCCATCCGGCCACTTCCACCACCTTCACCCTCTTCGGGCAGGGTTCAGACAAAAGTTTGACCTTGTCACTGACGATTTTTGAGTGTATGTCCATCCGTTATTGAGGAGATGAGGTCGTGGACGGCGTTCGCAAAGTCTCAATAGACGAATCCCTACCGGCAAACCATGCAAGAACAATTGGAGTTCAACCCAAGTTACTCGATGTTGACGATTTCGCTCGGCCCGGGCGAAGCGGTAAAGGCGGAACCGGGGGCGATGGTCGCACAGTCGGCAGTGGAAATGACCACAGGAATGAGTGGCGGTCTGTTCAAGGGATTCAAGCGAGCGCTACTCGGTGGAGAGTCGTTTTTCCTCAACACATTCACGGCTGGCCCTAGTGGTGGGTGGGTCAGTTTGGCACCGGGTCTTCCGGGAGACATCGCTTGGTTTGACGTGCAACCAAATCAACCTCTGTTCATCCAGAGTGGCTCTTTCCTCGCCTGTACCACGAACATAGAAGTGGACACAAAGTTTCAGGGAATGAAGGGATTCTTCAGTGGGGAGAACCTGTTTTTCATCCATGCGACCTCACCTGCTGGGCCGGGGCGGGTCTACTACAACTCGTACGGTGCGGTCAAGGCGGTAGCGGTGCAACCGGGTCAGACCATGACGGTGGACACAGGGCATGTTGTTGCTTTTACTCAGGGTGTTGAGTACAAGATCGGCAAAGTTGGAGGCATGAAGTCGCTGCTCCTCGGTGGAGAAGGGTTGGTTATGCACTTCTCTGGGCAGGGAACTGTGTGGATTCAGAGCCGCAATCTCGGCAGTCTTGCGAGTGCGCTGATTCCCTATATGCCCACTCCTTCCAACTGAGGTGGGCGCGGCA
>CAYFFQ010000018.1:11555-40300 GCA_964342465.1 uncultured Candidatus Poseidoniales archaeon | reverse complement strand
GGGGCAGGAATGGAAGCCGCCCAGATGGGGGCAGGAATGGAAGCGGCCGAGATGCGGAAGACAATGAAAACCGCCCTCTATTCCGAACCGCTGCCGACCTACACCGACCCCACCGGAGTCAACTGGCGACAGCATTCTGATGGAAGTGTCGACTGTACGACGCGGTGTCTTGACTGTGGGTTCCGTCTCAGGAAACCTGATACGACTGAGATACCCTCTCCTCATGTTCGGCCGATGAGCAACATCTGGCCCATGTGAGTCAATTCGATGAGAAGTCTGCCTTGCGAACCGCGGTCGATACTCACAAATCCTAATTCCTCTAATCCTTGGCCATCCTTTCCACCGCGAAGGTGATATGAAAGTAGGGAATTATCAATCCCAGTTTGGCTGGATAATTCCGTCAGTGAACCGACCGCACCATTGGCTAGTGATTGAAGGATGTTCAGTTTCGCCTCACTGACGAGTTCACGATAACTGAATCGAAGTACAGGTAGCGGGACCATTTTCTCATCCATGACATGGATTGCTCTGATGCCGTTGACAAATGCTGCAGAAATTGCTGCACAAGCGACATGCTTGTCAGCCGCCCCTACATTGATGAGTAATTCATCGTAAGAAAGCGGTTCTTGCTTTTGGACGATTCTATTGATTACTGACATTATTCCCATCATCGGGTTTCCTCCATATTCATGCAGTGTGATGGGAACGCCGATAACCTCTAACTGCAACTTCACTTTGATGGCATCCAATTTTTCCCCCTCCTCGTGGAGCAGAGCAAATCCCGAGATGGGAAATTTCCGAACACCGACCATGATGGGTTTAATGTCTTCACCGAGAGGAACGATGTGCAGAACGCGATGGCTATCAAAGTCAGATTCCATGAATCCTACTATCCCTCCACCATTAATGAAACCTGCCACTCAAAGGTTGGAGAACTTCTCCAACCCTTGTGCCGATATAAGAAGGGGTGCGGTTTCCAAGGATAATTCATGCCAACGATATGGTTGACGGGATTGATAGCGGGGTTCGCAGCAACAGTTGTGATGACGATGATGATGATAATGGCGATGGGAAGTGAACCGGGATTACCACAGATGATAGTTTCAAAACTCATCAAGAAATCGCCTGAAGAAGTGAAGAAACCAGCGATGGTGGCTCACTTTGGTTACGGACTTGGTGCAGGTGTGTTGGGTATTTTCGTGCCAGTGATACTCGGGCTCTCCTTCTCGATAATTACTTGGGGATTGTTGTGGGGGTTGATTCTTGCTATCGGGGCGATGATGCAGGTCATGACTCTGGGGATGATGGATATGATTAAGCGAAACCCGAAAATGATACTCATGGTTCTGATGATGCACCTCGTGTGGGGACTTGTGTTCGGTGGTGTTTCAAGCATCTTTTGAGAAAATCACTTACAGACGATGAATCAAATATCAGAGTGGTCATTGGGGTGTTTGATATGTCTCAAGAGAGTGACCCCCCATCTCGAGAGGGTGTTGACCTCCCCCCTCCTGAAGGAGAAACGAAAGGACTGTGGAAAGTGGTTGCACTCAGTTCACTGACCGCCTCACTCTGTTGTCTTCCGAGTGTGGTGTGGGTGCTGTTTGCCGGCTCTTCGGCGATAGTATCTGCTGACCAATTGTCAAATGACCTCTATTTCGGCATCGCTAGACCCATCCTCTACCTCATCTCATTGGGAATGGTCGCCATCGGGCTTGTCATCCATTTTCGCAAGCGAGGGGTCTGCACTGTGGATGCTGCCAAAAGAGAACAGAAGCGCATTATCAACACCGCTCTCGCTGTATTGACGGCTTCAATTATCGTCTATTTCATCTGGAACTTCATCATCCTCGAACTCGTCGGGGTGGCTCTCGGCCTTCCATGGGCGGAATCGGCAATCTGGAAATGAATTCGGGCGGCATAATTGCTCTTCACCATACTTCCCACACCACCGTTCTTCTCCTCTGAGGTGAGACAGAGGGAGCGTCACATCCGGTTCAAAATGAGTAACAAGGGGTCACCCGAATGCACTTCTATGTACAACTCCCCCCTTGCCTCGTTGGACAGACCGCGGGTGGAGAACTCCATTTCCTCGCCCATCAACTCCCATTCCGCCCCGAGGACGGTGACCACGGTAGTGCCCCCACTGAAGAGGGAAAAAATGCCCTTGAAATCCATTGTGTGACTTCCACCTGCATTGACGCGAATCATCGTGCTCTCTCTCCAACTCGCTCTGATGGAGAGGTTGGGGGGGGCTCGTGCCAACGCTGCTATACCCCCGAACTGGTGATCTATCCTACCTCCTTCAATAGCGGTTGCGTGGACATCCAACCAGGAATTGAGGGAACATAGGTTGAGTGCCTTCGCTAGGTCACTTTCATCCTGACCACCCTGATGGACTATTTCTGAGCCAGCCCGCCTCGCCCACTCGAGGTCGTCCGAGACGGCCGAATCGAGGTCGCCGACCACCAGAGAGGGAGCCACTCCCACTCTCCTGAGGTGAGCCAATCCACCATCGACTGCGATGATTCTCGACGCCGAGTTGCAGAGCGCAAGCAGGGTCGCTTCCTCAGGTGGCTCTCCTGCCGCCACGAGCAGAGTGAGGCCACTCACCATGTTCGGTGATGCGTCGTCTCGGCTATACAACTTACTAGCCGAGGAGTGAGCCTTTGATTGACTACTCTTTTACAGAAGCAGTGATTCCATCCCCCTACGGGGATGGGTATGGCAAGCAGGAGGCAGCGAATCCTCACCTTGGCGATGATAGTTCTGATGCTCCTCGCCACCGTTCCTCCTATTTTCTCAACACTCGCCAGTGAAGCAGTGGAATCGGGGGAAGTCACCTCTCTCTCTTGGTCGGTGGCGCATAGCAATGGCAGTGGTGAACAGTTCGCCGGGGACACAGTGGTGATGAACGCGACTGAATGGAGTGTCGATGCAACCAGAGGTATGGATGTATGGCTTGAGACCACTCTCTCAACCAACCGCTCGTTTACGCATGTGGATGTCTCTCGCGACGACCGTGGGCGGGCGCGCGCCTGCCTCGTTGACAACGGTGGAGTGTGGTTGGCGAAACTCGAATTCGGAGGCGTGGAACTGACTCAGATAGAGGCCGGTTTGAGCCCACTCGGAAACTTCTGCTCCATAGCCATCGATGAAAGGGAGAAGGTGCATGTCGCCTACACCAATGAATCCGGTTTCCTGCGCGTCGGTTATCAGAGAGTGGACGGGACTTGGAATCTCCGGACCGTAGAAAACCAGACTGCGGTGAGTGAGGTAAAATTGCTCCTCAACTCGGACGGTGAACACCGTGTTGTCTGGCTCGATGTCAACGACGGTCTGCACCTCTCCACCTATGGTACTTGGTGGACTCATGTGGAACTGCTGCCAGGGACAAGGGTCGGCGGCCAATTCGATGCATACATCGATGCAGATGATGCCATCAACATCTTCTACCGAAATGTCGACACAGCACAGTTGATTCACGGCATTCGCGCTGAGAATGGCAGTTGGTCACTGAGCGCCGTCACCGCCGGAGCCGGTCTCGGCAACTCACTCGCTTTCGCCGTCGATGCGGCGACTGACAATGTGCAATACATCTATTCAAGCCAGGATGGTGCTGAAATCACCCTCAAACGCGATCTCAACGGACAGGAGAACGGTCGCCTCTCCGGAGTCATGGACGAATTGGCGACTGGGCCGGTGGCGGATGGTTTCGCCAGTGATGCCTTCAACGACCTCGATTTCGATTGTGATGGTTACGACGACCTGTTGGTCTCCAAACCCCTCGCCAATTCAAACACCGGGGCTGTGGAGGTCTATTGGGGTTCATCGCTCGGGCTGACAGGAACCGCTGCTCTCGAACTAACAGGAGTGGCGGGCGGCGATAGGTTCGGTGCCTCGATGGACAATGCTGGAGATGTCAACGGTGATGGTTGCGACGACCTGCTGGTCGGAGCGCCGGGTACCCTCGACGTCTGGGGTTGGCCAACCGGCGCCATCTATGTCTATCACGGCGGAATTCGCACATACACAAGTGCCAACTGGAGTCTCGCAGGAGAATCCAAAGATGATAGATTCGGCGAGATGGTCTCGACCGCTGGGGATGTCAACAACGATGGATACGACGACATCATCGCTACCGCAGCGGGGTTCACACAGGGCAGCGGTAAGGGAAAGGTCACCCTCTACATCGGTTCTGCAACTGGATTGGATGCGAATGACAAGTGGAACACGCGCGGCTACTGGCAGGACGTCACCCAAGGGTGGTCTATCGCCCCCCTCGGAGATGTCAACGGCGACAATTTCGATGACATCGCACTCGGGGCTGCTGGCAGTTTCTCCGACCTGACCGGAAATGGGCGAGCGCAGGTCTACACCGGCTCTAGCAGCGGATGGATGACTCTCGACAACGAGTGGACGACGGCGACGACGAACACCCTACTCGGCTTTTCTGTAGCGGGATTGGGTGACCTCAACAATGATGGATTCAACGAATTCGCTTTCAGCGAACCGCTCTACGACAACTCTGCCCTCGGCAAGGTGAGTGTCTTCATCGGCACAGCCAACGGCTTCGGAAACAATCCGGCTCTGACCATGGTCGGAGAGAACTCAGGCCAACTGTTCGGCTCGGACATCAACCTCATCGGAGACCTCAATGACGATGCTGACTCCGAAATTGCCATCTCATCCATCGGGCTTGGAAACTCACCCGGAAAAGTGGAGTACTTCTTCGCTGACTCCACTCAATTGCTCAGACAGGGGTCATCCCCGACCCTTGCGGATGGGGTTGCAGGTCAACACCTCGGAAGAACCGTGAGTGGTGGAGGGGACAGCGACGGAGATGGGCAGTTGGAGGTAATTATGACCTCGACGGACAAAGACATGTCAGGGAACTCTTCGGGCAGTGTGATGCAGATAGAGAAGGTGAACAGCGAGACCATCCTGCTCGCACATCCTCACACAGAACTGGACCTCGACCTCGATGACTCCGGCAGATTCCACATACTGGTCACACAGAGTGGCGGAGCGACCCACCTCGAAAGACCCAACGCCGCCACCGATACCAATGCACCCTGGGAGGAGAGGGTAGTCACCTCGTCTGCTGTCGCGATGGTGGTAACGCGGGCTGGCAAGACGATACTCATCGATGGTGAGGGGAGTCGATTCATCGAACAGTCCGCTCACACCCTTCTTTCAACCCAACACCCGCTTGCATCGCATGCGAGATTGGACCTTGACCTACTGATTGACGGTGAACAGAGCCACATCTTCACCACATCCTACCGCGATGCGACTAATTTTGATGTGGAAGTCAGGTCTGAAGAGGATTCAGGATTCCTCACTTCAACCATCTCTCTCAACCGCTCGCTTGGTGCCGCAGTTTCGAGAGACATGGCCCTCACCCACAACGCCACGGGTGCGGTGGATGGATGGGCTGTGAATGGAAGTGGGTTGAATGGTTCTGAGGAATTTGGCGATTCCTCTGGCTGTTCAATGGCTGGAGGAGGTGCGGCGCTGGTGTTTTCAGCGACGGTGAACAACACCACATCTGCGCGGATGTTCGATGCGGCAGGTAACAGCACTGTCATCCAATTATGGGGTCAGCCGACGCTCAACGACGCCATCTGCGATGGTGATGGAACATTGTTGGCAGGAATGTACAATGCTTTGTTGCATGAGAGCAGGATGGTGCGGCTCAATGGTAGCAATGTCAGCACCCTCTGGAGTTCCTCGATGCCATCTGGAATGAATGTCTCCAAGGTTCTGCTGGTGAATGGTGGAGCATCTCCAACCATCGCCTTCGCAATCCAATCTGCTCAGGGGGACACCTTGGTTTGCGACACATCATCTCAATGCGATACATTGGACATCGGCTACGAGTCGGCTGAACTCCTCTCTGCGGGGAGCGATGGTGATGGAACTGCTTGGCTCGCCCACGATGGAGGTTCGGCGGTGCGGCGGATGACCCTTTCAATCATTGACGGGGCGAGTTCAGAGATAGTGTTCACCGCCGACGCCAATGGAGACATCTGCGGTGTCGACATGGAGAGAGATGCTGCCGGCGTGGTCAGAATAGCTGCTTGCCACATCGATGTCAATTCCAACAACCGTCTCACATCCTATCGGATTTATCCGGACTGGGACCGCGATTTCATCCCATCTCCATGGGATGATGTTCCCAATGTCGGGGGTCAATGGAACGATGCTGACGGTGATGGATATGGCGACAATCCCGACGGACCTGTGCCTGACTCCTGCGTCAACAGTGGCACTGGGCCATTCGACCGCGGAAGCCGATGGGGATTGTTCGGATGCTCCGATGCCGATTGGGACGGCTGGGCTGATGCTATCGACACCTGTCTCAATGACCAAGGAAATTCATGGATAGACAGCAAGGGTTGTCCAGACCCTGATGGAGACGGCTGGTCTTCCCCCGGACTGTGGACCACGACTCCCGACCAAGACCCCATCAACTGGTATCAACAACGGGACACCGACGAAGATGGACATCTCGACAACCACGGGCCGGATTGTTGCGGTGCCGATTCCTCAACGGACATCTATCCCCTAAACGGCAACCAGTGGGAAGACCTCGATGATGATGGTTGGGGGGACAACCACGATTTCGAATACGCCAATTCGACTCTCAGACTTCAACACGGTGTCGATGTCGATGGTGACAACTCACCGGATTGGTTCCACATCGATTGGAGTGGCGACCAGTGTCCCGCCATGCAGGGTTTCTCGGCTTTCGACAGGGGGGGTTGTGCCGACAGTGATGGAGATGGTTGGTCCGACCCACACCTAGCCGAGAATGCACAGGAGTCTTCGTGGCTCTACGATAGCAGCCAGTGTCACGGAGTGACCTCTGACGGCCACAATGGATGCGCAGACAAGTGGCCGGGTGGCGGCAATGCCGGCGAGGAGTGCGGGAGCCTAGCGAACTGCTCGCAGCAGTGGCACGACCGTGACGGCGATGGCTATGGTGACAACGAGACCTACGAAGCGTGGAGACAGGACGCGTTCATAGAAGACGATACTCAGTGGAATGACACCGACCAAGACGGCTACGGTGACAACCCTTCCGGAACTACGCCGGACGAGTGCCCAGTGGTCTACGGCAACTCGACGGTGGACCGTCTCGGTTGCCCAGACAGCGATGGGGATGGCTATTCCAATGGAGATGTCAATGAACCTGCCCACCCCGCCGGAAACGCAGATTCAAACTCCAGCAACCCAGAACAGTGGAGGGACACAGACGGAGATGGATTCGGTGATTTCTCCAACCAGACGAACGGAGACTACTGCCCCACAGAATATGGATATGAATATGGAGAAGATGGGCGAGGCTGCCCGCTTCCTGCCGAGGACCAAGATGGTGACGGCATCATAGATTCCGAGGATGTCTGTCAAAACACCACGATAGGCGAAACGGTCGACACACAGGGGGCGTGGAAGGGTTGTTCTGAGAACCAGAAGGACGATGATGGTGATGGTGTCGCCAACTCACTCGACCGATGTTCGAACACCACCGCTGGGGCAACTGTGGATGGGAACGGTTGCAGCGATGACCAACTGACCAGCGACAGCGATGGAGACGGTGTGCCTGACATCGACGATGTATGCCCCGATACAACGCTGTATGAGAACCTCACCACCAATGGCTGTGCGCCCTATCAACTGGACGAAGATGGCGACGGTGTCTCCAATGCACTTGACGACTGCCCCGGAACTGCGCAGGGCGCTGCCGTCGATGAAGTGGGTTGTCCACGAACAGACATCGACTCGGATGGTGACGGCTATACCGATGCTCTCGATGATTTTCCAGCCGAGCCATCACAATGGGGTGACTACGATGTCGATGGATTCGGTGATAACCAGAGCGGATTCCAAGGAGACGCCTGTCCGACCCAACCCGGTAACTCCACCGGCCCCCCTGACGGAGACAGGTGGGGATGCATAGATTCGGATGGCGATGGCTGGTCAGACCCAGAAGGGGCATGGGGCGTCTCAGAGGGGGCGGATGCCTTCATCAATGACCCTTCACAGTGGTCTGACCGAGATGGCGACGGATTCGGTGACAATCCCGAGGGCGACAATGCCGACCAATGTCCATTGACAGAGGGGGTGGCAGATGGTGTCAAGGGAGTGGGTTGCCCAGCAGCGACAGATGGTGAAGGCAACGAAGTCGATGAGTGCGACACTTGGAGGGACATATATGACCCAGTCAACGACCCCAACGCGGATGTTCCAGAGGAGTTCCATTCGTGTGACTGGTATGAGGAGTGGTACGGCGACTCGGAGTCGGCTGGAGTGCCTCTCATCTGGGTTGGAGGTGGACTCGGCTTACTCGTTGTGCTCGCCCTGCTTTCGCTGGTCGCCATTCGAATCATCCGCGGAGGCGATGAATGGGGTGATGAAGATGATGACTTCTACAGTGGCGAGGATGACGACCCATTCGGCAGAGATGACATCTTCGCGGCTGGTGCTTCAGCAAGAAGGGATGGCGGCGGCTGGCGGGCTCCAGCCGCTGTTTCGGATTTCTCTGGCCGAAGCAGTGGACCACCGAGCCGCGGCGGAGGGCCACCGCATCGAAGCAGAGGCGGAGATGGCGGTGGCCAACCCGCAAACACTGGCACAGGGCGCGCCGGGTCAGGGGCGAATAGGCCGGGGGGTGGACCACCTTCACGGCGTGGGCCATCCGCAGGAACCGCCGGTAAAACCACGAGAAGGAAGGTGGTTGCAGATGGCGATGGCGACGCAGATGAACCGCCCAAGAGGAAAGTGCGCAAGGTAGCAGAACCGCCACCAGAAGTCGATGCACCGCCCGTCAAGAAGACCAAATCACCGCTCGCAGCGCGGCGTGAGGCAGAACCGAAAGAGTGGGATGACCTGTTCACCAACCGCGACTCGGCCAACTATCAGAAATCACTTGGGGAGACTAGCGAAGCCCTGCAAAATGGAGAACCTGAGAGAAACCTCCTCCGCTCACTACAGACTGAGGGTTGGAACGCCAAACAATCGCGATTCATCATTGAGGAAGCGCAGTCGTGAACGAACCACCCTTGAGGGTGCTATGGAGGGTGAAATCTGGTTGAGGGCAATTCCCCAGTGTGTTTGACCAACCATCCGAATCGAGACTCGGAACAACTCTCCTTCAACAAGAGATGGCGTGGAGAGTCGGCAAAGGCTTGAAGGGAGATGGATGGCGGGGATGGCACAAGTCCACCACCAATTATGCTTGGAAGCGGAACTGGAAGTAGAACCACATGAGTGAATCCACTGCCGAAGTGACCGGCGCAGTTCTACCTGAAGGAATTGAAGTGGATGAAGCGGCTGCCTATTTCGGGGTCACCGATTCTGCTGATTTTCTCCTCCGTGTGAATGAGATGAATCGAATCGATGGAATGTCGGAGTTCTTCTCAAAAACAATCGATCTCGTCCTTCAAGAGGAGTTCGGTTTCGACGAGGCTGCTCAGCGACTCGGATGTGAAGGGGGAGAAGTCTACTATCTCCTCGCTGGACCATTCGGGCTGATAACTATGAGCGACCCTCTCAAGCATTATCTCGGATATGAGGATTCTGAAGGGAATGCAGGTCCCACCCCTGACCTGCCTGCAGAACTGTTCGCCGCTCTCGAATCGCTTACCGATGTGTTCAATCTGCTCAGACTTTTCGGATTGGCCCACCTGATTGGTGGCCCATCTCTTCTCGCCCACTACATATCACAATATGAGCGACTGCTCACCTCACCCGCCAGCAACCAACCCGCTCTGCTACAATTGTCCGCTGAATTGGCCCACTCCACTCAAGAGGCGAAAAGCGGCTCTGTCACCCCCATTCCCTCACTCGGAGCGCCGACGACTGTCATGCCGACGGCAAGCCCGACCATCAGCGCAGAACTCGAGGATGTAAGGTCAGAACCGCATGCACAAACTCCAACCAATGTCTCACCCGCAACTTTGCCCCAACAAGTCTCACCACCGCCCGCAACTTTGCCCCAACGAGTCTCACCACCGCCCGCAACTTCGCCTGAGCAGGTCTCACCACCCCCCGCAACTTCGCCCCAACGAGTCTCACCACCGCCCGCAACTTCGCCTGAGCAGGTCTCACCACCCCCCGCAACTTCGCCTGAGCAGGTCTCACCACCGCCCGCAACTTCGCCCCAACTGGTTGATTCGGTTGCAAGTCCATCCGTCAAGTCTGGCTCGGCAGCAGTTTCATCGAGGGAGAAAGAGACGTTGGTGAAGGTGAAGCCGTCGGCTGTAAACAGAGAGAGTGAGGTTGTCTCTCATCAGAACGCGACAATCGCAGGGGAAGCGTTCGCCAACCAATTCTCGGCAGCAGCAGACATTTCCTCACCCACCCTAGAGAGCAGCACATCGACAACAACCACCGGAGAACAAGTTGGTCAGCCGTCACAAACCGCGGCCACATCGCAGCCCGCCACGACGATTTCGAGTACTTCGCCACCGACAGCCGCCGGCCCAGCGACAACCACCTCACCTCGGAGAGATGCCTCAGCCCCTACCGCCGCGGCCACCCATCCATCCACTAAATCACAACCAACCGCGGTGAGCACGGCCACATCTGCAACTTCAGCCTCACCCACTGATACGATTCACCAAGCGGAGCAATCTCAACAGCCTCAAGTTCAACCATTGACCCCAAAACGGGCTCCGGTCACTGGCCAGCCAATCCAGCCGGAGCGACCAGCAACCGGCTGGCCGGACCATGTCCCACCACAGCGACCGGGAACGGGATGGCCTGAATCAAAGGGTGGAGGAGAGGAAAAATCAGCACTTGATGCAGTCTCCGACCTCGTCTCCCGCCGGCCGCAGACCAGTCAGGGAGCGGCCAATGTCCATCACAACATCCAGTCAGGAAAGAACTGTTCTCGCTGTGGAATCGGAGTGGAACAGAATTGGCTGCATTGCCCTGTGTGCAACTCAAAACTCTGAGCCTTCCAGTCGATGAAACTCCCCGGCCCATTCACCGCCCTCTCATCCCTCTGTGCAACTCAAAACTCTGAGCCTTCCAGTCGATGAAACTCCCCGGCCCATTCACCGCCCTCTCATCCCTCTGTGCAACTCAAGGCTCCAAGCCTTCGCATCGGTCGGCAGTTACACATTCCCTTATTACCATTCTACGGCATAGGAAACGGCCCCATCCCCCATTGGGTGGTGGCAAAATGAATGGAATTGGAACAAATTTCTCACTCGGCGTCTCCTCGCATGTCCGGCATATAGTTGAATAGGGTCGCAGCACATCACTGGGCGGGGCGGGTATGGCAACGGATAAATCGGAGCCGAGTGGCGAAGATAGTGAGCCACAATCGCCGCGGGAATTGGAGAAGAAACTGCGCGCCTCTGCCCGCATGGTCGTCAGAACCTGTATGCAGATGCGGTCTTATGAGAACACACTCATAATCACCGACCCGGAAACCTCTCAGATAGGTCAGGCCATTTACGAACAGGCTTCGCTGATCTCAGAGAGAGTTCTTCTCCTGATGATGCCACCCACCCACCAACATGGTGACGAACCCCCCGGTGTGGTCTCAGAACTGATGCGCAAACAGCAGATCGTCATCGCTCCGACCAGATTCTCCCTCACCCACACACGAGCAACCAGAGCAGCCCGTTATGACGGGGCGCGCATCGCCACGATGCCTGGAATCACTCTTGACATCTTCACAGAGGGGGGGATGACGGCAGACTTCTCGCGGCTGAAGAACGACATCACCAAAGTAGGGGGACGTCTGAAGCGACGAAGAAATGTGAAAGTGACCAGTGAATCGGGAACAGATGTCGAATTCGAGGTTGAACATCGTCGGTGGAAACTCGAGGACAACGGTATCTGCAACCGGCCCGGACAGGTCACCAACCTTCCGGCCGGCAAGGTCTTCACAATGCCCAAGGAGGGGTCCATGAACGGCCGTCTGGTCATCGATGGGTCGTGGGATTCCACTCTGTTGGAAGAGCCGTTGGTGCTGACCGTGAAGAAGGGGTTGGTGGTGGATGTGAGTGGTGGTGACACCGCTGAAAAAATCAGGGATACATATCGACGGGCAGCTGAGAAACTTCGCCCCAAGGAGAAGGATTCCGTTTGGACTGTGGCAGAATTCGGATTCGGAATGAACCCGAAGGCTCGTCTGATGGGCAATGTTCTCGAAGATGAAAAGGTGAAGGGAACCTGTTATTTCGCCATCGGTGACAACACCGCCCTCGGCGGCACTGCCCACTCAGGAATTCATGTGACGGGTGTAATGAGAGAACCGACTATTCATCTTGATGAGATGGTTCTCATTACCGCTGGTGAAGTTGAGTAGTGGGCAACTCTGACAATAAAACGAGGGGGCCCCGATTCGGATGGCTCTCTCACCGTAATTGAAAATGGCTAGACCCGATTCGGATGGCTCTCTCACCGTAAATGAAAATGGCTAGACCCGATTCGGATGGCTCTCAAACCGTAAATGACTGAGGAAAATCATTCTTCTTCGCCGATGGCATCTCTGCTCCCCACTTCTCCTTCCCCCTTACTCGACTTGCGTCGGTAAATGAGCAGGCCTGCGCTGGCAAGAATTATGAGCATGAACAGAGCATAGAGAGTCCAGTTCAGATACTGATGAAAACCAGTCTCAAAAAGAATGAACAGCAGGCTGGTCGGCTCTTCCATGACCACAGTCTGGTCAGCATCTACATTGCGGACTACCTGAGTTATTCCAGTCGACCACCTGACTTCAACCGACTCGACTGATTCATCCTCGTCCAACCCGAAGTGCACGGTCGGTTCATTGTGGCCGAGGAAACCACTTCCGCCGTAGGCGTGTTGGCGCAACTCATGACCATCCTCTAGAGTCACGATGACCATGCAACCGGTGCCGAAACTATTGGAATACTCCCTCTCCCAGAACCTCTGAAACGGGTCTGCCTCTATCTCTCGCCCGGACAACTGAATCTTGAGCCAGTGCCTGCCAGTCTCTTCCACTGCGTTGTTCGAGTAGAGTTGCGGGGAGCGTCCTGCCTGTCCGAGAAGAATGTCGAGGTCACCATCGCCGTCGTAGTCAAAGATGGAGGCGCCCATCGTCTTTTCAGCCCCTCCAAGGCCAATTTCACCGGAAATGTCGACGAAGTCAAGGACTCCATCACCGTCGGTGTCTCCTTCGTTTCGGTATAGGGTGTTGTTATTGTAGGCGCTGAATCTGTTGATTCTTCCCACGCCGAAGAAGATGTCAAGGTCGCCGTCAAGGTCGTAGTCAAACAGTTGGCAGGCCCAGTTGACGGCAACGAATCCACCTGCGCCACCGACATCCCTGAACCCGAGGTCGGCGCTCCTTTCACTGAAACTGTCTCCACCCTCGTTCTCCCACAGGTAGTTGGGTCCAAAGTTGGAATGACAGAGGTCGAGGTCTCCATCTCCATCCCAATCCCCTGCGTGCGCACCCATTCCGGTGCCTGGAATATCCATCCGCAACTCCTTCGTCATCACCTTGAAGGTTCCATCACCCTGATTGTGGTAGATTGGGGATATTCCGAAATCTGAGGCGACGTAGAGGTCTTCCCATCCATCCTCATCGTAATCAAACCACACACCCGCGAATGAAAGGCCACTGCCATGATAGTCCGCTGAGGCTATCTGTGCCATCGTTGACGGATTGGTTGGACTCGCCTGGTCCATCCTGTATAGGCCGGAGAGGAAGAAACGATTGGGAGAGTCCGATACCTCGGTCTGTCCACTGACTCCCGCCTCCTTGGTGACATCGCTGAATTCGACCTCACCGTCGCCATCCCTATCTCCCTCGTTTCGGTAGAGAAAGTTCGTCTCTGTTCGGGCCCAAAACTTCTCCTCGTCCACGATGCCGAGATTCATCGAATAGAGGTCCACATCTCCGTCGTGGTCGTAATCGGCCCAGATTGCAGTCGTGCTGTGTCCGTAGTTGGCTACGCCGCTGACGAAAACCACTTCTGGTGGGTTGTCCTCATCATAACCCTCACCACCCCTAGTGATGCTCACTGAGACGATTCTGCCGTTGTACCTTGAATAGTCATAGGGGTTGCGGATGACGACCGCTTCGCCAATCGCCCCCGAACCGTTGCCACCGCGGAAAAAGACCGCTGGAGCCAAACCGCCATCAATGGCATATCCGCTGCCGGAGTTGTGCATGATGACCTCGGTGACCACACCATTGACGACCACAGCAGTTCCACGTGCCCCCCGTCCAGCGCCGGTGGCGTCCGTTACATCGGTGAAGCGACAATTGCCGTCGTTTCGATAGAGCAAGTTCTTGTCTCCTGAATCGAGGTTCTCAACATCGGAATGCCCGAATGCTGAGAGGTAGAGGTCTTTGTCACCATCGTTGTCATAGTCAGCCCATGAAGCACCGACCACAGTCGTGCGGTTCAAGCGCAGACCCGATTCATCCGTGTAATCGAGGAATGTCCCATCCCCATTGTTGACCATGAAGACGAGACGCCCGGTGGCATTCTCCTCTATGGCGGCATCGATTTCCGCCCGCGAAGCGGTCCAATTATCAGTGTCATCATCCCAGAAATGTTCTTCAGTCTCATATTCCAAGTGGTCAAACCGTGCTGTGAACAGCACGTCCATGTCGCCATCCCCGTCGCAGTCATCGACTGAAACACCCGGCCCATAACTGGCCCAAATCGTCTCTGGGCCGGTATCAACTCCAGCAAGGCCAGCGACGTCAGTCACCTCTGTGAAAGTCACCATGGGGCCGATGTTCCTCCCTTGGGAATGGGCGTCGACGGGGGGAAACGCGGTTTGCAGAGAGAGTAGGGTCAGCAGAACCAGCAAGATGGCCAGTCGAGGAGAGGGAGCCGTACTTCTCCAACCTGTCACGCACCCACCCCCTTCCGCGCCTGTATGCAAGAGAGAGCGCCCCCTGAGACACCTATCACCCCCGAGACCATAGCGAGCCAAAACGCCAATCCGACTCCCATACCCTCAATAGGGGGAAAAACGCCTGGAAGCAGAATCGCCCAGATGATGGGGGCGACTAGGATGAGGCCACCTCCCAATACTCCCATTCGGACCCTCAGAATAGGGGGAAGAGCCTTCTCAGTCAGGTTGAGGAAGAGTGATGAAATCGCCGTGAGAACCCCTAATACGATTAGTACGATGGTGACGATTCCGGCTGTCTTGAATCCCCTGCATTCCAAGTCATTGACTCCGCAGTCATAGTCGGTGACCTCGACCTCTTCACCAAAATGTGAGATTGATTCCCACAGACCATATTCCAATTCCCAATCGACCTCTTTGCCTTGCAGTTCCGGAGTGTTGATTTCGACAGTGCCCGATTGAGACATCCAAGAGTGCATGAACAGCGTCGATATGGCGAGAAGAGAGGCGAGTAGGGAAGTGACAATCACCGGCCATGGTTTCGAAGGCCCTGCTGTAACCCCGACTGAAGCGGTTGATTCGGCTGTAGACTGACCACTCAAACACCCTTCCCCCTTACCGCAGGGTGGGTTTGCTCCGTATGAAGATATAGTCCGATTCTATTGATAACGAGAATCATTCTCATCACCAAAGGTTCTAACCGCCACGAGCCGTGAGGAAACCGGCTTGAAATGATGCAAAGTAGCTCTGTCATCGGTGCGCGGCGCTTGATTCAACGGGCTCAATCGTGGTCAATCATCTCACCTCTTCTGCTTGCATTGGTTCTTCTCAGTGTATCACTCGCCTCTCCCGCAGAGGCGATTCCAATCAACAAGGAGACGAGCGAAGACTACGGTGCGATAAGTGGCACCAAAGTGACTGAAGTGCGCGCTTTTGATGGCGCTGGCAACAACATCGCCAACCCGAATATAGGTAGTTCCGGCCAACTGTTGACGAGATTGACCACGCAGAATTTTTCCGATGGTTTTTCGTCAATGGCGAATCAGGATTGGGAGAACCCTCGCATCATATCACTCGCACTATGCAGTGAAGAGCAACAGAAATCAGACCCACAGGGTCGCTCTGTCCTCGGTGGTTGGTGGGGGGAATTCATCCGCAACGACCTGCAACTCACACCGCACCTGAATTCACAGTCGGGCTTGGACATCGAAGAGGAACACATTCCCATACCGACAGAGGATGAGAGAATGAATCCGACAGGAGTAGATGACGCCATCATCAAGTACATCCGAACTGAATACTCATCGGAGAGTGGAACCGGCTCTGATAATCCCCGTCAATATCGAAACGAGGTCTCTGCCTGGTTGGATGGAGGTTCTCTCTATGGCAGTGACCAGACCACTTCCGAGTTTCTGCGTAGCCATGTAGGTGGAAGGATGTTGATGACCGACTGGATAGGAGTGGATTACTTCCCCGCCTACGATTCAAGTGGCTTTCTGCCTACATGGGATGGCAACCGCAACCACGCCAATATCGTGTTCGCGGTTGGTGATAGTCGGAATCTCGACCACATCGGGACGGCATCTATCCACCTCCTGCTTCTTAGGGAGCATAACCGATTGGCCGATGCCATATCTAAGGCAAATCCGGCTTGGAGTGATGAAGATGTCTATCAGAGGGCGAGAAAATTGGTTCAGGGCGAGATACAGGCCATCACCTACAATGAATATCTGCCTTCAATCGGAATAGTTCTCCCCGAATATGGAGGGTATGATGATACCCTGAATCCGGCTATCAGCAATGAGTTCTATCTTCTCGTTTTGAACTTCATGGAGAGTCTGCGCGTAGATGGGTGGGTATTGACTGACGAAAATGGCACTCCCTACCCTGAGTCACCTCTCACACTGGGCGCTGGCTACTGGAGTGGGGAGGCGCTCTTGACTTACAGCATCGAACCGCTGTTGAGAGGAGGTTCTCTGACCACACAGAGGACAGGTGATGTGCTGCTAGCAGACGGTTTCCAGAACCAGATGTCGGGAGCGATGTGGGGTGGATGGATGGATGATTGTGCCATGGACATCCAACGAACAAGAGACAGAGGGCTGACCGATTACAATTCACTCAGAGGTGAACTCGGATTGACGGAATGGAACAACCTAACCGAAATCTCCGGCTCGGGAGATGGCGGATTTTCCCTATCCGAGGTATATTCCGATGTCGCCGCTGTCGATGCGAGTATCGGGGTGGCGGTTGAAACGCGGGTCAATGAATCGGTCTTCGGTGAAACGCAGATGTTGTTGGCCATCGACACATTCACCCGTATCAGAGATGGTGACCGCTTGTGGTTTGCCAATGACCCCGATGTTGCTGCTGTCTCCTCTGAGTTGGCGAACACGACACTGACTGACCTGATTTTGCGCAACAGCGGGGTTGAATCTCTTTCTTGCGAATCATTGTTTGTCGTGCATGATGATTTTTCCGATTTTGACTGCCACCTCGCCAACATCGAGGCGGAATCTGTCGATGGAGGTGGCCACTCGCTCTCCAGTGAGACAATCGCCATGGTTGCTCTAGCGGGAGTGGTTGTCCTTATTGCCGCGACTAGTGTCGTCGGAAAGAGAGATGAAGATGACGACAGGGATGCACAGACCAGAGACACCGAGGAGGAATAGAGATGAGCGAACTTGAATCCACATGTGAGAGATATGTTCGAGAGACGGTTGGTGACAAGGCCGAGACTCTGTCTCCCTCCGGCTGCGCCTCGACGGTTGGCCGCCGCGGATTCGCCCTTCTCACCATCTCTCTGATGCTGTTGATGGGTCTTGGGGCAGTCAGCGCAAAACCGATTGAGAAGGAGCCAGGTGCTTCGACCTATGCCTTCTTCGATGAGTGGCCTGTCAATTCAACCGCCCGTTACAGCCATGACGGGACGGGAGTCAACATCGGGCATCCAGGATGGGGTGCTGCCGGTGCTCAGATTATCAGATTCGCTGACCGATATCCCACCACAGATGGCGAAAACCTGACATTCTGGGACCGACCAGATGTTCCCAACCCGCGTGAGGTCAGCAATTCACTCTGTCAGGAATGGGAACCGCATCCAGACTCCCGCGGGCTCTCTGATTACAACTGGTTGTGGGGTCAGTTCATCACCCATGATATGGACCACACGACGACTCAGGATGGTAGAACACCCGACCAAGACCAACCTGACACGGCATACATTCCCATCTCGGAAGACGACCCTTGGATGGGTTTTCCCGGTGGATTGCAAATGCGATTCTTCCGCTCTATGGTCATCAACGGCACTGGTGATGGAGACCCTGACAATCAGCGAGAACACCCCAACACGATAACCGGATGGATAGATGGTTCAGTCGTCTACGGTAGTGATGATGGGAGAGCCGACTGGTTGAGAACTCACTCAGGAGGGAAGATGAAGGTCTATGACCATGAGACTGGTGACCTGTTGCCACGAGCCGACTACGCCGCTGACCCGACGACACCTGGGATGTCGTTCGCCGGTTTCAATTTCAGCGGTTCTTTCGTAGCGGGAGATGGGAGAGCCAACGAGCATGTCGCTCTGATTTCGATGCACACCCTGTTTATACGCGAGCATAACCGGCTTGCAGATGCTATCTCCGATAGGAATCCTGATTGGTCGGATGAAGAGGTCTTTCAGTATGCTCGCCACATCAACATCGGTCTTCTCGAGGCGATTACCTACAATGAGTACCTGCCATCGCTCGGAATCACCTTGGACCCTTATGACGGCTACAAACCGAATGTCGACCCGACCATCTCCAATGAATTCGCCACCGTCGCCTTCCGCATGGGCCACAGTCAGATAGGCTCTCAGATGATGAGGATGAACGAGACGAGAAGACCCATTGCCGAAGGACACCTCACTCTCAGGGAAGGTTTCTTCGATGTCACACCGATAACCGATGAAGGGGGAATCGGGCCTATCCTCAGAGGGCTCGCCTTCAATGTCCAGACCGAGAACGACCTGCTGTTCGTAGATGACCTCAGAAACCAGATGTTCGGACCACCGGGGGCAGGTGGAATGGACATCTGCGCAATCGATGTGCAGAGAGGAAGGGACCACGGAGTTCCCGACTTCAACAGCGTGCGCGAGGCTTTCGGTCTGCCTCGCTATACTGACTGGAGCAACTTCACAACAGATTCGGAGATTCAGGAGAAATTGAATTCCACCTATCCGGATGTTGACTCTGTGGACGCTTTCATCGGTATGCTCGCCGAGGACCATTTGCCTGATTCAGCATTGGGCGAGACGATGCATTTCATCATCAAGGAGCAGTTTGAGAGATTGAGAGATGGCGACCGCCTATACTATGAATCAGCCTTTTCGGAGATGGACAACATCCGCAACGAGATAGACCGAACCACACTCGCAGACATCATTCTCAGAAACACCGAAATCGAAAGAATACAGTGTGATGTCTTCTTCTCAGAACAGGAATTGGATGACATGGATTGCTCACTTCCCAACCGACGCGCCACTAGCAACGGTGGGGGAAATGGTGGCAGTCAGAATGGCGAGCCCGTCGTGAGTCCAGAGGGAACGATTCCCATCACCTACGTCTTCCCATTGGTTCTCATAATTCTCATCCTCGCACTCATCAACACCCAGCGAGCGGCGAACCTGTGGATGTCCGACCAAAAGAAGGATGACTCCTCGACAGGTGATAACTCCGGTGAGAAGGCCTCAACGGGTGATACCGCTGATGAAACGGGCGGGATGAGTGAAAGTAATAGTGAGGGGGAGATGAATATGGATTCAGACGACGGAACAATGGAGGGTGAGAGAATTGCGGCTCCCTGACCTGACGTCACACGTGCGTTGGTTCATCGATTCTGATTACGACCCTGATGTTCAATTCAAAGCCGACCCGCTATTCATGGTCATCGTCTCCGGCGCCATTCTGATGATAGTCGCATTCCCATTTCTCAACAAGACAAGGGCCTACCGTGTATTCTGCGATTGGATAGACGAGAAAATATCACTCCCTCATGGTTTGGAGTGGAGGTTGATCTCCGGATTGACAGGAATGATGTTGGTGATCAACACAATGGGCGGAGATTTTCTCGCTCCAAACATTGAGATTGGCAACGCCACGGTTCTGTGGCTGGCACTAACAGCACAGACTCTGGTCGGAATTCTGCTGCTGTTCCACATCAGTTATGCTGTGTCCGGACTGTTGGTGCTCGTAGCATTGGTCCCCACGGTTGTTTTCATGCCACTTGACGTGACCATCGACTACGCGGCTGAACTAGTATCTCTCTCGATCGCCTTCATCTTGATCGGACCTGATATCTCGAGGGTGGACCGCGCCATCGCCGAGAGTCTTGGATTGGAATGGCGGCGTACTAGTGAGTTTGCTCTCCCTGTGATTCGCGTTGGTGTTGGACTGACCCTAATCACTCTCGCTCTGCACAACAAACTGTTGGACCCAGCCCCCTCAGCGGCTTTCATCTCAGAACATCATTGGAATTTCTTTCCCGCTTTGGGGTTGGATTTTGTCTCCGACCTTCATTTCGTGTTGTTCGCTGGGCTGACGGAGTTGTTGATAGGGGTTGCAATCTGCTTCAACCAGATAATGAGGTGGGCGACACTCCTAATCGCCATCCTTCTAACAATCACTCTCTCCATCCTCGGGTATGGAGAGTTGATTGGCCACCTGCCACTGTTCGGGTTGGGAATACTCTTTCTCCTCAACGGAGGCGGCTCATTCGATGGGCTCTTTCCTAAGGACGAGTTGATATTGATGAGAACAAATGATGCCGAATCAATTGAGACCGCCTAACTTCAGTAACCGATACATCGTGTGGGGGGGGTTGGTATGAGTACACGAAAATACACGGATAGTCGTTGCCTTGTAACACTCAATCGCGGATGCCCTCACCAGTGACGGTGAATATCGCTTCGCCTTCGGGTAGATTGGGAGAGTCGACAAGTCGTCCGATTCTCCGTCCGGCCTTGGATTTTCTGAGATAGAGTCTGAAAGTACTGGCGTGACCTACTATGTGGCCACCAATCGGTTTGGTCGGGTCGCCCCACATTGCATCAGGCTTGGAGTGAACTTGGTTGGTGACCAACACAAGCGCATTATTGACATCTGCAAGTTGCTTCAGTTCTTTCATGTGCTTGTTCAATTTCTGCTGTCTCTCCGCCAACTTGCCTCTGCCGAGGTACTCGGCACGGAAGTGGCTGGTCAATGAATCAACGATAATCATCTTCACTTCGATGTTCTTGGCCATCCGCTTGATTTCGTCCACCAACAACATCTGGTGCGCAGAATTGTAGGCTCGGGCGACATGAATTCTCTCAAGAACCGCATCGGGGTTCAAGCCGTTACCGCGCGCCATCTGAGAGATTCTCTCCGGTCTGAATGTGTCTTCCGTGTCGATGTAGAATACCTCTCCACCAAGTCCACCTTCGGAAATCGGAAGGGTGGTATTTACCGCTAATTGATGACCTATCTGAGTCTTTCCTGAACCAAATTCGCCATATACCTCGCAGATTGATTGCGTCTCGAAACCGCCGCCGAACAGTTCGTCGAGTGCGCTGCTGCCGGTCTGTAGTTTGAGAACTTCACTTCGCCTCTCAAGCAGCGCACCACCACTGACGAATCCGCCTATGTTAGCCATCTTCTTGGCCCCGTTGATTATCTTCGCTGAAACCGCTTCACCGAGTTCTGCAGATTCCGCCAATGCGCTCGGTGACATGACGGCGATAGCCAAAAGGTCGTCGAATCCTGCATCCCTCAACTTCTCAGCTGTCGCCGGCCCGACTCCCGGCAGGTCGTCTATTGTTGGCTCCACTTCAGGCACCTCAACCAATATCTCAGCCTCCTCGTCAGTCAGCGATTCGTCGTCACTCTTCAATACTTGCTCATCCTTCTTCTTTGCAGCCATCTCTGTTCACCTGCTCAAACCGACCTTGGTGGAGTCGCATATATCAATCCGCAAATGGGGGAGTGCAGATGGTTGAAAGTGGTTCGCTTGGATGAGATTCACATTTCTGTCAGGAATCACCCGTTTTTCACTTTCAGTTTCAATTCTCTCAACCCTCAAAGTGAACTCATTCCCACATTCCTGTTCGCCCGAACAGCCTTACCCCATTCTAACACAACCACAACCGCCATTACCGCTACAATCGCGTAGGTGACCTTTCCCCCATTCCTGTTCGCCCGACCAACCTTACCCCATTCTAACACAACCACAACCGCCATTACCACTACAATCGCGTAGGTGACCTTTCCCACATTCCTGTTCGCCCGAACAGCCTTACCTCATCCCAGGCCAGTCACATCTGCCACGACCTTTCACCATTCCAGCCCAACCGCCGGCTCTCTCACCTTCTCCAATGGAAGGGAGTCTACCGCAGTTCCAGCAGAGCCGCATCTGCCACGGCCTTAGAAACCCCTCACTCCTCATTGGAAGTTGGAGGTTCTGGAATCGGAGATTCAAGGCTTTCATACTGAATATAGACAGTTGTCTCGGTGGTGATGGAATCGCCCTCGACATCGATATCCAACCGCCAGCCGCCGGATTCCAACTCGTTCTCTCCCCACGCATAAGAGTCTGAACCACCTTCAGCGACTTCCGCGGAATGTGCATCGGCTTCTGCGTCACTCGGGTCTCTCACCGACCAAGTCACACTGGATGGACCACCGGGATTGATTATGGGTACACCAGAGTTGGGATTGGTCACATTGGAGACGAGTTCTGCTCGCTTCGGTGATGCCTCCTCAGACCCGGGCGTGGTGTCAAACCATACAGGATAGGGATTGTCTGTACTCTGGGTGTTGTCGTAGTGCAGTTCATACTCAACTCTCAACAACACTTCAACCTCGCCGCTGTTACCCTCACTGTCATTGGCTCCCAGACGAGCTCTGAATACACCATGCTCATCGTATGAGACGGTGACCGTAGCCATGTCTGCAGCGTTGACCTCGACCACGGCATCACCGTTGCCTGGGTCGACCCAGAAGGTCTTGATTTCACCCTCCTCGCTGTATGTCTCATTGAAATCGAAGGTGAAATCCGCAGAAATGATTTCCTGCGTCTGATTCTGTGAATTGGGTGCCATCGTATGAATGACGACTCCAGCGGTTGTTTCCGCCCCCCATATCACATGAACCTTGCTCGGTTTCTTCTCATCATCCCCACCCAGACATCCGGCAAAGGAGGTCAATACGAGCAACCCCACCAAAGAGAGTGCCGCCAGTGTATTCGCGCCCGCACATCTACCGTTGGAGAAGCCCATCATTCATCATCGGGTAGCCCATCTCAAAAAAAGGCAACGACAGATGATAGAGGAAAGAATCAACTATTGCATTATTGGAATTACACCAACCAAATCCACTCAGAGAAGTGATTCACAAAACTGGTTGAGACCGTGGCGAAGAATTGAGTTGAAATAGGGGGGGCGGCCCCGCTAGGCCAGCGCTTTGGAGTAGTCAGGTCATCTCGTCGGGCTCATAACCCGGAGAGCGGTGGTTCAAATCCACCAGGCGCTACCTAATTCATCCACTTTGGACTTCTAACCGGCGACACAATGAGGAGACTATGGCATTCACTTCTGTTTATCTCTCATTCCCCACATTATTAATAGTGAATCAAAGATAAAAGTAAAAAATAGTAACCCCAAGGACACCCCAATTATTTGCGAAAAAGGTTCAATTCCTCTAACTCCTGTAAGAGATTCAAATTGCATACCAATCAATGAACCAATATTGAAAAAATCCAATGCAACTAAGAAAATTTCAATTATACCTAGTACAATTAGTGCAAATATGATTGTCGGCATTTTCTTGGATTTCTTCTCGCCACCTCTTATCACAATCTTCTCAGGGAACGCAACTCCCCCACGATTATCTTCCTCCTCCATGGAACTGAGTTGCTTGATACCCTTATCAATCTTCTACCGGCCACCCAACTGACCTGCGAAACCATCAATTGATGAGGGCGAACCCAACGGCTTGGCGAAGGGTAAATCGCTGGAAGTGATAAGCGGTGTCACCTCAGAAAATGCTGATACGCGGCGCAGAAATGGTCTTGCCGGACAGAATCACTTCAGGGGATGTACGCCTCAACGATGGGAAAATAGAGACTGTCGCCATCGGCGGCGGACTGGCGCTTTCCGGTGAAGAGATTCTAGTGCAAGCCGAAGGATTGCACCTGCTGGCTGGAGCGATTGACCCACAGGTTCACTTCCGTGAACCGGGGAATCCTGAGAAGGAGACCATCGGCTCAGGCTCACGCGCCGCAGCAGCAGGCGGTGTCACCTCTTTCTTGGACATGCCGAACAACAATCCAGCCGCCACCTCGCTCGCCGCCGTGCAGGCGAAACTCGACTCGGCGGCGAAAACCGCAGTTACGAATTACGGATTCTTCATTGGAGCCACACCAACCAACATCACCGATTTGCAGGATGCTGTCGGTACGCCCGAACAACCCAAATCCACAGACGGTATATGTGGAATCAAGGTCTTCATGGGTTCATCGACCGGAGACCTCTTGGTTCACCAACAGGAACATCTCGACAACATCTTCGCCAATACAGGTGGAATCATCGCCACCCACTGCGAAGATGAAGACCGCCTCAACAGCCGGTGGCCCGAATATTCCCAGCGGACAGACATGGCGGCTCACGCCGAATGGCGCGACCGAGAATGCGCCATGCTCGCTACCGAGAGGGCAACAGCACTGGCCAAGGAACACAACCACAGGTTGCATGTTTTGCATCTCACAACTGGTGTGGAAGCAGATTGGTTGGCGCACAACAAGGGGAAACTAGTGACCACCGAGGTATGCCCGCAACACCTCACATTCGACCAAGCAGATGTTGAGAAGCTCGGCACGCGTCTGAAGATGAATCCCCCGATTCGTTACACCGAGGACCGCGAGACACTTTGGCGACGACTTCGTGATGGAACGATAGACTGCATCGCCACCGACCATGCCCCTCACACACTCAAGAACAAGGCACTCGGCTTCCCACGCGCCCACTCTGGAATGCCGGGAGTAGAGACCTCGCTACCCTTGATGCTCACTCACGCGATGGATGGAAAATGCACGGTAAGAGATGTCGCTCGCTGGATGTGCGAAGGACCGGCCGAAGTATACGGAATGGTAGGCAAAGGAAGGATTGTGGAAGGCGGAGATGCCGACCTTACTCTTGTCGATTTGGAGAGTCGACACACGATACGAGATTCCGACACTTGGACCAATGTGGGATGGACACCTCTCGCTGGAATGGAGTTAACTGGGTTTCCTCAACTCACAATTGTTGGCGGAATTCCTGTTCACGCTAGAAATTCGGTAAGTACGCTAGGGATGACGGGGGGCAGGTCGGCAAATAACCGTGCGACTTCGTTGCGAGGAGACCCGTTGTGTGAGCCGGGCAAGGCCGGCTCGAACATTCAATTCTCATAACCATTCAAGATTTTGACATTTGATGCCGTTCTTTCCTGTTGCTCGCATCTTCTCATTGATGCAAATTAGTATTTATAATATAAATAATTTCCAAATAATTGCCAACCGGCAATAATGAAAATAGCAGAAGAAAGGAATTACAGAAACATAAGCGGTCAGGCACTCTGAACCGAGGGGCTGAACGCTGATTGTTCTCGCAGCCATGACCGCCGAGTTGTCAGCCGGGTTCGAACAGCGATGGCCTTGGGCTGGCCGAAGAAGGTGTTCCCAACCACCCAAGTAGTATTTTCTCCATCATCAACGCTATTCAACCGAACATGGCGGAAAGGTGTTCCGTTATCCAATTCTAGGGCCAAAACTCCGGAAAATGATTAGAGAGAGATTATGATCATCGAGCAGAGCGCTGGAAGTTTTGATTTCATTCTATTCCTTTCCACCCTTCTCAATACTCAATTGTCAACTCCGCATTGTTCATCAATGCTTCTAATCGACTGAGAGTGTAGACACTCGGATATTGTTGCTCAATAATTTCAGAAGTCATTGAAATGTTAACTGTCCAAGGGTGATTTGAAGTGGTGGAAATACTCGAAAGAGTTGGTTGAACCAACCCGAACTTGGATACGCCAGTTATGAAGAGAGCAGGCGCTCACTTCGTGCTACCGCCGGAACTACCAGAGGAGCCTTCTGCGTCAGTGGTTGCCGTTTCACCGCCATCGACACCACCATCTGATACGACTGCTTCGTCGTCACACTCCATGCAGTCTCCGCCCCTTTCCCAATAACTCTGGACTGCGACCATGTCTGGGAGTTCAACCGAATCGGTTTGATTCATCGTCGAGTAGTTTGTGACCGTCACTCCTTCAGCCGAGAAGGCATAGATGTAGTCACCCATGAAGATTGAACGTCGCACATTTGGCGAGCCGGAGTAATAACTCTCCCTCAGTCCGCTATCGCCATTGTAGAAGTCGGAGTGGTCGATGGTTCCGTATTCAGTCAGCGTGTGGTTCAGCACATCGACCTTGACAAGCACGAGTTGTGAAACATATTCGTATCCACTATATGCGTATGTGCGCCCATCCACGACAACCTCGTCGTAGGTGTAGCGGTAGGTCGAAAGGGGAATCGCCAGCAGTTCTGCCGGCGCCCAGTAGGTGAACGCCTTGTGCTCGTATGTCGCCTCGCTGTAAGACCATGACCACGACCAGTAATCCTCACTAGCGCGGTCCACCGGAGAGAGTTGAAGTGCTGATGCGAGTGCTGGACTATCAAAATCACTGACATCGAACATCGAAATCTGGGTGCTTCCCCATTCTAGACCAAGTCCATCCTCGCCACCTGCAATTCCGATGGTGAGGAGGTGGTCACCGCCGAGTGGATGGATGTAGGTCGAAACTCCGGGTACTTCCAATTCGCCGATGACCTGTGGGTTGGTCGGGTCGGAGAGGTCGATGGTCCATAGTGGGTCCATGTTGCGGAAGGTGACGAGGTACCCCTTTTCACCGATGAAGCGAGATGACCAGATGCGCTCTCCTTGAGCGATTGGTCCGACATGCCCTATTTGCAAGAGTTCGTCGCCACCACCCTCGGCCGGAGCGAGCACGAAGACATCGTTAGACGGGCCTTCCCATCCATCACCATCTTCCAACCACCAGCGCCCCCAGACATCCTTCGTGGTGGCGACACGGATGGTGCCGTTGTACTCCGAAAGTGAAAATTGGTCATTGACTGTTCCTGAGATTCTTCCTGAACCGATGTAGGTTGTCAGACCACCTGTGCTGATGTCAAAGGCGTGGATGTTGGTCGCCTCCTCAAAATCATCGTTGCGCCAGTACCACCACCAGTCATTTGCTGGCTCGGCCAGCACAAGCATGTCTTGGCTCGCATAGACCTCAACCCATGATGATGATATGTGGTCCAACTCGTATTCGATGATGTCACCGAACAATTCAATGGTCATGATGGTCGTGAAACCGCGACCGACTGAATCGGCGGCGGCTGAAAACTCCTCACAGGTCGCACTGACTGTCGACAATTCTGTGACATTTCCATCTGCAAGGCGCTCATGCATGCGCGGAGCGAAGTCGGAGAGGGTCATCTCGGATATCACCGCAAGGTTGTGGGCCACGGTCAGGTTCACACTCTCGTTCCAAATGTCTTGTCTCGCGGGGTCGTCCCATTCCATCTCCCAATAATTGCTCGGAAGTTCCGGGTAGGTCCGCACACCCTGTAATTGTGCATAGGAGTGAGTCACCGCACGCAGGGTTCCTTCAACCAATCGGGAGGTCTGATAGGTGCCATCGAGGTATAATTCTCTTGAGATCTCGGGGGCGCTTCGGTTGCTGATGTCCATCACAGTGAACTTTACCTTGTTCGAATATCGATAGTATGAGTACATACTGTCGCCATCGTTGACTTCACCCATCATAGCGATGCGAATCGGGTCATCGACTGGTAGGTTCCAGTAGGAGACATAGGAGATGATGACCAGTTGGTCGCCGTTGACCAGCATCTGCATAGGATAGCCCTCAAGGGCTGTCGCCGATTCCATCTCGATTGCACCGAACTCTGGCACTCCGAGGATGACCAACTGGCCATTGTTTATCATGTAGATATGGTAGCCATCGGTCTTCAGGAAGTCGGCTTCATCAACGCCATCTTCCTGATTGTTGGTCTCAGAATACTGGCCTTCGCGGTCTTCTGCGCCTGAACTAGATGGCGGTGAAGATGAATCCATGTCGTTTGACCCCGCTTGGTCACCGCCCGCCATCGCCGACTCGGCGACAGCACCGTCAGCCATAGTCACATCATCGACCATGCCTCCACGCCATCCCCACGAATTCCAATGCCAGTACGAAGCTTGGTCAAGTGAAACCATCATCTCCTCTGCGAGAGATGTGCGTAGGTCTTCCTCAAGTTCCGCACAACCGTTGTAGTGGTTGAGCACAGGAGAGGAACGCACACGATTCCCTAGTAATAACTCGGGTGTTCCCCACTCATCTATCGTCTGGTTATCATCATCTTTTGGGTTATCGACCGCGCCGAGGCAGCCCGCCAAAATCAGCGAGGCGAGCACCAACAACACCATTCCTGGTCTTCTTGCCATGATAATCGCATGGTGCGTCATACATTAAGAGGGTTGGTTCATTGGTTTTACCTGCCCTTGTGTTTGCTGAATGCGAGTTCGTTGGAATTCGGGCGGGGCGACAGCACGCTCCATCATTGATGTAATCTCAAGGTGCTGTCGCATGAATCATTGATTGATAACCCGCCCTCTGATTGGAGAACTCGCGGTTCACGGGCAGGTAAAACCTCCTTTCAGACTCCACATTGATTGAAATCGTGAGTGAACGGGCAACTCTGTTCGGTCATTCCAACTCCTTGCTCGACATTGATTTGGCGAGTTCGTTGGAATTCGGGCG
>CAYFFQ010000018.1:0-11455 GCA_964342465.1 uncultured Candidatus Poseidoniales archaeon | reverse complement strand
GTCATTCCAACTCCTTGCTCGACATTGATTTGGCGAGTTCGTTGGAATTCGGGCGGGGCGACAGCACGCTCCATCATTGATGTAATCTCAAGGTGCTGTCGCATGAATCATTGATTGATAACCCGCCCTCTGATTGGAGAACTCGCGGTTCACGGGCAGGTAAAACCTCCTTTCAGACTCCACATTGATTGAAATCGTGAGTGAACGGGCAACTCTGTTCGGTCATTCCAACTCCTTGCTCGACATTGATTTGGCGAGTTCGTTGGAATTCGGGCGCCTTCCTTGACATTGATTATGGCGAGTTCGTTGGAATCCAGGCGGGGGCGCCGATGCACTCGCGACATCGATTATTTTGAGGTGCTGTCGCATGAAACATCGCTTGATAACCCGCCCTTTGATTGGAGAACTCGCGGTTCACGGAAGGCTTGCGGAACCATTAGCTTACACATCGCTTGATAGCCCGCCCTGAAATTGAAGAACTCGCGGTTCACGGGCAGGAAATAACCTACCATCGGATTTCACATCGCTTCCGAACTCATCACCTCGGCATGTGAAGTTGAGATAGTAATACTCATGAGAGAGTGAAGGTGTTCATCAACCGTGGCAGAGGCTTTGAGTGAAGGTGGCGACCCGCTTCCATCCCTGAAGGATGGGGCCGAGAGAAGGAAAATGGTTGATGTACCTTTGAAAACCGCCATCAAGGGTGAGGATGGCATCTGGCGGGATGAGGAGGGAACTCCGCTGCCCGTTTCAGCCAGTGACCTGGAACGTCATTCCTACTGTCCCCTCTCATGGCATCTCGCTAGAGTCGGTGTCGGTGGTGAGGGAGACGCAATCGAACTAGGTCGCATCAAACACAAACAGATTGAGAAGGCGATGTCTGAATACCAGATGAAGGAGAGGGGGGCTCGCCGCGAGATGGTCATCTGGACATGGTGGTTCACAATCGTTGCCGCTCTCACAATAGACACTGGAGCATTTTTCTTCGTCGACGACGGGTTGATCGCCGATTCAGATTTCACCAGATTCTCCCGTTACCTAGTGGCCCTCTCAGTAATCTGGCTTGGTGCCGCCATTCTTCTTCTCGTCTTCCCGTGGAGGCGGCTCTTGGGTACCCCGTTCGGCTTGGCTCAACCACCTCGTGCGAGCGATTTCGAGTTGGTGGACGAGGAGTTGTATGATTTCCAATTGAGTCAGAGTCGGGATGGTGGTTGGTGGGAAGGAGGAAAGGTGGAGGTGACCATCCTTCTCGCCACATTGACCATAGCCCTGCATGGTCTAGCGCTCTTCTTTGCCCGCGAACGGACCATCGCCACCTTCGTTCTTCTTGTGGCGACATTGGTGTGGACCTTCTTCGCTTCAATTCAACTGCATCGAGGATTGACAGCGACCACTGAAGTAGAAGAGCGAGCAGAGAAATTGGGAATAGATGCTGGTGGAATCATCGCCTACAACGACGATTCAGAGACTTCTGACTTGCTGATAGACGAGAAGAGCGGCCTACGAGGCCGCCCTGACCAGATAGTCATAATCAACAATGAGATGGTTCCCGTCGAGCAGAAGACCGGAAAGGTGCCGACGGAACCGTACTTCAGCCACATCCTCCAACTCTACGCCTACATGCATCTGGTATCTGAGATAACCAACGGAAAGACCTCCTATGGAGTTCTCAGGTATGGGAAGGAGGCGTTGCACAGGGTCGATTGGGGAGATACAGAGAGAGATGTTCTCTATCAGAACATTTCAGAAGTGCAACGGCTGATGGTGGAAGGTGATGCGAAGCGCAACCATGAGAGGCGAGGGAAATGCCTCAACTGTTCCCGCCGGAGGCGCTGCCCAGACCCACTGAAGTGAGTCAGAACTCAAAAATGGCTTCCCAGCCCGCTTCCGATGCTCGCTTCCTAAGCCACCCTCACTTGCCACCTACCATAGCCCGCTTCCGTAGCCCGCTTCCGTAGCCCGCTTCCGATGCCCGTTTCCGTATCCCGCTTCCTAAGCCACCCCTCCATAGCCACCTACCGTAGCCCGCTTCCTAAGCCACCCTCCATAGCCACCTACCTTAGCCCGCTTCCTAAGCCACCCCTCCATAGCCACCTACCATGACCTGCTTCCTAAGCACCACTCACTTGCCACCTACCTTAGCCCGCTTCCTAAGCCACCCCTCCATAGCCACCTACCATGACCTGCTTCCTAAGCACCACTCACTTGCCACCTACCATAGCCCGCTTCCGGAGACTTCTTCCCACGACGATGAAACCAGAAGAGACCCCTCCATACTAGTGGATGAACGGGCATAGGGGGACCGTGGACCCTCACAAGTGGACGGGGGGGCATACTAGGGACCGCGGACCCTCACAAGTGGCCCATCAGGGGCATTCCGGCTGGTCTCCAAAATGGAAACGCTGTGCGCCAGATTCTCACACCGGAATGCACTCGCCACTCTCAGCCAACTCTGGAAACTCGATGCACGGCCGCACAACCGATACTGAAACATCGAACTCATCATGGAAGGACAATTGGTCAACGGGAGTGGTCACACCGTACCCCTGAGCTTCAACCTCCAACTCCCACACCCCATCCTCAAAGGGAGGATAGTACCTCTGCATCGGTGGGTATTTGTCAGAGGTCGCGTTATTCTCCCAGAACGGCTGGTCACTGTTCTTGTCTGCGTCAGGAAGCCAGAGCCGAGCGTGTACATATCGCACATTACCAGTAAGATTGTTGGTCTCAAACCCAGCGATTTCCGACCAATCCATCTGCACTCTGAAGTAGATTCGCAACTCCTTCACTTCGGAGTCGATGCGGATTGAAGCGGGTTCGGGATTGAAGATGATGTCGGCGGGGTCGGTGGAATCGAATGTGTGATTGAACTGATATACAGTCACCACTCTGTTCTCGGTGGGAGGGCCGCGGGACCATTCCATCATCTCGCGGCTGAGGACGAGGCCGAGGCAACCGGAAAACGAGGTCGAGAGGACGAGGACGAGCAGGAGCAGGAGAGCGACAGGCCGTCTCATCAGCCATCGGTATCCACCGATTCATTTCAAGGCGACGGCCTTTCGGTTCCCAGTTTTCCTGAATGGATGGGTGGGAGATGCCTGTCAGCACTCACAGGGCTCATCATCGAGAATCAGCCGGTGAAAGGTCATCATTCAGGCAGGTCGCCTCAATGGACCTGCCCCTTTGAATCTCACCCCTTTTGGGAACAATAAAGTCATCGTGTGCAGCCCCTTAGTTGAGCGAAGTACAATGCATGAATGTTGGAAACAGGTGGGGAGAGGCGCGGGTAGGATTTCAAGGAAATGTCGTCGCGGTGCGGGGCGAGATGGAGAGGAAATGGGTGCTGGCCTCTGCTCATCGATGGGATGGCGAAGTGTGGCGGACAATCCACAACGAGAGGGTTTGCCTTCGCCAGTACGATTGCCGCAATCTCTCAACGGCGCTTGCGCCGTCGAGGTTTACTATCGCCGTTTGAATCACCATCGGCAGGGTTCTGAGTCTCATCGGTGATTCTCGCCGGTGGTGCATCCTCGCCGTTTTGAAAGGAGAAATCGGTGACCTTCTCCGCTTTCTTCAACTCGTTGCCAACCGCCGTGCTGTCGGGAATGAACTCGACTTCCACCGACTGGCCTGGAAGAATACCTTCTTCTCCAGTCAGTTCGTAGATGTCCTTACGGATGTCTGCATCCGATGCGGTCAATTCAACATCCTCATCGGAGAGATGGCGGCGGGAATCCTTGTCTCCGATGATAGTATCGATGTCAACTCGCTTGGCTTCGTGCTCTCGCCGCATCTCGGAAATGACAATCTCCTCGTCAGCCTCTTCCTCTGAGAGTGCTGCGGCCCGCTCACGCTCGGCAATCACCTCATCCATTTCCGATTCTGCCTGACCGAGGGAGACCTCCCACTCAGACTCCAACTGTTCCTCGTCATATCCCATCTCCTGAATGGCATCGCCGTAATCATCGGTTCCGACAACGATTTCATCTTCATCGTCCTCTTCCTCGACTCTCTCTTCGACTGCTACTATCTCTCTCTGCTCTCTCTTCTCATAGTAGGATGAGATATCCTGAGCAGTGCCACAATACGGGCAGTGGTCCATCATGTCGGGAATGTTGGATTTGCATCTCTTACAATCATGGAACTGGGAGAGTCCTTCGGCTAGGTCCAAGTCGCAGTATGGGCATATCTCCTCGTCTCCTTCTATCTCCCCGTCACAGGATGGACAATATTCGAAAGTCTCCCGCTCCACCACCTCGTCGCCCACGCGGGACAACACGAAGGCGGCGACGAGAACGGCAATCAGAAGGAGTGCTGCCACTATGAAGAGAATTGTCGTTCCAATAGCACTCCCGCCATCATTCTGCGGTGCGGAGTTGGCAGTTGCTGAGATGGACCATGAGGTCTGCCAAGTAGCCACGCTGCTGCCCGTTGGAACGACATACAACTCGAAGACCCCGGCGCGGTCCGGTGTGAATGTACAGATGACGGTGTTCTCTCCACCCGATGCGAAGACGAGGTTCTGTGTGCTGATAATCTCCCCTCTTCTGTGGTCGAGGCAGGTGAAGGTCTCGTCACCCTCGCCCGCGACTGTAACCAAAGAAATGGTGTAGGTGTAGGTTGTGCCGACCACCAACGGAGTGTCGGCCGGAGTCCACGCCTCGCTCTCGGCGATGAATCTAATCTCAAGGTCGCTACGAATTGTTACTGAGCCGAAGGCGATGTTGTCATCGGTTGATGAATCATAACTGGCGCTGTTCGCCTGCCAAGTGGATATGAACTGCTGCACCCCCTCACTCTCTCCCGAGACAGTTGCGGAAAAGGTGAAGGTTCTCTCCTCCGAGGCGGGTATTCCGACACCGAGTAGTGATGTCAGTGGATTTCCGCCGAACGTTGCTGACAAGTCACCTATCACGGCTATCGTCCCCGTGTTGATGACCGTGACCTCAAAACTGACCGATTCGCCGGCAAGAACGGTGTCACTCGATGCGGATGCATGTTGTGAGACCACGACATTTGGCTCTGGATGAATCGTAATCTGAGTGGTCAGGTCATCGTTGAACTGAATGGATTGCGGAATCTGCCTACTCGGGTCGATACGAACGATGAGAGTATGGACGCCGGCATCTAGTTGCGGCAGTTGTGCCATCGTCACCTCTTTTTGCCAACTCTGAATCGGGTCGGTCTCGCTGAAAGTGAGTGGGAATGAATTGACTGAGATTTCATTCTCCCCACTCTTGAGATAGACGCCGACTGTGATGGTGCTATCCCCACTTCCCCCCATGCGCAATATCTCCCCTGAGAGGGTCCACGGGCCGGTGAGAGAGTCGGGTGGAGAAGATACTTCGATGACTGGGTCGGGTTGTTGGTGGTGCAGATAGTCAGGGTCGGAGAGGACAGTGAATGAAACCGGTGTGGCGGCGTTGTTGTCACTATCACTCTCGATGATGCCATCGGATGCGGAATTAGCCACCGCGGATATCTGGTGGTTGCCTGCGGCTGGCGCATTGAATGAGGTCTGAATCGTAGTCGACAAACCGGCAGGGAGCGGGGCGACCGCCAATTCAGAAAGTGCACCGCCGTTCAATTGAATGAGAAGATGGGATGATGGGGCGTCGGCGTTACCAAGATTGGTCACATCGACAGAGATGTCTATCACATCTCCCTGATGCAGGTCTGTGGTCGGGACGAGTTGGAGATTGCTGGCGACAAGGTCGGTCATCCCTGAGACCTCGACCGATTTCGAAACCGCACTGGTGTTGCCGCTGTGGGTGACCACTAGGACAACCGTCTGGGTTCCATAGGGTATGTCCGACCAGACACCTTGAACCTGAATGAAACCGCTCGCTGAGATGGACACCGTTTCACTGTGAAAAGCCGTGTTCTGGTCGCTGTTGGGATGTAGCGATACTTCTACTCCATTGATTTGGACCGTTGCCGAGTTAGTCAAGGTTGCAGTCACCGTCACATCCTCGCCTTCACTCGGTGAAGAGGGTGAAAATGAGAGGCTGTCATTGCTGAAATCCACGCTTCCCGCGCTCTCTCCGAGGGCTAAGGGGGCAAGCGTGGTGAATATGAGAAGGAGGACGGTCAGTCGGACTCCACCCCCGCTCATACCACGACGAGAGGCCATCATGCACTTCAATACTGCCGCCCCGAGAGGGGCGGAACAGCCGCCGAGAAGGTGAAATGGCTGCGGCAGAGCGGATAATGAAGATTCGGCGGAAAGTCGACGCAAAACGGTTCACGCGCCACAGGATGGTGCGATTGACCAATATCAGAGGAAGGATTGAAGGATAATGCGGGCAGTCCCGAGGTGTTGGCGATGCGGCAAGTGACTGTTGCTCTGTTTGCGGCCGCACTCATGCTTCTGACTCCGCTGCTCGTCCAAGATTCCGCTGCCGGTGGAGCAAAAACTACAGCGCCCACCTTCTCCACCTCTCCGGCAGAAGGCGATTTCGTCGCCGGCAGCGTCACCATTCTAGCCGGCAACACCACCGGATTGGATTCTGCTCAGTTGGACCTGCTCGACGGTCCAGCGTGGACTGGGCTTTCCAACATCACCTCCACCTCATCGTGGATATACAACTGGGATTCCACCACCGTCACCGACGGTCAATATCGCATGCGCCTGACCGGTTGGGCAAACAACACATCGACTGGCACTACCCTCTCGGCCAATTTCTCGGTCGACAACACGGCCCCCACCAATCTCGCTTTCGTGGTGGAATCTCCAGACTACGGCAACGGCACTTCTCTCTCCGACCGTGCTTGGTTCAACATCCCAAGCAACGGGACACTCTCCTTCACTTGGAACGCCACCGATGTGAACCTCGACTACGCCACACTGACGGATGTACCCGGACCGGGTTCCCCATCCAACGATGGGCCTGGGTTCCTAAATCACAGGTGGGACTGGGCAAGCGGGTCATTCCCGACACAAGGGACATGGTCTCCAAAACTGATGGTCTATGACAAGGCAGGTAATTCAGCGACTGAAACGCGCTACATCGGCATCGACACAGTCGGGCCCGTCGTCGGTACTCCGTCCCTCTCAGTCGGTTCGGGTTGGAGCAACGCCCAGACGCTCGTATTCTCGAATCTGTTCAATGGTGCCTCCGACTCCGGAGGAAGCGGAATCAGCGGCTACGAAGTGAGGGATTCCGCCAATTCGACATGGCAGAGCGTGGGTACGGGTGGCAACGGCACGCTCGCCCTCAATGAGGGTGTCAGGGTCATCCAGTTCAGAGCAGTCGACAATGTTGGAAACAGAGGTGCTGCGGCCAACTACACCTTGAACATAGACCACACCGCCCCCGTCGCCGGTGGTTGGAATGTGCCGGAATTGACCACCGCAACCACAGGTGCCGTCACAGTCACCGTTTCAGCGACTGACGCCCTCTCTGGTATCGACCTCTCCCAGACCAAGATTCAATACGGATTCGACGCCGATGGTATCGGCAATACACCGGATATCACCTCCTCATGGATAGACGTCGGCTCGGGACTATCCGCATCCCTCGCCTCGTCGATAGACTGGTCAACAAAACAGGGTCAATTCCTCTCTCTCAGGGCAGTGATGGTCGACAATGCGAGCAACAGCGCCAATTCCCCTACTCAGCATTTCATGGTCTTCCCCTCTCTAGACCTATCGTGGGAGAGTGCTTCGGTTGACCGTCTGGTAGTGCGAGCAGGTAGTGAGGGAGTGGTCAATGTGACCTCTAAATTGGTCAGCAGTGAGACCTATTCGGGAGCAGTGGTCGTGCGACTTCAGAGTGCGCCCGCCGACCGCGATAACGATGCTACATGGACTACTCTCGAGACGAGAACCATAGCTCCGGGTGGGATGGCAGACATGCAGGAGAGCCAAACTTGGAGTGTGACCATCCTCAACGAAGGTGAATATGACCTTCGCCTGACCGTGGACCCTGATAGTTCCATTTCTGAGAGAGACGAGGCGAATAACGATGCCTACATGGTGGCGCAGGGGGCTGGACAGAAAACGGTTGGAGCGGTGAGTGGATTCGCTCCCACCCTGCTTCTGAGTGGATTTATCGGAGCGTTTCTAGGTTTTATCTTCGGGCGGCGGCCCGAAATTGATGGTCGATAGGGAACAACTCTCTCAATGAATGTTCATCCCAATCAAGAAAAATCCTTTACCGATGTGGAGATTCGCTTTCAGCAGTTGCGATAATAACCGAAAAATCGTCAAGAAAAATCCTTTACCGATGTGGAGATTCGCTTTCAGCAGTTGCGATTATTGCCTAAATTTCGTCCTTAAGTGGTGTGATTCACCTGTCGGGGTTGGTGATTTTTCATACATCGCCGCCACCGAACATTCGCTTGGGAAAACGACTCTGGAATGGTGTGATTCACTCTTCACCATAACTGATTGATTCATCTTCGGCTAGTTCCATCATCGCAGCGACCGCTTCTTCATTCTCGGGGTCGACCTGTGCCGTTTTGAAACGGCGTTGGCGGGCGCGGGCATCGGCTAAGCCGGGAACGAGATGGTCGAAGCCACCATGTTCACCTGCGGGGTGCTTCTCTTCGATGTAGTCGAGACGGCGGGCCGCCATTCTTCGGTCCCTGCGTTCCCTCTCCATCCCCTTGACGACGGTGCTGTGTTCAGCACCGCGCAGGATGCGCTCAACAGCGTTGCTGGCGAGCGGAAGGCCATCTTCATCACCGATAAGAACCACTGTGCTGCCATAGACAGCCATTTCACAGCCGGAATTGGATTCGATGAACTTGCGGATTTTCCCCTCACTGCCGATGAGACGCCCACGCATCCGCTTCTGCTGAAGATGCTGCTTTCCAACCCAATCACGCATATCGAAAATCTGGAAAAACACCTCATCATCAAGTAATTTGATGGCCTTTTTTGGCGACATGCCTCTGCCTATCGCCTTGATGATGTCGGGCAGTTTCATCATCTGTACAGGGTCGGTCTGTTCCGGCTCCCATTCAACCGTGACATCACCCGACTGTGAGTCTATTTCCAACTTCACATTGGCAGCCTCTTCCAGTGAACGACGGGTTGAACCTTTGGCACCGATCAACACGCCGATACGGTCCATCGGGACACGGACAGAGACCTCCATTGAAGCGAGCCGACCTACCGCCCCTCTTTCAATCCGCCGCAAACAATCGTGACCTCAATACGCAGAGATGCAGTTATTTTGGGGTGATTTCACTCTTCTTCACTGATAACGTGAAGCATCGCATCTGCAACTTCGACTTCAAGCCCGTTCTTTTGCGCCCACCGGACCAGCCTAGTCACATCTCGGACTAGAAATTCCTTCGCTTTCGGATGGCTGGAGACCACTGCCTGACCAGCATCAATCACCCAAGGCTGGCCGTCGTGAATCATGATGTTGTATTCCGAGAAATCCGCATGAGCCAGCCCCGCCTTCTGCCAGATGATGCGCAATTGCCCCAACAGGTCACGATAGACAGATTCGGGGTCTTCCACCTCCACATCCCTCAGCCTAGGTGATGGGCCATTCTCGTCTCCGAGGTACTCCATGACAAGGACATTCTTGTGTGTGGCCAGTGATTCTGGTACCCTCACCCCATGTTTTTTCATACGTGCGAGGTTCCTGTGCTCCTTCTGCACCCACAGGTTGACCAACTCTCTGTGCCTCCTGCGCAATCCTCCGAACCGCGGGTCGCCCTCGATGTATTGCATCAGACCCTTGAAAACGGCGTTTGAGGTGTGAAAAATCTTCACGGCGATGGGGCCGGACATCGAATTGGCGTGAAAGACATGCGCTTCCTTTCCCCGCGCGATGGGCCACTCGATTGTGTCGATGTGGTCTTGCTGCATCAGTTTGTATACTGCGAGAAGTGTGGATTGGTCGAACACTTGGTCGAAGGTTCGTCTGTCGACCCAATCGTATTGACCGACGCCGAGGACACCTGCAATCCGATGCTCAATCTCGGCGAACATGCGGGCATATCTCTTCTCCTTCATCCATTGATATTTTTGCGACGAGGAGTCGAGTTTGGCGAGTGACTTGTCCATTTCTTCCTCGAATATCTCAGATTGAGGCCGCTCGTCGTCGGCCTCGTATTGTGAGTAATCTCTCAGAGGCAATGAGTCGAGGTTCGCGGCCGCCTGCTCCTCGAGAAGATTCTTCCAATCCCTGCGGGCAGAATCGCCCTTTCTCTTCTTCCGCGAGATGTCATCGCCTCGTCTGTTTCAAAATCATTCGAACAGGTCGTCCACATCGTCGTCATCATCCGCCTCTTCAACTTCCGCTTCAGGTTCGGCATCCGACTTACTTGTCGATGACTCCCAGATTCCATCCTCATCACTCAGCGAATCATCCTCTCCGAGGCCGAACACATCGACAATCTCCGGTAGGACACCCTTACGTGAGAGGTAGAGAGCCTGAGTCTTGGTATATCGTGATTTGACATCCGCTTTGCTCGGTTGGAAATCCCACGGCTGGATGATGATTAGGTCCCCTTCTCTAACCCACTGTCGTCTGCGCATCTTGCCAGGGATTCTTGAGATTCTCTCCTCCCCGTCCGCACAGATGGCGCGAATTCGGCGGCCACCTAAGATCTGGTCGGCGATTGCGAACATCTCGTTCACTCTCTCATTGGGGAGATTGACGCGAATCTTCTCGTCGCCCGCCTCCATCTGTGCGAGCAACTCAGCGTCGACCTTCTCCTCTCCTCTGCGACCCATTGGGATGAGCGACCTAACCGCCCTTCATAAACGATTGCGCCCAAAAAATGGAGTAAAACCCCCCCCGTAAATCTCCTTGTCTTAGACGGATTTGAGAACGCTGTGCTGAGAGAGGTGCTCAGAACAGAAACTCTGAGGCAGGTTGGCCTCACAGACCAATTCTCACCCCAAATTGGCCGAGTTGGAGTGCGCGGTGCTCATATCGGAAACCGTCCTCTGCCGTGCTGGGGCGAGTGAATGGATGAGGCAATTCTCAATCGTGAGGAAAAAGTTGCAACTCTGTTGGGATGGGCGCATCTGAAAGGCGCACACAAGATGGATGGATGGGATATGGTGGCTCCGACCGGAGAAAAAATTGCTATCAGATTTGACGAATTATCCCTTGAAACAGGTGCCCATTATCTTGAATTGGAGCAACGGGAAGACCGTGATGCGGCATGGAAAAAGTCTGGTTTTGGGATTTCACGACGGGTTGCTGACTGGTGGGTCATGGCCAACTCTGAGAAAATCTATGTCACTTCCACAAAAACTCTCTGGAGGGTAGTGAAGAGGGCGCGGAATGCTGACGAGAAACACTCACGGCGAAACTTGGATGACCCGGACAAGAGACTCTTCTCTAGGGCTCACATTCTCCCCATTCAAGACCTTGAAAAGTGCTCTACACTCATCATCACCAATCCCACCTGTCTTTCTAACCACTCTAAATCCAATTCCCCTAACACTAAGCAATGACTAACCGTTGCTCTAAAGTTTTAT
>CAYFFQ010000017.1:29992-45998 GCA_964342465.1 uncultured Candidatus Poseidoniales archaeon | reverse complement strand
AAAGAGCACCGAGCGAGAAGGGCAAAGAGCACCGAGCGAGAAGGGCAAAGAGCACTAAGCGAGAAGGGCGAAGAGCGCCAACCGAGAAGGGCAAAGAGCCCCAACCGAGAAGGGCAAAGAGCCCCAACCGAGAAGGGCAAAGAGCGCCAAGCGAGAAGAGCAAATAGTCTCGCGGATTGGAAAAAAGGTGGAGATGTTGGCGGCTGGCATTCAGAGAGCCGAGAAGTGATAGTTCTCATAACCGTTCAATCTCAATTCGTTGTGCATCTACCGAACAGATGGCAGCCATGTGGACAATCTCTCTCACCCCATCACCCTGCTGGAGAATCTGCACCGGTTTCGCCATCCCCTCGAGGATGGGGCCGGTCATCTCGGCATCCCCGAGATGGTCCAATAGTTTGTAGGCGATGTTGGCGGCGGCGAGATTGGGGCAGATGAGAACGTTGGCGGCTCCATTGAACTCCATAAACGGATATTTTCTCTGTATATCCGAAAGCAGAGCAGTATCGGCCTGCATCGGGCCATCGATAATGATGTTCTTGTCCAACTCGCGAGCCGCCTCGATAGCCGCCTCAATACGGTCGGAACGCAACTCGCGGGAAGAGCCGAAGTTGGAGAAGGAGAGGAGCGCGACCTTCGGTTTGATGCCGAAACGGCGAGCCACCTTTGCTGTCTGAACGGCGATTTCAGCGAGTGTCCTCGCATCTGGATAGACATTCACCGTGGCGTCACCGATGAACAGCAGTTTTCCTTTGACCGCCATCATGTACATCCCCACCACACGATGGGCTTCAGGGTCGGTTCCTATGACCTCTAGACAAGGGCGGAGGAAGGTGGGGTATGCCCTGGTCACCCCTCCCACGAACCCGTCCGCATCACCGAGTTCCACCATCATAGCAGCGAAGTAGGTACGCGATTTGAGCATTCTCTGGGCATCGACAACCGTCAATCCCTTCCTACACCTCTTCTCGAAAAGCGCATCACGGTATTCACCCTTCCTGCGTGGGTCAAGGATTGGGTTGATGACTTCACATTCGAACTCGAGACTGAACTCATCTTTGAGGGCCTGAATGGCCTCTGGGCGGCCGAGGAGAATAGGTTCGCAGATGCCCTCATGGGCCAGTTCGTAGGCCGCCTTGAGAACATGAGGCTCATCTCCTTCGGGGAAGACGATACGCTTCTTGCTGCCTTTGGCGCGGTTCATCACACTGCGCATGACTGAATGGGTCAGACCGAGTCTTGCTTCCAGTTCCTCTCTATAATCAATGATATCGAAATCAGTGGGCGAGATTCCAGCGACTCCGGCTTGGACCGCCGCCTCGGCTACTGCCGAGGCGACCCAGACGAGAACCCTCTTGTCGAACGGTTTGGGTATGATGTAGTCCTCTCCAAAGGTGATGTGCTCCAATCCGTATGCCTTGCTGACTTCTTCTGGAACGGCTTCTTTCGCCAACTCGGCCAACGCCTGAGTGGCGGCCATCCGCATCGAAGGGGTTATTTTCCGAGCCATGCAGTCGAGTGCTCCGCGGAAGATGTAGGGAAAACCGAGGACGTTGTTCACCTGATTGGCGTAGTCCGAGCGGCCCGAGGCGATGATGGCATCACCTCTTGCCGCCTTCGCCACATCGGGCATAATCTCCGGTTCTGGATTGGCCAGAGCGAAGACGATGGGATGTTCAGCCATGCTGCGTAGCATATCGGGCGACACGATTCCACCCTTGGAAAGACCGAGGAAGACATCAGTGCCGACCATCGCTGCTGCGAGGTCTCCCTCATCACAGTCGTGGGCGAAACGCGCCTTCTCCTTTGACAACCGATTTGCATCCAACCGAGTCTTGGTGATGATGCCCTGCGAGTCGACCATCTTGATTTTTCTTATGTCGACGCCGAGGTGGACCCAATGGTCGGCACAGGATATTGCCGAGGCACCGGCACCGGCGACAACGACATTCACTTCACCGATGTTCTTGCCGACCAACTCCAATGAGTTCAGTAGCGCGGCTCCGGAGATAATCGCGGTACCGTGTTGGTCATCGTGCATGACGGGAATGTCGAGTTCTTCCACCAACCGGCGCTCGATTTCGAAGCATTCCGGCGCTTTGATGTCTTCAAGATTGATGCCACCGAAGGTCGGGGCGATTCTTTTCACCGTCTCTACGAATGCATCCACATTTTTCTCATCCACCTCGATGTCAAACACATCGATGTCTGCAAACGCCTTGAACAGGAGACCCTTGCCTTCCATCACCGGTTTGCTGGCTAATGGGCCGATGTCACCGAGCCCCAATACGGCAGTTCCATTGGTTATGACGGCGACTAGATTTCCCTTGGAAGTATAGCGGTAGGCGTTGTTCGGAATCTTCTCTATCTCAAGGCAAGGAAAAGCCACCCCTGGAGAATAGGCGAGTGAGAGGTCACGTTGGGTGGCGTGCGGTTTCGTTGGAACCGTCTTCATCTTTCCAAACGGTTTTGCAGCGTGGTAATCAAGCGCATCGCGGCGCATCCTTCTGTCTTTCACCGGTTACCCATCCCCGACTCGGTATTACAGCCGGCCCACCACTATGATATGTGCATTACCCCAATTGAAAGATGTGGGATTCCATTCTTTTCGTTGGGTGTATACGAAGTATACATGCTTGTCCATGAAGCCATTTCATTGATAAGTGAGGCAGAGAGCGTTGCGGCCATGAATCGCATGCCGATGAGACACCAAGCCGTTTTGCTGGTCGGGCTGATGCTCCTATCCTCACTCTCGCCAACCCTTTCCATGCCGGCCGATGCCCATCTGTCCGTGATTTCTGATTGGGGCTCGGGCGGCCACAATGACAGTGGCTGGCTGAGACTGGATGCCACCGGTGCAGACCCTGCGAGCGGAGTCCCTGCTGAAGCCGACCTCCATCTCAATCTCGCCCCTGGCGCAGAGATAGCAAACTTGACTTTTGAGGTGCGTGTGAACGGGAGCAACGGTACATGGATAGAACAACCACAGATGCTCTTTCAGGATACACAGACCGCCATCATGGATTGGCGCGGCCTCGGGGGGTTTGGCCAACAGAATGATTTGATGGGTTCTGACCCACATTCATCCCGCCTGACTCCGAATTCGGATGCCGGCGCCTCATGGTTGGTTCCCGGTGGTGCGGAGATCAGCGACCTCGTCATTGAGGCGTTGCGTCCCGCAGACACCTTCGTCGCTCTCTACCCTATCGACCTCGATATCTCGGCGGCTGCGACCCATCCTACCGACGGGAGACTTTACCTGCTGGTCGGAGAAACGGTGATTCAACTCGATGCCACCAACAATCCACCAGTCATCGAGTTGGCTGAGAACATCACCGGCGCCACCACCATGGTAGTCGATGAGGCGAATGGGATGTTACTCGTTGCCGTGGACGACAACAATCGACAGATTCGTGCTTGGTCTCTTGATGATTCGGATGAAACCACTCCGCCCGCTTCACTTGTATCAATTCTCAACACCACTGGCGGATTCGCAACCGCCATGCAAGTCGATTCCGGCGGCACTGTATGGGCGGCGACGAATACAGCAGACCTCGTGGCAGTCGGTCAGGCGGTGCCGGCAAATCCGCATGCGGGTGATGATTATGCTACTGACATTCTCGAAGTCAATGGCATCGTCTATCTCGCCACCTTGGGTGGAGGAGTGATGCGCTACGACACCCAGACATCGAGTTGGCTCACCCCTTGGGACACCCAGAACTCCCTACCGAGTGATGATGTGGTGCAACTGCAACTTGTGAATGGAGTGTTGATGGTAGGTCTAGCGGATGCAGGGATAGTTCGATACAATGTAGCCACGAACTCATGGTTGGCGACATGGAACACCGGCAACTGGTTGAACTCCAATGAAGTAATGGGAATGGCCATCGGTGGAGAGTGGCTGCAGATACTCGCAGGTGAAACCATTCATCTCTACAACATCACCATGGGGGCCTTCGGCACCAGTCGCTCCCTCTCATCCGTCGGATTGGAGAGGGGTGGGCTCGACCTTGTCGCATGGGCGGCCGGTGGCTCGCGCGCACCGGCCACTGACACCGTTCTCGTCGGAGATGGGAGCGGGGCCCTCGCTCTGATGGTGGAAGCCAACCCACCGACACACTCCTCGACGATGCTCCTCGCCTCTGGTCCTACTTCACCGGTGATGCACGATGTGGTCGAGGTGGGAGATGTTGTATGGGTCGCTGGAGATGATGTCATCGACCGGTTTGATAAGACAACCAATCGCTGGCTGACCCCGATTACAACCGGAACCGTCAATCAAGCGATTGACAGTGACCATTCATCGGTATGGGTGGGCACCAGCGATGATGGTCTCTATCGGTTCGCCCTCAACGGCACACTGATGGCTCACCTGACGACAGGTGCCAATCTCAATTCCAATGATGCCGACGACCTCGCCTTTGACCTCTCCACCAACACGCTCGTCGTCGGTCATTCGGCCGCAGGCGTGACATTGGTCGACACCAACATCGGCCTAGTCTCCTCATCATGGTCTACTGGAAGGTCGGATGCCTTCTCCAACCATGTCAGAGGCGTGGCCGCCCGCTCCTCGACCGCCTACATCGCCTCCGACCAGGGGGTGCTGAGAATCGACATCACCAATGATACCCTACTCTCACCGTGGCGGTCTACTGGGATGGATGATGTCTCCTACATGCCTGTCGAGACAGATGGTTCACAGATGTACCTCGGAATGTATGGGTATGGCGTCCTCATCTTCGACCGAGTCTCAGGTGATGTGGTGGACACATGGCAGGCGACCAGAGGGGGTAACGGTCTTTCTGATAATGGAGTCTTTTCACTTCACATCGACGCCACCGGTGACATCTGGGTGGGAACTGCCGATGGCGCCGACCGATGGGACGGCAGCCATTGGAGCCACATTACACCGGGGGGTGGATGGAGTCCATCCGCATTCTATGACCTGACATCCGACTCAACCTATCTCTACGCCGGCACTAACGCCGGCGCTTGTCAGTATCTTCTATCCAACCTCCAGAGACAGGACTGCTGGAACTACTACTCAAGCCCTGAGGGACTACCCTCTTCATGGGTCTATGCAGTGGACCTCCTTTCCAATGGACACCTTTATGCTGGTACCAACTACGGGGCGGGAATCATCGATGTGGTCAATGGAACAGTCGTTGAAGTGTGGGAGGCGGGTGAAGCGACATGGAACGCCCTGACCTATGAATACGATGACGTTGTCTACATCGGACTTGACGGAATAGGCGTGGCGCGATACGACCGAATCAATGACATCTGGTTACAGGTGTGGGACTCATCCAATTCCAACAATCTCATCACGGACAACCGCGTCACGGCGCTGATTCCAGACCGTCAACCGCACAGAATATGGGTCGGCGGTGACTTCGGAATCCGTCTCATCGACCTTGTCAACAGAACCATGCTCAACTCATTCTCGAGGGTGAACGGACAGAACGCGCCCGGCGAGTTGGTCATCATCGGCGATGTTCTCTATTACTCGGAGGAGAGATGGGGCACTTCTTCCAACGACAACATCTACCGTTACAACATCAACACCATGACGACGATGTCGACTCTCGATGCTGGTCAGCAGATAAGCCAATCAGGACTCGTCTACGGTATGGGCGAGGGGCCAGACGGTATGCTTTGGATTGGCGTAGCTCCTTCTGGTTGGTGGGGTCTCGATGCTGGAAGCATCGTGCGCTATGACCATGCCAACGACACTTGGGGAACCAATCTCGAAGCGACTGGCAGTATTCTGCGAGTCAATTCTGTCTATGCGGGTGAGTGTGAACCGCTCAACCCACAGTGGTGCCACATCTTCGCATCCTATGGGGAGAAGGTTCACCGCCAATTCGACTACAACGGAAACCTGCTCAATGAATGGGACGACTCGGTCATTCAGGGACCGATTCGCTCCATCAACCTGTATAAGGGACTCATCCATTTCGCCACCTATGACGGAATCGCCCGCTATGACATGTACAATGACACATGGGCCACTACGCTGACTCCAGGCAATGGACTTCCACCAAACTCTGAGGACACGATTTTCGACATCGAGATAGTCGGTGATGACCTGTGGTATACGACGATGGCGAACAGCGGATGGAACCGTAATAGTCGCATCTTCAGACAGAACGGCACAACCAACGCGTGGACGACATGGGAAGCGGGTAGTGGCAATATCCCCGAGGGATTCGGTTTCTCCATGGAGGTGTGCAACAATGTGCTACATGTGGCGATGGCCCGCTACCTCTCTTGGGGAACACAGGGCGGTGTGGCGCGTTATAACCTCGCTAATCAGCAGTGGTTGGGCCAGTGGAACCAAGGTGGGGGTCAAGGGAACGCGGGGCTGGCTGACGATGACCCAGTGGCACTCGCTTGTGATGAGACAGGCGATGTCGTATATGTCGGATTCGAGATGAATGATGTGGGAATAACCAGATTCCAGTACCGCAACCAAGGCAACACCAACGGCAATTTCCTCTCCACCATCTCGGAGACGGCGAACGGCATCCTCCCCGACCAGGTATTCCCGGATGGAATGCGTTGGCATGATGGAGTTTTGATGATTTCACACACCGATGAAGGAGGTGGCTCCGGCGGCATTTCACGCATTCCCGCCAATGGTGGTCAGCTCGGAAGTGGGATTCAGATCGATGTCGGAACGCAAGGTTCCAGCATGGAGATAGTTCCGTCCAACAGCAGTCAGGTGGATTGGTTGATTGGAAGGCCCGGCGGCGATTCCGGTTACAATCGAATTGACATACTGAATTCAACAGGATTGCACAAAGGGGCAGTTGACATCCTCTCTGGCCTCTCATCAGGAAGGATGCTCGACATCACCTTCAGAGGAAATGATGTATGGGTCACATGTGCTGAAGATTCACAACAATACTCTGCCTCTTCGATTCTCAGGGGAAGTCTGCTGCCGAACGGCACGATAGAGTGGGTCGATGCCTATCCGTTTGTGTGGAACATCATCAATGAGATAGAGCCTATCAACAACGACCTGTGGGTGACCACATCATTCGGCCTCTACTCCGTCAACCTGACTTCGGGATTGATTTCAGGTACTCCGGCCGCCCTTCACAATCAGATGCATGGGTTGTATCATTCCGGCGACGACTTAGTAATCGGATTGATGGGTACTACGACGACGTCGGCAGGCTTCCAAGTCTACAACATGACGACCGCCACTTGGACCGACGGCTCTCTGATTGCCGGTCTGCCATCTAACATAGTGCGCGACTTCGTCGAATATGACAACAGAATCTGGGTCTCGACCTACGGAGGAATCGGTGTATGGAACGTCACCAGCGATGAATGGGATGATTCGGTGACCACTCAGGACGGACTGCCGAGCCCAATTGTGCAGAAAATCTGGGTGGAGGGTAGCGACCTGCTTCTCGCAACCCCCTCCGGATTGGTGGTTTGGGATACCGTCAGTGAGACCGTCACACTCGTCGAGGACAGGACCACCGGTTTGGTCGGCACAAGGGTCAACGACATCGCCTACGCACCGATGACCACAGTCGTCTCAGGGAATCAGACGATCACCTACAACCGCACCCTCTTCCTCTCGCACAATGGGGAGGGTCCGACGAGACCTGGCGCAACCGCCTATTCCCTCACTGGGATGTACGCCACACAGCAGTATCAGGTCGATATGCTGCCTTCCAACGATGTCAGAGCGATTTCGGCGGACTGGTGGGGAGTTCATGTGGCGACGGACGAAGAACCTCTTGTCCATTGGAACGCCGGTTCCAACAGCATGGAGGCTGGCAGCCCCTCTTGGGCATTCAGTTCGTGGCCAATCCAAGAATTGGTCAGTGACGGTACGACGCTGCTGGCGTTGTCCCAAGGAGGTGTGGACCGCGTGGAACTATCCACCGCCTCTCACTCAGTCATCAATTCGGAATACATCATGCAACTGAGTGGTGGCTGGGTCGGAGCCACAGGTGTGTGGCTGACGACTTCAGACGATGGAGTGTATGGCTATGGCCCCGCACCGGCTTTCCTGCCGGTTGACCGCGAGGTGATGCGGAGAGCGGACCCACTCACAGCCACCCTGTTGGGAACATCATGGGATATCACCAACTCGACGGCGCCGGGTAAGCGCATCTCGTTGATAGACCCCTCGTCCCCGATGTCGACACCAGCGATTGCCAACAGCGCCGCACCGAGCGGAATACCGATTCATCAACAGCCATTGACTCTCTCAAGTCCGGTTGATGGCGCTGCGGTTTGGCTTTCAAGCCACAATCTGAACTATTCAGGCACGTGGAATCTGACCGACCTTAATCCCAACCTCGCCGAAGATTTCAGTCTCGCCGCGAGGCGAGGCACCCTGACACAGGCTGGAAGAGACCTGCACATCAATCTCAAGAGTCCACTGAACGGCTCTATCGAGGTGAGAATAGAATATGATTGGACTCGTTCGGAATCTCCGATCGAGGTCCTCGATCTCTATGACCGGCCAGATGACGGCGGCGGAGTTCTCATCGCTGAGTGGACTCCTAGTCAAGACCACGGCTGGGCAGCATATCACATCTATCTGAATGAGGGGAACTGGAGCAGCCTCCCCACTGCTCAGGACCTTGCCACCAGAACTCCCGATGCGCGCGTTCCGGTGTGGGCGACGACAATCGCCGAGATAACCACTGTCAACGGACAACCGATTCAGGACGGAGTTGACATCTATGCCCTCGCTCTCATAGAATACGACGATGGCACACTGGGTGAACCCTCCCCGATAATCGGCCCTGCCGCGGCGACCGACGAGATACCAAATCCACCAGAATGGGCGGATGGAGGACCTGCCGAAGGAGGGGCTGATGGTGACCTCTATGTCGAATGGGCGAAGTGTACTGCGAAGGACCATGCTGGAACTAGGGTGTGGGTCTCTACACAGGAGATTTTCAACGCTGTCGGGCTGACCACTGAGATAGAGGACATCAATGCTCTCGCCAACAGCACGGTGCTGCAACTCGAGATGGGCAGACCGTATTGGGTGGCTCTGACCTGTGTCGACCAGACACAGCAACACGACCCAGCGAACGCCACCGTAATCGGCCCTGTTGTTCCGGTCGGTGGAATCGATGACGGCATCCCACCGGCGCCGGTGCAAGATATCGTCGCCTATGACACACCGGATGATGGCGGCGGCCGGATCACGGTGGAATGGAACCCGAACGGAGAGGACGATTGTGCCTGGCACACCATCCTCATCCGCCCGTCGACCGCCGAGGAATCCACACCCACCGATGCGCTGGATTTCGGAGTGGCATCGATAGTTCCGGACTGTGAGACCAACAAGACGATAATCTCTGATTGGGAAGGGGTGCCGCTGGTCGACAACACACTCTACTGGGTGACGGTGGTCGCCTACGATGCGTGGGGGAATGGCGACCTCTCCAACGTGACGGTGGTCAAGGTTGCTCCGGAGAAGAACCAGCGTGGTGCAGACCCGCCCCCAAGAGTGGAAAACCTCTCCGCATGGGACCACCCCGATGACCTCGGTGGTGCGGTTGATGTATCTTGGAATGCCTCTGAAGTCGACGATTTCGGATATTATGTGGTGTGGGCGAGCAGCCAGCCAGTCGAAGACCTCGCCGCAACATGGGCGAAGTGCAAGGATGATGTGACCGCCTGCGGTGCAGTGCGAATCAACATCCAACATCCGATGGGCAGCGATGGAACATTGTCGGTATCAATCGACAAGGCGTTGTATGATGGCAACAGTGTGGAGACCTCCCAACCGGACGATATTCGGCCGAATGTACCTCTGTCGGTCACAGTGACCATCCACGACATCTATGATGCAGCATTCCTCACATCTCTGCCCTCAGTCGTGGTGACACCTATAGACAATCGCGATGACATAATCGCTCCGGACAGATTGGACAGGCCCAAAGTGACCGATGTACCGGGTGACAACGGCACTGCGGTCTATGTCGAGTTCACCCCGAGCGATGCCAGCGACATCGACCACTACGAGGTGTACGCCGACATTATCGGATTCACCAGCGTCGCCCACCGACAACCTGTGATGATTCTCGATAGAACCGTCTCCCAACCAATTATTCTCACTGAGATAGATGGAGGAGAGGCTCTCATGTCGGGGCTGCCCATCCATGTCGCGGTCGTTCCGGTGGATACATCTGGAAACTCATACACAACAGAGTTGAATGTCGGCACCGGCCGCGCCGTCGACAACTCCGGAGATGACCCCGGTGGGCATCTCCCCGATGTCGATTTCACAGCCACTTGGAACACCCACGGTACCGCCATCGAGATAGAGTGGTCTGCGCTCAGCCGAACCGACATCCGCAGTTATCGGATATATGTCAGCGACCAGAGATTCGAAAACACCGATGAGGCGAACCTCGCCAAGGGCGGAATAATAGGCACCTTCTGGTCTTTGGAGGAGTTCAACGAGACCGCACAATACGACAATTCCACCCATTGGTTCATCACCGTCACAGCATTTGACGGAGAGAATTGGAAGCATCTCGTGCAGGTGCGGGAGGTTAAGCCATACAAGGCCCCGGAGAGTATCGGAGACGACCAGAACAGCGATGGAGAAGCAGCCACCAACCTGTTCGACCTCATTGACATCAACACCATGCTGACTATTCTCCTCTCAATGGCCATACTGACAGTGCTTCTGTTGGCGGTGCGCGCCCGAAGAGCACGCTCGAGAAAGGATGCGTGGGATATGGCTCAGGCAGTCTGGGGTCTGCCTCAACAGGAGGATTGGGGTGACGATGACGGCTTGGGGCCGTCTGTCGACCTTGCTGGCACATTGCTTCCCGCTGCTGCTCAGATATCCGCTGATGAGAACGACCAGCCACCCTCAGCAGCGAGCGACTATTCCCAGCCGCCATCAGCAGCGAGCGATGCCGCACATTCAGGCGATTTCTCAGCCGCGGCAGCGAGCGATGCCAGCCGCAGATTGGCTGAGATATCGACAGACCTGTTCGATGAACCGGTTTCCCGCCCTTCCAGTGGGGATGCAGTGTTGGACTCACTGGTAGACGACCTTCTCTGAAGGGAAGCGGCGCAGAGGGATTTAGCGGGTATCGAGTGGATTTGGACCACTCCTTTCCACTGCCGGAGGAAGAGAACCTTCGTGAGAATTGACAACTCAAATGAAAACGAATCTCGTTCTCCATCTGCGCGGGTGGTTGACCTGAATCTACTCGGTCCATCATTCCCTCGACCCATCATTCCCTCACGCCACCATCACCTCACGCCACCATCACCTCACGCCACCATCACCTCACGCCACCATCACCTCACGCCACCATTCCCTCACGCCACCATCACCTCGGATGGATGTGGGCAGGTTTCATTGCTGAAAACCGAACACACCCACATTGGGGAAAGAGGTGGGAGAGGCATCTGACTTGGCATTCACCACCATGCGGTGGAACGGATTGACCAGCGTCGTCAACTTCGCCGCCCATCTCAGCCGGCTGGAGTCCCACGCAAGACGATTGGGAATTTCATGGCCCGAAGATGCTCAACCGAAGGCGGTCGCAGCATTGTTGCACGCTTTTGACAAAAACTCCCTCAACTCGGAATCTCCCGAGACTCTGCTTGTGAGGTTGAGCCTTGACGGACAAGGAGAGATGCTCGCTGAGTGTCGTGCCAAACCACTTTCAAAACACCTGAAGGTCATGAAGGACGGATTGCACACCTCGACGGCCACGGCGCTCCCCGCACCCCGTTGGTCCAAAGACTTCACAGGATGCAAACATGGGGAATGGCAACCATATCATGACGCCTCGAAAATCGCCGCCGAGCGTGGCTGCGCCATCGCTCTTCTCGTCCATGACGGGGCGGTGGTGGACGCTCAATCGGCGACACCCGTTCTCCTCGATGATGACGGTGTCGCCTGGTTTCCAACCCCCGAATCAGGAGCCGTGGAGTCGATATCTCTGAACATGATGACCCCCCACCTCTTGGAAGAGGGAATCCCCACAACTTGTGGAAGGGTGACAGCGAGCATGGTCGGCCGAGCGAAGTCTCTGCTGGTGGTCGGCACTGGCGTAGGAGTGGTGATGGTGACAGAACTCGACGGTCAGGTGGTAGGTGACGGCTCGAGCAGATTCGCTGAAACCTGCCGAGCCATATTCGCCCGCGTGGTGGCTGAGTCGTGGAATGACATTTCTGAGGTGAGGACATGATTTCCAGCCACCCTACAGAATGCCCTATTTTCGCTAACAGGGCCGTGATAGACCCGCATTTCGTGACACCAATTCTCCTCGAATCAACCCCTTTTTTTCCACCACTGTGGCAGACAAGTGGGAGGTGTTGTCGTTATTGAAACCCATAGTTGGGCGGTCGGTGACAGGGATGGTTTCACACCCTCGCTGCTTGAGAGACTGCGCCAGCACCGACTTTGCGGTTTCACCGCCTCCCGATACGGTGGCCCCGACGAACTCTCTCTCATCTCCGGTGGCCCGATTGATGAGGAATCCCGCTTCACCTGCATCGCCGGTCCATCAACGACTCGTTTCGTTCAGATTCAACCGAGCACAGTTCTGCAGACACCGTCGCGCTCAAGCGGTTCCGCCCTCCATGGAGTGATTGACCTTTCTGGGGCGAGTCATCCTTGTGAGTGGTATGTGCAGGAGTGGAATGGTGAGGTGTGGACAGATGTGGCCACATCATCCTCCTCTGACCTTGCCGGCTCTCTCCGCTCTCTTCCTCGACCTCCAGACCTATCTGACGAGGGCATGGGTGCAGGGGAAGGGCCGATGCCTGGGGCGTTTGCGGGGCTGCTCACCTACGACTTGGTCCAATGGACTGAACCTGTACGACTATCCAACCTCCCACCTGAGGGTGCGTTGAATGGCCTTCTCCTACGTTGTGACCGTTGGCTGGTCCACGACAGACAACAGGGCACATTGATTCTCAGGACACTTGGAGGCGATGAGTGGTTCAGCCAGACGCGTCTAGCGGTGGAGGAGTGGCTGAACAGCCACGAGGACATGGATTCCCATGTTGAATGCACCTCCTTTTCATCATCAGTGAGCGATGCACAGCACATGCAGGTGGTGGATGATGTCAGGGCAGGCATCCACAGAGGCGAGTTCTATCAACTCAATTATGGCCGGGTCTGGCGGGGTGAGATCCAGTCACCTTGGGCTGTGTTCAAGCGGTTGCAGCGGAGTAATCCAGCCCCATATTCCGGCTGGCTTCACGCCCCCGACCACCATCTTGCTCTTGTCAGCGCATCCCCGGAATTGCTCCTGTGCAAGCGAGGTGATGGATTGTCCACCCGTCCAATCAAGGGTACCCGCCCGCGCGCCCGAGTGCGAGAGAGAGATGACGCCCTGAAGAGAGAATTGGCGGCCAGCCGAAAGGAGGTGAGCGAACACATGATGTTGGTGGACTTAGAGAGGAACGACCTGTCCAAAGTATGTTCTGTGGGAACAGTCCGATGGAGTGACTGGCGAGTGGAATCACATCCCAATGTCCATCATCTGGTCAGTGATGTCACGGGTCGCCTGAGGGGTGACATGGATATTTGGGATGCACTTCAGGCACTTTTCCCCGGCGGGAGCATCACCGGGTGCCCGAAAACGGCGACCATCGCCGCCATCGATGAAGTGGAATCGGGTCCGCGCCGAGCGTGGACCGGTTCGCTTGGAATCACCGACATCCGAGGCGGCACTTCGACTTGGAACATATTGATTCGAACACTCGAGGCGCGACAGAGGCGCGAAGGCGATTGGCAGGCCAAGGTTCAGGCCGGAGGTGGCCTCGTCTATGAATCAAATCCGGCCGATGAGGTTACGGAAGCCAAGTGGAAGTCGCACGCCTTGATAGAGGCGGCGGGCGGTGATTCTGACACCGGAATCGCTATCGGAGAGATGGAGAAATCCCCCGTACCCGATGTGAATGATACGACCACATCCCTGCATCACCGGCTCAGAAGCGGTGTGAACTCCTGCATATCACCCGAGGAGCCGACCCATTGGTTACCCACCGACCCCCCTCTCCGAAAGCGCCAAGAGGGTGAGACAAGACTGTTGTTCATCGACAATCTAGATTCTTTCTCCTACAACATCGTCCACTGTGCGGCGAGAGCAGGAGCCAGCGTTGTCGTGGTTCAGGGTAGGGGAAGTGACCGAGTTGAAGATGTCGGAAGGATGCTTGAAGCGGTCAGGCCGACCCACATCCTGCTCGGGCCCGGACCCGGTCGGCCGGCGAATACCCCCCTCACAGAAGCGTTGGCATCTCTTGCGGTGAGTGGGGAGATACTCGATTGTGAGGGAGTACACATCCCACTTCTCGGAGTTTGTCTCGGACATCAGGCGTTAGCCGAGGCCGCCGGATGGCGGCTTTCAGAATCTGCAACCGGGCCGGTTCATGGTGTTCCCGACCTGCTCACCCATACATCGGACTCCCTGTTCGACGGATTGGAAGGTGAGATGAGGATGATGCGTTACCATTCTCTCGCGGTGACAAAGAGAAACGATTCCCTGAAAGTGATTGCAACCGACAGCGAAACGGAATCACTCGTGATGGCCCTCACCCATCCTTCACTACCGGTGTGGGGTGTTCAGTTCCATCCCGAATCGGCAGGTAGTGTAGATGGAGAGAGAATTATCGACAACTTCCTCACCCTATCCATGAGATATGATGGTCAAAGCGTTGAAGAGCCGATGCTCGGTCGAGAGGGCTGAGGTTAGAGAATGGCGACCTGTCGAATCTGCCGTAGTGTCTATCCGGAAGAGCACTTCATCACTGGGAACGGCCCTCGTTATCTCGTCTGCGCGCGCTGCGGTGTGAAGCACGGTTATGCGACTGCCGATGAAACCCCTCAACTCTACAGTGATGCTCTGGTGAAACAACGTATGACGGTGTTGGGAAGGAGGTTCGCCCCCCTCTTCTGGGTGGTCGTGGGATGGTCTCTCTGGACGCTCTTCTTCGCCGGTATTCCTCTCTGGGGTCGCGCTTCGCTCGTCGTCATGGTCGTCGCCACCCTCGCCGCCCCGATTCAGTACATTCTGGGTGGCCCCAAGTATCGGGCTCAGATGGCGAAACTCACCCCCGAATAACTGTTATCCGTCGTGATGCTTAGTATCCAATCGTTGAAATAGTATCACAGAAACCGTTGATTCAGAGGGAACATCGGGTTCCCTGAACGACATAAGTGAGACGGCGTGGAATCAGGAGAGTTTGAAAGAGTTCGAAATACCGGGTTGAATTGGGGGATGAATGCCCCGCAGTCCACCGTTTTGGTGGCGGTTCGCTCGGTTCCTGAAGTCGTTGAGGAAGGTGGGCGGAGCGGGCGCTCCGCCGGCTTTGAAAGACACCTGCACTCCCAGAGTCAGTCGTTCCAGCGCGCTGGGGCCGACCTGGAAAGAGAGAACAGCGGGTTCTCTGCAATTTGAAAAAAAGGAGAAATGAAAGAAATGAACCGAAAGAACCTGAGTGTGTTGGTCGCACTATTGATGATTCTGATGTCAGCAGCAGCTGCATCGGGAGATGGAACCGACCCGCTCGACCCCTCCGATGGTGGGGCCGACTGGGACGGCGATGGTCTGACCAACGCTGAAGAGCAATCGCACGGAACGGATATGACGAACGCAGACACCGACGGGGACGGTCTGCCGGACGGATGGGAGGTGGCCAACGGCCTCAACCCGAACTCCGGTGGCGACGCCAACGGCGACCCCGACGGTGACGGTCTCTCGAACGCCCAAGAGTACGCACGGGGTACCAACCCCAACAGTGCGGACACTGACGGCGACGGAAGGCCGGACTCGACGGACCCGTTCCCGAACGATCCGAACGATGGAGAGTACTCTGACTCTGACGGCGACGGAATTCCCGACGCCTACGACCCAGACTACCAGCAGCCACAGGATGGCTCCGGCGACGGAGACACCTCTGGCGGCGGCGGGTCTGACCAGCAAAGTCAAGGCCAAGGTCAGGGCCAAGGTCAAGGCCAAGGTCAGGGCCAAGGTCAGGG
>CAYFFQ010000017.1:18442-29892 GCA_964342465.1 uncultured Candidatus Poseidoniales archaeon | reverse complement strand
GGCCAAGGTCAGGGCCAAGGTCAAGGCCAAGGTCAGGGCCAAGGTCAGGGCCAAGGTCAGCAGGGCCAGCAAGGTCAGCAAGGTCAGCAGGGCCAGCAAGGTCAGCAAGGCCAGCAAGGTCAGCAAGGCCAGCAGGGCCAGCAGGGCCAGCAAGGACAGCAGTCCGGCCAGCAGGGCCAGCAAGGCCAGCAAGGCCAGCAGGGTCAGCAGGGCCAGCAAGGCCAGCAAGGCCAGCAGGGCCAGCAGGGCCAGCAGCAGGACAATGGACAGGGTCAGCAGCAGCAGGGTGGTCAGCAGGGAGGTCAGCAAGGTCAGCAACAACAGCAGGACCAGAACGGCCAGAACCAAAATGGTCAGAACCAGCAGCAGCAGGGCCAGACCCAGAACGGCCAACAAGGCCAGCAGGGCCAGCAGTCCGACCAGCAGCAGGGTCAACAGCTCGACAACCAGGAACAGAATGGTGAGAACGACAACGACGGCGACGGTATTCCCGACGACATCGACACCGATGATGACAACGATGGCATCCCAGATGTGATTGACTCGTCACCAGAGGACCACGACAACGACGGCATCAACGATGCTGAAGACAACGATGATGATGGCGACGGAATCGACGACCAAGAGGAAGTCAACGACGGCGACCCCAACACCAACATCTACGACCATGACAACGACGGGATCCCTGACAATGTCGACATGGACATCGACAACGATGGTATCGACAACCACAACGATGTCTACGAGAATGGCAGCAGCGCCATGCGCGACCACGACAACGACGGCTTGAACGACGGAGTGGACGACGATGACGACAACGACGATATACTCGACGTTGACGAATTCGACGGCGCAACCGGCAGCTACAGGTATGACCACGACAACGATGGACTTGAAGACAAGACGGACACGGACGACGACAACGACGGCCTGTCTGACTGGTACGAGCACAACGATGGAAATGACCTGACCGGCCAGTTCGACCACGACAACGACGGCTTGGACGACCACCTCGACGATGACGACGACAACGACGGCATCCTCGATGTTTTCGAGAACTGAAACACCAACCACCGTCAAGGAGTCTGATACTCACCACCAACTCAAGACCCCACCCGCTTCGGCGGAGTGGTGCCAGGCGCCTCAGGGGGCTCTGCCCCCGGGGTGCCGCAACCCTTTTTTTTTATCAGGGCAAGGTGTCTCTGACCCATATTTTCCAACACATCAATGATGTTCAAACCACTCACCGTGATGATGTGGACAGAACCAGCGATGATACTCATTTAATCGTGTGATACAACCGAGCACATCGCCGCCGACTCGTTGATATAACAAGCGTGAGTGGCGAGGTGCTTCAACGGGTGATATGATGCCGAAATGTGACTTGAAGGAAAGAGAGGAAAGAGTGGAGAGCAATGACGGCGGCGTGGCCGCGTTTTCGATGGTGATGCTGATGCTGATGAGCGTTCTCGCATCTCTGCCGTGGAATGAACTGGTTGAATCTGATTCAGAATCCGGTGAGTTGTCAATCGGAGTCATTGGTGAGCGAAAGGCCATCCAAACCTACGACCAAGACTGGAGAGAGTCCTCCGCCACATCTCCATTCATGTGGGGTGAAGAGATGCACCCTGCCCTGTTGGACCCACAGTACGGAGACCCCGGTGTGCTTTACGGAAAGATTTCCGACACCTCTCTCATTGACCTGAGGAGGGATAGTTTCGGTCTGCATCTCGAAGAGACCAATACCGAAGACCACGACAACGACGGCATCAATGACCTCGATGACCTCGATGATGACAATGACGGCATCTATGACCTCATCGAGCGGTTTGACGGTTGTGCCGCCACCGACCCCTTCGACCACGACAATGATGGAATCCTCGACCATGAGGATTGGGACGACGACAACGACGGAATCCTTGAGGGGCCTATCGATTGGAATCAGGGAGCGGACCCCACCAATGTGACATCAGACCGGTATGTGAACGCGACGGTCATCCATCCAGCCACCAACCAAGCAGTAGGGTTTGGCTACCGCGTCGACCAAAATCCGTGGGACCATGACAACGATGGTGTGCCTGACGAGGACATGGATGGCTCCGGTCGTGAGAGTTATGACGAGGATGACGACAACGATGGCCGCATAGACCAATTCTCATGGCCGTGTGACAACGATGCGGACGGTGATAGAGATTACTTCGATGACGATGACGACAACGATGGAGTTCTCGATTGGAACGATGCACATCCGTACGACTCATCTGTGACTGCGAGCATGCAGTCAACAGGCAACTTCGACGCTGCCGTGGTCTGGCAACATACCGACTATCGCACCTACAGCGGCGGTCTCAACTTCGTTACCTTGGAAGCACTCTTCCATCCCAACAATCCCGCCTTCACCTCGATTCACGATGGGGACCTCGATGGCGACGGCATCCCGAACTTCTTGGATGCTGACGGCGACAATGATGGAAGTCCGAACAATGTCGATGCGGATGACGACAACGACGGAATCTTCGACATGTCAGACCCCGATGATGACAATGATGGAATCCGCGATGTGTGCTGGGACTTGGATGTCAACGGCGACGGCTTGAACGACTACACCAGAACCGACACTTCTCCTTACCAGACACCGGGTGGCGACACCGACGGAGTCGCGGGTATCGACTGCGAACTCGATTACGATTGGGACAGCGACAACGACCGCTGGCGCGCCATCGACTTCGATTATGACCATGTTTGGGACTGGTTCGATAGCGACATGGGTGGAACCGCCAACCCCGACAATCCACTTTTTGAGCCGGGATGGAACGCCAACAACCTCTCATGGGACTTGGACGACGACGGTCTCGAGAATGAGGTCGACCCATACCCCTTGCACCCCACAGCGACGGTCAACACCTGGAACTGTGAGTGGAACTCCAACTACGACCCCAATGTGGATGGAGACGGTGACGGCAACCCCGGTGGCTCCAATCTTCTGTGCACAACCGAGCGAGCGTCGTACACCGGAAACAACGATTGGGATGGCGATGGAATCCTGAATTACGAGGATGTTGATGACGATAATGACGGCATTCCCGATTTCATGGACATCGACGATGACTGTGACCTCGACAATGACAACGACATTCACCAGTTGAATGGTAGCCGTTACCGCGACGACGGACCCAATGACATCGACACGGATGTTGATGGAGATGGGCTACAGAACGACGAGGACTGGGATGACGACAACGATGGCATAGCCGACCTCTTCGACCCTGATGACGGGAATTGTGGTGTGGTCGACCAGGACACCACTGACAGTTTCTACCGTTCTTGGTATCCACTGGGAGATGGAGACGACCTCGACGGCAGCGGTGACTCATCACGCTACACGGACAACGTCACTGACCACTGGAACATGACTTTCCTGTTCAATCCGTTCACCACCTCACAGAACTTCATCCTAAACTACAACGGATTCGACGGTACGACCAACCCACCGACCTCGGGAGTCGTACCGGAGTTCTGGTGGATTTTCCTCTCGCGCTGGTCATCGTGGAATGGTGACAACAAGTGGGACATCGATGGCGATGGTGACACGCTACAGAATGGATTGGATATTGACCAAGATGCTGACGGCATGCCCAATTGGTGGGACCAAGATGAAGGCAACGACGGAATACTCGATGTCGATGACCCGAAGATGGGGGGAACCGTGGACTTTGGCCAGTGCGGCTTCATCATTCAACCACAACAGGCGAGTGGGGTCGCCTCGACCGGTTTGGTCTGCGGATACGAATACGCTCTTCAATACGGCTACCCACTGAACGGTTTCGGGGCGCAAATCGGCGTGCCGTACTCGACCAGACCCGATGCATCATACTCCGATGGACCGTACGATGGGGCGAACTCGGCCCAGAACTGGATGTGCAATTCACAGTGTTACCACTATGAGTGGGGCACCATGGTGTTCGCCTCATCCAACTATTCAGCTCTCGACCACAACCGCGAACTGTTCACCGCTTGGCTCGGCCTCAAGTGGGGTTTGTTCAGTTGGAATCAGGACACCAACGGCAACTTCTTCCCCGACGAGTTCGCCGACCATCTCGATGATGAGGTTGACCCCGACGATGACTGTGGCCAACCACTCAATCTGAATGGTACCATCATCGACCCGACCTGTATGTTCAACGATACCGCCGACCTCGACGACGATTTCGACGCTATCTACGACCTGTGGGATGTTGATGACGACAATGATGGAATTTGGGATTTCTTCGAGGTCGATACCAACAACGACCTCGATGATGATGCCGGCACCCAGCCACCTGGCAACTTCTTCACCGGCATCAACTGTGTCGACAACGATGATGACGGTCAGGATTCCGACCCCGATGGAGATGGCTGGTATCAGGCGGTATGGGACAAGGGGGTGATGGGCCAAGGCCTCCTCTTCCCCGAATACTACGATGTCGACAATGACAACGATGGCGTACCCGACGGCGAGGATTGGGATGACGATAACGACGGAAACTCCGACGTCGCTCAGGAAGCGACGCCCGGCTGCTTCTCAGGCGAGGAACAGTTCATCTGGGACCACGACAATGACGGAATACCCAACTGGGGCGACGATGATTGGGACGGCGACGGCCGCACCAACGCCCAGGAACTCGCTGGCCCAACACCTCTCGTCTCTCCGTGGGACCACGACAACGACGGTCAGCGCGATGACGAGGATGAGGACGACGATGAGGACGGCATGAAGGACAGAGACGAGATTCTTCTCTGGCCGACCCGATATGGCCGAGAGTCGACCAATCCGTGGGACCACGACGACTACGGAAACGGCGAAGGAATCGCCAACCCACTCAATTCCTCCACCGGCCCCGACGTAATCGACGACGACGATGACAACGACACCCATGTGGACAACGATTACGATGTGCTCGAAGAGGGTTCCAACTCCTACCCGTGCTACAACGGCTCCCTCTCATCGGATTGGGACCATGATAACGACTGCATGATGGACAAGAACGACAAGATTCCCACAAGAGTCAATGTGAGTTTGCCTGACGACCTGTGGATGGACGCCTCCAGCCCAGCCCTGTTCAGGGGATGGGTCGAATGGCTCAACATGTCCACTTCACAATTCGAGGCAGCACCCCAACTCCCCGTGCGCGTCAGTATCGTGTGGACGGACAATGGGACGACCGCTCTTGAGACAATCGATGTTCTGACCAACGACTATGGGTTCTTCGAAGTGGGGCAGTTCCTCTATCCGGAGGATATCCATGTGGGCGACAACACCACCTACACAGTGACCGCTGAAGTGACTGAGATGTTCATTCATGATGGCGCCTCATCGATACCGAAGTCGGTGGGCGTGAAGGCCAACCTGACTGTTGATTATGTGGCGTGGTTCTATTTCAGAAGCGACGAGCAACCACTATGGCTTGATTTCAAGGCACACTATTCCGCTGATTGGGACCGCGGTTTCTTCGACAAGAGAATCAAACATGCACCAATCACCTTCGAAGTCTCAGGTGGTCCGTTCGGAAACCGCTCTTCACCGACCAACTTCACTGGCTACGGAATGGGGTATCGCACCGACACCAACGGCTGGTGCTCACTGACATTCGTACAGGCCAACGGTAATGCCGGAATATGGGAACAGGTGGTGTGGAACTCGACCATGGACAATGGCCCCGGAATGCTCCCTGGTGGATATGAGAGGGTCATCTGGGACAACGCCTCCAAGACCCATGTCATCCAAGGTGTGTACAATTACACGACGACCTCACTGCCGGTCGGAGACTACAACTTCATCGGCAGAGTCGACCCATCTCTTGCCGGCAGTGAATGGCCATTCCCATACCTTGTAGGTGATGAGACAGACATGTTCACGATGAAGGCGATGCACCGTATGTATGTCGAAGCGGAGATAATCATCTCAGCCGACAATCCGGTCTACTTCTGGGATGCCACCGTCTTCACCGGTTCGAGTTTCGGAGCGTGGAGAGCGCTCTATCTCGGACCGGGACTGGCTGCTGCTGGAACCGACTTCAACAGCGCCAGCATCGGCAAACCGTGGCCCATCGAATGGGATGGAGTGAAGGCTTCGCTTCAGGATGAGGCGGCTCGCCTGCGGCCGTTCATCAACCACAACGGCACCCATTGGTACATCACCATGCAGAACGGTGCTGACTTTGATGTTCCACCCTGTGGGCCGGTCACTCCGACGGACCCTGATAGTGCGGTGAGATGTGAGATCATCCCCGAGATGGATACGGGAGAGACATTCACGGTCATCGGAAATGTATCGAATCGTACAATGCATCCATGGGACCAAGACCCGATGGCTCTGCAGGTCGACCTCGACCACAACGGCATATTCCAAGGCTCACAGGAGACCGGATACGCCCGCCGTCCGACGATGATGGGTAATGAGGCGGTCTTCAACTACAACTGGTCATGGTACAGTCAGTACGCAGCATCCACCTACGGTGTGAGAGTAGATTTCACCAACTCGCACTACTATTTCACCGGCAATCAGACGACGGTTCTCGCTCCCACAGGAGCCTATGTCAACATCACTGTAGTCGGTACCACCGACTTCGAACTGAACACCATACCTCGCCTCTACCGCAACACCAACTCCTCCGTGGAAGCGAGGCTGGTGGACAACGCCCTCCGTCCGGTCAAGAACGTGGCCGTCAACTGGACTTGGTCGGCGACTGGAGAGATGAACTCATCAGAGACCGATTCCAATGGCATCTTCAAGATTCCACTGAACATCTCAGCTGAACACCAACTCGGCAACTTCACCATGACCTTCGACTTCCCCGGAGACCCCCTACTCAAGGGCACATCGGTGACACAGGAGTTCTGGGTGGTTTCACAGACTTACATCAACCTCATCAGTGCGGAATGCGCCGGGGCGAACATCTGTGAGAGCGGCGATGTGTGGGAATTCACGGCTCAGGTGACTGACGACAACAGGACACCGGGACTGCGCGACCTCGGAGATTCACTTTCAGGAGAATCCTCAGGAAATGTATCGGTCATTTTCGAGGGTATGGACTTCGAGAACATACCGCATCGGCAGGTGGTGGCGACACTTGTACCAAACGCTGGTGTGATTCACTACGAACGCTCCCTCGACCCACAGGCATTGAGGCAGGACCCAGCATCTTTCCTCCCCGAAGGATTCGGACCGGTGAATGTGATTCTGCGATTCAATGAGAACCTCCCCAACGAAGGGTGCGAGATACCACTTGAGGAATACCACCTCTCACTCCCCGGACAGTGGGACCCATGCACCAATCAGCCCGGCAACGACCACTTCCGCCGAGTGCTACGCTCGGATGTCGAAGGATTCGCCATGATAGGAAGGACGGTCTTGGACGTCGACCAACAAATCGTCTACACCTCGGAGACCGACCCCAACACGGGCGAGGTCATCGAGAAGCCGATGGTGGTGACGGGAACTCTTCTCGACGAACTCGGAAGCAACCTGACCAACCGTCAGATACGAGTCTACTACGAGATGCAGGGGAGCACTACTGGGCCAGTCACATGTAACCCCGGGGCTACGGATGTGGCTGGATATTTCGAGGTGACCTGTCCACTGCAGGGCGTGCTTGCAGGCCAGGCGCGCGTCACAATCGACTACAACGCTTGGGAGAACAACGACAGACAGCGCTACAAGAACTCGTCAGTGACCCATCTCTTCCCAGTCTTTTCCAACTCAACTCTCGAAGTCACGGAAGTGGGGCCATACCAGACCGATGTCGACCGCTACACCTTCTCCAACGGAACCAGTTATCCGGTCCTCTATCTGAAGGAGTCGTTCCACATCGAGGCGTTCCTGAAACAGTCAAACGGTCAGCCGATTGGCGGCAGGTGCATCAACATCTATCTCAACCCCGACCAGAACACGAGGCCAATCGCCACCGCCTTCACCGACGATGAGGATGGTGCAATCCGCTGGTTCAGTGGTGACCCTGAGCAGAACCCCTCGCGCAAGGGTGTGGAGCCGATGGGCAACGAGTTGGAAGGATTCAGAATACTGCGTCTCTCATACGAACCTGACAGAGATGTCTCCAAGGGTTGTGAGAAGGAGACTTCAGCGGTTCTCAACGGCTCATCAATGGATATTCTCGTGCTGGTGCGCTCCAAGGTGGACATGCAGTTCAATGACCCGTGGGAGCGCATCAACGGCTACCAGCCGGGTGAAGAGATTCACGGCTCGGTGGCGGTCCTGAGAAACCGCATCGAGGCTTCAGTTGCCGGCCAGCCGGTCCACTTCATCTTCCAGTATTGGAACGGAACGGACTGGGTCAACGAGTCCCTCGCCATCGAAACTACCAACGACAGAGGAATCGCCAACTTCTCCACCGAATACACTGGAACCCAGTGCGGGGATGAGACTTGTGAAGGCACTTGGCGAATCATCGCCACCTTCCCCGAGTCAGCCCACTTCGTAGGTGGCGATGACCTAGAGGGTACGGTCTTCCTCGGCGACCCACCCATCGACGCGCAGGGTGCGGCGTGGTGGACTCAGCCGGAATACTACCTACCCATCATTCTCGCCTTCCTGCTCGCTTCAATCACCGCAGCAGTATGGTACAAGCGCTATGCAGAGCGCAAGAAGATCAGCATCATGCAGGGAATACTCACCGACACGATGAGGCAACTGGAAGCCGCCAACGAATATGTACAGGTCATCTTCAACTGCTACAAGGACTTGGTTCGATTCTTCCGCCAATACGGTTTCATGAAGAAGGTCTACGAGACCACCCGAGAGTTCGAATGGGCAGTGAGAGAGGCACTACGGGGGATAGCCTCGCCGCATGAGTTGGACGCCTTCCTCTCCATCTTTGAAGAGGCTAGATACTCCGACCACCAGATCACCGCCACCCACCGCGACCGCGCCTTGCAGACACTCCAGGCCATCACCACGAGCATCTCACTGACGCTGGGCGAGCAGCAACTTTCGCGCACAGTCGACCACGAGGCGGCGATTCATGGCAACCTGACCAAGGCTGGTGAGTTCATCGATGCTGAGGGTAATGTCAAGCAGGCTGGAATCGACGACAACGAGGAACTCTCCAGTTTCAGCCTTTGAGACGGCTTGCTGGTCCGGCGGCCGCAGGCCGCCGTAGGCCAAGAGCATGGGTTCCATAGGACGCCACAGGCCAGGAGCAAGGCTACCATAGGACGCCACAGGCGAGGAGCAAGGTAGCGCCGCAACGCTACCATCGGCCACAGCAAGCCAAGAGTAAGGCAACCATAGGCCGCCTGCCGGCAAAGAGTAAGGCAACCATAGGCCACAGCAAGCCAAGAGCATGGGTTCCATAGGACGCCATAGGCCAAGATTAAGGTCGCGCCGCAAGGTCAACCTGATACCCGCACTACAGCCGCCAACCAGATACCCACACCGCAAGGCCACCATAGGCCGCTGCAAGCCAAGAGCATGGGTTCCATAGTACGCCACAGGCCAAGAGTAAGGTCGCGCCGCAAGGCTAACCAGATGCCCGCACTACAGCCGCCAACCCACGCCGATGGTGAGAGTGTCCGTCGCAAGGCGTGCCTGTTCGTGGGCGGGATTGCGCAGGTAGGAACTACCAAACCTACGGCCAACCCAAGAGGTGCTTCAATGTGGAATTGGGTTCTGTTTGTCAATCCTGTTCAGGGGAGAACGAAGGGCAACACCGGCCAAACGGTTCACTGCGAGCCTTTTCAATGGGTACCCACCCAACCAATGGGTGTTGAAAGGGACCCTCTCTTTATTCTCATGCAGGGGAATCCGTTAACTCCAATGTTGGACACCGAGAGCCATGGCGAAGTGTAAGTCAGCCGGTTGTGATACTGAGGTGACCAAGGCTGGCCACTATCTCTGTTACTCTTGTTGGAAGAAAAACAATGGGAAGCAGGATAGCAAGCAATCCACAACTGCCTCAAATTCAGATAGACTCAACGCCACCAATCTCGGAAAAGAATTTGGAATTTCTGGGCAAAAAATGAACCTGCTCTTGAACGAACTCGGATGGACATACAAGCCCAGGCATGGAAAGGGCTGGATGCCGAGCAAACAAGGCAAAAGACAAGGTGCAGAATCTAAGCAAGTCAGACAAAGCGGAGTTCCATATGTTATATGGCCTTCCAAGATTGTGAAATCAAGGGTCCTGCGTCGGGCTGTGGCAGATTTCAAGGGCGAGGTTCTGCCGAAGCCTAATTCTTCACCGGATTCTGATACGAGTTCTGATCACGATGACTTCAGGAAGAAATATCCCGCAGATTATCGTTGCATGGACGGTCACTATGTTCGCTCAAGAGCAGAAGCGATGATTGACAATTGGCTCTATACAAACGGCATTGCTCATGCATACGAACGCAAACTCCCAATCGAAGCAGACGTATACAGTGATTTCTACATTCGATCAGGCAATGTCTACATCGAGTTCTGGGGAATGGAGTCTGATGCCAAATACACAGCCCGAAAGAAGGTCAAGCAGAACGCCTACAGTGAGAATGAGTTCAACCTGATAGAACTCAATGACAACGACTTGAATCATCTAGACGACATTCTGCCGAGGAAGTTGCTTCAGTTCAACATCCGTGTTCATTGATTGTTGGGAGTATCAACAAATCACAATTGGATGAGTTGATTGGGTCCATCCGAAGCCCCATCCAACACTAAAAAGCCGTTGGAAGGGTATTCAGTGGGCCGATACAGACGCTGCCCACTGGACAGCAGGTGGTCGGTGCTCGGCGGCAGTAAGCAGTAGGCGATAGGCGGCAAGCGGTAGGAAGCGAGCAGACCATCTTAGAGTGAGTTTTTCAACGAGTGAACTCATTCTTGGGAATTGAGTATTCTTCCCTTAGCATCGAGCAGTTCCACAGTGAGCCCAATATCCTTGACATCCTCAAGCAGGTCCTTGTGCATCTTGTCACTGAAAGCGTCCAGCGCCGCCAGTTGCGAAGCCGCAGCAGGGTCCCTCAATCGGTCAATTATGTGGTTGAGCACACACGATACCCCATACGCCTGTCCACATCGAAACGCGTGGTCCACACTCCCCGCCTCAACATCCTCAGCCGCCCTTCGAGCCAACACCTGACTTGAGTAAGCGACCATGGCGCCATAGATGGTCTCCATCATCTGACTCGGTTCGGTCCACGAATCCTCCAGACGCGATTGCGCCTCCTCTATCGCCGCCTCGGCCGCTTTTTCGTACATTCTGAACAGCGCCACGGCATCGCCCGATTCGTCGCCCAGAGCATCGTTGATTATCTCTCGCCAGTCAGCCATCCGCACCACTCCGCGATAGTGGCGGCTCCTTTCAACCATTTGCCCGGTCAGGTGGAAATTCACCGGCCGAGCATCGCAGTCGATTGGTGGCGGCCGGTCATGGAGAAACTCTCAGTGAGGGGCAGAGCGCGGTTCGTCGCTGAACGGC
>CAYFFQ010000017.1:0-18342 GCA_964342465.1 uncultured Candidatus Poseidoniales archaeon | reverse complement strand
GGTGGGCCCGTCCGGATTTGAACCGGAGTCTAACGGCCCCCAGCCGTCAAGTATAGGCCAAGCTAACCCACGGGCCCGGTTTGGAATCACGGCTTGCGATAGACCGTGAATGGTGCGACTTCGTCAATCAGTTCGACCTGACCGACGAACATTCTGCGGCAGCAGTATCGCTCCACACCGAGTTCACTCAGGACCTCGCCGGCATCCTCGCCGTTGTCGGTCCGAACCTTGTAATCCGGCCAGTGCTGGCCGATGACATTTCCACAACTGAAGCATCTTACTGGAATCAACATATCTCTTCACCTCACCTGTACGACTTCTGCCATTTCTTGCGCGCCCCACGCCCCTGCTGATGCTTCGGCTCCTTGCGGCGTGGGTCGTTGACGAGAAGACTGCGGTCGAATCTCAGGAACTCATCCCTGAGGTCCTCGTCATCGCCCTCGGCTCCGCCGTTGTACTTCACAAGTCCACGGGCGATGGCGGTTCTGATTGCATCGACCTGACCCATCACACCACCTCCGGTGGTGTCGACATTGATGTCTACATTCCCTTTTCCAGCATCAGCGCCGATTCTACGCATCGCCTCTGCAATCACAAGGGGTTCCATCGCCTTGCGGCGAGCGAGTTCTGGCTCTAGAATCTCAATCGGCTTGCTGTTGACGCGCACCCGCCCCTTTCCTGGTTTCACGGTAGCGCGGGCAATAGCAGTCTTGCGCTTGCCGCTGGTCTCAACTGACAACTTCTTCTTTCGCGCCATCACGATTCACCTCCCATGCGACCGAGTGGAGCGCCTAGGTTTTGGGAAATTTTTCCAAGTCTCACATATCTCTGAGGTAGAGGGCGAGTGAGGGAGGACATATCTCCTCTCTCATGTCCTTCCGGCAGTTCATCCCCCTCAAGCATCTTCGGACACCCGATTGTGACACGGAGGTTCTTCAGGGCAGCACGGCCACTGCTCTTCTTCTGGTAGGGCAACATTCCTCGCACGGTCCTCTTGAGAATCTTGTCCGGCATACGCGGGAAGAACGGACCCTTGCGGGCGTGGTTTAGTTCGTACTTCTTGCGGTAGGTTGCGAAAACCGCCTTCTTGGAGCCTGAGACCACCGCATTTTCAGCATTGGTTATGATGACTCTGTCGTCGGTCTTGTTTTTCTGGCCGTCGAGCAGAATCTTGGCGACATGGCTGGCGAGGCGGCCGATGACGAGGTCAGAAGCGTCAAAGATGTAGGTGGTTGCTTCCTCATCCAAGGATGTACACCCCCTTTCCGCTCGGATTCTTCTCCATCAGTTCGCCGATGCTCATCGCCTCACCGCCGGCAGCCTCTATCTTCGACCTCGCTTGGGCACTGAAGCTGAATGCGGCGACGGTCGACTTCCCGCTGAATTCACCACTACCGAGCAACTTGCCGGGGATGATGACATAATCTTCATCCGCAGCGTGTCGGCTCAGGCGGCTCAGGTTGGGTTGCGACCAATTGCTACGACTCCTCTCGAGTCGTAGCGCCACATCTCGCCACAATGCCGCACCGGTCGAGCGAGACTGAGCCTTCAGTTGGTCGATGAGCTCGACCAAGGTCTCATTCGTCTTTACTCTCTGTGCACACATGGTAACTCCCTCGATGTATTGGGTGTCCCGCCGACCTGCCGGCCCGTTATGAACCCACCGCGTGCAACTCGGGCCGGCCCCTACGGGGCCTTTCATTCGATTCAGCAGCGATTGTGGATATTTCACTAATGATTTTTTGTCACTTCAGGAGCCAAGACTCAGTTGATCGCTTATTTATGAGAATTGGATATCTATCCGGTCGCTGTCCATCAAGAAGGAGTAAGGGGCAAGGTTGGTTGAAGAACTCAATTGCTACCCATAGTTGGTCAGTGGTGCATGACGGTGTGTAAAAGGGGTTATCGTGCATGGCCGATTTCGCAACAGCATGAGTGACAGTTCTATGCGGGCGATGGGTATGCTCACGAACGACATGGTGACACGACCAGCAGACGACAGTTCTGTGCGGGCGGTGAGCATGACTCTACTGATGATGGCCTCTCTGTTCATGGTCTTCATCCCACTATCTGGAGCGACGGTCATCGACACCGACACCCGCTGGTCAGGCAGTGTGACAATCGATGATGACATCACCGTGGCGGTGGGCAGAACACTCACCATCGAAGCCGGCACCACCGTCACTGTGACCGGCGACTACCAAGTGACAGTCGACGGAGCGGTGGTCATTGAGGGGCAACAGTCCTCACCGGCCGTGGTGACCAACAACAACAATCCCATAGGGGCGGGTTCGAACACAGGATGGTGGGATGGATTCATCGTCAATTCCGGTGGTACATTCGATGCCTCATGGACGACCTTCTCACGCGGCCGCACGATGGTCGGTGGACAGGGTGACATTTCAATGCAAAACGTCACCATTGAAACCTCCTTCGTCGCTGTCGACATAGGCAACAGCGCCTCACTCAACGACATCTCCTGCACCTCTCTCGACTTCGCCTGCATCTCCGTCCTCCCCGGTGCTTCTGCGGACATCACCGGTGTAGCGGTCAACCTCTCCAGTAATGGTGTGGAGGTGGGTGGAACGATTGACCTGACGGGTCTTTCCGTCTCACGCTCGGGAATTGCCCTCGCCCTGTTTGACGGCTCGGACGGCTCGGTCAGCGGTATCGATGTGGACAACACCACCACAGTCGTGATGAGCCGCGGGGTAAATCAGGTGACAGTCGATGATGTGGTGGTGGATGAATCAGGACTCATCGTCGATGCGATTGCAACTGATGGGCTTCAGATTTCCAACCTCGCCGGTGAGGGGGTCGACAACACCCTCATCGGAACATCACTGATTGACCTCTCTCTGAGCGGATTTTCAGTCAACACCACCGGCACTTCCGCCTGGGCCGTCGCCGCCGACAACGGCGGCACCCTCACCCTCTCCGATTTCGTGGCGAATGGCTTGGACAATGCTTTGCGCATCACCGGAAGCGGGGTGACAACCGTCACAGATGCGACCATTTCCGCCAGCGGCAATATATTGGATGTCAGCGGCGGTGGCCGTCTGATTGTGGATAATTCCCTCTTCACGACAACCGGCGACTTCGGCCACATCTCCAGCACCGATTCACTCTGGACCGACTCTCTGATGAGTGGAGCATCATCTTCCAGCGGTCTTGAACTGACCGACGGAAAGCACATCTTCTCCTCCTCTACACTCTCGCGTGATTATCTCTACTCGGACACTTCTTCCTATGGTATAGCCTTGACTTGGGGCGAGATGGAGGTGGATGGTTTGACTCTCTCAGGGTGGTCTGACGGGGTGCAGTGCCGAACCGATTGTCTAGTGTCAGGCTCCTCTCTCTCAGCCAGTGGTGGGGGGGTTCTCGATGGTGCAGGCATCTCCATTTCAGGTGGCTCTGTCTCCCTCGACACTCTGAGCACAGGCAGTTCGACCAACGGGGTTCATCTCCAACAGGGTGACTTCCATGTGGGTGATTGGCAAGCAGTCGGGCATCAGGAGGCGACTCTCTTGGTGGATGGCGGCCAGACTGCCGTCGTGCGCTCGCTGCCGGCATATTCTTCCAACGGTCTGTGGGATGCTGACGGAGATGGCCACCTGCAGTTCGGAGGGGCGAGCGCTCGGGTTGATACATCGTCGTATGATGAGTTCGTGGAATCGGATGTCACCATCAAAGACCTATCGGGTCTTCCTGTTTCAGGTGTGACGGTGACGTCACACGGATTCTCCGAGGTGAGTGATGCCTCTGGTGAAGTCACTCTGCCTCTTTTGGCCGCCGGTTCGGTAGTGACGGCTGATGATGGCACCTACGGTGTGGTCGATACGCTCTCTCCGCCTAGCGGAGAGATACAACTTCCCGTGATACCGACCAGTGGCGCGTGGACTATTCCGACCGGAGTAAATGCGGTTCTCATCGGAGGCAATTACACTGCCCCTGCAGGTGGAGATGTGACGATTTCAACGGCGGCCTCGCTTACTCTGAGAGACGCCCATCTCACTGTTCCGAATGGCGAGATAGTCGTTGAGGGAAGTGGTCGTCTCGTCGGTGACAACGGCTCGACCGATGCGATTGTGCGAACCAGCGGTGCCTACGCCGCCGAGGGGGTCGGCGGCGGTTTGACTGTGGACAACGATTTCCACCATTCCTGCGCTTTGGAAGAACATGTCTGGAGTGGTGTCCACATCAAGGGCGACTTCTATCTCGAATCCACCTGTCGATTGGAGATATTCTCCGGCTCGGTCGCTGGCACCATCCACCCCTCGATGGGTGGCTGGTTCTCACTCTCCAACGCCGCCTCAATCCGAGTTCTCGACTTCGGTCAGCCGCTGCAGGGGGCGACGGTGGTCGTTCAGGGCAATCAGGCGACGACCAACAGCGAGGGTGTCGCCGTATTCTCAGCCACCTATCGCAATGTCACTGAGATGTCTGACACATCGACAGGAATCCTCACCATCTTTGTCAGCAGTGGAGGCCACAGCCAGATGCGAAGTTGGGACCCCACTTCACCGGCATCAATCGATGTGATGATGTCGACCATTCCCGGTGGCTACCTCAGCGAATGGCTCCGTCTTGATTCGACCTTCAACCCCTATTATCTCGATGACAATCTGACAATTCTCTCGACCAGCACCCTCACCATTCTCCCCTTCTCCTCACTTACCGTGGCGCAAGACCGCGGCATCTCTGTCCAAGGTGTTCTCGAAGCGAATGGGGCGGGAGTCACGGGTAGCGATTGGAACGGCATCACCGTTGCCGAGGAGGGGGTGGTACGCCTCACATCAAGTCACTATTCCGGTGGCCCTCTCACTGTTCAGGAGGTGGATTCGTCAGCACTGCTGGATGATATGATTCTCTCCAATGCGCCCATACACTTGGGTGGGGCCGGACAAGTAGAAGTGGACAACAGCATTCTGCGCCAGAGCGATTATTGCATAACCGGTAACGGCGGTTCACTCAACCTCACCGATTCGGAACTGAGCGACTGCGGAGAAGTCGGGGCGATGCTCACTCAGACCACCATCACCGCCAAAGATGTGACCTTGGGGTCGGGGGATAAGGTCGGCCTGCACCTGCGCGGGGTGGCCGGTGTAGTGGATGGTGTGGAAGGCGAAGCACACGATGGACAAGGCTCGGCCATCCATCTTGAGATGGTCGACGAGTCGTTGTCCCTCACCGACCTCAATCTCTCGATGTCGTCGGGCTCACCAGCACTCTCCGCCGAGTTCTCCGACATGGTGAACATCAGCGACAGTCGGATTCACGGTGCGCCTGGAATCATCATCGACCATAGCACCTTCACACTTGAACGGGTCGATTTCTTCGGTGATTCGACGGGATTGGCTCTCGATATCAATGGTGCGAGAGCCGACACATCGACGGTCAGCGACTGCGATTTCGATGGCTACGAAACCGCCGTTCATCTCTCTGGTGGGGAAGGTGACGAGCAGATGGCAAGACCGATGTTCATCAACAACCACTACCATACTACCACTTCGTTCAGCAGTGATGGCCTCGGGTTCGTATCGGTAGGTGAGACACTTGAAGGGGGTGTCGAAATCGTTGGCGGCAAAGAAATATCTTCCGAAGTCTGGAATCCGACGACATTCGATACGCAGGAAGTAATCGTCAGCGGCGGCGCTTCCCTTGTCCTTGGATATGACCTGACCATCACGGTTGTCGGTGACGGTGCACTTCCTGTCGGGAGCGCCTCAGTGAAGATGCAACACGGTCCGATAGGCGATGTAATCGCCGCCACCGAAACGACCACAGAGGCGATGAACGGAAGCGCAGCGGTGCCGCTGCGCCTCAAGGTATGGACCGAGACAGGCTCAATCGATGTGATTCAGGTGACCCTCACCGCTTCCTCATCGGGATTCATCGACAACTCGCTCGCCTATCCCATTAACGAATTCTCAAATCGTGACATCACGATACAACTTCAGAGAAATCAAGTTCCACAGGTGACCATCACAGCACCTACCAGTGGTGATAGAGAGGTTCAGCAGGGTTCTGGCCTTGAATTCACCGCCTCATACTTCGACCCGGATGAGAACAGTGGTGAGCAGGCCACTTTCACATGGTATCTTCGCTCTCAGGGAGAGAACCCACCGGGGGAAGAGGTGTTCACCGGTAGTGAGGGGAGGATTGGCACATTCAACGAGGTGGGAGTCTACACCGTCACCGTGCGCGTCACCGATGCGTGGGGGGGAGTGGGAGAGGATGCACTTTCCATCACTGTGGTACTCGCTGACGCTGATGCTGACTATATCGAGACCTGTCCTTCTGATGGCCCCAATCCGTGGTACGACTTGACCGAGGACCGACTATGTGGGCCGGATGTCTATGACGATGACGACGATAATGACAGAATACCTGACGAGAGAGATGCCTTCCCGACAGACCCCTGTGCGCATAGTGATAATGACATGGATGGATTACCCAATTCATTGATTCCCGACTGTGAGACCGACCTGATTGAAGATGATGACGATGACAATGATGGAACATTGGATTCTGTCGATGCCGACCCATTGGATGCGACCATTCAGGGGGCGGAAGTTGGTGACAGCGGCGGCCTGTTGTCGCCTGCTGTGATTCTGCCGCTGGTACTTGTCGTGGTGGTGGTTCTGCTCGTCTTCCTGCGCGCTTCGCGAACTGATTTCGATAACCGAGATGACCGCTGAAATGGTGAAGAGGGATTTCGTTGGCGTTCGACCAAGCAACTCTCGTAGCGGCGGCGGTGTTGGTTTTCACAGGGGTCGTCGTTCTCTACGACGGTTGGAGATTGACGAGAATGCGGGTGGACATTCCACTGTTGGGGGCACTTCCTTCAGGTGGATATGCGTGGGAATCCGATTCCACCGAGGAAGTCTTGCGAAACACCCCGAACCTGCTCACTCTCGCGGTCATGATGGCGCTCCCATGGCCCTTCGCACAGGTGTCTGAAACACCCATTATCACGATTCTGTTGTTTGATGGGCTGCTCTCCCTGCACGCTATCTGGCTGCTGTTGCCGAAGAGATACGCGGTCAGCCGGACACACCTGTTCACTGACGGATTTCAGGTCCCTTGGTCCCGCCTGCGTTGGTCCGGCTGGAATGGAAAGGGAAGATTGGTACTGCACCGGAAGGGTTGGTGGGTCTTTGCGCCGTTGCCGTTGGGGGGGGCGGTCACGGATTTGGCGCAGGTCGCTGAGCGAATAATCGCACTTGAGAACGGTGAGTGGCACACTTTCAGTTCGGATGAATCCGAATAGTTGTTCCCGCTTTGATTCGTGGGAAACCGCGCCGAACCAGACATCCAGAATACCTTGGATTGGTGAAGGATGGCTCATGCAGAACATGGGAGATAGGGGCAGGTTTGTCCTCAGATGGCGGCTGGGGCATGAGTTTTTGAGCCTCGGCTTTCATCGCTGTGTGATGGGCGAAGGGGGGGGCGATGCTGCTCCGGTTGCTGGCTCGAACGAGGACGATTCACTGGCTGAGAGAGTATCCGAGTTGGCTGAACTTGTCGCTTACCATTCACACCTCTACTACAACCTCGCGGCAGCGGAGATATCCGATGCGGAATTCGATGAACTGTGGGATGAACTCGCCCGTCTCGACCCTGAACACCCACAGTTGAAGCGTGTTGGCGCTGATGTTCCACCCGGCTCCGAGAAGGTGGACCATCTGTTCCCGATGCGTAGTCTCGACAAGGCTACGACAGATGATGAACTCGCTCATTTCGTATCTGAGACGACGGCACACGGCAGAGCCTATCTCGCTCAACCGAAGTTGGACGGCTCTGCTCTCTCGCTCGAGTATCGCAGAGGCCGATTGGTCAGAGCCGCTACGAGAGGCAACGGCGAGCGAGGCGAGGATGTGACAGCAAACGCTCGCCGCATCCCCAACATCCCATTCACCATTCCATGGGGGGGAGATTGCCACATTCGTGGCGAGGTGGTGATGCCATTGGCGAGATACAGGGAGACTTACGCAGAAGTTTCGCCGAACCCACGCAACCTCACCTCTGGCGCCCTTCGCCAGAAAAAGGCCGATTCCGGCAAGGCGAAGGCGAAGCACCTTGAATTCTACGCCTATGATGTACGCTTCGTCAGCGCTGAGCATCGCCACCCAGATTCACCGGAAGAAGAGGCGATGAAGTACGACTCCGATGCGACGAAGTGGCTGATAGAACAGGGCATCACCATCGCCGGTGACATCCTCGTCACCGGCGAATCGGATGAGCAGGTTATTGAGAAGATGGTGGAACTGACCCGCGAATACAGCAGAAAACGCGACGATTTTGAATGGGAAATCGATGGAATCGTCTTCAAACTCGACGACTTCGGCAAGCGAAAACTGCTCGGAATGACGGCCCATCATCCTCGCTGGGCGCTGGCGTGGAAATTCCCACCCGAGGAGGCGACGACGGTTCTCATGGATGTCTCTTGGCAGACCGGCAGAACCGGTGTGGTCACTCCCGTTGCTCATGTTGCTCCAGTCATGGTTTCGGGTGTCACGGTGGAGAAGACGACCCTGCACAACGCCGGAGAAGTGGCACGTCTCGGCATCCGCTTGGGCGACAGGGTGAGGGTGGTTCGCAGGGGTGATGTGATTCCCAAGATAGTCGAGTCCCTCGGTCGGGCGAAATCATCAGACCTCAAAGGGCGAATGCACGCCGACGGCACCCCGTTCACAAACTCTCTGCCGGCGGCTGCCGAAATCGATGTACGCATGACCTGTCCGAAGTGTGACAGTGAACTCGTTGAAGACGGCGCATTTCTGCGCTGTCTTGACCTTGGTTGTGGGGCTCGGCATGTCAAGTCGCTTGTCTACTGGTGCCGTGCTCTCGAAATGGATGGAATCGGTGTCAAGTTGGCGACCCAGTTGGCGGAAAGCGGATTGGTGGAATCAATCGCAGACCTCTATTCTCTCGAGATGGGGGGGCTTCTCCAATTGGAAAGAATGGCTGACAAGTCGGCGGCGAATGTTCTGGCGGAAATCGAAGCCACGCGTACGCTGACGCTGACCCAGTTCATCGCCGCCCTCGGACTGCAGGGCATCGGCCCCGGACTAGCCGAATCATTGGCCGAATCGCTCGGCAGCCTCGACACCATCCTCGCTCTCGTCGCTGGCCGCGGAGAGAAACCTCGCCTCGATGAGGATGGTAAGAGTGCAAAATACAACGACGCAATTCTAAAACTCATCGAGATAGATGGTGTCGGGGCGACGGTGGCGGAGCAGTTTCTCGAAGGACTTGCAGAGAGGGAGGGGTTGGTTGAAGAACTCCAAAACGCGCTCACTATCACCGATGTAGAGAAGAGGGAGAGTGGTGGTCCTCTCACCGGCCTCACCTTCTGTCTCACAGGAACGCTCGGCCGGCCGCGCAAGGAGGTCGAACTGCTCATCAAGGCGGGTGGCGGAAAGACCACCTCCTCGATAAGTGGAAAACTGGATTATCTGGTGGCCGGCGACAACGCCGGCTCGAAACTCGCCAAGGCGGAACGGTTGCAGGTCAGGATTCTCAGTGAAGAGGAACTTGACGGAATGTTGTCTGAACTAGAGGAGTCAGTGTCAGATGTGGGAGGTCGAAACGCCACTCCCGAATCGGAGCAGTCAGCAACTCCCGAAACCGATGAGCCAACCACCGCCGAGCCAACGACGGCGGAAACCGAGAGGCCAACAACTGCCGAATCGGAGGAGTCAGCACCTCCCGAATCGGAGGAGACATCAACTTCCGAATCCGAGGGGCAAACGACTTCCGAATCCGATGAGCCAACCACCGCCGAGCGAGAGGCGGCCACCTCAGGGACGGGCGGTGGTCAGACGACACTCGACCATTGGGGGGAGAATCAGCCGTAGAGAATCGAAGAGGCGCCTTCTTCCCCCCTCTCCTCCGAAGCGGAGAGGTGATGTTTCAGCATCGCCTTGATCTGCTCCTCGATTCGAGCGGCTTCCTCGATGAGTGGCTCGGGGTCGAGTTTCACATTGGGAAATACGAGGTCCAGTTTGTCGATGATTCTCGCTGCGGCTCTCGCATCGGGAAAAGCGGGGTTCGCCTCAGCGAGTATGGCGCAGAGGTCCACACCTCGGCGCCTTCCCTCCCCCATCATCACTCCTGTCATTCCTCCGACCACTCCATGTTTCAGTAGTGGAATGCCCATTTCTTGAAGTCTCTCACGATTCGCTTCGGTCGAGCCGATGCCAAGCAATGTCTCATCGGTGTCATCATCATCAACGAGTTCGTGCGGTGATTCGACGCCGTGGGCGAAGGCATCGATGAGAATCCCTGAACCCACTCCAGCCTCCTTGGACCAGGCGAACAGTGCTTCGGTGAGGGGAAGTGCCAGTTTTCCATGCACCTGTATGTCGGAGAGCACGACTACCAGTTTGTCACACCCTTCAACAGTGCAGGCTGGTTCACCGGCATAGATTCTGATGGGGGGAAGAGGTTCGCCATCCTGAACGAGGCAGACTGCTGGAAGACGCGCATCCCTGACTCCTCCCACGAACTGTAGGTCCAATCGCTCCACCAAGTAGTGGGCGACGATATTGGAGACCATGCTGACGGTGGGAAAACAGGAGACCACCATCGCTCCTTCCGCGTCAATACTCTCATTGACCTTGACCAAAGGCTGTTCAGTCATATCCATCCCTGTGCGCCGGTGGTGTTAATGGTTGGGGCGCACCGCCGGAGTGTGCATTGGAACCTGCAGGGGGTGTCGAGATGGCTGGAGGACAGTGGACCCATTCCCTTTCTCCCTCGGCATGGAACAATTTTGAGGCCTGTCCGAGGAAATTCTGGTTGAGCAGACAGCGACTTCCGCGCAAAACCGGCATGGCAGCAGCGCTCGGCACGGCGGTCCACGATTCGGTCGAAGACCTCTGTAACCTCGACCTGAGCAGCCATTCCGATGAAGAGGTCGGCTGGTTGCCTCGGACCGCCAAGCAGATACTCACGCGACAATGGGAGGATGAACGGGAGAAGTTCTTCAATACCGCGCGTCATCCGAAGTGGAAGGAGGAGGAGTTTGAAAACGCCCAGAAACAGTTGATTGGGGCGCTGAACATCCTCTTCAAAAAGGCAGGTCACAAACAGGTCTCTCTCGCTTCCGTCTCAGTACGACAATGGAAGGACATTCAGGATATGGTGCTCGCTGCCGAGGGTACTCTTCGTTCATCATGCGGTCGGCTGATGGGAAGATTGGACCTGCTGATCGCCGACCGCGACGAAGACGGCAATTCGGTCGGCTGGATAGTCGCCGACCTGAAAACTGGCCGACCTCCCGACGGTGAGGTCTATGACACGGTCAGCCGCCAACTCAGAATGTATCGCGACTTGCTCATCGCCAACAATCCGAACCACCCCAAGATAACCGCAGAGGGTTGGTATTCAAAGAACTCGTCGGTCTATGTCGCTGAGGGGCCCAATGTGCTCGAGGATGCGTTTGCAGCGTGGGAGGCCACGAAACTCACACCCGAACCGTTCGGGGCGACCCCCAGCAGCGATGCGTGCGGTTTCTGCGAATGGAAGGCGTGGTGCCCTTCGTGGTTGTGGGCGCGAGTCAACGGCGAACTGGAGGTGACCGGAGTCTTCCGAGATGAGGTAGTTCTGATTCACCGTCTCGAAGATGACTGCACAGTCGGATTGGTGGAGAGGATGGCCCCCCTAGATGAGATGGGTGAGATGGTGCCGACGGGCCAGAAGTTCGGGGTGGTCTTCTCAGGATACGCCCTAGACCATCTGCGAGACCTGACTGACCTTGCTTGGGAGGGGCCGGTCTTCCTCGGTGGAGTCAATGTCGGCGGCGGCTCTTGGAGAATGGGGGACTGGTGCGATATTCTTCCGTGGAAACCGTTGCTCCGCAGCGAGAGAATATGACTCATTCATCTGAGCAAAATTGACATCGGGATTACTGATTTCCCTCGGATAGTCATCCATCTGAGGATGGTGAGATAGACCGGTTCACAGACAGACTGATGATGAGTGGGAGAGGGGTCGCGGAAGGAGGGTGGTGAAGATGAGGCAGACCGATTCACCGACAGACTGACGGTTGATTTCGCAGGTTTCTGTCAAGAGTTCAGATATTCCTTGAGCCGAGCCCTTTCACCATCTCCGAAAGGCCCCTGAGGGGAGAGCATCCACCCAAGATATCCCCTGTCGATGTCAGCAATCCTAGCGAGGGTGGCGCCGCGATGGCGGCCGAAGGCGATAACGAGGTCGTCGCCGTCTATTCTGACCATGCCATCGCGGTCGAACGGCTCAAGGTCATCGTAGCCTCGACCGAGGGAGCCAGACTGATTCAGGTCGCTACCGCCGAGCCAAGTGGTGAGGTCACTAAGCGTCCTGCGAAACGGTTTGGGGTCGGCCTCCATCATCTTCCAGAGCAACAGGAGTGAAGCGGCTGCATCGGCAGCCGCATCGTGTGCATTCTCCAATTTCACACCATATCTATTACAGAGATAACCTAATCCATGCGGTCGCGGCAACTTCAGTCTGCGAGCCACCTGAAGAGTGTCGATAATCGCTACCGGCTCAGGGAGTGGCTTACCGAAACGGAGGTATTCGTTGGTCATGAAGGGCCAGTCGAAACTCTTCACATTGTGACCGACCACCACCGCACCCTCAAACAGCGCATTCAATTCGTCGATATGTTCTCCGAATACTGCTGAATGCTTCACATCACTATCCCTGATGCCATGAACTCGGACCGAATCGGCTGGAATCCTGCGTTGTGGATTTACCAGCGATTCGTAGTGGATGGATGAGCCATCGACATCGCTTCCAACCAAGGCGAACTGGATGATGCGGTGGTTCTGCCTCTGTAGACCAGTCGTCTCCAAGTCGAACCCGAGAACGCGACAACCGGCCAGTGGGTCGTGGGTCATCATCCACAGGGGGAATGGCCCTTCGTTTGAATGTGTGGGAAATTGAACGGTTTGGGGTGAAGCCTATGTGCGCATGCTCTTCTCGCCTCGCATGGGTTGGTTGCGCCGCCTCTTTCGCCGCCCCCGCCAACAGAGAGAGGAACCCCTGAGTTTCGAGGAGACCGAGGCGCGTGCAGAAGAGCAACTCGCCGCTGACTACGCCGCCACACGGCAGGAGACCCTCGACGATGTCGTGAGCCAACTCTCCGATGACACCCTCACCCCTCCAAAGGAGATGAAGGTGGAGGTGCCGGTCGATTTTCATGTTGAAGAAGCTTCAGCGGATGACCTGCTGAAGGAGACCCCGATGGATGACCACTATGGGATGGCGAGGGGGGAGGCGGTTGACCCTGAGACCGCTGATGAACACCTCAAAGAGGCGAAGGCGACAGAAAGCGATATGTCGGCCTATCAGAAGGTGGAGGTACCGGTCAGTGATGAAGACATCGACTGGTTGACCGAATGACATCTCACCATCCATGACCGGCGGGGTCAAGGCTCGGTGTCCGATATATCCATGACAGACAGGGCCAAGGCTCGGTGTCCGATATATCCATGACAGACAGGGCCAAGGCTCGGTGGCCGATATATCCATGACCGGCGGGGTCAAGGCTCGGTGGCCGATATATCCATGACCGGCGGGGTCAAGGCTCGGTGTCCGATATATCCGTGACCGGCAGGGTCAAGGCTCGGTGTCCGATATATCCATGACATTTTTCCCCCAATTCGGTCACAACGATGCGTCATGCTGTTAAATGATGGATTTTCCACGCAACGCCATGAAGGGGGGCGATAAGGCGTCAGCATGGCGCCAGCACATTCTCATCCTCACACTCCTTCTGAGTCTGTTCACGGCTGGATGCACCAATCCGATTGGCCCACCTGAACCGACAGCCTCTCTGACAGTCGATGTGGACCAGATTACCGAGAGCCATGTCGTCAATTTTGACGCCCGCGACTCAACCACACCGGAAGGCACCATCATCACGGAATATGAATGGGACTTCGGTGACGGAGAACAGACCTCCACTTCACAGGGATTGACGAACCACTACTTCATGGAACCAGGAACCTATGTCGTGACGGTCAAGGTGACCAACGACCAGGGTGGTGTGGACAACAGCCAGTGGACGATTCATGTCAACGCCTATCCAGAAGTGGAACTTCTCGCTCCCGAAATCGTAAAAGTGGGTGAAATGATAACTCTCGATGCCAGTGGTTCATTCGACCCCGAGGGCGGAGTTCTCACATGGAACTGGGATTTGGATTATTCCGAGGACAGCGATGGTGATGGCGACCCCCGCAACGATGTCGACTCGACCGAATCGAAGATGGAGATATTGGTCAATGAATCGGGTGAGTTTCAGGGCTCCGTGCAAGTGACTGACGACAAGGGAGCCTCTATCAGTCGCTATTTCACCATCAATGTGAGCACCAGAACATGGCAGGTGACTTGGGAGCAGAAGCGCATCACCTTCGATTGGAGTGGCTACCTCAAACAGGGAGAGTCATGGTCGGATTCACAGATTCCTGGGGCGGAAGGGAGAATCATCGAAGTGAATGCCACACTCAGTCTCAAGATGGACATCCTCCTTCATCAGATGCCGCAGGACAACTTCACCCTGCGCCTCGCAGTACCGGAAAGCGCCTGGAATGAGGAACAGAAGACTCGTCAGGATAACATCACCGAGCCGGCGAGGGCCTACATCGATAGAGATGGAATGAATCCGATTCCAGCCGAATCGAAGACCTACCAGTCAGACCACCGCGAGAGTCTGCTCGCCTTCATCCTGAATGACCCTGCGGCTCGGTTCGGCAGCGGGAACTGGACATGGCAGATAACGGCGGACCAAGCTGACCCCGACTTATGGGAAGGGGTCGACCCTGATGATGGAAATGAATGGGAGTTGGAAGTTGAATTCACCATTCTGGTGCCGAGAATCGCAGAAGTCTATGCGTGACTATCTCGTCAATGGGCGGCTTACCAACAGGGAATCCATCCCGCCTGACAGCCGAAATCCCATCACTGGTTCGCAAGGGGGTCCTGCTCAACCCACCGACTAGGAGTTCATCTCGGGTGACACTTGTAGGTGGCGAGGATATCGGAGAGGCGCACACACAACCCACCAACCCTGCGTTCGTCCGTAGTGACATCCCAATGCGAACTTTCTAACCCCGACCCGCTTTCGGACCACTCGGTAGAGATGGTCTCCTCAGTCGATATCACCAAGGTGGGCGTACGTGACAAGGTCGTCATCGACCTCAGAGTGGGCATGGAGAACCCCGATGACCATCACTTCCAACCAAGAGTCCACTTGGACGGCAACATAGTGAGAATCACCAACCAAGGATTTGCAGACGAATTCGCCAGCCATGAACTTGATGATGAGGCTCTCGAAGCGGCACAACGAGACAGATTCGTTGAACTACGTATCAAATTCGAAGTGGGAGGTATGCACGGCACCCTCGTCAACGCACACCCGAACCCTCGTGATGGAAAGGGCAAGAAACTGGCCAATCCAAGTTGGAAGACCATCGTACCTCTCCTGTGAACCGATGCCGCCAGTGGCGATATGACCTACCCGCCCCAGAATCATACCTCTCCCTAGTGGGCATCCCTCCGATGGGCCACACACACCCAGAGGGACACACCCTCCCGAGTCACACACACCCAGAGGGTCACACCTCCCCCCGAAGGTCACACCTGAGAATGGCGGTTGATGGGACATCCCACTTTCGCTTGATAAGGGATGTAGAGCCAAAGAAGGGTGATGGAGAGCGGGGTAGGCAGCCAGAAGGTTGCGAGAAGAAATAGATTGAAGTCAGAGATTCTGCATTATGTCAGTAAGCATCCCAAATGCACTGCAAGTGAGATAGTCGCATCCTTGGCAAATGACCGGAAGATGAAGAACCACGGATTGACGCCGAGGAAGATAGGATTCTTCATTCCTAGATACTGCAAGGACATAAACTGGGCTCAGGACTCCACTACCGGCAAGAGAATCTACTCTCTGAACTGATCTGATATCCAGCCCTCGTCCTGTTTTTCATTTGTTATCCTCCCCTCACTGCACAGTTAGGCCCACAGATGTGAGGTTGATTGCCCTGCCTGCTTCCCTACCTCGCTTCTGCACTCGGTAGCCCCATAGATGTGTAGTTGATTGAAACCGATTTCATCCACTCCGGCGGGATTAAAGCGGGTGGGCAGGTCGGCGCACCACTGGACCCATAGTGTAGCCTGGATATCACTGGGGCTTGCGGAGCCTCAAACCCGTGTTCGAATCGCGGTGGGTCCGCCTCTGCTGAAATCGGATTGAGATTTGTTGTGTTCCGAATCCATCGGCGGTCCACGCACCAGATTATTCATCGTCGAAGCGGTTGGCGCTTCCCTCGCTCCGCAGTCCATCGATTCATTCCGCTCAGTCCAGCGCCAAGGTCGCGGTGGGTCCGCCTCTGCTGAGGTCCGATTGAGATTTGTTGTGTTCCGAATCCATCGGCGGTCCACGCACCAGATTATTCATCGTCGAAGCGGTTGGCGCTTCCCTCGCTCCGCAGTCCATCGATTCATTCCGCTCAGTCCAGCGCCAAGGTCGCGGTGGGTCCGCCATTCGGATTTCGACCGGACAACCCTCTCAGAGGCCCAGACCGGTCACTTGATAGGTGGTGGAGTGAACAATTCGTATATGGCGGGAGAAAGTTGTCAGAAGGGCTGCCCCGGTGAAGAGGGACTCCCTGAGTGGGCGGAGGGCAGTGTGAGGATGTTCGACCGCAGTTTCATATCCCACCAATTCGCTCACCTGATGTACATGCCTCTCGGTATGACCAAGGCGTATGACAAGGTGAGGGAGAAGGCGGCCAAAGCGGGATTGAAGATGGCTGAAAATGGCCTGTTTCTTCACGATGCTGGGTTACTGCGCGGGCGACTTTTGATGGAAGTCGATGGAAAGGGTGATGGGACACTCGTTTTGATGGGAGAGTGGAAGAGCACCGTGCATCGCGGGCCGTGGAAGAACCTCTCGAAGACCATACGAAAGGTGGGTGGTCACAATGTTTTGCTCTCCTACTACACCTGCCCTGACTGTCGCTCTGAGGACGAACATGTCACTCTCGTGCTCTACCAATGATGGTTGGGAGGGAGTCGGTTGGTTGGTTCTGAAGATTTCATTTCAGGAGGGAAGACCGTCTAATCATGGAAGATTCAGCGGTTGGCGAAGAAGCGATTTTCTATTGCGGGCGAATCAAGCGGCTGGTTCAATTAGGGGCGGCTGGTGGGCGGCGTGCTGGACCCATAGTGTAGCCTGGATATCACTCTAGCCTCCGGAGCTGGAAACCCGTGTTCGAATCGCGGTGGGTCCGCCTCTGCTGATGTCCGATTGCTGGATGCTGGATTCTGAATCCATCGGCGGTCCACGCACCAGATTATTCATCGTCGAAGCGGTTGGCGCCTCCCTCGCCCCGCAGTCCATCACTGGGGAGAGTGTGTGAACCTGTAGGTGACAATCCGAGGAGACTCTCTACCTCCGTCAGAATGGAGAGATTATCATCAACCAGTGATTTGAGAAGACGGAGTGAATTGAGGTGGGCCCGCCCAGATTTGAACTGGAGTCTGACGCCCCCGAAGCGCCAAGTATAGCCAAGCTAACCCACGGGCCCGTTGTTGAACGGTCTCACCCGTTCCCTGCTCTTTACTATGTCTGTCTCCCAATATCACCTTGACTCAACTGTCACCTCGTGAATCTCAAGGGGGTGCTCACCCTTTCATGGCCTCTCTTCGACATCATCTTCGGTGTGATAATTACATTTTTCATAAAGGGTCATCATCCCGTATACATCATCTCGGGGTTTCCGGGGTGGGGAGTCCCCGAGACGGTTTTCTATCGCTTTCCATTTTTCTGCTCCCCACCCCAAACCATCATGATTTAGGAGAGGGTGGCTCTGCACCACCATGGCAATCACCCTTTCTCGCCGCGTTGACTGGCCGATGTTGGACCTCGCTCAGGTAGTCTACTATCCGCGATACTTCGACCTCGCGCACCGTTTCTTTGAGGAATCGTGGGAACAGATCTGCGGAATCGACTACGCTACCCTCACTGTTGAACAGAGGCTCGGTTTTCCAGCCGTGAAGACGATGGGTGAACACTTCGCGCCTCTTCGCTATGGTGATACGGTGGTTTGCACGATGTGGGTCGAGAGAGTGGGGGACAAGTCGGTGGAATGGGGCTATCGCTTTTCCAATCAGGACGGCCTTGATGTATGGCGGGGGAGTGTCTTGACCGTCTGTGTGAACCTTGACAATTTCAAGTCCATGCGAGTTCCCGCCCATCTAGCTGAATCCCTGCGCGCCTGTCAGGAATGATAGATGGTGGACAACCATAGTGCGGCGTTTTCCGAATCCCTGCGCGCCTGTCAGGAA
>CAYFFQ010000016.1:11561-51113 GCA_964342465.1 uncultured Candidatus Poseidoniales archaeon | reverse complement strand
TGTTGCATCATCAGCACCTCAAGTTGAAGCAATTTCTGGGGGTGCTGATGCCCTCACCCAGAAAAAAGCGAACTCACTACCATCAATTTCTAGTCAGCTGAAGGGCGAATGCCTACTGTTCTGCCAACCATCAACCGAAGAAAGCGGTGGAAGCGTTCCCCACAAGGGCGAGCAGATGGTCAGCAAGTGGACCGATTCCGAACGCAAGTGTGCCAATCAGAGCGAGCATGATGGTGATTCTAAGGAACGGCGCATAGACCAACCTAGTGCGCGTAGGCGGTTCGTGGAAGAACATCACCCAGCCAACCCTCAGGTAGTAGAACAACGAAAGAGCGCTGTTGAGGAAGACCAGAATGGCCAGCCAAAACACCCAATGAAGGGACTTCAATGCCGCCACGAATCCATCTTCAAAGGTCATGGTGTTATGCACCGTAGCATCGACGATTCCGCTGACCAGCAACAGTTTGGAGAGAAAACCTGCGAGTGGTGGAACTCCGGCGAGAGCGAGCATGAAGATGAAAAGTGCGGTCGCGAGCAGTGGTTCCCGCTTGGCCAAGCCGTGAAAGTCCTCAAGTTTCGACCCTCTCCCTTCACTCTCAAGCATCGAAAATACTAGGAAGGAGCCGAGTTTGAAGAGCACTAGGACTGTCAAATGGAATAGCATGGCTGCAACTATCAGTTCTGAGACGACATGGTCACCCGCCCGCGCTTCATTGAGGCCGAGGGCAGCGACTGCCGCTAGGAGGTAGCCAGCGTGGGCGACCGATGAGTAGGCGAGCATTCTTTTCGGGTTCTCACTGCCGAGGGCGGCGAGATTACCCCAAGTCATCGTCACCGCGGCGAGCAGACCGACGAGAGGAACCCAGAACGCCTCGCCGTTTTCCGGCATGGCGATGGTGACAAGAACTCGCAAGAGAACGATGAAACCCATCGCCTTGGATGCGGTCGCCAGCAGACCTGCGACGGGGCTTGTCGCCCCACTGTATGCATCAGGGGCTGCTAGATGGAATGGTGCCGCGCTGACTTTGAAGCCGATTGCGACCATCAGGAATGCGACTCCGCTGACCGCCAACGGGTCGAGTGCATCCATTCCCTGCCATGCTGACGAGAGTTCAGCGATTTGCAGGCTACCATTCCACAGATAGAGAAGAGAAATCCCATACAACCCGACTGCAGAAGCGACGGAACCGAGTATGAAGTATTTCATTCCAGCTTCATTTGCCTCGCTCTTCTCCTTCATGAAGGCGACCAACACATAGGAAGCGAGGCTGGCCAACTCTAGGCCGATGAAGAGCACGAAGAGGTCAGCGGCGAGGGCGACCACCGACATGCCCAGTCCAACCATCAGGAGAAGTATGTGGAAATCCACCTGTCGGCGATTGTCGAGCAGTTTCTGTATTCGCTCATCCTCTCTCCTCCCGGCGAGAACCTGAGCGTGTATCATGAATCGAGGGGTCGCCGGAATACGGCTCCAAGTAGCCACTGCGGATAGAAGGAGTGCTCCATAGAAAACGACTTCAAGAAGACGGCTGAATCCATCTATCCGCAACAGGGTCGCATCGGCCATACCGATGCAGGATTCAAAGGCCTCACCGCTCGCCGCCACACACCAGATGTTCACTTCGTCACTGCTCTGCGACCAGAGGGCGAGCGCAACCGAGAACAACAGAGTCGTGACACTGATGATTCCGGGAATCCGTGGACTGGAAGTGAAGGAGAATCGCTCACCACCCAACAGGTAGGGGATTCTGATGTTTGTGTTGGGTATCGGCAGTCGGAGGGTTCCCTTGCCGAGGTTGGGGACGACAATGAGTAGCACGATACCGACTATCAAGGTGAACTCGGGCAGAAGTGCCGTCGCCGTTTGCGGGTCAGACAGAAGGGTGAATGCACTCATGGTCTCACCTCGTTCAACGCCTCGAGAAGAATTTCGGCCACATATTCACCGCTATAAGCAGACATCATGTCAAAGAAGATGAACGGTAGGACACCCAAGAGAACCGCGAGAGCGGCCAGCACCATCATTCCAGTGTTCTCATGCCATGAGATATCCACTGGCTCCTCCCCGTGCATTGTGTCAGGGAGTTGTCCCTCCTCTCCACCCTCGAAGATGGTTCTCTGCATGCTCCACAGGTAGTAGGCGGCGGTGATGATGAGAGTCAGCGCAGGCAGAATCACCCACCAGCCGAAAGCCATCCAGAAGGCTATCATGATGGTGATTTCAGCGACGAAACCGGCCAGCATCGGCAGCCCGAGAGAGCCCATCCAGGCGGTCATCATCTGCGCACCGAGCCACGGAGAATGCTTGGCGATGCCTCGCATCGAACCGATTTCAAGAGTATGGTAATGGTGCTTGAAGGCACCACAGACGGCGAATAGATGAGGTGAGATGATTCCGTGTGCCAGCATCATGAAGATGGCACCGGCGATTCCGAGTGGCTGCATCGTGGCGATTCCGAGGAAAATCAATCCCATGTGTGATACCGAGGAATATGCTACCATCCGCTTCAGATTCGTCTGTCCAAGACAGACGAGTGCTCCATAGACAAGGCTGACCATGCCGAGAATGATGATGAGAAGTTGGAAGTGAACCAAAGCTGCTGGCAGTAGTTCACAGGCCAGCCGAATGAATCCGTAGGCACCCATCTTCAGCATTACGCCAGCCAGCAGCATCGAGCCGGCTGTCGGTGCCTGCACATGCGCGTCAGGCAACCAAGTGTGCACCGGCACCGACGGCATCTTGGCGGCGAAACCGACGAGCAACAGAATGAAAACTGCCTTCTGCATTCCTAACCCACCGAGGAATTCGGCGCCGAGCGCAGACGATGAAGCAGACATCAGAGTCACATCAAATGCTCTCCCCGTCAAGTTTCCATCCCATACTGGAACCCGCGTGAAATAATACATGACCAAGATTCCAAGCAGCATAAGGACACTCGCAGTGAATGTGTAGATGAAGAACTTCTGCGCCGCATATTTGCGGTCATCCCCACCCCACAACAGAATCAGGAAGAACATCGGAATCAGGGTTAGTTCCCAGAAGGTGTAGAAGACGAACAGGTCGAGCGAGACGAACACTCCAATGAGTGCCCCCTCCATCATCAGGATAAGACTGTGGAACTGCACCGGCCTCTTGGCGTTCCATTCAACCAACATCGAGACCGGAATCAGGAGAGTAGTGAGCCAGACCATCGGGAAGGAGAGACCATCCACTCCGACGTGCCATGAGATGCCGAAGCCGTCCACCAGCGAACAGCCACCCGCTTCCAAGGCGACTGCTGCATCAGCACAGTTGTCATAGACATAATCGTTGATACCAATCGCCGTCCACGAAATTCCGCTGTATGATTCTAGGAACATCAGGGTCGACAGCGAAAGCAGTAGTAGGGCGAAGGCGAAGAGAAGGATTCTGATATACGGTGAAACCACCTCTCTCTTGGATGGGGGGGTAGCCCAACCGACGAGCATGAAAACCATGCCCACAACAATCGGGGAGAGGGCCAACAGGGTAAGTGGGTTTCCAAACATCATGAGGTCCATTTCACATCACCCCCCAGAGAAGTGCTAGAATGCTGAAAGTGCCGATTACCGCCATCAGAATGTAATCCGAGGCTCTGCCTGTCGTCAGTCGGCGCACATCTGCACTGAGTTTCTGACTTCCCCACTCAATACCCTTGATGGCTCCATCTATGACATGTCTGTCAAACCAAGCGAGAGCGTAGGCGAAGGGAACGACTGTGCGTGCAATCACCCATTCATAGACCTCATCGAAATAGAGCCGACGCTGAAGTGCGTCGGCAAAACCTGAGTTGGCGAGGTCACTGACATCGGCTCTTCCAAACTTGGCTGAGAGTGAGGGAATCCATGCTATCAGTTGTGGAGCCCGCTCAGTGGGAATCAGAACACCACCGTGAATCCGCATCGCCATCGCCGGCCCGACGACCAGCGATATTGCGATGGCGACCCAAGTCACAAGGAAGAGGAACGGGTCATTCGGAAGGAAGGCGTGGGCTAGGGTTTCGAGAATAGCCAGCACCAAACCGTGTTCGTGAACCAATGTGCCGAGTGCTTCCGCTTCTCCGAGCCAATGGGTGGCACCGAGAAGGGCGAGGACGAATCCGCCGAGAAGGGAGATGATACTGAGGGTGATGAGAGGGGTCGGAATCCAAGGAGTCTGCTCGTGCGCATGTTCGACATAGTCGGACTTCGGTTTGCCGGCGAAGGTCATCATCCACATGCGGGTCATGTAGAAACCGGTCATTCCCGCGGTCAGCAGAATGAGGAATGCTGGAATCAGCAGAACCGTACCACCGTGAACAGCGGCGGCGTTCCACGTCTCAGCGACGATTCCTTCCTTAGACCAGAATCCACCTATCAGGGGAAGACCGATGATGGAAGCGGAGCCAATCGCCATCGCCGTGGCGGTAATCGGCAACTTGCTTGCCAACCCACCCATGTAGCGCATGTCCTGAGCATCAAAGTGGTCATCGTGGTCGTGCTCACCTCCTCCCTCGATGTGATGGTGGACATGATGGTGTGCGTGGTGCATCTCATGAATCACTGAGCCAGAGGCCATGAACAGCATTCCCTTGGCCATGGCGTGGTTGAATAGGTGGAACATCGAAGCTCCGAAGGCGATTACCGCGGCGTGGTGCTCACCGTGGTTGTAGAACCAGAGTGCCACTCCTAGTCCGGTGAAGATGTAGGCAAGTTGGCTCATCGTCGAATATGCGAGGACCTTTTTGATGTCGTTTTGTACGAACGCTATCAATGCAGCCATGAAGGCGGTGATACCACCTACCCAGACTATCAGAACCGCCACATCCGACAATCCTTCGACTCCATGCCCATGGCTTGTGACATCAAAGAAAGGAACCATGCGGGCGACGAGATACAATCCCGCATTGACCATCGTCGCCGCGTGTATGAGTGCTGAAACAGGAGTGGGTCCCTCCATGGCATCGGGCAACCAGACATGTAGTGGGAACTGCGCTGACTTTCCGACTGCACCGATGAACAGCATGATGAGAGCCCACTTCAGTGTCCCGCCATCGACCGGATTTCCAAACAGGTCGGTCGATGGGTCTACCAGCAACTTGTCGAAGGCGAGAGTCCCATAGATGTCGTAGAGCATCAACAGTCCGATGAGAAGGAACACATCGCCGACGCGCGTCGTCAAAAACGCCTTCTTCGCTGCATAAGCGGCGCTCGGCCTCTCGTAGTAGAACCCGATGAGCAGGTAGGAGCAGAGTCCCATTATCTCCCAGAAGATGAACAGCCAGAGGAATGAGTCGGCCAGCACCATCCCGAGCATTCCAGCACTGAACAGCACGAACTCGGCGTAGAAACGATGGTTACTGTCTTTGTTAATCGGGTCGGTGTTCATGTAGCCGAGTGAGAACCAGCAGATGAGGAAACAGAGGAAAGATGCCACAAACAGAAGCATCATCGACACATTGTCGACCCAAACTCCGATTCCGAGTGAATCGCTCAACTGTGTGTGCACCCATGCACCTGTGCTGCTCTGGCCGATGGTATCGAAAGTCACCCAATTGGCGATACCGTACTCGAGGGGATGGTGAAAGGTCGCCCCCTCGGTGAAGAACTCCACCCCCAACCAAATGGTCAGTGAGAGAGAGACCGACATGGTACAAAGAGCAAGGATTCCCCCCTCCTTGAAACTGTCACGCCACCACTCCTCACCGTTGTAGACCTGTCCGAAAATGGCAATGATTGGGAACATTCCAATCGGCATCAAGGCTATGAGATATGACGATTCCAAAGCGGTAAACGGCTCGCCATTGGCGAACTCGCCGATGAACATCCGTAGGAACGGATAGAGCATGAACAGCCCGATGAAGGGCAGGAAGCGCATTTCTGAGGATTTGTTTTCCGACATCACAATCACTCCTCAATTACTGAGCAGATTCACCTCGTCGAGTGCTATCGTCTCTCGGTCAGAGAAAAGGGCGAGGAAGATTGCCAGCCCCACCGCCACTTCGGCAGCGGCGATGGCGATGGCGATGGCGGTGAAGACCCAGCCGGTGACATCACCGTAATGCAGGGCTCCGGCGACGAAGTTGAGATTGACTGCGTTGAGCATGATTTCAACGCACATCAGAACGATGATTCCGTTTTTATTGGTGAAAACACCCATCAAGCCGATGCAGAAGAGAATCGCCGCGAGGCTCGCAATGTACATCGGCGGAATCATTCGCCCCCCTCCTTCGACTCCCACAGGAGATTTTCCAGCCGCTCGTCGCGGACGAGGTAGGAAGCGCCTATCATCGCCATCGAGAGGAGGATTCCGAGGATGATGACCGGAAGTGCCCAGTCAGTAAGCATGACGCGGGCGAATTCGTAGGTGGTCAGACCTGCCGTGGATGACCCGCCATCCCACATCGAGTGGTAGACAATCATCGGCAGGAGCAGGGCGAGAATACCGGCCACGAGGAGACGTCCTAAATGTTCGATGAGACGCATCAGGAATCAACCTCCTGTATGGTTCTGCGAGCAAGCATTATTCCGAAGGCAAAGACCAACATCACACTGCCGAGATAGACGAGAATCTGGATTGCTGCGAGCAGTTCAGCCCCAGCGAGGATGAAAACTCCAGCCACCGCTAGAAATGCGATAATGAGCCAAAACATCGAATGGGCTATTCTCTTCGAATAGATTGTCCCAAGAGCGCCACCGATGGCGAGCAGTGCAAAAACAGAGAATGCTACATGTTCCAACAGATCAGGTATCATGGTTCATCCCTCCGCTCCTACAGCGGCCGCCTTGGCGGCGGCCTTTTCCCGCTTCGTGCGCTCCTTCTGAGCCCGCTTCTCCAACTCTTCATCGACTCTGTCCTGATGGCGAGAGGGCAGTACCCGCGTACGCGAAGCGTCATACCACAGGTCTGAACGGGTGTATCCCGACATCCCGTCATATTCGTTGGTCATGAAGTAGGACTCGAAAGGACACGCCTCTGCGCACAGTCCACAGAACATGCATCTCCCCATGTCAATCCTACCTGATACGATGTCTACCTCGGCCGGAACGAGGTCGCTTGATGCGACCTCTTCGACTTCTCCGCTGGCATCCCAACGCACCGTCGCTGTCTCACCACTGACATCTATTACTGATGCGAAGTCGTACTCCTGAGGCGCTTCGCCGTGGTCGGTCATCAGGTCATAACCCGAGTTGTCGACATCGTTGCGGCGAGCAGCCGCACCGCCGACCTCGATTGTCCCACCGTAGCCATGCCACTCATCACCCTCAGAGGTGGTGTCAAGCACATTCACACGGGTTTCGGTGGTCATGTGAACACAGGAATTGGGGCAGGCGCGCACACACGCCTTGCAGGCGGTACAGGTCTCCCAGATGATGCCGATTCGCCCATTGTAATTGCCTGGTACGAACAACCAAGGTTCGAGGTCCTCAAGTCTCTCATAAGGGTACATGACGGTGACCGGTCGCTCGATGTAGGGTACGAGAGAAGAGGTTTCACGGTCCACCGCGTAGGTCATTCCGACACTTGGGTGAGAAGCGCCGAGCCGTTCGGCTGTATCGTCGTCAATCATCTTAGCCTTCTGTGCGTGGTAGGGTGCCGACTCCCCATGTGAAGCCAACCAAGAGCGGCTTCCGACATATGGAATGGTTCGGAGAGCAGCTTTCAGGGCCATCCACATCGGTCTGACGACCATGTTCCTGAAATTGGGTTGTGCATGTGGGTGATACGGCATTCTTCATCCCTCCAGAGACCTCTCATGGCTACCTGGTGCGGCAGGCCCCACATCGGTATAGACTGAGTAGGGGCGACTCCTACCTTCCAATTGCGATTTGTCCTCGTCAATTCCGAGGATGATGAAGAGCACAAGTGCCACTGCGGTGATGAGAGAGGGAATCAGAAGCGGCCACTCACCGCCTTCCCAGACAGAGAGGCGGAGCCAGAAGGCGATGGCGAGATTGACAAGTGAAAGTGGCAGCAGCCAGCGCCAGCCGAACTCTAGAATCTGGTCGGTTCTGATTCTGTGCAGTGAAGCGCGAATCCAGACGAAGACCGCGAACAGCACCCACGCCTTGATGAGCAACCATCCAGTCGGCGGGAAAACCGAGATGAAGAGGGTTGGAATTGGTGCGAGAAGCACCGGATATTCACTGCGCATACCAATTGCGAGGCCAAGCAGACCGGCTGAGATGGCGGCGAGAACCATGTCCTGATAGGGGAGTACTGCGACGATGGTGTCACCGAACGGTGTCTCCCAACCGCCGAGGAAGAAGATGGCGAAAAGAAGGCAGGCAGCGTAGCAACGCAGGTACTCACTGGCGAACATCAGCCCCCAGCGCATCCCGCCGTATTCGGTCCACCAACCCTCGACGAGTTCGGCTTCCGCCTCGGGCATATCAAAGGGGATTCGCTCGACCTCAGCCACCATGGTGACGAGGAAGAGGGCTGCTCCGAGAGGAAGAAGGAAGATGTTCCATGCTCCAGACGAAATCTGGAACTCGACTATTTCGACTATGTTCAGTGAGCCAGCGAGGACTGCTACTCCGAGAACGGTGACGAGAAGTGGAATCTCGTATGCCGTCAGTTGTGCGGCCGAGCGGATGCCACCGAGTAGTGTGTACTTGTTGTTGGATGACCAGCCGGCGAAGAAGACTCCGAGAGGGGCGATTCCAAAGATGGCCATCAAGAAGATGAGAGAGACCTCTGGATTGGCTGCGAAAATGTTGGAACTCAGTGGTATGAATGCGTAAATCATCACCGTCGAGGTGATGATGATGAATGGTGCCACCTCGAAGATGAACTTGTCAGCCTTCTTCGGTACCATCCACTCCTTGGTCATGAACTTCATGCCGTCTGCCACATTCTGAATCAATCCTGGGAGCATCCACCAGATTCCGTGATAACCCCTGTCCTTGGTGCGATGCACCGTCTCATAATCTGAGGAGTTGCCGAAGGTGTCGTTCAGAAGTGAGTTCAGCCATCGAATCGGTTTGCCAGTGCCGAACGGGAGTTCGTCGTACCAATCGACGTGCTCTCCGCCTTCACCAACCCATAGCGAGCGAATCGCCATGGTCGCACCCCTGCGGTCCATTATGCGAGCGAAGAACTTCCTCTCAATCCAGAGAAGGGCGAGAATGGTGCCCATGACGATACCGAAAACAGTGACCGCCATGATGCTCTCAGTCATCAGCACGGAGACCCCGTCAGAGTATTCGGAAAGAGGTGTCTGACCAATGGTCTTGTCAGCCACGAACTGCGACAACTCCTCCACCCAAGTGCGCACGGTATAGATATCTTTCATTCCTAACACCTCACCTGTCCGTCTCCCCGATACATGGGTCGAAGGAACCCATTATCGCAGGTATGTCCGCCACCTTGTAGCCAATCATGCACTTCGAAGCGTAAGGAATCGTGATGAACATCGGTGAGCGAATCGAAATTCTGTATGGGTGCTTGCCTCTCTGCTCGCCACCACCGGCGAGATAAAACATCGACTCGCCACGACTGTCCTCGAAATGGTGGAATCCAGTCTTGCCAGCCTCCGCCCGCTCGCGCACCTTGGCGAGAATCATGGGGTCGCCGGATGCGTAGTGGGTCTCCGCCCCGCCCGGCATCTTGTCGAGTGCATCCAAGCACATCAGAGCACTCTGGCGCATCTCATCGACGCGCACACGATAACGGTCATAGGAGTCTGCTCCTTTGATGGATGGCCGCTCGACCGAGACATTCCAGTCCAGTTCGTCATACACGGAGTAGGGATGAGCCCAGCGCACATCGTAATTCACACCACCAGCCCGGACATTCGGTCCTGTGACCCCCCAATTGACCATCTCTTCGGGTTTTGCGTACCCCACACCTTGGGTTCTGACGAGGAATACCGTACTCTCGTCGAGCAGTTGTTCGGTCTCCTGAATTCGGTCGAGAAAGAGGTTCAGTTTGGCGCGGGCGCGCATGGCGAAACCGACCGGCAAGTCGCGCTTGACTCCCCCTATGCGTGGGAAGTTGTAGTGCATTCTCGAACCGCCGAGTTCCTGAAGCAGGTCCATCACCATCTCTCTCTCTCGCAAGCACCAGACGAAGGCGGTCAGGTTGCCTATGTCGGGGCAGTATGCACCGAGCCAGATGAGGTGGCTGGCGATTCGTTGTAGTTCAACCGCGATTACTCGGATGTATTCGGCGCGGTCGGGAACTTCGACCTCCAGCAGGTCCTCGGCCGCGTAGATGTAGGAGTGTGACCAAGTGTTTGCCGATGCGTAGCAGAGGCGGTCACAGTAGGTGGTTATCTTAGTGAAATCGCGATATTCACAGATTTTCTCCACCCCTCGATGGATGTAGCCGAGGTCGGGAACGGTGTCAACCACCGTCTCTCCGTCGACTTTCACCTTGAGAGTCCAGAGACCGTGCGTCATCGGGTGTTGCGGGCCCATTGAAATCCACATTTCTGCCATACTTCACCCCTCCTCACTTCACCTTGCCCTCATCGACCGGTTTGCGGCCGAAACCTTGAGCGTCGTCGTACATGATTTCAAAATCATGGTAGCGAATTGTATGTTGTTTCTGTAGTGGGTGGAATCCAACCGGAGTGTCGTGAGGCTGGAGCACCCGACGCATCCCCTCGTGACCCTCGAAATCGATACCTACGAGGTCCCAAGTTTCCTTCTCGTTCCAATCTGCGCCCATCCATACCTCCTGCACTGACTGGCAGGTCGGGTTACGACTGTCTGGAATGGCGATGGAAATCTCAAACTCCATCGGTACATCGTTGTCCTGCAATATAGGGCCATCGCGGACCACCTGTTCGACCCATCCCCTTCTCTCAGGCGGGTCGATGACATTCATTCTCATCAGGTGGGCGATTACCTCCCACTTCTTCTCATTCGGCCCATCGGGCCAGTGGATGCCGGTTATCATCGAACAGTGGTCGGCACCCATCTCGAAGCGCAGCCACTTCGCAACCGCACACCAGTGATTACGAGGGCAGTCGATGAAAACATAGGGGCGCCTCTTTCCGCTCTTGTGGTTGCGCACTTCAGCTGTCAGTCCGCTGCCCGACCAGCGTGCTGCTGCAGCGGTGACAATCTGCTCGGCTGCCTCTTCGGCATAATCTGCATTGGTCATCATTCCCATGCTCAACTCACCTCACTCGTCTCCGGCGATGAGCGGAGCATCGCCCACTCGCTCATCACTTGCTGCCGTACCGATGCGCATTATCTTCTTGCGCAGGTGTTGGAATCCGTCTATCAAAGCCTCGGGACGGGGCGGGCATCCCGGAATATAGACATCTACCGGAATCACGGTGTCTACCCCCTCAAGAATGTTGTAGGACTGGTAGTATGGCCCCCCAGAAATCGCACATTCACCCATGGCGATACACCACTTGGGTTCAGGCATCTGCTCCCAGAGACGGACGATTGGGTCGGCGAACTTCTTTGAAATCGGTCCGTTGACAAGCAGAACGTCACACTGTCGAGGGGAGGAGCGGAAGAAGACTCCGAACCGTTCGGCGTCGAACCGCGAACCACCCGCAGCAGCCATCTCCAGTGCGCAACACTTGATTCCCAGATGGAGGGGAAAGAGAGATTTCCTCTGACCCCAGTTGAAGAAACGACCGCCGAGCACGCTGATGAATTTCTTCAACCGGCTCGCCTCGAGTCCAGCATCGGCGGTGTCACCGACCACATCTATCAATGCCTGACTGTTGAATACCGAATAGTTCTGAGTGTCGTCTGCCATTCTTCATCACCTCAGATGTAGATTCGTCCTCGCTTGCGGAAAGCGTGCCATACTCCGAGAGCCATCAAGGTGAGAAACAGGCCGACGGTTGCTACTCCACCCATTGCGAGTTCGATTGTGTTCGGGTCACCCGGCTCGGAGTGGATGCTCAGGAGACCACCGAATGCGAGGAACATGAAGGCTATGTCAAACACGAGGAAGATGATTGCATACCAGTAGTATTGGAAGTGAAAATCAATCATCGCATCGCCGACGGGGTCAGACCCACACTCGTAGGTGGTGTCTCCTCTCTCGTAGAGAGTGTGGTCCGATTCAAGACCATCGAGCAGGAAGGAACGTAGGCGACGGGGGTTGTTCGGGTCTGGTGTCGGGCGAATGAACTTGGAGATGAGAAAAGCACCGAAGGGGAATCCAAAACCGACCACCATCATAATCGCCAATCCAAGATACGCGCTCGGAACACTCTCTACCGCCATCCGTCACACCGACCCCGAACCACTGGTTCGTCAGGACCACCGACTTGCATAGGCCCCATAAGGATAACCAAAGCCCCTTGAGCCCCGTAGGGGCTCTAAGGGGTAGTGCTGAGAAGAGAGAGTATGCTACTCGGGAACTGCGACAGCAAGAGAGAAATTCCGAGTAGTGTCACTGTTCCTCGCGGCGGGAGCGAAGTGCAGAAATGACCGCTGCAAGAATGAGCAGTCCCATGATGGAGAGGGTGATGACCTGAAGGTTTCCGCCGCTTGCGAAAATTCCGGTTGGTGGGTTGGCCTGCACGGAGAGGTCGATGGGCTGAGCAGAAACTGGTGAAGATTCCGGCTCGGCGGTGAGTGTGAATTTCAGGGTGTCTGGCTGGGCGAGGTCTGTCGGTGGCTTGACGACGACTTCCACCGCTCTCGTCTCACCGGGGGCGAGCCGCACCTCTTCCTCGGTCACTTCGATGGCCCAACCGCGCACTGGGTCGCTGCTCAGCAGGTGGATAGTCTCGAAGACATTACCGTAGTTGGTGACATTGACCCAGACGCGGGCTACATCCCCATACTCAATCACCTCATCGCTCACTGGGTCGACTTCGAAGAATATCTCATGGTTCGTGCGAATCGCGAGGGATATACGGACGCTAGACGATTCTGCCGCGTTGCGGCTTGAAGCGGCTGAAATCTGTACGATTCCAGTCGCACCATTATCAACACCCTCGACGATTTCAATCTTTACCCGCAGGCGAATGGATTCGTCCTTCTCCAGTTGCACCGAATCACCTATTTCAGTTCCATTTTCATGGAGGATAGTCACCTTCGTCTCCGCCGCCATTCCGCTGACAGAAATCAACGCCTCCTCGGTGTATGACGAGGTCCCAGTGTTGGTCACGATGACCCACAACTCTGTCTCTCCGAGGGGGGGCAACTCCACCTCCTGCAGGTCGGGAATCTCTCCAGGGCTCTCCAATGCGATACCCATTCGGTAGATATGATTAGAGACTATCACCTTGAGTTCAAACCTCTCCTGAACGGTGCCGTCGTTGATGTTCTTCACTCTGACTTGGAAATTCTCGGATTCGAATTCGTCTTCGCCTTCGACAGTGATTTCTGCGAAGACTGTGACAGAAGCATGTGGAGCCAGTGGGACACTGGTCACTTGTGAGCCCGATTCGTCAGAGAATCGGGCCTGCCATCTCGGCGATTCACAGAGGCTCGGATTCGATGAAGGTGGCTCATCACAGACTGTCAGCGAAAATGTGTCCTGAATGTTACCGGTGTTGGTGAAAGTTAGGGGGAATTTGGATATCTCTCCCGTTTTTCCGAACTGTTCTGTGGCTGGCATCGAGGCGGACATCGAGCGGGAGGCGGCCACAGTGACAGTCAGGGTGTCAGTGGCGTAGGTGGTACCGTCTGCAGCCATGAGGGCCGCATCGAAGGTCAACTCATCGGTGGCGAGCGCATCCTCGGGTGCGGTAATCTGAAGCATCACCGATGCCGATGAGCCGGACGATGCGTGGCGGCCGGACAGAGATACCGAATTGGAATCGAGCATCGTCGCCCATCCTGATGCCGAAGTGACCGCTATGGAGAATGTCTCCTGACCGTTTCCTTGATTGAAAGCGGTGAGCAGAACCGAGCGGCTGGAACCGGGGTCGACATTGTCGAGACGGGCGGAATCAAACTGGATGGTGCCGTCATTTGACTGACCGAGTTCCACTTGGAAGAGGGCGGAACACTTCGAGACTGAGCCATCCAATCCCTGAATCGTGAAGTCAACCAGTTCTCCCGCTGGACGTGAGTCGTCGGGGGTCACTTCAAACTGGAAGACCGCCTGTCCGTTGCCGTTCTGATAGGGCAGCAATTTGGTGGAGCCTCCTGAAACGGTCAGCCATGTCTCTGCGGAATTGACGCTGAAACCGATGGTCCAATCGGTGTTGCCATCGTTGTAGAAGGTGATTGAGTATGTTCCGGTCTCACTCGGGTCCAATTGCACCGATGCAGTTGACAGGGTCGCTGTACACTCCTTCATCTCGGGAACCTCGAGATAGAGTTGTATGAAGTCTGAGGCTTGTTCTGGCGTCTGTGGCGTAGTCACCACCCCCTTCAGATAGAAGCAGTGGGAGCCCGCTTCCGTTCCCTCGGGAACAGTCACCTCCACCGTGACCATTTCCGTGGCGCCAGAATCTATCTGGACGATATCGGGGTCGACCGTCGCCGTCAAAACTGAATCGCAGGTCGCATTGCTTTCAAAGGAGAGTTGAATGGTCTCATTGACCTGCCCCGTGTTCTCGATGCTCACGGTCCACAAGACCGGATTGTTGCCAGCGAAGGTCTTGTCTGGGTCGGCGCTGGTCAAATCAACGCCAGTCACCGCTCCACCTGAGCCGTCTCCCGCCGTCGTCGTCACAGTCACTTCTCCACTCTCTGGTTGATTGAGAGGGGCTGTGCCAGTCCCAGTCACAGTAGTATCACAAGAGCCCTCGGCGTTCTGTGTCAGTGTGACAGTCATGGTCACCGTTTCTGAGCCACCCCCCGCCACCGGTCCAGTCAATTGCTCGATGGTCGAGGTGTACCCAGTACATCCCTGTCCTTGAGCAGTGGAAAGGGTGACCGTCATGTCTTCGTCACCGGTGTTGGTGACAGTAATGGTATAGGAGCCGTTTTCTCCGGGGTTGACCACTTGGGATGTCGGACTGGACGACAGACTAACTCCGATGGCTGCGTTGACGGTCGGCAGAAGCGAGAGAAACAGAAGTGTGACGAGAAAATACGGCGCCGCCCGTCCAGCCCCTTGAATCCTCACCATGGTGGACGAAGTCCACCCCTCCTTGATGAAGATGCGGCTTGTGTGGCCCTCTTTGCATCGTGAAAGCACTCTCTCACCCCACCTGCACGAATTCATCGGTTGCGCCGGAACAGTTTCTGCACGCCTGAAGATTGGCGATTCCACAGGTGTTGCCCTGCTTGTGGTATCGTGCTCCACATTTGGGACACGCCTGAAAGCCGGAGGGGGGGAGGTGTTCGAGGCAGACCCAGCACTTGTGGTTGGCATCTGCTGTCTGCTCGGCACCACTCTCAGCCTCACCTGCCACGTGACGGGGCGACAGCCCCCCACCCCCGTATTTTGTCTGCTCGGCACCACTCTCAGCCTCACCTGCCACCTCCGTGCTTTCTCCCTCATCATTTACACACGGTACGTCTCCCGTAGTTGTTGACTGGAAGGCCGAAGAGGGTGGTGCGGATGTCGGCTGTGCATTGGGAGGTGGGGGAAGGGGAAACGCCCCGCCCCCTATATCTCGGCTGTTGGCTGTGCCCGATGACCCACCTGAGGAGGTGGGTGGAGGAGGCAACCCGCCTACAGGCGGGGGTGGAAGCGATTGTGCTGCCGATGAGGAGGGTGGGTGAGCCATCTCACCTCTCGCCGCACCATCTGATGATTCGACTCCATCGGGCGCCATCATTTCCCCTGTTGGCAAAAATGGTGGCGGAGGTGGTGACGAAAAAAATCCCGAAATGCCATTCAAAATGGTGGGTGACCCCTCCTTCTGTCTCATTCGCATGGTTACGACTGCTATCGCACCAGCGAGAGCGACGAGAATCAGAATGGCGGTCACCCAAACAACTGCGGAACCGCCGGAAGTGACCTCTCGCATCGGGTCATCGGCCGCTGAGAGGTCGATGCTGTGTGCAGAACCTTCGACATCATCCGCTGCTGAGAGTGAGAGAACCACCGTTCCATTTCCCGGCTGGTCGGCATAGACCTCGAAATCGATGGTCCTCGCTTCACCGGGCTGAAGTTCAACGAGGTCGGTGTTGACCACCGACACGCTCCAGCCGTCGGGCGCTGTAGCCGAAAGTCGGTAGGATAGCGGAGAGTTTCCATCATTGATGAGTTCAATGCTGTAGGATGCCTTGCTTCCCTCTTTGAACTCGTCCGCCTCGACGAGATTCTGCCACTGCACCTTGTTGGTGATCGCGGCGTGCAACGACACCGAATTTGCAACCTGCACATCCTCCGCCACCACTCGGAGAGTCACCGTCGGCTCGCTTCCAGCCGGAGTCGTCGCCGGCATCACCACGAGACATTCAATTCTCTCTCCTCTTCCCGGCTCGATGGGCGAGGTCAATGGGTCACAAAGACCTGTCCAACCACTTGAGGGAAGGAGGAGGTCTGTCTGAGGGGTCCATGCCTGAGCACCTGAATTGGTGACGAGCCAAACCAGCCTGAATCCGGGGAGGCCGACCGGATGGTCTCCCAATCCGAGTATGCTGGTCGAGCGGCGGCCGTCGGCGAGGATTATCTCATCGAAGGAGACACTCGGTTTAGGGGTGGTCACCACCTCTAGAAGACCCGTCCATTCGGCACGGTATCCTGAGGGGTCCACCATAGCGAGGGTGATGGGACCACTGGCCGCCCTGCCATTGCCCTTGATGGCAACCACCAATGATTTGGATTCCGATGGTTGCAGATTCATCGTCGGCAACTGGTTGGTCACATCCCATCCACCAGGGAGTTCCATGGAAGCGGATAGGGCGAGGTCGACATTTCCTTGATTTTGGACCGTGAATCGCAGATTCAGTTGGCTGTCAGGCCGCAGAGTACCATAGGTGGATTCGTTTGAGAGCAGGGCTGAGTGGTGGCCGGTGACGACGAAATCGAGGTCGACTTCCCACACTCTGCTCGCATCGATTTGCGAGGTCGCCCTCAACAGACCACTCATCGACACTCCTTCTGAGACGAGAATGTCCGTCGGTGGAACGAGTGTGATGTCTGCAACCTTGGAAGAGGCTGACGGGATGAAGCCTGAGGATGCTGAAGGTGAACCTGAGATGGCTGCGAGTGAGTCGAATCCGAGGTCCCAACCTGCCGGCGACTCGAGTTCTAAGTCCCAACCCTGTGCCCCGTTCCCTTCGTTGAACATGGTCACCGAGAATGATGTGTTCTCAACCGGTGAGACCGATATCAGGCTGGGCTGGGAGAACCGGAATCCCGGAAGAACCGGAACATCGAGCGTGAGAGTCATCTCATATTGCAACTGATTGTCCACATCTTCGCCGGTGACGGCGAACTGGTAGATTCCCGGCTCAGGAGGTGCGGGATGGCCGAGAGTGAGCCCGACTGCGACCGATTCGGAGGCGTTGAGAGAGAATGTCGTCTGTGAGAACGACTGAATCCATCCATTGAACTGTACTCCATCACTGGTGCGCACCGGCTTGGTGGACGAAATCGTGGCATTGGTCGGAACCAATGCCGTGTTTCGAATCGTCAGGTCCCATTGGGTGATGCTGCTCGCAGCATCATTCACCGACTTGACCACACTCGCTGCCGAAAGTCGGACACCCGGTTCAGTCACCCCGACCGTCTGCTGAAACACATTGTTGGCCTCGTCCAACTCCTCGAAAGCATCGGTCGGGTCGGCCTCGATGATGATGTTGTTGTCACCGTTGCTCGTCGGTGTCCATTGCCAGTTCAACCCCCTCACTTCACCCGGCCCGAGGGAGATGGTCTGAGTCGAAATGAGCGTACCTCCGGCAGTCGCACGCACCTGTAGGTCGTCCATGGTTCGGCTGCCCATGTTGCTGGCCTGTACGGAGAAAGTGACCGATTCGCCCACTTGGGGGATGGGGTCGGAGAGTGAAAAGGAGGAAGCCACGAAAGCGGCATCTGGTGACAGGTCATCCACCCCTGCACCCCGAATCGCCAAAGCGTAGGTCTGTTCCGACTTCTGACCCCCGTGCCTCACATCCGCCACGCTGACCGTCCACACACCCTTCTCTGCCTGGTCAATGAGAACCACTTCCACGTTGTTGATGTCGTCAGCGGTTCCGCCAGTCGTCGAGCGGCCATTCTGAAACACATTTCCTAGATACTGAGTAGTGCCGTCAGGTGCGGTCACCACTAGGTCGAGGTCGTTCTGGAGTTGGTCCGTAGACCAAGTGCTTCCGCGATAATCTGACCATGCAAGCACCACTTTGAACTGCTGCCAACCCTCTGTGAGGTTGAAGGTGTAGTCCCTCTGGTTGCCACTACGTAGGAAGTTCCTGTCATCCACCCAGACTCCCGTATCTCCGATAGTGGTCAGTGAGCGGGCGAGATTCACCCTCCCCCAACCTTCGTCGTTGTTCGGAATATCACGAGTGCCCATATCCTCAGCACCGAGTATGAGAAGAGCCTTGACCAATGCACCTTGTGGTTGGGGTCTCTGGGCGACCTCGACGAGATACTCGCGGATGAGTGCTGATGCACCGGCGGCGTTGGGAGCGGCCATCGAGGTACCTGAATACTCGAGATACCACTGACTTGACCATGTCGCTGTGGATATGTCGGCGGCATCCTGACTTCGGCAGGAGCGAACCCAGGCGCCTGGTGCCGTGACATCCGGTTTGAGTCGGCCGTCGTCGGTGGGGCCGCGGCTGGAACTCGTGGCGAGAGTGTTGGGGGCGCCACCACCTCGGTTGTGGTGGTTGCCGACTGCAATCTGATTCTTGGCTGTGGCTGGTGGTGAGATGGTTCCGCTGCCATCACCGTCATTACCTGCAGAGAAGAGGACTGCCAATCCGTCATAGGACCAGTATTGGTCATAGTGGTTCATCCGGTCATCGACATCGGCGCTGTCGGTAGTGTATTGACCATAGTTCGTTTGGGCGCCCCAAGAATTGGTGTGGATGCGAGCGCCGCTGTTGTAGGCGGCGTTGAGCAGATAGTTCATCGAAGGAGAATAGAACTGACCATCACTGTCCCTCTCCATCGCCTGAAAGTAGAGATTGGCCTCAGGAGCGACTCCTGCATATCCACCTCTCGAGCCGTCACCGAGAACGGTGCAGGCGACATGAGTGCCGTGGCCGGAATGTGTGTCCTCAGATGAGGAATCGCCACTGACGACGGAGACGGCGTTGTTGATTCGTCCATTCATGTCGCCGTGGTCTTGGTCGATGCCGGAATCGGCGACGGCGACTATCTGACCACTGCCATTCAGGGTGGTGCCGAAGGCGGTCACCACACTACCCACCTCCATGTGGTTGCGAGCATTGCTGTTATGGAGTTCGAATGGTGGTGGGGGGCGGAGCCAAGAGACCGCCGGGTTGGCTGAAAGTGTGGCTATGTCACGGCTGTTGACAACTCCTTCGATGCGACCCGATTCAACCACTTCTGAAACCCTCATCACGCCATCAACAGCCTCCTGCACAGTGAAGTGCCAGCCGTTGAGCGCCACACCATCTAGGGGGATTCCATAGTCGGCGGAACGCCATCCCTCTACGCGCAATGCAATCTCAGAATCGTCACCGACATGGAGAAGTTCATCGGAGACGAACATCGCGATGGGAATTGGATGAACAGCGACCACCGAGGGCAGCTTTTCCAGCAGCAGCAGTGATTTTGCCTCCCCCTGTACGATGAACCCGGACGGTGGTATGTGTGCTTGGATTACCACACCTCTGAGTGAAGCGATCTCCTCCTGTGCCGGCCACAGACCCACTTCACCGTCCACCACAACCATGACGAGGTCAAAACGAGGAGCAGACAGAGATTTCGGGATGACGCGTGTCGGGTTCAAACCGTCGACATCATACACCCCAAGACGAGTTTCAGCGACGCTCTCTCTCGCCTTCTCCCCAGTATATGACTCAGCGGCAGGAGAGATTCCGCGCACACTATCCGCATCGGGTTCGATGCGGATGTACTCGACAGTCGGGATGGTGAACTCCTGCTCACTCACCTCATCACCACCCGACAGGTCGAGGGATGAAAGAGGAGGTATCAACATCAACAGAACCAGAACGAAGGCAGAACCGCGGTTGGACATCATGTCCCCTCCTTACAGAGGGGACAACCAAGCCGCTATATCAGTTCGGGTGACCTGCCCCACGGATTATCGCCCCTCAGAACCAGTGCCTATCGGCCTTGTCGGTGAAGTATTCGCTTGTCCAATCACCCACAGTATGAGTCCATGAATGAGAGTATTCCTCACCGGAATAATATGTGTAATCGAGTGTAATGACGATGTCGTATTCCGCCCACACGGTAGCCCCACCCATGACCAGTTCTAGGTCATCACCAGCGATGGAGGTGTGCGAAGGTATCGCATCTCTGTGGAAGTGTGTCGAGTTCAGCACCTCGCCATCCGAATCGATGAACTCCACCGTCACAGTCACTTCGGTGACCTCCCGAGTCCCATAATTGTGGACCTCGACCATGACGACATGACCCGGCCCGCTCTGCATGTAGACCGTATCGACGCTGACCGCATCGCGGGGTAGAACCCAGAAGACGAATGCGAAGGAAGTGAACAACAGAAAAGCCATGAATACCGATGCGAGAACGACATTGAGGGGTGTCACCACCCGCCCGACGAACTCTCCTACCTCCCTCACTTTCTCCAGTGCTTCGTGGGCTATCTCCACCTCGTGTTTGGTGAATGTGTGACCACCTACCTCCACCTCATCAAGTTCTGAGAGGTCCTCCTCCTGCAGTTCTGGGGTGTCTGAATCTCCTACGAGGTTGTAGGCACCCTCCAACTCCTTATCAGTCACCTTTTCACCTCCATCAGAATATAGTGAACAGCAGAGTTGCTGCGCCTGTTGTCAATGGCTCTGGGAAGAGCCAGTGCGTGGAAGAACTGTCAAATCCCGGCACTGCGTTCATCAGTGTTAGGTCGCTGGTCAGACCGTTGACTCCAAGAGTCGACGCCGAGGGGATGATGCTCGTCGTCTGAGCATCGATGAGAACCGCACGAGCGTCGAAGGTCTGACCGCCGAGTTCGAGTTGAACTCGGCCGGTTGCTGCGATACTTCCCCCCCTCACATCCCCGACCTTGACGATGGGATAGGTGTCACCGAGCCAATAGACATCCACCGTTGCGCTCTGAAGATTTTCTCCGACCGCCTCGACCTGCTTGACATAGACGCCCGGTGTCGATGGCAGGTCGGTCTGTTTGACATAGAGACGTCCGAGACCGCCTGATGAAGATGACACCGAAAGACCAAAATCAGCGGTTGGTGCTATGGCCGCGTGGCTGGCCATGTCTTCGGCTAGAAGAAGCATGTCTCCTTTGCTGTTGATGGCGCGGCCAGCGGCGGTGATGAATAGGTCCATCCCTCTCTTACTTGAAGCGTAATCAAGGGTCGGAATGCCTTGGAAACTCGTCTCATGGGTGATATCGAAATTGAATGAGGGTTCAACATCGAGAGTCATCTCCCCTGGAATCTCTCTGATGAAGACGGTGAGCGGCCACCATTCACCCTCGGTGAAATACTGCTGCTGCATCATCAGTGAATCGACGCTCATACCGTCAGTCTGCTCAGATTCTGGAACGGTCATCGAAAGATGTACGCGCTGCCCCAGCGCCGCGTTCAGGTCCACCACCCGCGGAATGTCGTTGAGAAGCACCTCAGAGCGTGTCGCACCCTCCCTGTCGAGAAGAGTGGCATGAACGGTATCTAGCCGATGTGACATCACATAGCGCCCGGTCAGCATGATTTCTGGAATCAACATGTCAGAAATCCTCTCAAGGTCCATCTCCACATCGAGGTTGACACTCTCGCCAACCGGCAGGCCGAGCATGGTCAGCCCGAAGTCCTGTCCCTCATACCCCTTGATGTCGAAGATGAACTCCTCACGCGTCGGCACCCACCCGTCAAGTTCCACCTCCACATGGTAGCGGTCGCGCACGGTCATGTTGGTGTACTCCACGAAGATGTGGGTCTCAGGGGGTAGGTCGGGCAGATAGGTTCGAAGATGGAAAGCGGTGGTGTTCTCACTCTCGCCGGCACGCATGGCGACTCCGTGTACCCATTCCGGCTGGTCCAGTTGCATCGTGCCTTGGCGGATATCCGAAATGACAGTGAATGAAGTGTCGGTCAACAGGTCGATACCTACTGAAAAATCGCCACCTCCGGTGCCATCGCCAGTCAGGCTGGTGGCGAAGCCGCTGACGATGTCGTTGACGCCGCGGCCGACATCGGAGAAACCGGCGAGAAAGAAGCCAATTCCGGCGAGGCCGTTTTCAGTGGACATGTTGGGTAGTGAGAGTCCGTTTTCCTCGTCGGATTGAGGAATTGCCACCTCAAGACTGTTCGGAAATGGGTCGATGAGAATCTCCCCGTTGATTCCACTTGTGCGCTCTTCCCACACCGATTCGTCGCGCAGCACGACTGCCAAGCGCTCCTCGCCACCGCTCAACATCTGCGCCGTAGGCATTCCATCTCTGCCCTCGGCGCCGGCAATCAGTGGCTCGGCGTAGGAAACCGATGAGACATTGCTGATATGGGCCGAAAGAGATGCTTCGCCCGCAGTCAGATTCTGCCAGAAGAGGAAGTGGTCACCATCTATCGCTCGCAGGTCGGTGGCGTTACCCATCTGGATAGAGATTCCACCGATGGGCGTCTCACCTGACCAACTGACTCGGCCGCCCAACTCCATCGTGAAACTGAGTGGGAAATCTTCGAGAAGAACCACCTGTCTCTGAGACCCTGTCACTCCGGAGTAGAGAACCTCATCGATGCCTCTGTCACCTTGCCATGATACATTGCTGTTGGAAAAGGTCAAGTCGAGTGCGGCTGGTTGGTTCGAAATGGCTATCGACTGGAAAGAATCTGTGGAGAGTTCTCCTTCCTCGTGGTCGAGATAGATGAACCGGAGTGGGTCGCCACCGAGCGTCCGTAAGGACAGCAGTTGGGTGTCGGCGCTGTCGTCATCGATGACATGCAGTGATTTCAAACCGCTATGCTCGACACTGACTGATACCGGCACAAGCGGTTCGACCTCTCCTCGTCTTCCATCGACGAGGTCGAAACCTCGCGGCTCGGCCATGATAATGTGTGGACCATCGGTCGTGGGATGGATGGTCGAACCCAACTCTATGTGAGCCATTCCGAGAGCCATCAACTCTCTCTCGGCGGCTACGGATGTGTAGAAATCAAGCATCAATTCGCCACCGGTCCCTCCACCTGCGCCATCTCCACCGACGATGTCGACAATCGCCTCTGGTATGCTGTTGACGATGTTGCCAACATCGATGAACACATCGACAAGATTGAGAATGGTGGCATCCAACAATGCTGAAAGCGGGTCGGATTGAGCGTTGTCTATCGCTCTCTCGGCAGGCTCACCACTTCCCAGTTGGAATGAACCCTGCAACACCATTCCCGTCGGCAGGTCGGTGGCTTCGATGCGAAGGCGTCTGTGGTCGCCAGCCGCTCCTTCGCGCTGGAACCACGAAGTGTATGTCACCTCGCTCACCGACTGAGTGGCGAACAGCACTACAAGTGTGTTAGGAGGGTCTGTGGGATTGATGGGTAGGGTGTCGTCGTCGGCATTGGGAGTCTGGTCGCGGGAGAAGTTCTTGATAGCGAGTATCATCGAGAGTCGCTCAGGCATCTGGCCGGGAAGTTCTGGAGACGACTCGCTGCCGACCAACCTGAACACCCGACGCACCTCTTCATCCGGCAATCGGCCTGAAGGCATCCCCCTCAACCAACCGAGAGAATCGGTGATGTTGCCGTACGGTTGGTCGGCCCCTGCCACCTGATTGGAGCGATTTTCGTGGAAGTGAAGGTGCAGGTCTGCTCTCTCATCAGCGAAGTACTCCACTGTGTTCAAACCCCCCTCCCCAGTCACACCGAAAGAGGTTGTGAGGACATCGTCGTTGCGCAGAACGAGGTCGATGACCGAAGGCAGCACGACGTATGTCTCCATCGGATGGATGCCAAGGTCGATGTAGGCGAATTCCTGAACCTGTTTGTCTGAAACATCGGCGGGTGCGTCAAAATGAATGTAGCCAAAACCGACTGCCACCGTACATCTGTGCTCGGCCGTCGGAGCGCCATGCATAGTTGCAGCGTCATAGTCATCAGGGCAATCGGTCTGCCCGATGTTGTCCACATGAATCGCATAGGGCGCAGCCACGGAAGAGATTGAGATTCCCGATTCATCGACATTTCCGGTGATTATTCCTGTCAGAGCCAGCAGGAACGAAGTTGTCGCTCCGGCGATATCAAACCAGAATCTCTCAAGTCCAACTTCAAGGCTGAAATCCTCTGGCATCATGGTGAATCTGCTGTCAATCACCCAGACATAACTCTCGCCTGTCCCGAGCGGATTGAGCGAATAGGCGAACTGTTTCATCAATGAAACCTCGAGATACTCGATATGGTCCCATACGGTAGCCGAAGGGTCCAAGGCTCGTACGGAGAACTCTATGGTCGGCTCCACCCAAAGTGTCGTGGGAGGGTTGCCTTCCACCCCCCAACCGTCGGACTGAGAAGTGTCGATGGAAAGTCCGACCTCTATCTCATCGGTGTTGTCGTTGTCGATGGAGACTTCGTGCAGTAGCGGATTGGTGCCGGTTAGCAGTCCGATAAGACCGCCGGCGAACAGAGCCGTCTCGGAGAAGTCGACCTCCTCGTAGTGGTCATACTCCTCTCCAGTATCGGTTTTGAAATGAGTCCAGATGACGAAATTGTCAGCGGTCAGCAGTGTCCCCCAGATGTTGTTGGCCCACTCGTCGGGGTGCTCATCGGGGTTGAGAACCATCTCATAGGGTGTGGGGTGAATGGGCGTGGGAGGTGTTGTATCGACCATGTTCAGGTTGGAAAAACTCTCTGACACGCGAGCGATTGGGTCCTGCGAGTCGGTGATGCGCTCCTGAAGTCTGACCTCGGACAAGGCGATGTCGGCGGCTTGGGAAAGAGCATCATCGCCGACCATCTCACTTCGCTGAGATATCACCTTGTCGAGTTCTGTGAGAATTCCGAAATCTTCAGCATTGACCTGAAGTTGGGCTGAGGCGGTGCCGATGGGAGCCAACAGTGGCAGTAGAACGATGAGTGTTATGAGGACACCGTTGACGGAGGTCTCTCCCTTCGGTTGGGCGACCAACAGGCGCACGGTTCGCTTCGCCATAGTCCGATTTCCGCGCTCATCTCGCTTGAACGATTTGGTCGCACGCTTCGCTATTCGGCGTTTTGGGTCGGTCGTTCTGCAAGGCCGAAGCCAAACCACTCGGTAGACGGGAAAGTTGGTCTTCACCTTTCGAGTCTGATTCTCTGCTCACACTTCGGGCAGGCGACCAGCGCGTCAGGAATGTCATCGGGCATGTCGACGGCAAACATCTGTGCGCAGGCAGGACAGGCGGCCTTGACAGTGGTCACCGCCGGTGAGGGAGTGGGAGTTGGCTCAGCATCCTGCACCGCTGAAGTGGTGATGCCGCCGGTCGGCGCATCTGCTTCTGAGGTCGCCGGCACCCTCGAACGGGTTGAGGCGGTCCGCCGATGTTCCCTTCTCGTCGCTTGAGCAGAGCCACCAGCGGAATCGGGGAGAGCCACCCCTGCCGACCGCTTGGCCACCTTTCCCTTGGTGACATCCACAACCTCTCTGGTTGAGGCTGTCTCCGGTTCGGGTTCCGGTTCTGGTTGAGATTCGGAGGATGTTTTCGACTGGGTTTTTCTGAGGAAATCAAGGTCATCAAGAATATCATCCTTCTCTTCCATCCCATCATCTTCCTCGCCGAATACAGCCAAAGCAGTTGATGAGACTGCGCCTCTTCCGTAGCCATCGCCAGCGAGAGAGGCCAATGCAGCGTCACCCCCGCTGGAGGTCGCACCGTAGCCGGTGTAACCTGCATCCTTACGGGAGAACATGCTCAACTGCCCTTCTCGGTCGGGTTCTTCAGGTTCCTGCGCCGCCTCCGCCTCCGCCTCGGCTCTCGCCAATGCCAATGCCTCGGCCTGAATGTTCTGCTTGCGGCGGTTCCAAGTGAACCAACCGACTGCTCCGACGAGGATGATAACCACAAGGGCGATGAGTGGGGTGGTGCTGTTCATCACCGAATCCGAACTCGCGCTCAAGGATGGGTCAACCTCTACTTCGATGAGGTGCTGCACGACCCGAGAGAGACCCTCATCGTTGGTCACGGTCACCGTGACATAGGTCGGTTTGGCCTCTGTGAAGGTCCACTGCACCGTTGGGCCTGTCGCCTGAACATCATTTCCGGTGACATCATCCGCATCGGAATCGACCTCCTTGTCGAAGTCCCATTCATAGGCGAGATGCTCTGACTCAGGGTCATCCGCGACTACGGAGAAGGTAACTGCCACACCCTGCATCACTGATGATTCGCCGGTGATGACGCCGACCACAGGTTTGGTTCCATCTCGTACCTGTACGAGAACTGTCGTGGCATCCACGTTGTTGGCCCCGTCCACCACCGTCAACTCCACGGTATGATTGCCGGTGGTGTTGAGTGAATGTGTGAAACTCGACTGGCCAGTGGAGAAGGAGGTGACGAGAGAGCCGTCCACCCTCCACTCTTCTCTGACAATCTGCCAGTTGTCCTGTGAGGTGCTGGTAAGTGTGAACTCGGCATCGACATCGCGCACCCAAGTGTCTGAACCAAGAATGGAGGCGACGGGCGCAGTGGAGTCAATTACGACCACTGGAATCGTCGAAGAGGCACTTCTTCCATCAGGCCCATGCACAGTCGCTTTGACGCTGCGATTGCCCGGCGATGCGAATGTCGTCTCGACATAAGCGCCAGTTGCATCCGTGACCCCATCTCCATTGAAATCCCATTCAGTCGCCGTCAGGTCTGCCTGTAGGGAGAGATTGGGGGTTGCGTTGACATCGAATGAGACCGTCTCATCCACATCCAAATCCTGTAGGTCATCCGTGGAGGATATCACTCCCTCAAGAATAGGGAGCAGGGTCACACTCACCGTAATCTTCAGTTCTGTGGACCCATCTCCACCACCGACAGGTCCTGCCTCATTGTCCAAGAAGAGATAGAGTGGCTCTCCGGCGAGGTCGGCAGGAACCACCCACGGTTTGGTCGTCGCCGTGGAGATGGCCAATATCTCCGTGCCGGGCACCCAGAAAGTCCCACCACCCCCCATCAGGTAGGTGTCCTTCTGCGACTCGGTGAGTATGAACAGGTCGCCCACTCCAGAGAGAGGAAGGGCCGTGAGGGAGACTTGGGTTCCTTCGTCGAGTGTCAGGTCATCCGGTGTGAGAAGTGCGGTATGGGTTCCCGGAGCGAGCACCTGTAGTGAGTCCATCAATGTCCAGTGAGATGCGACGGGGAAGGTCACCGAGAGTGAGATGTTTGCCTGTGCCCCACCCTGACCTCCTTGGCCACCGTCTCCTAGATGGGCCATGTTGTCAAGTATCAGATACCACACGGTTTCCGAACCTTCAGGGACCTGCCAGTGCCATTCGGCTGGACCTGTCAATGATTCGACCGAAGCATCGCCTTCCCAGACTTGGTCTGAACGGTATGATTGGTCATTGAGATAGACTCCGACTGAGTTGGCGGCGAACAGCAGTAGGTCGGCATCGCCGCCAGTGACATCGGCATCAATGGAAACCAGTGATGCGGCTGAAAGTGAACCGAGCGAGACCTGAAGACAGGTCTGGTCTGCGAGATTCACAAGAGGCTGAAGGGTGCTGACATCGACTGCTTGGCAGTTTGCCGCCTTGGGGCCGGTGAGAAGGGGATTGTTGAGAAGGGGATGGTCAAGACCCTCTTCATACTCAGGCACACTCAGGGTCAGCATCGATGAGAGGAGGATAATCGCAGCGAGAGTGGGTGCGGAGCCGATTCGCATCTACATCGGCCTCGCTGTTCTCCCTTTCAATAGTTCACCTTACTGGTTCACCCCCATAGGGAGGAAAATCGAGGGGATTGCTCGGTTCTTCTGCGGCGATGCACCGCTTCAGAAAGTGGTCTGCTGCCACCCCTCAGAACGGCGGTGGAGAGTGATAATTCCACTTTTCTGAACGACGAAGAGGTCACCATCTCGGGCGGCGACACAGTTTGGGTGAATCGCTGCCGCCTCCCTCTCCACCTCGGATGGGTCATTTATTCTCGAACTGTAATGGGTGAGAACCAACAGATTGGTTCCCGATTTCTGTGCGTGACGGGCGGCATCTTCACTGGTAGAGTGGAAATACTTCCTCGCCATCTCCTGTTTGCCCACCGTGAATGTCGACTCATGCATCAGCAGGTCGGGTGGCGATGGCAATTTTCCGAAGGCCGCCACCCCTCCTGAGGTATCTCCAGATATGCAGAGAGAGCGGGTTGGACGGGGTGGGCCACGGAAATCGGCGGCGGCGAGGAGTTCACCAGCAACTTCGATGTCCTCGCCGCCGGCGAGCAGCGATATCTGCTCGGTCGACAGACCGGCAGCATCGGCTCTCTGTCGGTCAAACTTGCCCGCCGGCGCAGGAACTCTCACCATCCAAGCACAACTCGGGGCGCTATGGATGGTCGGAATCACCACCAATTCTACTCCATCGAGAGGTTGTACCGGTGAGGAAAATGGAGTTCCATCCTCGATTGTCAACAGAACCCAATCGATAGGATAACCGAATTCTTCATCCTTGCTGCCTAGAGTCTGCCACTGACTGAACAGAATGGCGAGGTCGGTTGAACATATTCCACTTTCCACAGGAGGTGTTTCCCCGGGATGACGGGTAGCCCATTCTAGAGCATCCGATGTGGTCGGGCCGATGATGGTCAGGGGTTCCACCCTCCCATCAAGAGCCAATGTCTGGAGCATCGGGAGCAATCCCCAACAGTGGTCGAGATGGCCATGCGTGAGCAGAATCGCCTTCATCTTCGCCATTCTGCTGCGTGACTGTAACCCACTCTGTTTGAGAGAGCGGTTGTGGTCCATCAATCGCTGTTGCATCCCCTCACCACAATCGACAAGAAGAGAACCGGCAGGTGTCCTGACAAGCGAACCTGAGACCGCCCGCTGGTGCGAAAACCGCGCCGAGGAAGTGCCAAGAACATGCAACTCCAACATCACTATCACCCTTCGGAGGGGCTCATCCCTCATCAATGATTCATGGATTGACGGGAATGGGTGTGGGGGGGAACCATCGCAGAATCACGATGTCCTCGATACCTCTTACCCAATGCCAAGGAATCGCCACATGGATACCCTCCTCCACCAACTCTGGAGCACAGCCGACGACGAACAGATGGGTCGTCGTGAAATGGTCTGTCTCCACCACTGTATCGTGGACCACGCCGAGACGTCTGCCGTCAGGAAGGTAGACGGTGAGTCCGCGCAGGGTTGTCACCAGTGCCTCGGCCATCGCTCATCGGCCACCCTCGTAGTCAATCAAATTTGGCTTGGGTGGCCTAATAAATCCCCCCTTTCGGAGATGAATGAAAGTGAGTCAATCACAGAGGATGTGGGGAATTAATGCGAATCATGTAACCAGATTGGGGTCACCGTTCAGGCCAACCTCCGTATCTGAACAATAGCGACAAGATGTGAGGGCTGCAAGACTATGAACAGCAGGTGGAGGCGGAAAATCCACTCTCACTTACCGCGATTTCTGTTGGCCGCCAGCGATGGGCGCAATTTCTCCGCACCCTTGCCCTTGTTGTACAAGCCGCGACCACGCTTTCCAGCACTTGTCTTGCCTCTGTGAACTCGGCCGTGGTGCCGGCTTCTAGCCACCCAGCCGAGTTGCTTGTCCGCCTTGATGGCTGGGTGATGTGGGTCAAGAAGAATGACCTCGAAGAACTTGTGCTTGCCGTCTTCGCCGACCCAGTAGGAGTTCAGAACCTCCATGTTGGGGTACTTCTTTCCGACTCTCTCCTCAGCGAGACGCTGAGTTGACTTGGCCATCGTTATCTTGCGCATACCCATCTTGGATGGCTTCCTCTTGGCGTTGATCTTCGACTTACGCAGACCACCGCGACGAATTCTTGTGCGAACGACTGTGACTCCCTGCTTCGCCTTGTACCCGACACGGCGTGCCGCATCGATGCGAGTGGGTTTTGCGACTCGCTGGAAAACCGGCTCACGGCGCCACTGCGTCATGCGTTCACGGCGGTAGTCCTGAGGAATGTTGTCCTTCGGCCTCTTCCATGTTTCGCGAAGGTGATGTGACGTGCCTTTTGACATGGTCAGGGCCTCCTCAGCGCCCCGCCGACCTGCTGCCCCTTTATCAGCGGTTCGCCTCGGTCCGAGCGATGAATAAGTGGTGCCAGACCGAGGGCGTGCAGCCCTCGGCCCGGCGGGTTTGACTTGAATCGGTTCAGTTCTGACCACCGACGAGCGGTGGCATCACCTGAATTGTGCCAACTTCGGCCCAGTCCGCGGCGACGAGTTCATTAGGCTGCACCAGCCTGTTCCCTGCAAACACCCACGCATTCTGGTTTTCGCCGATGAATTCCATCGTCTCAGCCTTCGTCAGTTCCAACTCAGTGTGCCCCGTGGCGTCTGCAATTAGAACCTTAGTTCGAATGTTGTTGTCCATGCTTCTATCTCCCCCCCACCTACGGCAAAAAAGGTAGTTCATCCCACCCACTATAAAGGAAGCAACATCACAACCCTCGCCCACCTTTGGAATAGGTAAGATAGGATGTCCATGAACTGCGCCCGTCGGAACCCTACTGCGCCCATCCCGTCAGAACCCTACTGCGCCCATCCCGTCAGAACCATTCTGCGCCCGTTGGAACCCTACTGCGCCCGTCCTCTCAGAACCATACTGCGCCCGTCGGAACCCTAGTCAGCATGCACATCGTTGACATCGAGCCAAACGACTTCACAGACTAGACCGAGTTGTTCAGCCACACTCGGGGTCGTCCTCCCCTCATCACTGTGCACCAGTTCCTTGACGTATGTGCCACTCTCCACCCGCACATCCATCTGTGCTTCATCACCCTCGACGATGATATTCTCAATGGCCACAACTTTGCGCTTGCGAGCCTTGTCAGCCCGTCTGTGGGCCACCCTTTGAGGGGTCTGTTGAACGAGTGTCACACCGGCAAGAGAAGAGATTCGCTCACGCACCTCCTCATCACTCCATTTTGGGGGGGAAAGAGGCGCTCCGCCACTCGCTTCATCAGCGTCAAACTGGGATTCTGATTCCGAAGCACTGCTCTCACCGCCGCCTGCTTGGTCGCCACTCTCACTCTCGCCACCAACTTGGTCGCCACTCTCACCGTCGCCGCCTGCTTGGTCGCCACTCTCACCGTCGCCGCCTGCTTGGTCGCCACTCTCACTCTCGCCACCAACTTGGTCGCCACTTGCCACCTGCGCTCTCGCACTTTCGCCGCCAGCTTGGTCTCCGCTTCCCCCTTCACCTGAGAGTTCCTTCTGTTCGCTCGGGTTTTCACCGGCGCCCCCACGCCTCGGTTTGTCACAACCTCTCTTTTCACCGGCGGGAGAATGAACCTCAGAACCTATTCTGAACCTGATGGTGTAGGACTTCTCAGCGGCTGTACCCTTGATTCGAGCCACTTCAGAGCGGCGAGAGGGTCTTAATTCGCTGATCTCAACACAGCCGGCGGAAGTGGCATTGACCATGTCTGTCATCTCGACGAGGTCGGCATATCTTCGCATGGGGGCCTTCATCTCGATGACGAACGGCCTACCTCGGCCGAGACAGCGCACATCGATATCCTCCCTCCCCATGCCGTGAAAGGCTGTGTCACGCGCCTGATAGGCGGCCCGCAACGGCTCGCCGACCTCATCCTGAACATTGGTGGGGTATTGCTGACCACTCCCCTCACACATCTCACAACCACCATCTCTTCCTTTGCAGGCGCGGCAGGGCCAGCGGGTCTGGGGAATACCCCTCTCCAATTTGCGGTACCTCCCGTAGAGATAGAGGGAACGCACCTCCACCTTGGGTTGCAGGGTGAGTGTGTCAACGAGAACCATGACCTCCGGATTGTCCTTGACGATTTCCACCTCGCTCAGCATCGAGGCGACTGAGGTAGCGAGAGCCTCGTTGTATGTGGTCTTTAGAGCGGGGCTACCCGTCGCCCCGTAATGGGTTCTCAATTCATCTTCCTTGACCACATGGTCCTTGGCAAAATGTGAAGCTATTTGCAGCCGTTTGAACTCCAACTCCTTCAGTTCCGCGGTGACGATGTCGGTGACGATTCCGAGGTCGCAGAACAGGTCTTCACAGAATGGGCAATACTCCACATCTTCATCCACAGTGCTACCCCTCGCGCTCGCACGTTGGCGCACATCCGCACCTCTGACTGCTAGGTCTGCGGTTTCCACCACCCTTCCCGAGAGTCTGGCAAGACAGTGGTCACAGGCTCCCATCTTCACCAGTTGGTCGAATCCCTCTTCCGAGGGTGGTGGCATCGAGATGTGAAATCCATCGTCATCGATATCAATTTCATCCCCTACCCCATCTTCATCCTCCAGTGGAACGAGGTCGGCCCACGGGTCGTAGGCGGCTCCGAATCCGGCCGAGGCATACTTGCTCCAGTCGTCATCATCCTCTTCGTCGGGCAATGGAATCACACCTGCTCCAGAGCGGGGGAACCGCTTCCGAGGCAAACCTGCGAAGAAGCGGCTGTTCAAGAGCCTATTCATCAGCAAATCCGTTTCCCACATGGATTGAAACCACTCTCGCAAAAATCGCCACTCGGCTTCACGCGGGTTGGGGTTCCTTCACCGGAGAATCGTACATCACGAAGATAATGCGGCTTCACGCGGCTGGGCAAATCCTCTGGACTGACATTTCCCTCAATCGCGTGGCACGGCTCAGGGATGTGGCTTCACGCGGCTGGGCAAATCCTCTGGACTGACATTTCCCTCAATCGCGTGGCACGGCTCAGGGATGCGGCTTCACGCGGCTGGGCAGGGGGGTGTATCCAGGGGTGCGCGGTGGTACGGCTCAGGGATGCGGCTTCACGCGGCTGGGCAGGGGGGTGGAACCAAGGGAATAAAGAAGCGCTTTCCCAAGTCAGTGTACGCACACCGAATAGAGGAAATGCGGCTCAGAAGTGAGAGATTTCATGCACCGTACTTCCTTGCGATTTGATGCAGCAGGTCGAATCCATAGATTCCGCTGCTGCATCCTCGGTCCTGCCAAAGAAATCGCAGGCCGAAGGCACCGACCTTCTCAACGGTTGGTTTCTCATTGCGAAGAAGTCTTACATCCCTGCGGAATTCGTCACTTGTCGCTTGGCCGTCACGCATCGGCTGGCAGTTGGCGCAAGGGCAGTGTATTCTCAGGGTTACATAGTCAAGTCGGTATTCCTCACCGTCGTCATATATCAGGGAGAGGTCCATCTCTCCTCTCTCCAGCCGTTTGAGTCTACTCCCAGAAGCCAATAAAACACCTCGATGACATTCAGTTCGCTCTCGCGCACACCGTCAGTTTCACTCCTTGAGGACACTCCGATATGAGATGATGCCTAACATGCCACACGCAATCACCAGCGATGCGATGAGTGAGAAGAGAATCATCGCTGCCGAAAAAATCCCGAAAAGAGAGAAGAATCCCATCGGTGAGAAGGCTATCACGGTGAATCCGAGGATGTCTGAGACGGCGGAGCCGACAAGGGCGATGCCTGAGGCTCCGCCGACCGCCATGATACTAGCGAGTGGACTCATCTTCTTCTCCCTCTCCTCGCGGTATCTCTCCATGACATGGATGACATAGTCGATTCCAACTCCGAGGGAGAGTGTGGCGATGGCGACTGTCACCATGTTGAGACCATACCCGAGGACTGCGATCAGTCCATACAACCAGATGACCACGACGATGATCGGCGCCGTGGTCAGCAGCGAGAGGGCGAGAGAGTCACCACCCCAGTACAGCACCCCGAAAATCGATATCAGCCCCACCGCTACGGCGATTTGTGGCGCGGCGATGAGGGAGGTGAGGGCCCAAGCGACAAGTCCTACCGCCACTGGTGCATAGAGCATGGACAGGACCTGCCACCACGCATCACCAGCATGGTTGTGTGAGAACCTCCTCCTGTTCTCGCCCTTGGTCGGTCTGAAACCCCACCACAACATGATGATACAGAACACCACTCCGAGAGTCAGGGTCGCCTGCATCTCATTCTGAAATGATGAGGCGGCGATATAGCGGGCGACCGGCTCACCGGTTGCAATCGCCCATGTGACGGGGTGAGCCGAGTCGGAAAATGCGGTTTCGATGTCGCCTCGCGCATGCATTCCCTCCGATGAAAGGTTCTCGAATGGTGACATGTCTCTCTCGAGTTCGGCCAATGCCTTCTCGACGATGGGGAACTGTTCTGGTTGGCGTAGGCCGAAGCGGAGCAGCATGCGCTCGTATCTCGGCGTCGTGCCATCCGCTGCCAACATCGGGTTGAGAGGGTCGAGAGGTCTGTCTGGGGTAATGTAAAGAGCCAATATCGACGGTGGCAGATGAGCGGTTGAATTGGTCTGGGGTACACCGAAGAGGGTAACGAATCCGACGAGGAAACGCAAGCATTCCTCGTCATCTGTTAGAGGCAGTCCGAAGGGTGAGCGACTGCAACCCACTCCCCCTTCTGCATCGCTATGGTTCCACCCCGCTTCGATGAACGGGGTGGCGTTGTTAGCCATGGCGAGAATCGCCAAATTGACGAAGTTGTCGTAGCCGGAAATGTCCACGCTTCCATCGGCTTTGACGGAGAATCTGTCAGGGTCATCAGCCGAATGAATATTCATGTTGGCGCGGGTCTCCTGAATCGCAGCATAGACGCGCGGGTCGATGACATCACCCTCGATGAGAATCGCCCCCGGTTCTCCTTCTGAGTAGAATCTCTCATTCACAAGGTGTACTGAAGTGACGAAATCGGATTTTTCATCGAAGAAATCCTCGGCTTTGAAATCCCCTTCCAATCCGAGCATCAGTGGAGTCGCCCAGACTGAGATGAGAAGCGAGACGAGTACCACGAGTGGCCCCGCCTTTGCCGACATCTTTGCGATTGATGAAAGCCAATGGCTCGGCACGAGGTGGACCTTGTTCCCATCCTCTGACTTCAATCTCCCTTTCTTCTCCAGCCATATATCTATGTCGAGTCTGACCAGAGGTGCCCACAGGCCGGTCAGAACAAAGGCGGAGCCGACGCCGAGCGCAGCCTCGATGCCGAATGAGCGAAGGGCGGGAATGTCGGAGACGAGATTCGCTGAGAAGGCAGCCATGGTGGTCAGTGATGTGAGCATGATGGCTCTACCCACCCTCGAGAGGGCGATAGAAGCGGATTGCATCGGAGTCTCCCCTCGCTTCCTCTCTTCCTTGTAGCGATGCAGAGCATGTAGACTGTCATCAATTCCAAGAGCGAGAATCAGAATCGGAAGAAGGTTTGAGAATTGGCTCCTCTCTATCATTGGATAGCCGACGGATGTGGAAATCTGGCTGGTCCAACCGATGAGACCGAACATCCACAACAGACTCAAGCCGAGACCGGCAGAGACGATTCCCACATCCGACCATCTTCTGAGACTGGCGAACAGTAGGGTGGTGACAATCACCACCATCGCTGCGAGGAGGATTGCCGATTCCTGCAGTTCCCTGTTGGCCTCGACATTGATTCCTTCGGCAACCGCAATGGTCAGCGTCAGGTCATCAGACTCTCGCATCGACGATTCGAGCGCGATGACCGTCCATTCCCAAGAACAGGGACCGTCACCGCTGTCAGCCGATTGTGAGCAGAAATCGGCATCGCGGCTGGGTGGGTCGGTCACCAGCTTGAAACCTTGCCAACGGTAACCGGCTTCGCCTCTCGCCTCAGCCCATTCGAAGGTCCAACCAGCCGCCGCCGCCGCCCCCGTATCGAACTGAATTATCAACCAGGTGGAAGAGGCAGACCATCTCCCTTCGCGCCAATCGGCACCACTCCAGTTCCCCTCATCATCCAATACACCCCCGACAGGGCCCAACACCCCATCGTCAGCGGGATGGAAACCGCGGTCCAGTGACAGCCACCTGAGAAAGAGGCCCCCACTTCCGTTCACCATGCGCATCACCGCGAGGTCAATATGTCCCTGTGTGACCCCTTCGTCGTCAAAGGTCAGACACTCCAACTCACCGCACTCGTCCCAGTTGGTCGGGGCGGAAAGAGGTTGTCCGTATTGAGAGATTGAGGGTTGGGTGAGGAGGGATTCTCCAGCCATGAATGTCCGAATCTGGTCGGTGAGAGTCAGAACCCCGAGAAACTGAGTTTTCGTGACTTCGGAGACTATCGGTCGATAGAACTGTGCTATTGGGTCATCTCTTGCGGCGGCTGATTTCTCATCAATCTCACGGAGAACCGAAAGATTGAGGATGCCGCCGACCGGTGCTCCGACGCCGCCGCCGTCGCCGGTGTAGTCAGCGATCTCCTCGGCGTAGATGACCCCTGGTTCGGTGTCGAGAAGAGTCTGGTCGCGCACAACTATGGTGAATCCGATGCCCATCTCGTTGGCCGGATACTCCTCGTTGATGACATCGCGAGCGACCAACTCCGGGGAATCGAGATTGTACGATTCCATGTCTATCGGTGTCATCGCCCACATGACTCCGGGCAGCATCAGAACTGAGAGCAACATGATGCTGAGATGGAACATCCTGCGATTCGGAAGCAGCACCTCCGAGACTCTGCTGAAGTCCCTCATCGTAATCCCTCAACCGAGGGGGAGGGGGAAGTCGTCTTGAATCAATGGTTCATCCGGTCAGATAAAAAAATCCCTCCCCGGAGGAGCGAAGTGGGAGGTGCGGGGAGGGAGGATTACAGGGAATGGATTACCGACCTCGTCATTCACTCTCCGAAGAAGGGTACGACTCACTGTCTGAGGTGTCTCGGAAGGTGCCTGAAACAATGTTTCTCGGGGAAAAATGGCGATTGAGGGCCGTCGGGCAATCCGACGCGCTTAATTAGGGAGGGCAGGTCGCCCACTCCCCCGAAGGGGGAACAGTGAGGTCTGAACATGCGCCGAACACATGGAACCCGTCAAGGAACCCGCTCGATAGCCAGCCGTAGCAAGAGCGACAAGGGACGGTTGTTCATCAGCCGCATCATGCACCCGTATGAAGAGGGTGACAAGGTGGCCGTCGTCATAGATGGTGGGCAGCAGAAGGGCATGCCACACCGCCGATTCCAAGGCAAGACAGGAACCATCACCGGCAAGCAGGGCCGAGCATACATCGTCGCTCTCAAAGACGGCAACATGGCGAAGACCATCGTCAGCCGGCCGGAGCACCTGCGACCGGTCGAGTGAGGTGATTAAGATGAGTGACAAGGAATACATCGACTACGCCACCGTGAGAGATGCCCTGATATCCGCGAAGGAGAGACGCGGTGAACTCTCCTACGAACAACAGATGGCTCTCATGCACGCGAGGTGGGCTGCCAGTGAGGAGCGCTGTGGAATCGTCACCGACAGTGCGGTGTTCAAAGAGTTGCTTCACTCATTGATGGAGGTTGACAAGTTGGCTGCATCACCGGACACGGCGGCGAAAATCGCCGAACTGCTCCCGACCCGCGCCTTGGATGTACAGGCGATAATCGCGACGAAGAGAATCGTCATGGATGCTGATGAGATCGACCACATCGTCACACTCGTTCGGCAGCATGTAGACTTCGAAGGCTGAATTGCCGAGGCGGGGTCTTAATTGCCGAGACCCTTTTCGGTGGATTGATACAATGCACCGCGACGATGACGACTCCAGTCGCGGCAACGATGCTCCGGAGTGGTCAGATGAGACTCATTGTCGTGTTCTCTCCCAAGATGGAAGTGGTGAGGGCGGCAGTGTCGTTCACTGCCTGACCGAGAAGAAACTCTACCTCATCAAGGTTCGTTCCGTGCCAGGCGTCGGCCCTCTCTCACCGGGGCACCGGCTGTCAATGGCCACTGATGGGGATGATGCAGAGATCTCCATGGTTCTCAGCAGAGACCGTTTCAGAGAATTGCCGAACCCGGCGAAGTTGGCACTCGTCGAGGTGGTCAAGACAATTCTCACAGACAATCCTGCACCGGCCATCACATTCTACAATCGTGCCGGCCCCGTCTCATTGAAGTTCCACGCCTTCCAGATGCTACCGGGGGTCGGACCTCAGAAGGCGCGGCAGATGCTGAAATCCAGAACCAGCATGGGATGGGACACCTTCGAAGAGGTAGATGAGGCGTGTGCAATCAACTCGCTGCAACTCATCGCCGAGCGCCTCGTTGAGGAACTGGAGGACCCAAAACTCGCACCGAGTCTTCTGACGAACGTCATTCGTGCAGCGGAGCCGTAGAGAGTAGACCAAACCCACCACCCCGAGAGGGAGAGATGTGACGCAGCCTGACGATTCTGAGTTGGTTCGCGAGATGGTTGAACTTCTGCTTGACAGGAGGAGAGCGGACAAGGAGCTCGGACAACATTTCCTGATTGATTCAGACCTGCTCCAACATGCCGTGGAAATTGCTGGCTGCAACGATGAATCTCATGTTCTTGAGGTCGGCTCAGGCCCCGGAACTCTTACTCACTTTCTTCTCAATTCAGGAGCGCGGGTGACGACGCTGGAAATCGATGAGGAAGCCGTCGCCCATATCCACCGAATCCACTCACAACACCTCGAATCGGGTCGTCTGACTGTGATTGGAGGTGATGCCCTCAGGGCGACTTGGCCGAACGACCTCACCCATGTCGTCGCCAACCCACCCTATCAGATATCCAGCCCGCTGCTACACCGGATTGACGAATGGCAGGCGAAAGCGAAGAGAGAAGGGGGGCGCGGACTACAGTGTGTCGTTCTGCTTCTTCAGGAGGAATTCGCTATTCGACTGACGATGGCGGATGGAAGCATATCACGCGGCCCCCTCGGCATCAAAACCGCCCTCAACTGGAGATGTGAACTCGGGAGACCTGTCTCGCCCCACTGCTTCTCCCCTCACCCACAGGTACGGAGCAGATTTGTCCTCCTAACCCCCCATGACACTATCGGAGAACTGAGCATGGATGTCGACCAACGTCTTGTCCGAAGAATGGTTGAACAGGTGTTCAAGGAACGGCGGCGAAAGATACGCAACAGGTTGCCCAGCGTGCCGAGGAAACTCGAGAGGGTACCCGGTTGGAGCAGAGAGCGGTGGAAAGCGGCGGTGGACAAGTTGCTCAGCCAATCTGTCGTGGATGGTCTGCCTGACGAGTGGCAGGAGATGCGACCGGAGGAGTTCGAGGTGATTCACTGGTTGAAATTGGCGGAATATCTCGAAGCGGTGAATGGTGCTTCCCATGACTGAAACCACCCTCACCTCACCGAGGTGAAACTTCCCTTCGGTCTACCGAGAAGTTGGTTGTCTTGACAGGAGATGCCCCAGGGGGGCGCGGTCTGAGGCGCGGGAGGCGCGGCCAGAAATGCCGCAAGAAGGTCTGTCTGAGCCGCAGCGAGGGGCTCCGCAGAAGGTGCGGCGAGTGTTCCGGTGAGGCGTTCAGTTTGAGAGACGGCGGGAGGCTCCGTGGGAGCCGCGGTCTGAGGCTCGGGAGGGGCCGCAGCGAGAGGCTCCGTGGGAGCCGCGGTCTGAGGCTCGGGAGGGGGCCGCAGCGGGAGGCTCCGTGGGAGCCGCGGTCTGAGGCTCGGGAGGGGCCGCAGCGAGAGGCTC
>CAYFFQ010000016.1:0-11461 GCA_964342465.1 uncultured Candidatus Poseidoniales archaeon | reverse complement strand
GAGGCTCCGTGGGAGCCGCGGTCTGAGGCTCGGGAGGGGCCGCAGCGAGAGGCTCCGTGGGAGGCGCGGCGAGGGCTGCCGATTCGGCCGCTGTCGGCATGGGTGAGAGGAGAGCCTATTCTATCCCTCGACGATGTGTTAGAATGATTGATTTCTTGACCAATTTATAGATAATTCCCGCCCGGTGGTGACAATTTCCCGCTCCTTGAACAGGGCATGAATCTCGCCCTTGAACGGGGGGTTCAAAGCAGACCCGCGGCTCCGCAACCCCGCAGGGGGGGTGCTGTATGGCGAAGAAGGACACCTATCTAGCGTTGTTGCGACGCGGTGTGGATGAGGTCACGGCGCAGACATTGTCAGATGCAGGTCTGACTATCGGGAGGCTCAAAGAGATCACCGAAGAGCAGTTGGTCGGCAACTACGGTCTGAAGGAAAAGATCGCCAAGTCGGTTATCGAAGTCATCAAGGCCGGCCCGTCAGGGACCGGCACCGAGCAGTATCTCTCCAAGGTTCTCTCCAAGCCGGAAGAGATGGACAGAATCGACAAGCAGCGGCTGCGCCGCCAACAGAAGGATTACCTCGCTGAAATCGTCGAACAGAAGGAGAGAATCCGCGAAGCCAAGGTCCAAGCTTTCAGAGAGAAGAAGTTGGTCATGATTCGGCTCGGCAAGAGCATTGAGTTGATTTGCAAGTTGGAAAACAATCTTGAAGAGGAGGGCAAGAAGGAGATGCGTTCCAAACTCAACGACCAGTTGGAGACGAGGGGATTGGAGGCGGCCAGAGACCACGAACTGCTGAATCTTCCGGGAACCCCACAGGATATAGCCGATTTCCGAAGAAAGATTGTGCCAGTCCTCTGTCTATACGCCTGCCCGGAGTGCGGGGAGGAGGTTGACCCGGTGAACGGGAATCTCAATCAGGATGACGCTGAAGGATGGAGTTTCATCTGTTGGGACTGCGAGACCGAATTCGGCGCCCCGATGGTGGAGCGGGTCGAATCAGGACTCGACAATGGCTCAAGAATCACGATTGAGGTGGACAAACCACCTCGTCTTCCGATTGCTGTCAAGCCTAAGGTCACGGCTCTCTCCACGGTGGATGACATGCTCAGAGCCGACCTTGAGGAGACTGGTGCAACCGCTGAAATGCTGGAGGCAGCGGTTTCAGAGAGCAAGTTGGCCGGCGGACTGATGGACATCAACGACTGGATTGACCAGACCCTCGCCGCCAAGGGGTACATTCAGGCTCAGGAGGATAGGGAGGACTTCATCGTCGCAACCGGTGCGGGTGCGACCAAATTCAACAAATGGATGAAAAAGGCAGGTCTGGTCTTCAACAAGCAGACCGGGCGCTGGACACGATGGTCCGAGAGATGAACTCACATAGTCTCCATACAGGTTCTCACGCTGTTCTCCTTTCTCAGGCGCGGCCCGCTCTCGATGGCGGCTTCCCATATCGCCTGTGTGGTAGTTCTCCTTTCTCAGGCGCAGCCCGCTCTCGATGGCGGCTTCCCATATCGCCTGTGTGGTAGTTCTCCTTTCTCAGGCGCGGCCACCTCAATGACGGTTGGATGTACGGCAACCCACACTCACGAGGGCGAATGGCGTGGGGTGTGGCGAAGGGTGTCGAGGCGGCAATCGGTGAGCACGAGGGCGAATGGCGTGGGGTTCGGCGAAGGGTACCGAGGCGGCAATCGGTGAGCACGAGGGTGAGTTGAACATCAGGGTCATTCAACGGTTCACCGGAAGTTCAATTGATATAGGTTATAATCAATTCTACATGGCACTATTTTCAATACTGAACCACCGCTGGAGGTGATGATGGCACTCATCCGCTTCTTCCGCAACAGGGTGATAGTCGGCAGTGTGCAGATTGAAGATGATACCCCTGTTCTCGAACTCGCGGAGGCGGCAGACATCGAAATCCCGAGAGGTTGTAGTTCCGGGACATGTGGAACCTGCCTCTCCCGTCAGATGTCAGGCGAGATGGAATATCCCGACCCTCTGCCGGCCGGATTGGATGAGGAACTGGTCGGCGAGGGTTACATCCTACCCTGCATCATGGTCGCTACTGGTCCGTGCGACATAGAGATAAATCCACCATTGTGAAGTGATTTCATGGAAAACGTCCTGATATCGTTTATCATCTTTGACATTCTCATTTTGTACCTCATATATCGCTTCATGGCCAACAAACTTCAGCGTAAACTCGCTCTCGTGGAAGAACGCCAACGCCAGAGGTGGACTCGCGATGAAAAGAGGGTTAGAGAGGCACTCGCAGAAGAAGAATGAGATGAGTCTGGTCGTACAGCAAGAACGTCAAACTTCTCCCGTGGACTGGACTGACGGGTCAACCGAGGAGACAGAGGCCACCTGATGGGTTGACACTTCACTATCTCCGGCCACCGATGGCCCCCCTCAGGTAGAGCCAGAGAAGCATTCCACCACCGATTCCACCCATCAGAATCAGAATGTGACTCAGGTCGATTGGTCCTGAACCAGACCCGAGTTGGCCGACATTCATGCCGAAGATGCTGGCGACTGCGGTGATGGGCAGCATAACCGTCGCTATGATGGTCAGCAATCTCATCACTTCAGCCGTCTCGGCCTGCGATTCAGCGAGCCGCATCGAAGTCTGAGAAATGTAGGTGTCCCGCGTCGATGCGGCACCCGAACTGTAGTTTTCGACTCTGGTCACAAGACCTCGGGTGATGTCGGCGATATCGCGGTAGTACAATTCGGTGTTCTTGGTGATGAACCCATCTTTGGAGCGCAACATCTCCTGAACCACTTCGTCAAGAGGTGTTGTGGATTTGGCGATCTCTCGCAGGTCACCCTTCAATTGGTGCAGGTCCTGCAACAGGTTGGGGTACTTGTTGTTGGGGTCGAAGACTTGGTCTTCCAGTTCGTCCAGTCGGTTTGATTTCCTGATGAGCACCTTGGTCCAATCGTCAGCCACTGCGTCGAGGAGTTGGTAGAGAAGGTATTCTGCCACCGGCTTCTGACCACTCAGAAAATCCTTCGATTTGATTCGCTTGCGGTACTCGGCGATTCCCGGCATGTGTGAATGCCTGACGGTGACCAGCCATCCTTCACAGAGGAAGGCTCGCAGATATTCGGTATCCAACTCCCTGTCGGCATCCCGAGCCTTGAACGAGACGAACTTGTGATTGTAATAGACGTAATTTCGAGCCGTTGGTTCTTCAAAACAGTCGTCGACCGCTAGGTGGTGGAATTTCATCTGCAATTGGAGAAAATCCCTCGCCTCGGATTCCTCGGGCTGATAGATATCTATCCACCCACCATCATGACCTGCCATGAACGCTGGAAGTTCTGCAAGCGTGGTGTCGACCATTTCCACGCCGACCTCCGCCGTGTGCACCCTCACTTTGGTCATGCATCTCCCTCACTGCATCGGCCACTCCGCTCACTCTTAACTTAGACGGGTGGGGAAAAAAAAGGGGAGTTCTGACGGTGGCTGTGCCGGCTATGACTGAACCATCGGGTTCGAAACCCGCAGAAGAGGGGGGTAGCCGCGATGCCGAAGATAACTGAACCATCAGGTTCGAACCCCGCAGAAGATGGAGGGTAGCCGCGATGCTGACGATAACTGAACCATCGGGTTCGAAACCCGCAGAAGATGGGGGTAGGCGCGATGCTGACGATAACTGAACCATCGGGTTCGAAACCCGCAGAAGATGGGGGGGTAGCCGCGATGCCGAAGATAACTGAACCATCGGGTTCGAAACCCGCAGAAGATGGGGGGTAGCCGCGATGCTGACGATAACTGAACCATCTGGTTCTGAGTGGGAGGCGATATCGGGGCGCTTCAAAGTGTCCAAATGGTAGATTCCACCGAATACTTGGTGGTTCACTGGTTGACTGAGGAGACCCAGCGATGGCGATCTGGGACTCCGCAGACATCAATATAGACGCCCTCGATGTGTTTGTGGGCGAGAAGTTTCTGTCGCAGGTCCATGAGGTCCAACAGGCAGCATGGGCAGTGGATGCGTACAGGTTGGATGCGAAGTTTCACTTCACCAGCCTCGTCAGCCATCATCGCCTTCAGGCTACCGCTTTCATGCAGTGGTCCTCCGCTGTGCGGCTCCTGCCATGAAGAGAGTGTGTCGATGAGAGCGCGCCTCGCCGCCTTCTGCTTTCGGGATGCCATCTCAAGATGGGAGAGGGGGTCACATCGTTTTGCATCTTCGCTCAATCGAAGTCGTGGTCTACCACATATTCGATGCGAACTGTTCTGCTGCCGGATGCAGCAGCCTTGGCACCGATATCCTTCAGATTGCTCTTCAGCCAGCCCATCTGGGCAAGACTGTCAAGCCGCTTCAAAGTGGGAATGAACTCCGCTGGATTGCCACCGATGACTGAATTCTTCAGTTCATGTTGCAGTTTTGCCGCCTCCTCGTAATAGACCTCAAGCAGTTCTTCGATGGCGTCGTTATCAACCTTCATCCCTGCGAACTGTTTGACCATATTGCGCATCAGCGCTGGCGTCATCACCCCCACCCCGCCGAGAAGACTCTTCAGAGGGTCATCATCTCCTACTGAGTTCGATGAAGGATGAGGTAAATCAACCGTGACGCCGGTCGAGCCGCCGAGATTCTGTAGGGCTTCGGTGAGGTGGCGCGGCTTGATGGTTCCAATCTGGTGGTTGGTGCATACGGTCTCACAGGCGCGCAGCACCTCAAGTAGATATGATTCGAGTTCCTCACAGGCGGCGGACACCGCCGCCGCACCAACCGACTCGACTCTATCGATTCTCTCAGTCATCAACCCCTTCGTCCGATTGAATCCCAATCTGGTCCGATGCGGGTCATCCAGCGTCTTCCTCGCCGCATCCTCGGCAAGGGTGTCACTCTCCATTCTCGGCACTATTTCGTCGAGTTTCGCCACCAGAAGAGTGACCAACTCATCCTTGACGGCAGCGGAAATCCGTAGGTCGGAAAAGGCTGAGGCGACAGCCGCTACATGCGATGCCGCCCACGGTTTGGCTGCCATATCGGGTGGGGGTCATCGCTCATCAATGAACCCTACGCAGAGAGAGGCAGAGGCAATGTGAAGGTGAAGGTGTTCGCCGAGCAGACCGTGACCACGAGGGTGAAACTGTGGGGTACACAATCCTCACCCATCTGCCATGAGGCATGTAGGGCTGTATCTTTGCGACCAAATTCTGAGGAAATATGCTGGTGAATCAAGCGACGACGACCCACATCATAACGCTCATCACTGTCCGAGCAAATTCTGAGAAAAAATGGTGATTGGGTAGCAAAGAAGTCAGTTGTCCCATTCCTGATGCAGAGGTATCGCCTCACCTGCGGTAAGACACTCCATGCCATCCACACCCCTCGCCCAACTATCCTCGACGCCTATCACACCATGCGGATAGATGACCTTCGGCTCAATAGCCATTGTTCCCCCAATAGGGAGGGGCCTTGCGAATCCTCTCGCCACCACCGGTGTCTCATCCAACTGGAGTCCGATGGAGTGCCCCAAGAACTTCGCCTGGTCTGGTGGCATACCCATGAGATGGTCGGAATAACCCATTTCCCCTGCAAGTTTGGCCCCGCGCTCATAGGCAGTAGCACAAGTTTCTCCTTTGGCAAGGGAAGTTGTGACCGTTCTGCTGACCTCCTGCATCGCTTCCAACCTCTCCATCCATTCACTGTCGAGTGGTCCGACACTGAACATCCTAGTGCAGTCTGATACATACCCCCGATGACAATGAACGATGTCGACGAGAACGGGTTCTCCCACCTTGATTCTGTGGAAACCGGCTCCGAGTGAAGCGAATGGATGAGGGCCACATCCGCCGACTGCGGAATCGAAATAAGATGGAACCGCCCCCGAATGACCTGCTGCGATTACCACTCTGTCGCAGTTCATCGGCCATTTGCGCATCATGATGTGGCCGCCGAAACCGGCGGCCCTGCTGACCGAGTCAGCGGCGGCGGCGAGTTCTATCTCCGAAACCCCCTCGCCGCCTTCATCGAGTATCGCTTCGAACATCCATCGGTTCACCTCGCCGCTCGCTCGCATCTGGTCCAACTCCCATCGTGATTTTGTTTCCCGAAGTTGGAAGAGAAGAGCGGTGCAATCTGCGGATTCACCGACGATGCTGTGATAGAATGTCGCCTGTCCATGCGGAATCCTTCCATGTTGCATCGCTGGCGTCGTCGTGCATCCTCTCTCCTTGATTGCCTCATTCAATGTCCTCGTAGGTGGATGAGGAGCCACCTCAAAAGGTGCTTCACCCCCTCCAGCCTCCCAATAGGCGCGGTCGCGCGACGCACGAACGAAATAGACGGAGTCGACCGACGATTCGGCCCCACCAACCAGAAGAACACCATTCTGACGCCCACCCGTAAGCCAGTAGAGGTCCACTGGGTCGTGTACGAGAATCGACTCCATTCCGCCTTCACTGATGGCGGCAGCGGTAGCCTCCATACGCGATGACAACTCATCGGCAGGAACTCTCCAGTCGGCACCATCGGGTCCCTCAATCGCCGAGACATCCCACTCCATACCGCAGCGACTGGTGGCCCCGTCCTAATGCATTCGTCTCATTCAGACTGTCAATCATAAGTTCTGACCACTGGCCAACAGTAATGATGAGAAGAGTCAATAGGTGATATTGAGTCGGCCGGAGATATGTCACAAGATGAGTCTTATGAAAGCGAAAAGCAGCGGTTGAAACACGCTCTTAGCCTCAAGGATGTAGTGCGCGCCGGATGGACTCGCTTTCCCATCGAAAATCCTGAAAGCGTCGCTTCACACTGTTGGGGTATGGGATTGGCCGCCCTGCTCTACTGCCCCGACCACCTCGATAGAGAGAAGGTGTTGACCCTTGCCCTTATTCACGACCTCGCGGAAGTCATTGTGGGAGATATAACCCCTCATGATGGTCTTGACAGGGAAGAAAAACGGGAGTCTGAGGAGAGAGCATTGGCGAAGATACTGCACGGTCATGCACGGGCTGAGGAATTACAGAACTGGTGGCTTGAGTTTGAAGGGAGGACGACACCTGAGGGAAGATTCGTTGCCGACCTTGACAAAGTGGACATGGGATTACAAGCGGAAATCTACGCCGAGCGATTTCAGTGTGACCTCTCCGAGTTCACCGCCGCTTCCGAGAGAATGGTCAATGGGACGAGCGCTCGCGGTCTGCTCGGACTCTGATTCTGCGGCTAGGGCGGCGGACCCAATCCTACCTTGCTGGCAAGTGGTTGCGATGGAGAATGTGGGAGAGGTCGGAAAAATATCTGTAGCGAGAAAATAACTCGCTCTTCAGCGGTTGCGACCACCGGCTGAGATTGCATCGATAGCAGGCATTCGTTTTCCGGCGAGAAACGTCAGACAGGCACCCCCGCCGGTGCTGTTGTGGCTCACCTTCTCAGAGACACCTCGCTGGTTCACCAAGGCGGAGGTGTGACCGCCACCGATGATGACGAATGCCTCACTTTCCACACAAGAATTGAGGATTTCAATTGTGCCGAAGGCGAACGCCGGTTTTTCAAAATATGACGCCGGCCCGTTCCAGAGGACACATGCAGCATCCATTATCACTGGAGTCATCTGCATCAGACTGCTGATGCCTATGTCGTAGATGGGGTGGTCAATCGGCAATTCATCGACCCCCATGGCGACCCGTTCGCCATCAACTTCGACGGCGATGTCGATTGGTAGAATCAGTTTTTCTGAGTGGTTCTCACAGATCCACTCAGCCATCTCCCATGTTCTTGTGAAAGCATCACCGAGGCTCGCTCTTATGGATTCCTCATTGCTTTCTCCGAGTGATGTACCGGCCGCCCACAACATGAGATTACCGACTACCCCTACAGGAACGATGTTGTCAACAACTCCCCTTTGCAAAAGATTGCAGGCAATGTCCAAGGAATCATCACATTTCACACCCCCAAGAATCACCACATAGGGGCGAGGGGGGTCTTCCACAGCCGCTCCGAGAGCCTGTAGTTCCCTTTGCATCAGCACTCCTGCGTATGAGGGGATGGTCAGTCCGAAGCCCGAAATCGTAGGTGAGTTTCTGTGTGCGCAGGCGAAGGCGTCAAAGACGAAGGCATCAGCAACTGAGGATAATTTCTGAACTATTTCACTGTCAGCCAACTCCTCAAGGCTCGCTTTTTTCATGCTCATCTCCTCATGCCAGCCGCGAACATTGTCTAGAAACAGCATCTCGCCATCTTCCATTTCTTGAATCGCTGTGAGGGCAACATCACCACATACATCGGGAATGAAGCGGATGGTTCTGCCGAGCAGAACAGTGAGAAGTTCAGCATGTCTCTCCATCGAGGTGTAGTCCGATTTTCCCGGCCGCGACTGATGCGCCAGCAGCACCACCTTTGAACTGCCAAGGCGGCGCATCGTCGGAATGATGGCGCGCAACCGCGAATCGTCGAGAAACTCCCCAGTGAATGGGTCAAGGGGGGAATTGACGTCAACTCGGACGAGAACTGTCTGGCCAGAAAGGTCGGCGTCGTCCAGGGTTGGATACGACCCCATCGCTACCGCGACTTGACGGCCGCATTTTATCCAAACGGTCCTCTAGGAACACTCGGGAGCAGTGAATCTCAGCCCTCATTGCCCACTAAGCGAACCATTCAAAGACTAACGGCACACCTCGCGTCAAGTGGGGCTGGGATGCCGAAGCGAGAGAGCAGCAAAGCGAATGCTGGGGAAAAATCGCGCCACGCGCGCGCAGTCCCACGAACAGCGAAGAGAAAGCGAAGGGGAACCAGCTCCTCCAGTTTCGGAGTCTCGAAGAGAGAGAACCACGACTCGTCCGAATTCTATGATGCAGCGATGTATCGCGGTCTTCCAAAGGAGAGTGAGGGGGGAGAGGCGAATCCTCTCGCCAGCGAAAAGCGCAACAGGGTCTTCTGTGGAGATTCGAGAAACATGTCCGACCTACCCGACAATTCCGTTCATCTGATGGTCACATCACCACCCTACAACGCTTCAAAATCATACGACGATGACCTCGCTCTGAGTGAATATCTAGACCTGCTCAGGGGGGTGTTTGATGAGTGCTACCGTGTACTTGTGCCTGGCGGAAGGGCTTGCATCAACGTGGCAAATCTGGGGAGAAAACCGTACATTCCACTATCTTCCTTCATCAATCACATCATGATTGAAATCGGATTTCTTCCGCGCGGTGAGATAATCTGGAACAAGGCGGCCAGCGCTGGAGTCTCATGCGCGTGGGGTTCATGGAAATCGGCATCAAATCCGACACTTCGGGATGTGCACGAGTATGTGCTCGTCTTCTCAAAGGGGAGATACAAGTTGCCTCGCTCACGGGCTGAGAAGGCCGAAGGCAGGGAGGATTCAATCGGCAAACAGGAGTTCATCGACTGGACCAAATCCGTTTGGACCTTCCCCACCGTGAGCGCCAAGAGGGTCGGTCATCCAGCACCATTTCCCGTTGAACTGCCTCGTCGGTGCATCGAGATGTATTCATTCACCGGAGATGTGGTCCTAGACCCCTTCGGTGGTTCGGGTCAGACTGGCATAGCGGCCAAACAGTGCAACCGTGATTTCGTGCTCTACGACATCTCCGAGGAATATTGCGAACTGGCTCGCCAACGCACCGACTCCTGACACCAATACAGCGAGTGCTGGCCCTACCGAAATGAACCGTTTCAGCGGTGTGAACTGGCCCGCCAACGCACCGACTCCTGACACCAATACAGCGAGTGCTGGCCCCACCGAAATGAACCGTTTCAGCGGTGTGAACTGGCCCGCCAACGCACCGACTCCTGACACCAAGTTGGCGGATGTGGTACCAACCTACCAACACCTGTGCAAGTAGGTGAGGCGGCTCATCATCGAACATCGAAAAAGCGAGGGCAGAATCTATGAAAAACGGGGCATAGCGGTTCACTCGCAATCCGTTCAATCGAAGCGCTGGAATCCGAACCGACTGCCACTATCCGCTTGCGCAAGCCCGAGCGCCTCACCGAGTTTGTTGGCGTTCATCTGCTCCTCCTTCAGCCGGTCGCGAGCGACTCCGGTGATAATCGCCATCACCTTGATGGTGTCACCGAATCCGGGGTCCTGTCTCGCCCCCCAAATCACATTGGCGTCACCAGAAATACGGCTGGTCATCAGGTCAACAACCTGTGAAGCCGCCTCGAGAGTCATGTACGGCCCACCAGTGACATGAATTAGAGCACCTGTCGCACCCGCCACATCGATATCCAAGAGAGGGTGGTTCATCGCTTCGTGCACCACCTCTTCCGCACCTCGGTCTGATTCACCGTAAAGCATCATCGTAACCCCACCGTCCTCCATGATGGTTCGCACATCAGCGAAGTCAAGGTTGATGAGTGAAGGGAGGGTGATGGTCTCGGTGATTCCCTTGACTATCTCCGCTATCAGTTGGTCCATTATACTGAAGGCTTCATCGAGTGGAAGATTAGGGACATAGTGAAGGAGTCTGTTGTTGTCCAACACCAATACGGCGTCACAACTCTTGCGCAATTGTTCCAAACCCTCTAGAGCGCGCTGCATCCGTTGCCGTCTCTCGACATGGAATGGTGTGGTGACAATCGCCACCACCAGTGCGCCGGCCCGCTTCGCTTCGTCAGCCACTACCGGCGCGATTCCGGTTCCGGTTCCACCACCTAATCCTGCGGTAATGAAAACCAAATCTGCGTTGTTAACAATCTTGGAGATGACATCCCGTCCCGCCTCGGCGCACTTACGACCCATGGACGGGTCACCCCCAGCACCAAGCCCTCGTGTGATGTGTCTACCCACCAGTAGTTTCTGCATCGCTCGCGTGTGGTCCAAGTGCTGCTTGTCGGTGTTGATGGCTACCGTTATCGCCCCCTCTACTCCGAGATGGGTGATTCTGTTCATCGTGTTGTTGCCCGAGCCTCCACAGCCACAAATCAACAGACGAGGGTTCGGCACGCCATAGGCTGTCAATTCATCATCGACAAGGGTCGTGGCCGGCCCAGTATCGACATCTTTTCGCAACTCGTTCACGATTCCACTGTAATCACTTGTCGTCATGTGCTGCCCCCCCATCCATGGACTTCACCTTTCATGCGCTTCAATCTGATACTCGCTGCTTCAAGGGTATAAACGGTTGTCGGTCTGTGCTCGCCGTCAAAGCCCTATTTTTCATCCTCACCTCGACGCCACAACGGAAAATTTTCTGCCGAATGAATCTGGGAGAGAAGCATCAGCAAGAAGGAAGTCTGGTGCGCATTTCAAAGTGAACCATACCATGCCATGTGGACAAGGGTCCTTCTGTCGGGTCAGGCGGGCTTCCTCTTCACGCAAATAGTCAAATGAGAGGGGGCGGTCGGCGGGTTGCCCACGCTTAACTCAGTTGGCAGAGTGCCTGACTGTAGACTTAGGAATACAACGGTTGTATTGGCAGCCATCAGGATGTCCCCGGTTCAAGTCCGGGAGCGTGGACC
>CAYFFQ010000015.1:36719-52589 GCA_964342465.1 uncultured Candidatus Poseidoniales archaeon | reverse complement strand
GGTCTGAACCCCTGCAACTGTTTCACCGCGGATTTATGGACTCATTCTCATAGCCACTTCTGCTGAACCGGTCTGAACCCCTGCAACTGGTTCACCGCGCATTTATGGAAGCATTCTCATAGCCACTTCGATTGAATCGACACCCCCCACCCGCACTCGTTTTCACAACATCCAGAAACGGGGCGATGAGTTCCTTCACGATAAATCGACACCCCTCCACCCGCACTCGTTTTCACAACATCCAGAAACGGGGCGATGAGTTCCTTCACGATAAATCGACACCCCTCCACCCGCACTCGTTTTCACAATGTCCAGAATCTGGCCGATGAGTTCCTTCACGACAAATTGACACCCCCCACTTGCACTCGTTTTCACCGTCGGTAGCACTCACTCACCAACCATCGAGTGTGTGATGGCCAGAGTGGACCTTGCGACAGTTGTCGGCGTCAATCGACTGCCTCACGAACCATCACTTTACCACCCATCCGAAGCGCAACATAGATGTTTGAAAAGCGGTGAGAGCGGTAAAGGTGAATGGGGCTTGACCATAGATGAAGGTCTGTTGAACTCGTTGTTTCAGGCGAAACTCGCAGACTTGAAGGAGATTGCATCAGCCGAAGACCTGCCAAAAACAGGAAATGTCGAGCAACTGCGTGCAAGACTCATTCAGAATCTCGTTTTACACGAGATAGACCTCTCTGATGACGCTCTGAAAAACCTCCAGAATGAGGAGTTGACGGAAATCCTCGGAATCTTCGGTATCAAGAAATCCGGTTCCAAGAAGGAGAAGCATCAACGCCTCTGGCTCCACCTAAACGCCGACCCGAAGACACTCAATGTCAGTCAGATAGGCGCGGCGTCGAAAGATGAACTTCACGCCCTCTGCGTTTCACTCGGGCTGAAAAGGTCGGGAGACAAGAACACATTGCTCGGGAGGGTGGCAGGAGTGCTCTCATCACAGGAGGGTGGTTGGGGAAGGGTCAAGAAGAGCCTGAGAACCGGCAAGCGCAGTGCCTTGACAACTTCCGCCAAGAAAGTGAGTACTACCGAGAGTGAGGTGATGGCACCCGCGGTTGAATCACTCCTTCAACCGGTCGAACCTCCCATTTTGGTGGCCGAGGAGATGGAGGGTGATTCACAGTCTTGGGAGGAACTTCCAACCGTGGCAGAATACGAGGGGGAGACTGAGGTTCCGTTGGAGTCGATGGTGACACTTGATGAAGGCGGAGGGGAAGCACTTGTCCGCCTACAGGCAAGAAGGGCGGAATTGACCAGCCATCTGAGGGAATTTCTGCTGATTGGAAAGGAGCAGGACTCGGATGATGTATCAGCCTTCATTGAGGATTTGGGGAGGCTCGGATTCGGAATTGAACATGCTGTCGTGAGAGAGCGTATTCTTGAGGAATTGCACCAGATGATAAAACTCAAGCAGAAGGAAGATAGCGCCCGCGGTGCATTGCCTGGTTCATGGAAAGAGAAACGGGCTCTGCGCCAGTTGGAGGATGAGAGGAATAGCCTGCTCGGTCACCTTGATGAAATACTTGAGAGGTGTGGTGGCGACATTCCAGCAGCTCGCATCGAGTTCGAGAACAGAGCGCGCGATGCCGGATTGGACTTGGAAATGGTGGCCATCAGCGGCCGCATCCACGGTCTGTTCGACCTGCAGGTCTCGCTCAGGGCGAGCGAAGCCGAATTGGACCCGGTCACCGCTCGCCGCCACCGTGCGCTGGAAATGCTCTATCGCAACAGCAGTGAAGTAACCCCTGAAGGCGTCGCTCAACTTTCCAAGGTGGAGACCCAGATGGAAGCATTCGAGAGGGTCGTGGAAACCATCGTACGAAATGCGGAGGGAGAGTTCGGCCCCACTCAGCACGCTCTCCTAGTAAGGTTCCTTGAGAGGAGGGGATGGGATGCGAACCACCCTGAAGTGAGGCCAAGACTGCTCGCTGCGGCTGGTATTCTCGCTGCCGAGATGGGCTATGTCAGTGCCGAGGACATCCCTGCTCTACCCTCGAGCATCTCACTCGACCATGAAAAGGTCGCTGAGGTGGTCGATTCGATGAAGGAGGTGCTGGTCAAGATGGGCAGAAGAGTTCCTGAAGTCGACCCCGCAGCGTCCAGCGCGGGAGAAGAGAGTGAGAGCGAGAGGGTGAAATCCAAACTTGATGCCGCGGATGCACTTCTGAAGAAATTGAACCGCGGCTTGTGAGTTCGAGCCTCTGCGCTTCGGCTGGTTAGGCAAGGGGGTAGTTTAGGTGTGTGTGCCGGATGGTGTTGGCCGAGGTGTGTACGCCGGAGGGTGTTTTGCGCCGAGTCAAACAATCACCGTGGCGGCTCAGATTTCAATGAAATCTCCCTTCTCAGCAGCCATTCTAACCAATCCCCGCCACTCATCGACGAAAAAGTTCGCCACCACTTCCGCATCATCTAGGTTGGCAATTCGCTGCATGCTGATGGTTGAATCCCCCAACCTGCTGACCATCTCTATCTGAATCTCTATTTTCACTTTGTCACTCATGAGTTTTCCTTCTGGGTCGATGAGTGTGTTGTGGGTGACAAGGTCCCTCCGCCTCTCCGCTTCGTTGAGGATGGCTGCCGGCTGGCGATGCCGCACTGAGATTCCGGTCACTTGACGCTCCCTTTCACTCATTTTGGAGATGAGTTTCTCGGTGATTCTCCATGAGGTCGAGGCCTCTCTGTCGTTCAACTCATTCAACTTGGCTTTGGGGAATCCGGTTCTTGCGAGGAAGAGCGCCCCGCCTGAGTGAGGTGGTGGAAGAAATCGGGCGAATTCATCATCTTTCGCCTCCGAGTCAAGTGTGTGGCGCCGCCCTTTGATACCGGCTAGCCGATGGATGTGTCGCGGAATCACATATCCATGAATCGAGCCGTTGGAGCGGAGTTCTTCAGCCCATCTAGCAAAGTTTAGGTGGCCGCCAGATTCCAATTCTGGTGGCATTTCCAGCCCCTCCAATCCGAGGTGAGCCGATACAGAGCGAATTCTCAAGTCCGGTCGATAGCGGCGGAGTTGTCGGCGCAGCAGTGGGTTGTCGACGATGACCACCTCTGATTTTGGTAGGTACAACGGCCTATCCTCGCTGACAAGAACCCAATTCCAATCCCTCAGAGGCAGAGTCGCAACCACTTCCAAGCCGGAAGGCGCACCGCCGCCGGCCGACAGGTCCTCTGCCGAGATGAGGAGCAGGTCGACCTCACCCTCCTGTAGGGCTTCAAAGCCCCCTTCCGGTGAATCAACGGCGACTTCCGAGAACTCAAATCCACCTTCTCTGAGACCCGCCAATCGGGGTGATAGGTCAGCCGATTCTGTTGGCTGGACAGCACAGGTCAACACCTCGCCTTCACCCATTTCCATCACCTCTTCGAGGTCGTGGCCATAGCCACCCGTTGATATATCCGACCCCTCTGCTGTGGGTGAGAGCCGTGCAGACAGAAGAGGTACATCTCAGCCTCATCGAGGAAAAAAGGCTTCTTGTGGATGATGCTCTGTTATCTCATATCGAGGATGCAGAGCAGCAACCGTCAGGCGAAGCGATGCGTTTCGCTCGTCGCCTCCTCCTCGCTGGTGGCAAGAGATGGAGGCCGATACTGGTGCTCCTCACACACCGACTGGCCGGTGGAACTTCCGAAGAGGATGTCCTCCCCCTCGCCCTCGCCTTCGAGATGATTCACACAGCGACACTGATTCACGATGACATCAACGACGGTGCGACGCTGCGACGGGGCGTTCCGACAATCCATGAGACAGACAGTGCGGAAGTGGCGATGATAGTGGGCGACTACCTTTTTGTCGAAGGGTTCGGCCTCGGTGGCCGATATGAAGAGGAAATCGTGAGACTGATGGCAAGATGCTGTGCTGAAATCGCCAGTAGCGAGTTGAAACAACTGCGCCACATCAATGACCTTGCCACCACACCAGATGACTACTACGCCATCGTATCTGGAAAAACGGCCGGTCCCTTTCGCGCCGGCTGTCATGCAGCCGCTCTGGTCGCTGGCGCATCCGCCGAACAAGCCGAGAAACTCGGCGAATTCGGTCTTGAAATCGGTCTCGCCTTCCAAATCGTCGACGACCTGCTCGACCTCGAAGGCGACGAGAGAACGGGCAAGCCATGCGGCACGGATGTCCTTGAGGGGAAGATGACCCTCCCATTGATCCATTCACTCACCCTCTTACACGGTGACAAGCGTAGAAGATTGGCAGAGGTGATAGACAATTTTGAAGAATCACTATTCGGTGAACTGTGCGACCTGTTGAACCACTCTGAGAGCCTCGCCTACGCCCGCACCCTCGCCAACAACCACCTCTCGCGCGCCCTTGAGATACTCGGCGACTCCCCCCCATCTGAAGCACGGGATGCATTGGAGTGGTTGACGCGGGAGGGGATGCAGCGACATGAGTGATGATGGAGATGTGGAACATCGGCAGGTCCTCGTCGTAGGTTGTGGTCCTGGAGGAGCCACGGCGGCGACGAGATTGGCGGAAGCTGGATTGGATGTACTCGCCATCGAGAGGCGACAAGTCATCGGAAATCCGGCACAGTGTGGCGAATGTGTGCCTGCTTGGGGGGAGATGAGTGACGCCTTCCCGCTAATAGAGAAAGACCATTGGTTGAGAGAATTCTGGAGATTTCCAGACCATGTTCTCGGGCAGTATCTCGAATGGATGAGAGTTTTCACTCCCTCGATGAAGGAGTATGGTTTCCCGCTCGACTGTTTTGGCGCACACCGCCTGCAGTTCGATGGTCATCTCGCTGACAGGGCGGTTGCTGCTGGAGCGGAGGTCAGAACAGGCACAGAACTCAGAAAGGTGCAGAAACAGAGGAGACTGAACCGCGAAGTCTACAGAACCAACGATGGCAGTTTTACCGCCGACTACATCGTCGATGCCTCAGGCGCTCTCGCACATGTGGCAAGACTGCGGCGAACGGGTCTGCGGCCGGATGTACAGTTGCCGACGATCAATGCACAGGTTTCCGGTCACGATTCCGATTCATTTGACATCTTCATGGGGAGTGTCGCCCCCGGGGGCTATGCGTGGATAATTCCGAAGGGTGAAATCGCCAATGTGGGGATAGGGGTGCGTTACAACCACCTTGATGTTCCTCTCAAACATCGATTGGACGGGTTCTGTTCCGACCTCGGTCTCGAGATTCACGCCTATGGTGGAGGATGGATTCCTTTGGGTGGCCCGGTTCGCTCTGCCGTCACTGACAATGTGCTGGCTGTCGGGGATGCCGCTGGCTTGGTCATGCCATCCAATGGTGGAGGGATTGGTCAGGCCATAGTTTCGGGGAAATTCGCTGCCGACACCATCATCAACAACATCGAGGCAGCGAGTCCGTTGACCGACTACAATCGCGCCCTAAAGGTGACGATGGGGAAGCAGTTGAGGATTTCACGACGCTCGAAGAATCTATTTTGGACCTTCTGTCGAAATGATTTGACGACTGAAATCGCCATGCGCCTGCTCGGCACCAATGGGCTACGCAGGGCGGTCGACTGCCGCCGACCTCTCATAATTATCTGATTCCAAAATCCCTCTGGGTCGTTGGATGAGTTGTCATTGCTGTCTCTGCCGACCTATATCCTCTGATTCCAAAATCCCTCTGGGTCGTTGGATGAGTTGTCATTGCTGTCTCTGCCGACCTATATCCTCTGATTCCCCTAATATGCAGCGGTCGCCGATGTCAGCGGTCCAATCCGCCGCCGACCTCTAATCATCCCCTGATTCCCCTAACCACAACGTCTGACTGAGCGCACTCGCTTGGCCGGCTCAGGCTCTTCTCGCACCAAGGGGCGAACAGTGGGTCGACCCGAGATAAACCGGTCAAACGGCATCGGGTTTGCTGGCGATAAAGCGGCTCGCCATTCCGGGGAACAGCAATCTTCCACTCACCGGCTCGAATCCGACCTCGCGCATCATCTTCTTGTATTGTCTGGTCGTGCCATAGTGAAGGTAGGTCTTGGTCAACCATTTCCACGGGTGGTCCTTTGCTTTGCACACAACTCTGGCGTAGGTGCCAACCCACAGTTTCATCCACAACCAACCGAGCCAGCCATGCAGGAAATTCGCCTTTCCAGCGTCACAAATCAACAGTTTCCCACCCGGTTTCAAGACCCTGAAAATCTCCTCCAACCCCTTTTTCTTGTCTTTGAAATCTCGGAAAGAGAACAGGCAACAGACCACATCGAATGAGTCATCTCCGAGAGGTATCTCCTCCGCGACCCCTTCGACGAATGTCGCCTCGCTCTCACCGCGGGCTGCGCGGGCTTGGTTGACTCTCGGGCGGGCTACTCGCAACATCGCTGGAATCGGGTCGAGACATGTCACATTGCATCCGACTATTCTCTCGGCGAAGGTTCCCGGCCCACAGCCTATTTCGAGGACATCGCTTGCCGCGGGAATATGGGCTCTCACGCCCTTGCGCCATCGTTGGTCTTGTCCGAGTGTGGCAAACCGGTTTATGCGGTCGTAGACGGGGATGGTCACTTCGAGATTGGCCTGCAACTGTGACCAATCGGAGTCGGGGATATGCTCGCTGTCCATGGCCTTCTCCGATTTTGCGCACTCAGTGGTTCGTTTGAAGATATGGGGGTAGGGGGTCGGTCACCCCTCTTCACAAACCTCCCTATTTGGGGAACTTGGAGGGTGCTTTTTTTTATTGCTGAATGATTGTTAGGTTAGACTCATAAACCGTTCTTCAGTCGGCCACTCACCCAAGGGGTGATAGCATGGCACGGGAGCAGGTTCTTCGAGCAGTCAAGGATGCCGAGGCGAAGGCGGCTGAGCGAAAGGCCGAGGCTGAGAGTGAAGCCGTCTCAATCGTGGCTGAAGCCCGTGCTGACGCCTCTGCTTTGGTTGCCGACGGGCGTGCTGAAACAGACTCCGAGACGGCGAAGATGATTGAGTCCGCAAGAGCCGCGGCGGCGAAGGAAGCCGCCAAGGTGGAGAAGGCTGGCATCAAGGGATTGGAAGCCATTCGTGAGGGTGGAGAAGCGCGCCGTGGTGACGCAGTCGAAGCGGTGCTGGTCGCATTTCGAGAATGATGGAGTGGCTGGTGAACAACGTGGGCAAATTCACAACTCAGGGGATGTCACGGCTCACCGCAGCCGGTGTCATTTCCAAGGTTGATGAGGCCGTTTCTGCAATCGCCGCTCTCAACGCCGTTCACATCATCGATTGCTCGGGGGTTGAAGAGGGGCTTTCACTCGGAAGTCCGACTGAAGAATCACCGAGGATAAGTCGGGAATTGAACCGATTCCGAAGCACAGTGTCACAACTCGATGCCGGTGATACAAAGACACCTCTTGATGCGGGCGAGATTCGTAGTAAGTTGTCCACCGACCTACCTGCCATGGTCGGTGAAATGCTGTCCGTGATAGAGCGTGTCTCTGAAATTGAAAGTCAGGTGAACAGCATCAGCGAAGAGGTGGCGACTCTTGAACTACTGGCACCTTTGGGTCTTGACATCGACCTGCTCTCAGGGTACGATTCCATATCCTCTTTCGTCGGAACGATTCGTGACCCCGCCATTGCCCGAGCAGCCGCAGCCGGTGCAGGTGAGGCGTTCATTGCCGAAGGAAAACCCAATGTCGTGGCAGTGTTCTCAAAGAAAGAGTTCACCGAGGAGGTTCAATCATCTCTTGATGAAGGCGGATTCACAAACATCACCGTACCTTCCGGTGTCGGTTCAGTTGCAGACCGCCTCGCCGAACTCAAAGTGAAAATCAAAGCACTTTCCACAGAGAGGGATGACTTGCAGTCACGGGTGGATTCGTGGGCGCAGACAAACGGCACCACACTGCTCGCTGGAATCGAGTTGTTGGAGAGGGACCTCTCTCTAGCAAATGGCGCAGTCCACCTCGCAGTGACTGACCACGCCTTCATCGTTGATGGTTGGATTGAAACAGCCGCAGAGGAACAAGTGCGAACTGCACTCGCTGAATCCTGTCTCCATGTCGATGTCGAACCATACGAGGTGACGCCGGGTGGTGGTGGCCACGGTCACCATGACGAACATCTAGAACTCCCTCCAATCAAGTTCGCCGACAGGCACAACTCGAAACCCTTCGAGATGGTCGTTGACATGATGGGCAGACCGGCATACCGCAAGGTTGACCCGACGATGTTCATGTTCATCACCTACCCGATTTTCTTCGGCCTCATGTTGGGTGACATGCTGTATGGGTTCGGCACCCTGCTTCTCGCTCTCGCTCTGCACCAGAAGATTGGGCATATCGAACAGGGTGCGCTCGCTGCTAAGTTGTTGATGTACATCGGTGTATCAACAGTCGTTTTCGGTTACATATACGGTGAGTTTGCAGGATTTGAGATTCTGCCTCACTATGCTTGCGAAGCCGTTGACACACACGGCATGGCGGAAGCCACCGCTACCGCCTGCCACTGGTCTGCAAGCCACGCTCCGGCGTGGGCTGCGTGGCCATCCATTTTCTATCCGAATGGCGGCGAATTCCACTGGTCAACTGAGGACTTGAGCATCTTCTCTTTCCTCGGAGTCGCACATGGCCTACCATTTGGCCTCACTCTTGGCTTTCCATTCCACAGAGTCGGTGCCGACCTGATGAATCTAATTCTCCTCTCCATTTACATCGGTGTGGCCCATGTCCTGCTCGGCCTCTGCATCGGATTCCGCGATGTGATGGTGGTCGGAGACAGCCATGGAAACCGTGGATTCGTGGCCGCCTTCTTCGACAAGGGCTCATGGATAGCCATCACAGTCGGCGGCTTCCTCGCCGCCTACTCATTCATGGTTCTCTCCTCAGGCACCCATTCATCAGCAGGATACCTCGACTTCCTCAACGGTATGCTGTCAATCGGGGCAGCAACTCTGGGAATAGGAGTTGTAATGCTGTTCTATGCGACATGGAGGTATCACGGATACCCATTCGCCATCAGCGGTATTCTCAGTCTGATAGAACCGTTTGGAATCATCAGCAATGTAGTCTCCTACCTGCGTATCGCACTCGTCGGAATCGTCGGAGTGAAAATCGCTGAGTTGGGGAATGTCCTCTTCTACGGCGATGCGCACGAGGGTACAGGAATACTCGGTGGTCTTGAGGAGATGGCTCACCACGGTGTTGAGGGTGTCATGGCTTGGGCTGTTTTTGCTCCGTTCATACTAGCCATCATCGTCAAGTTGTTCGGCAAACACCTCCCAGGCGAACTTCAGGTGTTCAACATGTGGGTGGGGATAGGGATGACAGGTCTCTTTGGCCTTTTCTTCACAGGGGCAGACTACCTCGACCTTGCTACGGTTCTGATTCTAGCGGCGGTCGTGACCGCCATCATCATGCGCATCCGTCCGTCAGATGTTCAGGCGGTAGCGACCAATTTCTTCATGTTCTCTTTCTTTGCCGGGCTGTTCGTCGGCGGTGGCGCGTATCCAGTTATTGTCATGTTCTTCGCTTGGCTCGGTGTTCAGGCATTTGCATGGGTGTTGGGTGTGTTCAGTCCGAACATCCACACAGCCCGTCTCCACTTGGTGGAGTGGATGAAACAATTCTATGAAGTCGCAGGGGAGGCATTCACTCCCTTCGGATTCAATCCGAGATACGTCGAGGTGGAGTGATATCAGGTTCCAGACAGGAGAAATGATTGTCAGGAAAAAAATTGGAGGAATGAAATATGAATGTAAGAACCATTAATTTGGCATTGTGGATGCTGGTTGCCGTTGCTGGAGTAGTCCTGTTTATGGACACTGTGGCTGCTGCTAAGGCGGACGCTATCGCGAACGGGAGCGGATACAGCTGGGGTATGCCCCTCGGAGCAGGGATTGCTCTCGGATTGGCTGGAGTCGGTACCGGAATCAGCCAAGGGCAGATTGGTGCAGCAGCAGTTGGAATGGTCGCCGAAGACGGCGGCAAACTCGGAATTGCCATACTGTTCACAGCACTGCCGGAAACCATCGTGATTCTCGGATTCGGTGCTATCTTCGCGATGTGAGACTCATCCGGTGGAGAAATTCCCGGAGGAATGAAGCATGTCGTTGGATGCACTAGCAAGCGAAATCGCCACCGCCGCCAAGGGCGAAGCGAAGGCGATTACAGATGCCGCCAAAGTTCAGGCCAAGGAAATAATGGCTGAAGCCGAGGCAACTGTCGCAGCGCACCGAGAGGGTGCGGTGATGCGCGCTCAAAGAGAGTGCGCTCAGATTGAGACCGAATCGGTCGCTGCTGCTCGACAAGCCAACCAAAACGCCAAACTCGTCGCTCGCCGCGAGGAGTTGGATTCAACTTGGATGATGGCTAGAGAGAGTGTCTCGGGAGCCAAGATGAAGGGGCGCGCAGCTCTTCTGAAATCCTTGCTCGTTGAAGCCAAGCGGGACGCTGACAAGGGCATGTTGCTCTGTCCGGTGGCCATTGACAGGGCCGCCTTGGAAAAGTCATCCACCGGATTCGATTTCGGTGATGATGTCGATGGACTCGGCGGCTTCGTCTTGCAGACTGCGGATGGCTCGGTGGTTCTTGACTATCGGTTTGACGGCCGTCTGGAAAAGGCTTGGAAGGATTCACTGAGCACAGTGAGTTCCATCCTCTTCGGTGACGAATGAAAGTGGAGAGGATGGCATGGTGTTGGCAAAGGGTGGCTCAAACTGGGCATACGCCGCTGCTCGCTCGAAAGCGAGAAAGGCGAAACTCATTGATTCCACCCGAATGAGGCAGTTGCTGCAGCAACAGCCTGACGCCATCGCCGCAAGCATCGCTGAGTTCGGTTATCGGCCAGAGATGGACACATACGCCGGCCGTCTTGACGGCGCCGACCTCATTGAGGCTGCTCTGAGCCACAATCTCGACCGCGATTTGGCTGAGGTTCTCGGTTTCTGTAATGGGAGCCTGAGGGACCTCGTCGCCATCTATGTCGACAGATTCGGCTATCAGAAGGCCAAGACTGTTCTCAGAGCCATTCGCAGCGGTGTGGAATTCGAAACTGTCGCCGCTCAGGTACTTCCAGAAGAGAATGACGAGAATAGAAGATGGCTGGAAATCGTTGAGTCGAGCAGTTCACTCGCCGATGTGGTTCAGTCACTGAATGGAACTCGATACGGGAGAGCACTTACCACTCTTGACAGCGATGCGTCGCTGATGGAAATGGAAGATGCCCTTGATGCTCACTACTACCGCAGTTCACTTGAGACATTACCGAAGAGCAATTCTCTTCTCAGCAGATATCTCAGGACAGAAATTGACCATCGTAACATCATCAACCTATTCCGTGCCCTGCGCCAAGGCCTCTCAGTAGAGAGGCGCACCTCTCTGATGCTGAAGGGAGGAAATCTGAGCCATCTCACTCTTCGTCAAGCCGCTCAGGCCGACGACGATGAAGCACTCCTCGAGACTCTGAGAAGGGCCACAGGATTCGAGGAGACAGGATTCGAGGATGCACTTGCCACCTCCAGGCGAGAGGGAACCCTTGATGACGTGGTCAATCTTCTGACCCAGCAGCGATTGGCGCTTCTGAGGAAGATGGCTCACCTCAACCCGGTGTCGGCGTTTCCAGTCATTCACTACATCGAAAGCAAGGTGACTGAAGTGAGAAACCTGCGACTTCTCGGAAGAGGAAAGGCCGCCGAACTCGAGGACGAAGTTCTCGAAGCACATTTATTGATCTGAGGTGAAGGAATGGAAATAGCCGCTGTTGGTACTCAAGCCTTCACCCTCGGATTCCAATTGGCGGGAATCACAAAGATTCTCAACCCGCCCAACCAAGAGGAGTTGCAGTCCTGCCTGCAAGAACTCCTGAATGACAAAGAGGTCGGAATCGTCGTCATTGATTCCACCGACCTACTGAGATTACCGGAGAGATTCCGCGTAAAACTCTCAGATAGCATCTCGCCCACATTCCTCGGAATTGGGACGGAGCAGGATAACACCCTGCGAGAGCAGATCAAGAGCGCCATCGGCGTCGATCTATGGAAGAAGTGACATTCACAGAAAAGGAAGTGGAAAAAATGAGTGAACAAGGACAGATCTACAGGATTTCAGGCCCTGTGGTGACTGCGATTGGATTAGACGCTAAGATGTACGACGTGGTACGAGTGGGTGATGAGGGTCTCATGGGTGAAGTTATTGAACTTCATGGAGAGAAAGCAGTCATTCAGGTCTACGAAGATACCTCTGGTGTGCGCCCTGGTGAGCCGGTCATCAATACCGGACTTACCCTCGCGGTGCAACTCGGCCCGGGACTATTGACCCAAATCTACGACGGTATTCAGAGACCATTGCCGGTTCTTCGGGAGAAGATGGGTACATTCATCACCCGTGGTGTTGACGCTGACGGACTCGACCAAGAGAAGAAATGGACATTTGAACCAACCGCCAAGAAGGGTGACAAGGTGAGCGGTGGTCAGGTCATAGGAGGCGTCCAAGAGACCGAGACCATCACTCACAAGATAATGGTCCCACCAAACATTAGTGGCACCATCAAGAGCATCAAAGGCGGGGATTTCACAGTTTCAGAGACCGTTTGTACCCTCGATGACGGCACAGAAATCGCAATGATGCAGCGCTGGCCGGTGCGAGCGCCGCGCCCCTACAAGCAGAAGTATGCACCAGATACACCTCTGGTCACAGGAATGAGAATTCTCGATTTCCTCTTCCCACTCGCCAAGGGTGGTGCAGCAGGTATTCCTGGGCCTTTCGGGTCTGGTAAGACCGTCACTCAGCAATCTCTTGCAAAGTATTCCGACGCTCAAATCGTTGTCTACATCGGTTGCGGCGAGCGTGGTAACGAGATGACCGAAGTGTTGGATGAGTTCCCTGAACTGATTGACCCCAACACCGGAAAGCCTCTGATGAACAGAACTGTGATGATTGCAAACACCTCGAACATGCCGGTGGCAGCGCGTGAAGCGTCTGTGTACACCGGAATCACCATCGCTGAATACTTCCGTGACATGGGCTACGATGTGGCGTTGATGGCGGATTCCACAAGCCGCTGGGCTGAGGCGATGCGTGAGATTTCTTCCCGTCTTGAGGAGATGCCTGGTGAAGAGGGATACCCCGCTTATCTCTCCTCGCGTCTCGCTGAGTTCTATGAGCGAGCAGGAAGGGTCGAGACTCTCGAAGGCGAGGATGGTTCTGTCACAGTCATAGGTGCAGTTTCACCACCCGGTGGTGACATCTCCGAGCCTGTCAGTCAAGGAACACTCAGAATCGTCAAGGTGTTCTGGGGTTTGGATGCACCACTCGCAAGGCAGCGACATTTCCCTGCCATAAACTGGCTGAACTCATATTCTCTCTACCCGCAGTCACTCGACCAATGGTTCAAGGACAATATCGCCGCTGACTTCCCCGAGGTCAGAACGGAGATCAGCAGTCTGCTTCAGGTCGAGGCCGAGTTGCAAGAAATCGTTCAGTTGGTCGGCTCGGACGCTCTACCAGTCGACCAACAGTTGACTCTCGAAGTTGCTAGGATGATTCGCGAATTCTTCCTACAACAAAACGCCTTCCACGACATCGACGCATACTCAGGTCTTGAGCAACAATATAGGATGGCGAAGGCGATTCTCACCTTCCAAGATGAGGCGAAAAAGGCAATCGCAGCCGGTGGAGTTCTCGAAGATGTCGTCAATGTTCCCGCCCGTTCCATTCTGATGAGAAGCCGCTTTGAAGGAGATTATCTCTCTCGAATCGACGAACTGGTTGAGGAAATGAGCAGAGAAATCGCGACGGCTGCGGGGGAGAACTGAAGGAGGAATTGAAATGGCTGGAAAAGAATACCGAACCATTACCGATGTGAAGGGACCGCTCGTGTTCCTCGACAAGACCGAACCCGTGGCTTTCGGAGAGATTGTGCAGTTGCGACTGACCGATGGCAGTACCAAGAACGGACAGGTGCTCGACACCAGCGACGACATGGTTGTCGTACAGGTCTTCGAAGGAACTGCTGGAGTCGACAGACAGACTGGGGTCAAGTTCCTCGAAGATGTCTTCAAACTGCCCGTCAGCAAAGACCTCGTCGGAAGAATCCTCGATGGTGCTGGCCGACCTCGAGATGGCGGCCCAGAAATCGTCGCTGAAGCGGACGCCGACATCATCGGCGCTGCAATCAACCCCTATGCGAGGCAGAGTCCACACGACTTCATCCAGACCGGAATCAGCGCAATTGACTGCTGTACGACACTCGTCCGCGGCCAGAAACTACCAATTTTCAGCGCCTCGGGTCTACCGCACAACGATATCGCTCTGCAAATCGCCCGACAGGCAAAACTGACCGACAGCGATGAGGAGTTCATCGTCGTTTTCTGTGCCATGGGAATCACCGCCGAAGAGTACAATTTCTTCCGCAGTGACTTGGAGAGAACCGGCGCTCTAGAGAACGCCTGTCTCTTCGTCAACCTAGCCGACGACCCCGCCGTCGAGCGACTCATCACCCCGAGACTGGCTCTCACCGCGGCAGAATATCTCGCATTCGAGCACGACTACCACGTTCTCGTCATCTACACCGATGTGACCAACTACTGTGACGCACTTCGGCAGATTGGCGCCGCCCGAGAAGAGGTTCCTGGCCGACGTGGTTATCCGGGTTACATGTACACCGATTTGGCCATGCTCTATGAGCGCGCAGGACTGGTGAAAGGCAAGAAGGGGAGCATCACCCAATTCCCCATTCTCACCATGCCCGGTGACGATATCACTCACCCCATCCCTGACCTTTCAGGATATATTACCGAAGGACAGATTGTGATTTCCCGTGAACTTCACGGTAGCGGTATCTACCCACCAATCAATGTTCTGCCAAGCCTCTCCCGCCTGATGGGAGGAACCATCGGTGCCAAGACGACGAGAGATGACCACAAGTGTGTCTCCGACCAGATGTATGCTGCATACGCTCAAGGTCGCGAGTTGCGTGGACTGGTCGCAATCGTCGGTGAAGATGCCCTCAACGAGCGTGACAAGCAACTACTCGGGTTCTCAGACCTATTTGAGGACCGCTTCCTGAGGCAGGACAGATACGAGGACCGTAGCATAGATGAGACCCTCAACCTCTGTTGGGACCTGATGCAGAACATCGAGACGAAGTATTTGGTCAGACTTGACCAAGAGATGATTGACAAGTATCACCCCACCGAGAAGAAGGAGTGAGAGAGACCGCTGATGGAGCAGTTAGGCGGTTCATGGTTAGAAGGGGGCGCGAAGAATGGCACTTGACATCAAACCGACCCGCAGTGAACTGATCAACCTGAAGCGTCGAATCAAGCAGACTGAAAACGGTTACAATCTCCTGAAACTGAAGCGAGACGGACTATTTCATGAGTTCAGAACTCTTCTATCCGAGATGATTGAGGCGAAGGAAGCCCTCGTCGAGACCTATGTCAAAGCCAAGAAGGCTATCAATCTCGCCGGTTCGATTGAGGGTGGACTCGCAGTCAAGAGCGCCGCGATTGCAATCGCTCAGAGTCCGGAAGTCGAAGTCAGTCGCAACAACATAATGGGTGTCGTCGTCCCCAAGGTGGAAGGAAAGCACCTCTCGCAGACAATCGAGGAGCGTGGGTTGGGCCTCATCGGTGGCTCACCATATTTGGATGAAGCCGCGGATGCATACGGGGAACTTATTGAGAGCATCGTCAAGGCAGCCGAGATGGAATCCACACTGAAACGGCTGTTGGTCGAGATTGAAGCGACCAAGAGGCGTGTGAACGCTCTCGAGTTCAAAGTCATTCCAGAGATGAAGGAAGCGCAGTCTTTCATTCAGTTGAGGCTTGAAGAGATGGAACGGGAAGAGACATTCAGGTTGAAGAGGTTCAAAAACAAATGAACTTGCCTTGTGTTTGTTGTGGGCGTTGCGTCTGATTCTATTGCGGCCGCATGAATAACTGATTCCATTTT
>CAYFFQ010000015.1:28984-36619 GCA_964342465.1 uncultured Candidatus Poseidoniales archaeon | reverse complement strand
ATAATCCGATTTCCGATGCTGGAATCAGACGATATCCGATTGAACCCAGACACCCCTGGCATATTTTCCCGGAGGGTGCACTTCTTTGGATTTGTGGGCGTTGCGTCTGATTCTATTGCGGCCGCATGAATAACTGATTCCATTTTACCACTGGCCCGCCTCTGGCGGGCCGAGCGGCCGCGGTTGCCATCCGCAACGCGGTTCACGGCTCGTTCATTTGTTTTTGAAAGGAGAATTAATTCGATATAATCCGATTTCCGATGCTGGAATCAGACGATATCCGATTGAACCCAGACACCCTAGAGGCGACTCACCTCAGCCCCTCGGTGAGGGTGTCGACCAAGGAGTCGAACATCACAACAGAATTCTTGGCGTTGCGTCTGATTCTATTGCGGCCGCAATGGCCCCAAGAAACCGCGCAGACTACTCCTATGGGGTGGAGGTTATCGTGGGTCGTTGAGGGGTATCGGTTGGCCGGAGTTTTTCGCTCCCCCGTCTGACCTCTTTGAGAGAAATTTTTTGTGTGTGAGGGGGGGGTCGTGAGTAGCGGGACTTGGCTATGTCCGAGTCGCATTTTTTCTGAGTGTGAGGGGGGGTCGTGAGTAGCGGGACTTGGCTATGTCCGAGTCGCAATTTCTCTGCCTGTGAGGGGGGATTAGTTGGGCATTGATTGATACGAGGCCGCCACTCCGAACAACTTGAGGTGAGTTCGTGTCAGATGAGGCGAGTGAACTCGAACCACTCACTCTCCAACCTGAACCGTGGGGGGAAGTCGACCTGTTGGAGCAGATTGTCGACCGCTATTTCACCCGAAAATCAACAGGTGATGGGATACTTCACTCTTGGCAGGTCGTCCCTCTTGAGGGTGACCCATCCGAAGCCGTCTTGTCATTCGAAAGACACATTCGTAGATTAGGTTGGACCGCATCTATTGAGGAGGATGACCCCTATCGCCTCACTCTGTTGGAGATTCCGCCCGGCGTCCATCCCTCCGACAGCAAGGCTGCGACATATCTTACATGGGTGGTCTCATTCGTTTTCAGTATCATTCTCGGAGCTCTATGGATATCCCATCAAAACAGTCACCTATCATGGTCGGCAGCAGAATCTTTGAAGTTGTCACTTATTTTCTTCACGACTCCCCTTTTCGCTGTTCTCTCATTCACATCATTTCTTCGTAAGCGGCTTTTCCAAAAAATGGCGGTCGATGTCGGTCACTTTTTGCCGGTGATTTCACCAATAATTTTTTTCAGTAAATCTGTCATGTTGTGGCCCTTCGGTTTGCTGGTTCTGTTAACGCCTCGGGCGATGCATGCACTCTCTTGGCCTAATCGAATTTCGATGGTGATTTCCGGCCTCTTCACTCCTGTCAGTCTGATGATTTCAGGTTTATTCCTCACCATTGCTGGCGTCCTGATGACCGGAAACAATGCTCCTGATTTCGCCTCTATGCCGGGGATAATCCAACTCAATCCTCTTACCCAGACCATCCTCTCGTTGGTGTTGACTAGTGAGGAGATTGTTGTCCGTTCGGTCTGGCTGCATCCGACTGCACTCGCCGGACAAGCTCTGCTCGTCTTCGGTTGGATTCTTCTCCTTCCGATTCCACAGTTCCCGGGGTACAGAGTCTTATGGGGTTTGGTCGGTGGTAATTGGATGTCCAATCAGGGAAATGAACTCGCACTTTTCTTTCTCTACCTCATCGCAATAGTGGTCGTGCTGGTGACGAGTGGATTCACACCTTGGCTCTTCATCGGTGCTCTCGCTGTATGGGGTGTCTTCTCAGAAGAGTCCCGCATCGCCTCCGGATTGATTATCGATGAGGTGTCAGGAATTGACTCACGAAGCGGACTGAAGGCGGGAAGTGCGATTTTTCTCGCATTGTTGTTGATGGCTCCAGGGCTGGAACCAGTTTCAGGTTTTGAGGAGTGGGAAGCCGGTGTCGCCTTTGATTGGCCTGATGTGAGGGAGGTCACGCTCGATGAGAACACCTCCTTTTCACTGTCACTCTCCCTTGCTGGAGTACATCCTAGACAAGTTTCCCTCTCCGCCTGGCTGGACCCTCCCCGTCCTGACTGGGGTGTGGGACTCACTTGTGGTGGGGAGAAAAAGATACTTCCGGATTCGTGCGAGATGGGCGAAGTGAACCTGTTGTACAGCCGTAGTGTGGAAGTGGTGCTCCGAATCAACAATGGCAGTGGTGAACTTCTTCCGTCCGACTTGCATCTCGTAGTCGATGAAGGAGATTCCCGAAGAATGCATACAATCAGGTTGCTGCCTGAGGTGGAGATTTCACCAGCGACACCAGATTGGCTGGTGTCGCCCGCCTTCAACGGGGTCGTCGCCTGCCTCAATCTGACAGGAACCAATGATTTACCATCGGGGAACTTCTCGACCTCGGCTCTGCTTTGGCAGGTCAGCAATCCCGAAGGGGGAGTGTTCAACGGAGAATCTGAACCGTCGGTCTGTCTGACCGGAGAGCCACACGCGCCCCTGCTTCTCGACTCCGACGAATTCGGCTACATACTACCGCTCACATTCATGACCGACGATGGTGTTGATATTTCTTGGCCGATGCGAATCGGCAATCCAATCGCCAAACTGGTCATTCCAGAGAGTGGTTGGAACATGACAGGAGACAACTCCACCACACCTGAATGGTTGCGAGTCGGAAGGGTGATCGAGATAGACAACGGCTCAGAGACGTGTCTCTCTAGAAGCGTGAGAGAGCCGGGGGCCGGTGACGGCGATTACGTCTGGCATCCCGAGACCAGACCAGCAATCTCTATTCCTGATGTGAGTGATGATGAGCCGATGCGGTTTTTCCCGCCGCTTGGACGCATCATCGCTGCTTGTGATGATGGTGGTGAAATCAATCAGAAATCAGCCAATTACACCACGGTGCGCGGGCCATCTCTCGCTCTCAGGCACAATGGTTCGGTTTATTGGTCATGGCCTGAAATGCCCTTGGAAAGTGGTGTTTGGGAGTTTGAGAATGTTGGTGATGAGAGCATCACACTCGTGGCTCTGCAGCAACATGGCTTGGATGATACCCTCTTAGGATGGCAGGAGATGAACGACCGAGTTATTCACCCCGGTGAGTCCATTGAGATGAACCTCACGGCCCTCCATGATGAGGTGGAGGTGGTGCAGGTAGTCTGGCTCTCCCTAGATTCGGAGGCGGGTGTCGACAATTCCATCAGACTGAACTTCGGCGCTTGGTGTCGCTCTGGCACAGATTCAGATACGTCTGATGGAGTCATCCAGTGCGTGGAGGGGGCTTGAGACGGTGCGGGTGGCAATCCTCGGTGTTGGAGCCATCGGCTCACTTGTGGCTGCTGCACTTGCCGATACCGATGCTGACCTGTTGCTCTATGCGCGTGGTGCCAAGTATGCCGCATTGACCCAGTCGGGAGTTGTTCTCCACTCTCCTGAGGGGGAGGTTATTCACCATCAGCCACAGAGATGGGTGGTGATTGAGGGTGAGGTCCCCACACCTCTGAGGAGTTGTGCGGATGTAGCCATAATCTGTGGGAAGGCCGATTCGACGACAACCCTTGCGAAGGTTGCTGAAGAATTGTTGAAACCCCGCGGCATCGCCTTCAGCATCCAAAACGGGCTTGGCCACTGGGAGAGGCTGGTGGCCCGCATCGGCCGACACAGAGTGCTGGCTGGAAGCACCACACACGCTGCCATGCGAATCGGTTCGGGTGAGGTGAGGTGGACAGGGCGTGGATTTGTACGCCTCGCCTCGCTGGATGAGTCTGAACTCGATGTCGATGATGTAAGAGTCCACCGGCTGCTTGACCTGTTGGAGGATGCTCAGTTGATTCCTCAATGGGAATTCGATGTCCATGAACTTGTGTGGAACAAACTCCTCATCAATGTGGCCATCAATCCACTGGCCGCCATCTGTGGCGTCAGGAACGGCGAACTGCTGGCTCAGCCGGAGTTGCATGAACAGGCTCTTGCGGCGATGCGAGAGGCTGTTCTCGTGGCTGAAGCGGAGGGTGTCGACATGTCGCACTTCGACTGTGAGGTGGAACTTGATGCGGTGTTGAGTGCTACCGCGGCCAACCGCTGTTCCATGCTTCAGGATGTGATGGCGGGAAGGGCGACGGAGATTGAATCCATCTGTGGAGAGGTCGTCAGACGGGGGGAAGAATTGGGCATTCCCACGCCACTGAACCAACAATTGCTGGTGATGGTCAAGGGTATTCAGAACTCCAATCTGAGTGATTGACAGAGCCGAAGGGGGCTGTGAAATTAGGCCCCGATTCAAGTATTCAGAACTCCAATCTGAGTGATAGACCGAGCCGAATGGGCTGTGAAATTAGGCCCCGATTCAAGTATTCAGAACTCCAATCTGAGTGATTGACAGAGCCGAAGGGGCTGTGAAATTAGACCTCGAATTCAAGTATTTTGAACTCCAATCCGAGTGATTGACAGAGCCGAAGGGGGCTGTGAAATTAGGCCCCGAATTAAAGTATTTTGAACTTTAATCCGAGTGGTTGACCGAGCCTCAATCCTCAAGCAGGTCGAGGTTGTAATGCAGACCGATGTTCTTCCGGCGGATGAGGCTCGATGAGATGACCAATCTCGCTACTAGGACCATGTTTCGCAGTTCCACAACCTCCCTTGATGGTTGGCAGCGCTGCCATATTCTGTCAACTTCGTCGTCCAACAGAGCGAGTCGCCGCGCTGCTCTGTTCATTCGCCAGTCTCGTTTTACAAGACCGACATCGTCGGACATGGTTGAGCGCAGTTCGGTTCTGTCATGGACCAGCGGTGTGTGTTCCTCCAAATCGCCCAACCCCTCCGCCCGCCACTGTGGCAGGTCGATTTGTTGCTCTTCCTCCTCTTTCAATTGCCGTTTGATGTTCTCACCCGCTCGGTGCGAGAAGACGACTGCTTCGAGCAGGGAGTTGCTGGCCAGTCTGTTTGCTCCGTGCAGGCCGGTGCAGGCGGTTTCTCCGATGGCGTAAAGCCCTTCGAGCAATACATCTGAAACTATGTCAACCCCCTTGAATCTCATCCTTTTGTCTAGGTTTTCAGGGGTTTTCTGATAGACCTCTCCGTCTGAATTGACCGCCAACCCCCCGACTATGTAGTGCGCCGCAGGGGCAACGGGAATGGCGTCGCGACCGAGACTCAGACCACTCTTCTTCATTCTCTTGGCAATGTTTGGAAATCTTCTCTCCAACTCGGCGGAATCGAGGTGTTCCGTGACCAGATACACATGATGGCGCCCGCTTCTCTTCAGTTCAGCATCACAAGCCCTCGCAACCACATCGCGGGTTGCAAGGCTACCTCTGTTGTCAGCGAACCTCATGAAAGAGTAGTCTCTTGGGTCTGCATCTGCATCAGACTTCTTCGCCAATCGCCAATCGGTTAGATTGTCATGGCTCATCAACACTGCACCATCGCCGCGTACCGCTTCTGAGATGAGGAATGGTGACTCCTCCCCATTGGCGAATGCGGTGGGGTGGAACTGTACGAACTCAAGGTCCTTGACAGCCGCTCCAGCCCGAACCGCCATAGCGATACCATCACCTGTTGCCACCCTCGGGTTGGTGGTCTGCCGCCACAGTTGACCTGCACCGCCGGTGGCGAGGACGATTTTTCTCGAAGGTAAGGTGAACATCTGACCCTTTTCAGGGAGGCACCAGATGCCGACGACCTTCCTCTTCGCCGCTTCCCTATCCTCCAAGACCAAGTCAACAGCCATACACCCTTCATGGATTGTCACCCCCTCCTCCGCTTTACAGGCGGCGACGAGCGCCCGCTCAATCTCGACACCAGTCGCATCCTTGGCGTGAAGAATCCTCCTGCTCCGGTGGCCCCCCTCCATGGCGAGAGAGTACACTCCTCCATCACCTCTGTCGAACTCGACTCCCTCACTGATGAGGTCTCGGATTCTCGCGCCCGCCTCCGATACCACCATCCGAACAATTTCCTCGTCGCCGAGGCCGCCGCCGGCCACCAAGGTGTCCTGTACATGCGATTCGAGTGCGGCGGAGTCGGCAGAATCTAAGACGCCGGCGATTCCACCCTGAGCGCGATTGGTGGACGAATCGGAAAGTGATAGTTTGGTCACTAGAGCCACCGAGTGGCCTACTCTAGCACAACGGAGTGCGACGAAGAGTCCGGCGATACCGGAACCGACGACCGTCACATCGACCATCCGCCACCCTCCTACCACCCTCTGGTGATTGCGCATTGAAGGTTGCTCTCTCCAACTCCCCACCTGCAATCCCGTTTCGGTGGGGTTGCCCAATTCATCAGGAGGGGTGTTCGCAGGTCTCCACCCCTCGCGACCCGCTTTGGCAGTGGTGATGGGTCAATTTTTCAGGCGCGGTAGTATCCAACACCCTGCGGCTGGGCCGATTTTTCGCCTTCGTGGTGACGGCCCAATTCTTCAGGCGCGGTAGTATCCAACACCCTGCGGCTGGGCCGATTTTTCGCCTTTGTGGTGATGGCCCAATTCTTCAGGTCCGGTAGCTTCCAAACCAAGGGGGAATCATAGAATGCCGAAAAGTTGAGTAGTCGAGAAGGGGGAGATGAGGGGCGCTCCCCAACACAACTCCTATCAGTCTTCGGCGGCGCAGATGAATCGATGTCCAAGGCGAAGCCCGTTCTGCTCGCCCTCATCGGAGTGTTTCTCCTCGCCTTCGTGGTCTACAATGTGGAAATCGGTCTCTACTTTTTCCAATATCCCGATGGAGTGGTCAATTACAAGATGGAATTGAGTTCCGTGCTCCTCAACGATTGCAGCAAGGAGAGTATCAACCAGAGTCTGCAACAGAATCGAAGTAGCCCTTGCCTCTCTCCGTTGGGAACCTACCACTCCACTGACATCGTGTTGGCAGCGCTCGGATTTTCACTCACTTTGGCGGCTCCTCTGCTGGCTCTGAAGCAGGCTGGGAAGATGAAAGTGAATCAACGAGTTGCCAAGAACTGGGCGAGATTCCGCCTTCTGCTCGGATTCACGATGGCAGGTGTCGGGCTCGCAGACTCCTTCGGGATGCTGTCGGGGAAGGGACAACCTCTTGATTGGGAAGATGTCATAGGAATAACTGTGCCAGCATTTCTCGTCGAGGTAGCGCTCATCCTCATCGGTGCATTGGTGGTGATGAAGGCTGTCTCCAGCCTTAGGAGCAAACCGAGGTCAGAGGGAGATGACGGCTGGACTGTTTCAGGCATGGGTGGTTTCCGCGGCCCACTGGAGAAGTCAAAGAAGAAGGGTTCTGGCTCAGGTGGAGTGATGACGGTCGGTCAACTCCGCTCGGCCCTTTCACTCGATGAATATGAAGACCTCTTCCAACAGGGTACATCGACTGAGGAGGAGATACGGGTTGGGCGTCAGTGCCACTACTGCAACGGACAGGGTTGTGTCCAATGCGAATTCATGGGAGAATTCCTTTGATTTCCACTCGGGTGTGCATCTTTCGATGTTTTGGACGGTGTGCTCTCCACCGCATACAACATCGGGTGTGCCTCTGACTCGGGTTTGGGCTACGGAACGGTTTGACATGACACGACGGCCAGTTTTCTTCACCGAATTGAGTGCCGGCTCGGGTTTGGGCGACAGTCTGGTTTGAACTGCAAGGCTAGGGCATGTGACTCGGGACATTC
>CAYFFQ010000015.1:7332-28884 GCA_964342465.1 uncultured Candidatus Poseidoniales archaeon | reverse complement strand
TTGGGCGACAGTCTGGTTTGAACTGCAAGGCTAGGGCATGTGACTCGGGACATTCGCTGTTGGACTCGGGTTTGGGCTACGGAACGGTTTGAACTGCAAGGCTAGGGCATGTGACTCGGGACATTCGCTGTTGGACTCGGGTTTGGGCTACGGAACGGTTTGAACTGCAAGGCTAGGGCATGTGACTCGGTTTCTCGGGTTGAAAGTCCGGTAGTCATCTGACGCTCATCTCCATTGAGGACATCTACTGGATGGCGGGTGAGGTGGAGGCATGACGGATTATCTATGGAACGCTTGACGGCGTTGCATTCGGGGTTTTGAAATCACCCTCACTCGCCTGCCGGACCACCATCATTTATAGTCCCTTGAAAGACCCCGCACTTTCGTGGTCGCGTAAAGCGACGCATTCGCAGGGGATGGGAAACTTGCATCTGAAAGCAATACTAATGGAGAATTTCAAATCGTTCAAGGGTGAAGTGGTCATTCCGTTCGAAGGGGGATTCACAGGGATCACTGGGCCGAACGGTTCAGGGAAGTCCAATTGCGGTGATGCTTTACAGTTCGTCTTGGGCGCCAAGAGTTCGAAGAGCCTCAGGGCTCAGAATGTCGCTGAACTCATCTTCAATGGTGGGGTTCGCGGCCGTCCTGCTAAGAAGTGCAAGGTCACACTGGTGTTCGACAATCCCAAGGGTGAATCGGGAAACCGCCGTCTAAAAGTCGATTCCGAAGAAGTGCTTCTGACTCGTACCGTTCGCCTTGGCCGCAAGGGCAATGCGACATCTGCATATTATCTCAACGAGCGACCATCGACAGCGGGTGAATTCCGCCGTCTGTTGACCGGTGCTGGAGCGAGGGGTGATGGTTACAACATCGTTTTGCAGGGAGATGTCACTCACCTTGCGACGATGACCGACAATGCTCGCCGCAAGGTGCTCGAGGAGGTCGCTGGGGTGACCACCTATGATGACGAGATACGCAAGGCAGGCCGCCTGCGTGACAAAGTTGAACAATACATTGAACAAATTACCCTGCTTGAAGATGAAATCGGGAAACGAATTAAGAGGTTGTCCAAGGAGAGAGAGGAGGCTGTCAAGTTCCGCTCACTTCAGGAATCGTTGGACGAGGCGAGAATGACTCTGATGCATTCTCGCCATCGCAGCCGTCTTGAGGAGATTGAACTAGTCACCGACGAGCGTGGAGATTACATCGCCCGTCTTGATTCGGTGGGGGCCGAAATCAAGAATGGGAATATCCAAATCCTTGAAATTGATGAGAAACTGGCTGAAATTCAGCGCCAACTCAACGAAGTCATCGGAGATGATGGCAAGAAACTCTCTGAGCAGCGGCGGAAACTCGAGGTCGATGTCGGCACCAGAACAGACCGAATTGAAGAACTCACCAAAGACATCGAGGAAGCCGACGAGGAGATGACAGTTCTTGAGAGTGAGCGCGATGAAGCACAGCAGGCACTTGACGACCATGAAAGAAAACTGAATACAGCGCGCGAGACCGTTGATGAAGCCGAGAGAAATCTGAAAGAAGCGGCATCGAGAGAGGAGTCGGCGAGGAAGGCGATGGATTCAGGCGACAAAGCAGTGCATGAATTGAACCGCGCCTTCGGAAAGGCATCCGATGCGGTCGAGAAGGCGCAGGAAGATGCCAACAAAGCAAAACTCGCAGCAGAATTGGAGAAACAGCAGGTCATCATTGCATCCGAGAGCCTTGCTGAAGTTGAAACAGCACTCGATGAAGCGCGCCTGAACAGAGACGACCTTCTCCTCCAAGGAGAAGAACTCGAAGCGGATGCCCCTCAACATGACCGAACCAAATTGGCGGAGGAGTTGGCAAGAATCCAGCGTCAGGAGAGAGGGTTGGTCGACGATGTGCAGGCGGTGGAAGAGCGACTCAGGGAAGCCGAGATGAAATTGCTGCGGGCACGTGGAGAGATGGAGAATCAGAGCGGGTCCAAAGCCGGAATGGCGAGGGCGGTTCAGGCCCTCCTCACATTGCGTGATTCGGGTGAAGTCAGTGGTATTCTAGGCTCCATTTCAGAACTCTGTGCGCCGAAGGATTCCCGTGATGAAGATGCACTCGCCTACGCACTCGGCGGCGGCATGAACAGCATCGTGGTGCGGGATGATGAAACGGCGGCCACCTGTATCTCATGGCTACGCAACAAGAAGGCAGGAAGGGCTACATTCCTCCCTCTGAACAAACTACAGTCACGCAGACCGGGTGGCAGGTCGGTAATGGTCTCGAGACAACCAGGGGTGGTGGGATTCGCCTACGACCTACTGGAGTATGACCCCTCCATTGAATTGGCGGTGATGAATGTCGTGAGGGACACGCTGATTGTGGAGAAGATGGATGTCGCTCGCCGCCACATGGGCGGGGTGCGAATGGTGACTCGCTCCGGCTCGGTCGTGGAAGGAACTGGTGCGATGGTCGGCGGTTCTCAGCGCACCAATCGCCCTCAGTTCGGCGGCAAGATTCTAGGCACTTCTCTAGTTGAAAAGGCGGATGCCGAGGTGGAGAGGCTGCGGCTCATCTCTGAAACCACGAGGGCGGCTCTCGCCGAGTTGCGAAAAACAGAGCAGGCAGTCAGGAATCGCATCACCAATTCCGTCAATGATGACCATCTCTTCAAGGCGAGGGCATGGAAAGAAGACCTCACGCGGGCTGAAAAGGACTTCACCGATGCCACCAGCAAGGTCAAGGTGGCGAAGAAGAAACTCGAGGATGTCGAGCAGTCGGAGAAGAAGTCTCTGAAAGCGGCTGAAGATGCTGCGCTCTCACTGGAGAGAGCGAGAGAGGAGAAGGTGTTGGCAGCAGAGGCGTTACAGGATGGCAGCCCACAACACCTATCCAGAAAGTTGCAGGAATCATTGGAGTTGAGAACGGATGCGGAGAGAAAACGGCTGCAAGCGCAATCGACTCTTTCCGGCGGCGAGTCTCAGTCAGTCATCTTCAACAATCAGTTGAAGGACCTCAATCGCCGAATTGAACAGCAGGTCTCAACCATCAGCAAGGCAGAGGGTCGCATCAAGAAGATGAAGGATGAGATTGATGCCATCCAGAGTGAGTTGGAACAGGTGGCCTCAGCACACGACGAGGTCACATCTGAGCACAAGGAGTTGGACGAACAGAGACTTCTACTGACCACTGAGAGGGCCAAACTCGCAACCCGTGTTGAACAGATGGTTAGAGAAAGAGACACCGTCAACAAGAGAATCAGCGACCTCAATCTCCAAATTGAACAGAAGAGGTCGGCACTGGCGGAACTCGATTCTGAAATGAAGGAGATGAGCCTCAAACCTGCCCCGCAGGAGACGGTACTCCCCACAGTCACCGAAGCGGAATCTGCAGTCAGGAATCTTGAGCGAAGAGTCGCCAACCTCGGTGATGTCAACATGCATGCCATCGAGCAGTACGATGAGGCGGTTGAACGCAGTGAGTTGCTGAAGAACGATTCCAAGCGGCTGCGAAAGGACCGCGAAGGCCTCATTGAACTCGAACAGCAACTCGAGACCGAGAGGAGAGACAGACTCGTCATGGTTCTAGAAATGGTCAATGAGAATTTCAGCCGAGTCTATCAACATCTGCAACCGGGTGGGGCTGGAGAACTCCGCCTAGAGAATCCGAAGAAGCCGTTCGAAGGCGGCTTGCAGATGTGGGCGCGCCCACCAGGAAAGAAGAGCGGGCTCAGTCTGCTCTCCGGCGGGGAGAAGTCAATGGCGGCCCTAGCCATGATTTTCGCCATTCAGGACTACGAACCATCGCCGTTCTACTACTTCGATGAAGTCGACCAGAATCTCGACACCTTCAACGCCGAGAGAATCGCTTCGCTCTGCCGTCTGCGCAGTCAACAGGCACAGTTCATCATGGTCACTCTACGAAAAGTGAGCCTGCAACTGGCAGACAACCACATCGGTATCACCCACACTGGCGATGGATGTAGCACACTCATAACCGATTTCGGCCGCGAACAGGCGATAGAGGTCGGAGATGCAGCATTCAAGGAATTGGAAGCGATTCAGAAAACGCAGCAGGCGAAACTCGCATTGGATCACCTGCCCTGTGTGGAAGAGATGCCGAAGGCACCACAAGAACTTGCCAAGCCCGCATCCCTTGGGGGGTTGGACATCACAGACCTGTTGGAGAGCGAGCAGGTGGAAGATGCCGATGATGAACCTGAAACCGAATCTGCTGAGAAGCCCGAGCAGGGTGATGCGGTGGTGGAAATCACATTCGCCGCAGATGCACTTGAGGCTGGTGGTGGTGGGACACTCGCATCACTGGCCGACCGAGCCGAGGACTACCGCGAGGACATGGAGGATAAACACAGTGTCGAACTTACCATTCAACAAGCAGAACAGTCTGAACTCGATGGAGAGGGCGAGGAGCGAGAGCCCGACGACCTCGATATCGAGGGTATCACGGAAGAAGTGGAGTGATTAGAATGGTCGAACTCGATTCGGCAGAACTTCGCAACGACATCATATCTCAGATGATAGGCCACGATGAGAAACTGCCTCTGCACAAGAGTCGCTATGCCGACCTCATTCAAGAACTGGCTGAGATGGAAGAGGCCGAGCACACATCACTTTCAGACCCCTTCGACCGTAGCATCGCTCTTGTCCTTCAGATGTTTCAGGACTCCTCTCTTGACCCGTGGAACATAGACCTCGCGCGGTTCATCGAACTGTTGAATGAGAGATTGGAGACCGCTGAGAGAGTCGACCTGCCGACCTGTGGTCGCCTGATTAGGATGGCGTGGCAGATTCTGCACGGCCAAGCCGCCAATCTTCTCGACAGGGCTGAGGCAGTTGACGATGAGATTGATGAGGAATGGGAATATGTTCCCAGTTGGCAGACGGAATTCGAAGATGACGACTTCACATTCACCAACACCGTTCTCGCTGGTGATGCGATGGACGAACTCCCCACCCTCTTCGACGGTCGCATCAAGCGTGATGAAGGACGTCCCGTCACTCTTGCAGAACTTCTCTCCTGCCTCTCTGAGGCCCACAACGAAGCAGAGGAGCGGCGGCTGAGGGAGATAGCCCGCGAGGAGCATGCCAAAGATGTGGCCACAGCGATTGCCAATGTCAAGGGCCGAGTCCATCAGGAGGACCTTGAAGAGGAGATTTGCAGAACATGGGAGACCATCCGACGCCTCTCTCCTAGCGGCGAACCAGTCACTATGAAGTCGGTGGCGGCCAAACTGAGACAACAGGGTATCGATTCGGGGTGGGAATCGGGTGACGCTGAATCGGAAGGAGGAATAGTCGGGTTCGTCTCAGCCCTCTTCCTCACCCACAGGGGTTACACAGACATCTGGCAATTGGAGTACCCGAACGGAGACATCTTCCTACAGGATAAGTGGCCGAACCACGCCACCTTCGATTCGGTGACGGCTGAACTCTCTCCCGAGGTGAGCAATTGACCGAGGGACTCTCCCCATTTTCTCCCTTCGGTGAAGTCGGTGCAGGACTCTTCTCGGAGGTGAGCAATTGACCGAGGGAGGGATGAACGCACTGCTGGAGGCGACCCTTTTCGGAGCCGGACGTTCAATGCCACAATCCGAACTGGCAAAATTGTTCGATGTCTCAGAATCAACGATGAGAATGTCCCTTCTAGACCTTCAGGCTGCGATTTCAGAGAGGGAGGGAGGGGCAATTCAACTAACCGAAATCAACCGTTTTTGGGTGCTCGAAGTGAAGCCGGAGTTGGCCAACCACATCCCTCGGGTGGCGAGAGGAGAGTTACCCAAGAAACTCCTCAAGACAGCCGCACTGATAGCGTATCACCAGCCGATGGCACAGAACAAGTTGGTGGAGATGATGGGTCAGGTGACCTACGAACATGTGTCAGACCTGCGCGAATTGGGTCTGGTGGACAAACGGAGGGACGGAATCACTAGGAGATTGACCACGACGCGTCGTTTCTCCGAATACTTCGGTTGCCCTCACACTGCTCCCAAGGAAGTCGCTGCTTGGTTCAAGGCGGAGGCTGTCCAACTCGGGCTCACAGGGCATCAACTCGCTGATGCTCTTTCCGCCCCTGACGATGGGGATGAACTGCCTGAACTATCTGAAGGGGATGAGGTGGGCGGCCATACTCTAGATGGTGACAAGTCGGGAGTGGATTCGGAGGCGGCAGGCGGGCTACAGGGTGGTCCGCCTGAGGGCTTGCTCGCCGCATCCGAGGAAGAATGACCGCCAGCCTTGGTGGGTGCCTGCCGCCGCGCCACGATGGTCTTGGGTGCTTTTCGGTTCGTCAGACACATCCGCCACATGACTCCTCGGCTATACTGACTCGTCAGCGCATTTCGGTTCGTCAGACACATCCGCCACATGACTGCTCGGCTATACTGACTGGTCGGTGCATTTCGGTTCGTCAGACACATCCGCCACATGACTGGTCGGCGCATTTCGGGTAGGGGGTCGTAGGCCTTGGAGTTTGGGGAAAAAACGGCAGGATTCGGATTCGTGAGGAGAGAGGGGGTCGTCTGACCTGTTTATTGGGTGAATAAACGGCAGAATTCGGATTTGATGGTCAGAGAACCTCAAGGGGGTTTTCACTGAGGGCGGGGGTCCGCTCATCAGACGGATGAGTAATCTTCAGTCACGGATTTGTTCGAGCGCTTCTTCAATCGCCTTGGCGGTGATTCGGCCGCTGGCACGGGCGATTTCTACCACTCTGTCAACTTCCTCATCAGTCGCCCCAGCCGTGACCGCCATGTTTCTTGCATGCAGTTTCATGTGACCGGCTTGGATTCCTACTGTGGCCAGTGCGCGCAGCGCCCCGAGATTCTGGGCGATTCCCGCTGCGGCGATGACCTTGGCCAATTCATCGGCGGTTCTTGCACCCATGATGGCGACATTGGCTTTGGCGGTGGGGTGAACCCTCACCGCCCCGCCGACCAGTCCAACTGCCATGGGCAACTCGATTGAGCCGACAAGATTGCCCTCAGAGTCCTTTTCCCAATGTGTGAGTGAGCCGTATTGCCGGCCGTATGAAGCATAGGAATGTGCTCCAGATTCAATCGCTCGCCAATCCTGTCCACAAGCCACTGCTATTGCTGAGATGGCGTTCATTATTCCTTTGTTGTGAGTGGTGGCGCGGAAGGGGTCGGCGGCGGCGAAGTGATAAGCTTGGATGATGCCATCGATCACCTCTGCACCCTGTTCCGCCCCCATCCCAGAATCAGCCATTTCCTCTGCCGTGAAGGTCGCACTGACTCTTGCGAGACGGTGGACGGCGAGGTTACTGATGATGCGCAGAATAACCGTTCCACCGGTGATGGCCTCAACTCTCGGAGCGATGGTTTCAGCCATTGTGTTGACAGCGTTCGCCCCCATCGCATCACGACAATCCACCAAGATGTGGGCGATGACCATAGCCCCTGAATCGGTGTCTAGAACCCTCGCCTCAACTCCTCTGCAACCACCCCCGAATTTGACTAGAATCGGGTCGACTTCATTGCAGGCTGAAACCAGTTCATCGGCGGCGGAAAGCAGTGCATCCTTTGCCGCGAAGGCGTCGTCACAACCGACCACCTGAATCTGCCCTATCATCACCGGGTCGGTGTTGTCCGAGACGAATCCTCCTTTGACATGACACCGCTTCGCCATGTTGCTCGCTGCGGCGACCACGGACGGCTCCTCAAGGGCGAAGGGAATTAGATAGTGTTCTCCATCTACGATGAAATTCGTAGCCACTCCTACGGGGAGGGACATGGTACCCACCACATTCTCGATAATCCTGTCAGCAGCGGCCTCACTCAACTCACCGCTTGCAGCAAGTGCCGCCACAGCATCCTCGTCTAGACCGGCGAGTTGGGCGACCTTCTCACGCCTCTCGCTGACACTCAGTTTGTAGAACCCTTTCAGCCGGCTGTTGTCGACAGGCATAACATCCCCTCAACTCTCTCGCTCATGCCTCAGCCTCTAAAGATTCTCATTCGATTCGCAATCAACATTTTCTATTGAGGGTGGTGAATCAACACCACCTTCTCGCCTCGGAAAGGGGGGTGGGAGATGTGTTAACATTCGCCTAACGCGTTAATTTAACGCATTAACGGACACATTAACGCTTTATTTACGCGTTAATCTGATATACATTCGCAACATAATTGAACAATTAGGTCGCCGCGCAACCACTCGGTATGCCGTTCAACGCTTCTCAACGCATCATTTTTCACCCCGCTGAAGCGTAAATATGTTAAATGGACTTTGAGTTGGAAGGCATAATGTTGTCAGGAGTGGAGAATGGACTGAATCTGCCTGCACTACGCTCCAATCCGTTTAGCACCCAACCTCTCGGAAAAGACGAGATGGAATTGTTGGTAGGTCGTGAAGAGCAGTTGAAGATGCTGACGAGTTATGTTCGCTTCGCCTCACCGAGGGTGGTGGGTGTTGTAGGGGAGAAGGGTAGCGGGCGGACATCGCTGATGAACGTAGTCACCACCACCTCAGAACAGGTGCATACCGTCTTCTGGCCAAGTGGCGATGAAGTGACAACTATTCTGCATCAGATGTACTGTGACCTGCTGAACGACTTTGATACACCCCCTGTACATAGTGTTCTGATAAACAGGTTGGAAGCTGATTTGGCCGGTCGGACCGGACTCCTTCCGGTCATCGTTTTCGACCACCCTCACCTACCCGGGAACGAGTTGGCCGATGTGCTTATCCAGTTGATGCCAGTGCTCACAAGTATTCGCGCTCTGACCCTGATTTCACTCACACCTGGGCAGAAATCTGGATTCCCTGAAGAACTGCTTGCCGAGATGGATATTACATCCCCCTTGGAACCCCTGAATCGCCACCACCTATCACAATTGGTCAGCCGCCGAGTTTCGAAAAAAAGTCGCTCAACATGGTCGGCTCCAGATGCGCTATTGGACATGGTTCTCGAGTCCACCGGTGGGCACGCAGGCCGAGCGGTGCGACTGCTGCGCGATGTCGTCGATGCAAGCCGCGGGATGCCTCTGCCTGACGGCAGGGAGATCAACCTCTCCATCTTCGTCTCAGAGACTCCAAAGAGCGATGTGCATGATGCCACTTTCAAAAGGGTGGCTGATGAAGCGAAGCCAGTGAACAGGGTCGAAGTGAGATTGAATCCACAGCAGCCAGCGAGCCAACCCGATTCCAACGAGGGGAATGGTGGAGGTGCGCATGGAGAAGTCCCGCCCACGGACGGCTTTTCGCAAGTGCGAGACAAACCTCTCGAAGTTGGTCCCACAACCCCAGACCATGAGAAAGAAACACCATACTCTCAGGGCGAGGACCCACACCGTAGGGTGGCTGAACAACCACTCGATACTCCCAACGACGGGGGTGGGATGGGTGCGCCGAAAGCAGATGTTGCCCCCGAAGAAGGGTACGACGAAGGAATAGAGTTCGACCCAACCCAATTTCCAACACTCTCAGACAGTGAGGAGATGTGGAATGAAGGCCTTCCGGATGTGGAGTCAGGTTCTTCCTTCGAAGGCGATGCCGCCGATGAGTTGGATTCAGCAGCGAGTGACAGAGATGACTCATCACCTGAGACGATGGACCTAGAAAGTAGTGCAGAGACCGATACGCCTCAAATGGTCGAACCTCCCTCTGCCCCACCGAGAAGGGCAGAACCGATAACCGCCGAGGCGTGGAGGTCGGAACTGCGCGACGAGCAGGGGGGTGCTGAGATAATTGAGATGGAATCAGGAACCGCACCCTCGTTTGGTGGAGGGCGATTCGGTGGATTGCGAAGCCGGAATAAGGCTGCGAAGATGCAAATCGGCGCGCGAGCAAATGCTGGTGCGCCTAAGACGAGTGGCCCGATGGAAGCGAAGCCTAACCGCCAAGATGAGGACGGGAGTCCTCACCAACAAGTAGATTTCAACGACGGTTATACCATGCTGTGGATTCAGGATGGCGTCGATTCACCGCTCACGACATCCCCACCTGCACCATCAGGAGATGCTGCAAGCAATCCGACTCCCATGCCCTCACCCGCACTCTCTCCGCCGTCAGATGGTGGGGTGAACCCTTCCAAGATGGACGGAATGGAAGCGGCAACGACGACTGATGTCATTTCCGCTCTTTCCAACCTTCGCCGACAAGAATCTCCGAGGACGGATGATTCGCTTCTCAATGTCGACAGACTCATGAACCTCAGTGAGGCTGAGATTCACATTCTCGAACAGGCGACTCAAAGGGAGGTGTCGCCGTCCGATGAATACCTGCAGAAGACACTCTCAGTCGGGAGGCCGAGATTGTCGCAATTGTTCAACCGGCTATTGGAAGATGGGATTATGGTTGTGAGAAAGGAAGGCCGGAGCCGCCTCTACAAAATTAGTCGGCCGGCGGCTCAGCATCTAATCTCCACTGATGGTGGAGGCGATGTCTGATGGCTGTCGATTGGCGAGTATCGTGGAGTCATCAACTCGATGATGGTATCGGCGCGATAGCAGCGACCGAGATGGGCCTCGCGGTTGCGACTAGATGTGTGGTGCGATTGGTTGGAGAGGTCGGTGACTTCATCTGGAAGAGAACCTTTCAGTTTGATGTCTTCAGGCTCGTCAGTGACGGCAAGAACTTGGCGGTCCTTTCTGGTTCAGGATTTCATCTGTTGGCCCTCCACAGCGGCAACCCTCTCGGAGAGGGAAGGTCAGTACGGGGCGGTTTCCGTGATGTCATCGCACGACCGGGGGGAGGTTGGGTGCTCTCGGACAGGGGTGAACACATTCACATCTTCAACGACGAAGGGAGGGGAGTCCGTCGTCTGAAACCGGGGGGGGTGCGCAAACTGCTCGGTTGGCTGGACAGGGAACATCTCATCGTCCTCGATGGTGTTGGGCATCTGCGGTGCCTGCGCCTGTTCGAACAACACAGCCAGAGAGTCATCGAAGAGCGAGTGTGGTCATGGGCGAGCAGGATGTCCTCCGGCATGCTCCTCTTACAGGGTGGCGATGGCAGCATCCATGAGGGGGTTCCCAATCCCTTTGGTTGGGATTCACTGGAGCAGGTCGTCGAACTCGGCGTGGACCCCCTCTCTGCGGTCAGAACTCAGGATGGATGGTGGATGCTCACCATGGAGGGTGAGTTGAACAGAATTCCCCCTGATGCGGACCTCTCTCACCCTGCCGGCGACCACATCGACAGCAATCATTCCGATATCATAGTCACTGCGAGCCGCGATGGACTCGTCAGGTGGTGGGAGTCACCACTACTAACCTCAAAACGGAGTCAGATATTGAGAAAACTGGTTTCAGAAGAGCGCAAGAGAATCGATTGGGAGAAGCGTCAGGTGATCTTCGAGGCGGCTCGTGACGCCGAGGAGAGCGGTATGTTGAGCCGCGCCATCGAACTCTATGCCTCGCTTGGCAGAAGGGAAGATGTTCGCCGTCTTCTCGCTCGCGGGGAGGCTGGAGAATGAACAGCGAAGTGACGATAGAAATCGTTGAGAAATACCTCAACTTGACAAAGAGAGCGCGGGAGAAGGCTACACCGATTCCTGACAGCGACACCTCGGCTGGGAGGAACCTGAAGGAGATGCTTGAAATGTGCGACAATTATACGGCTGACGCGCGCTATTTTGCTGAACAAGGAGACCTCGTGCGGGCATTCGGTGCGATTAACTACGCTCACGCCTGGGTCGATGCGGCGGTGCGAATCGGTCTGCTCGATGGACATGGTGACGACCAGTTGTTCACCCTTTCCAAAGATTCTTGAGGCGGTGTGACCAAGTGCCACACATCCCTATTGCGCCACCCAAGCCCCTGCGTTTTCATTGATTCTTGAGGCGGTGTGACCAAGTGCCACACATCCCTATTGCGCCACCCAAGCCCCTGCGTTTTCATTGATTCTTGAGGCGGTGTGACCAATTGGCACACCTCGCAGGGTGAATGACTCGCACATCTTCTCTCATCGGCGATTTCTTCTTGCCAAGGATGATTCGATGCGCTTCTCAAGGGCGCCGGGGAGGGCGGTAGGCATCGACAGGTGTTGAGTTCGGCCGCGGCCGCTGGTGCGGCTGGCGGTCCGTGACTCAATCAGTTCCAACCCCTCCAATTTCTTGAGGTTCTTCCAAAAGGTGGTGTGACTACGTGGGTTCTCTTCGTATTCCTCGCAGATGACATGGTAGAGTTTCTCTGCATCCCCCGTCGTCACCTCATCCTCGCGGCGAAGACGCCGGCAGAGGGCGAGGAGAATCATTTGGGAGTGTTCGTTCAGATGGTCGATGATGTTCGGCTCAACGGTGCGGCCCACCTCTCTAGCGACGAAGCGGACATCGTCAGCGAGAACTTCGGGCCGCCCTGCCATCTCAGCCTTGCGGATGGAATCAGCAAGAAGTTCGATGGCCAATCTCGCATCACCGGTTTCGCTCGCTCGCTGGCCGATGGTTCTCAAGACGCCCTCGGCAACAGAGCCATCGTGGCATGAGAGGGCGGCTCTCTGAGTCGCAATCGCAGTCAATTCGTCGGAATTGTAGGGTTCGAGCCTGATGTGATTGCTGCGCCCGAAACGGGAGAGAATCGCACTTTCGAGTTGGTCGAGAACCTGTTCCTGACTGATTATCACCAGTGAGATATTTCCTCTCTGCTCTCTCCCTTCATCGATACGCAGGAGTTGGTAGAGAAGGTCGCCCTTGTCTGCTCTCAGAAGATGGTCGACCTCATCGAGAATGAGCAACAGATGGGTGCTTGCAGACGCCAGTTGCCTTCGCACCGATTCGAGAATCTCACCACTTCCGAATCCGCGCTCAGGGTGTCGGGAGTCGAGGGAGGTGACGATGCGATGGAGGACCTGCGCCTTGCTTGGATGGTTTCTGCAATTGATGTGAACCACCTTCACCGGCCGTTGGGAGCCGAGGTGCCGAACCAAGTCCCTTGAGAAGACATGAGAGAGGGCGGTCTTACCTGACCCGACATTTCCGGTGAGTGCTACTTGGCAGGAGGCGCTGTGGTCTGAGATCTGATGAAACATGCTGGCCATTTTCTGCAGTTGTTCATCCCGTCCCACCAATTTGTCGGGGACATAGTCGAACGAGAGCGGTTCAGCGTTGGTCAATATCTTGCCCGCTCCTATTCTGTTCAGATAATCCGACACTCTGCTCTCCTCCACACTTCCGCTGGCCATTCCGTATCACTCCCGGTTAGTGAACCGTTTGCTTCGTAGTTCCACAGTTCTTAGCAATTTCTTCTGAAGAGGGGGCGAACGAAGGGTAGTTCCGCCCAAAGTAAAAGCCGCTTGAGAGAGGCGCAACTCCCTTATATGGGTCGCTTGTCGGCGGGATGCTGAGAACCATGGCTAGAGGAGACACTTCGTTCATGGCGGCTGTCAACGACACCGACCCTGAGAGCAAGGGCAAGTCATATTCGGTAGAGATTAAGGGGGCGAATTACAATCACTTCCTAGGCAAGAAGATCGGCGATGTAGTCGACGGTCAGTTCGTCGGTGAGGGTGACCAGTCCCTGCTTGGATTCAAGTTGGAAATCACCGGTGGCTCCGACCAGACTGGAACTCCGATGCGGTCCGATGTTGCAGGTGGAAACCGACAGGCGGTTTTGGTCAGCAAATCAACCGGATACAAGGCTCACAAACTCGTCAAGAAGAAGGGTAAGCGATACCGCTACACCTATGACGGCATTCGCCAGCGACGCTGGTTCCGTGGCAACACCGTGACTCAGGACACCCGCCAACTGAATCTGAAGGTCGTTGAGAGTGGCAAGAAGTCGCTCGCCGACCTTCTAGGCGGCGGCGATTCAGACGAGTCGTGATTTTCATGGTGAAGGAGTGGGTTTCAACTGGCGCGAAAACTTCCCCGTCAGCCTGAAGCCAACATCGGATTAGTAGGTCATGTCGACCACGGAAAGACGACACTCACCCAAGCATTGTCCGGTACATGGACAGACACCCACTCGGAAGAGAGGAAGCGTGGAATCTCCATTAAACTCGGATATGCTGACACCGCTTTCTACAAGACCAAGGAGGGGCAGTTCTACGCAACTGGAAAACATCCGCAAGGCGAGAAGGATGGTGCCGAGGACCTCTGCCGAGTGATTTCCTTCGTCGATGCGCCTGGTCACGAGACGCTGATGGCTGTGATGATAAGCGGCGCTAGCATCATGGACGGAGCGCTGCTTCTGATAGCCGCAAATGAAGAGTGCCCACAGGCTCAGACAAGAGAACATCTGATGGCTCTAGAAATAGCTGGAATCGAGAACATCGTGGTGGTCCAGAACAAAATAGACATCGTCAGCCGAGAGCGGGCGATGGAGTCCTACGCTGAAATAAAGCAGTTCCTCAAAGGAACCATCGCAGAGGATGCGCCGATAATCCCCGTCTCAGCTCACCACGACGTCAATCTCGATGTTCTCATCTCGGCGATAGAGGAGTTCATTCCGACACCGGAAAGGGACCCCGATGAAGCCGCAATTCTCCATGTAGCCCGCTCCTTCGACATCAACCGCCCCGGCGCCCGTCCGAGCGACCTGAAGGGCGGCGTCATCGGCGGCAGCATCGTCAGTGGAACATTTTCCGTAGGTGACAGGGTCATCGTGGCACCAGGGAGAAAGGTAGTGCAAGGCAAGAGAGTCTCATGGGAGCCCATCGCAACTCGGGTGACCTCTCTCAGGGGTGGTGGCAACGATTTGAAGAAGATGCGCGCCGGTGGTCTGTGTGGGATGGCTACTCCTCTAGACCCCTCTATCACCAAGGCGGACGAACTGTCTGGACAGGTTGTGGCTCGTGCTGGAGAACTACCCCCTATTTGGGATGAAGTGAGCCTCAGTCTGACACTTCTTGAGGAGATGGTGGCTGGGGAGGGCGGTTCTGCCGACAAGGTAAGACCATTACAGCCGGGTGAGATGCTGATGGTGAACGCCGCCACTGCAACATCGGTTGGGGTGGTATCTTCAGTAAAGGGTGGCGAAGCGACACTCTCGCTTCGACTTCCAATCTGTGCCAATAGTGGCGGGAGAATCACTCTCTCCCGCCGAATCGGGGCGAGATGGCGACTGATAGGCTATGCCACAATCAAATGAGGTGAATTGCAGACGGCAGAGTTTGCCGCTTGACTGCTTGCTGGCGGGGTTGCAGGAATGACCAAGGTTCTCGTTGATGCCTGCGGCTGGGTGGCTGTGGTTGAGGCGGGAATCAATATCGATGTCGCCTCAACTACTGTGGTCGGCTCCTTCGAGCCGGTTGTCCTACAGTCGGTCTGGAGGGAACTCGAGATGGTTCAATCAAAGCGGAGTACACCACTTCTGCTGGAGATTCTGGATGCCAAAGCGGAGTTCATGGAGGGGGCGACTGAATCGCGACATACCGATGACCAACTGGTCATAGCCGCCAGTGAGATGAAATGGCCGGTGCTGACCGTTGACAAGAGGTTGAAACAGCGACTCATCGAGATGGGTTGTGCCTATATCGAGGTGATGAGTGGCAACAATCTCAGACTCGTTAGTGTTTGAAAACCGCTCATTCACCCACCCCCTGACAGTGAGGTCAATGGAGACAAATCATTCGTTTGGGGAAGTGCGACTCACACCTCTCTAGAACTTCTATTCGGGAGGAAGATTATATTCGCGAAGGTTCCGCTCCGCGGAGATGTCAGCGGAGTTGATTAGTGAGCGGATGGCCTCGGCAAGGCCGAATGTGATTGAAGATGAATTGGTGGGCCTACTTTCTGATATCGGTGTGCCGAGGTCTTCGGCGCTCATTTTGGTCGCTCTGCACATAAAGGGCGAGTTGACCAGCAGAGAGATGCAGTCTGTGTGTGGACTGAGGCAGCCAGAAATCAGCACGGCGATGAAATCACTGGTCGGCGAAGGAAAGGTGGTTTGCGATGCCAAGAAGAATGGAGGCCGTGGCCGGCCGAGTCACAAATATCATCTTAGTCAAACATTCAGTGAAGTGATTGACACCTATATCGAGGATGCCGAGAGGAGATTGCGGATTATGGAGAGCCACATCTCACGGTTGCATTTGGTGGCCAAAGGATTGGCCGCCTGAACACCCCCGCCTCTCTCAAAACACAATCATATTCGGGGATTTGCCTCGCATCGGGTTAGTTCGCATCACTCACTTGGACAGGGCATTCATGCGGCTCCAAATCGTAATTCCCCATTCTGTCGGATTGGTCGCATCACTCACTTGGACAGGGCATTCGTGCGGCTCCAAATCGTAATTCCCCATTCTGTCGGATTGTGATTTCCTTCAGGCGGCAGAAATCTCCTTTTTTCCGATAGAACTCACATCGAGATACTAGGTCGGACAAACAGAAGGAGGTGAGGAGAAGAGGTGAGAGGTCATGGGATTTCGTCAAATCGATAGCCATCTTCCCAATCCCGTTCACCGAGAGCGACTTCCAACTCGAACGGTGTCAGCAGCGGCTTGGCGTATTTCACCGAATCATCGATGGCGATACGGGGACAGGCGGTATTGACGAAGGCATCAACGGGATAGAAATCAATCAGTTCAGGCCCGACATGCTCCAAGGCGAGCAGGTAGCCCTGCTTGCCATGACTCTGTAACATCCGCTTCAATCTCAATGCCACACTGCGCCGCATCTGCCCAGGTTTTTCTCCGATCAGTATCCCGTATGATTGAGCATCGTCGACAGCCATGATGAGGCCGAACCGCTGCCTGATAATCCTCTCTATTCTCTGCGACGACATCTCACCCGCCTCGCCGGTGTATGGGTCGAGCATGGCCAGTGGTTTGCCGGTGTGAAGAACCAGTCCAATGGGGTGGAAGTCTCCCGAGCCGAGAAAGAGGTAGTGGCCGATGGTATCGTCGTCACCGGAGTAGTTGCACCCGAGAACCTGTCCGGGGAAGGTCAGACGCGCTCCCCCCGTGGGAATCACCACATCGAATCCGGCAGTTTGCAGTCGTTCCTTGAATTCGGGAAGGAGATGGAGGTGTTGGATGGAGCCGACAAGCCCGAGTTTCACCTCCTTCAGGGAAGAGGTTCTGCCGACCATATCGAGAAAACGCGCTTCCGGTTCAGCGCTCTCCACCTCTCGCACACTCGCCTCATTCAGTCGTTCATGTGCCTGCTGTCGGTGTGCGTCGAGCAAGGGGATGACAGGCTCGATGGCAGGCTCACCATCGTATGTGACATTGATGAAATGGGTATCCATGCCAGAATCTATGTTCATCTGACTATGGCCCATGTGGGCTACGAGGTCCACACCCATCATCTTCATCTTGTGGTGGACGAGGTCACAGGCGCCGTAGCATGGGTCTGCGGCGACGATGATTTTCGCCTCTGTCTCGGATTCGAGGGCATCGACCATCTCGAGTGCTTGGATTTTCAGTCCTTCAGGTAGTTGCAGTGCGACGAGGCTATGGTCACCGCTGCGGATCCTCTCAACCAATTCATCGAGTTGGAAGTCGTGCCGGTTGAGGTCCATGCTTCCACCTTAATCGAGCAAGACGACCCTGTCACCGTCCATCGTGACTCGCACCAATGAACGAATCGGCCAACCCTTCTCAGTTGTGATTTCGCTGACGATGTTGTTCTTCTCGAAAACACAGACCACATCCTGTACTATGGCTCCCGCCTTCTCCACAGCGGAGAGAACCGCTCTGAGTGTGCCTCCGGTGCTGACGACATCATCGACGACGAAGACTCGCTCACCTGCTGATATATCGTTGATGAAAATCGTGCCGTTGGAGTAGCCGGTGGATTGGTCGACGAGGATTTCTCCGGCCAATCCATATTCCCGCTTCCTGCCGATGACGAGGGGTTTGCCGGTGGTCACGGAGATGCAGGAGGCGAGAGGAATACCCATCGCTTCGATGCCGAGGATGATGTCGATTTCATCCCAATTCACCATCTCGATGACGACATCCCTCGCCTCGGCGAGAAGCGCTCCAGACTGACGTGGGATTCCATCGGATAGCGGGTGGACGAAGTAGGTGTATTCGCCCTTCTGGATAGTCGGGGCTTCCACTACGCTTGCCTTGAGGCGTTCAATTCGCTCATCTGCCGGAGCAGTCATCCCTCTTCCTCAGACAAGTCCCTTCAGGACCTCATGCCCTCTGTCGACAACGATTGTCGAGGGGCTTGGAAGTTTGCAGTTGGCCTTGCGAAGGGCATCTTTAGCGGCCTCGAAATTGGCCGGATTGGTCTGGATGGTGATTACCTTCTGGTTCTTCTGTACTCTCGCAGCAGTGCCGACGTTCTTTCCGAAGGAACAGCGCATACCCTGAGACACACGGTCGGCACCGGCTCCGGTAGCCTGCTTGTTTTCACGCAGAACCTGATGTGGATAGACTCGCACTCTAAGAGAGTAGCCTTGCGGTCCCGCTGCCTTCCTGATGGTGGCGTTGACGATGATTCTCGCCGCCTCGAGGGCGGTATGGCGTATCTGGCACGCATCATCAACCTGTAGGGAGAGTTGGACGGGGAAATCCTTCGCCTCACCAGCAGGGCGATTGCCCATGTGGAACTGGGTGATTCTGCTGTTGGGTATACCACCGGTGTATTCGCGGCGAGTGTAGGACTGCCCCTTGACGCGGCGGTACATCTTTGCAGGCTTTCGTGCCATCCTCTTCACATCCCTGCCTAAGGCAGAGCCGGCGACCGCCCCCCCATATATAACGCCATTCACTTGATTTATGCACCTCACCTTTGGCCTTGGGGGCGCGATAAGGAGAATTCAAGAATGGGAGTGTGCGGAGAGCAGACGACCATTCTCATAGCCCCATCATTTTGAAGCGTTGTAGCAACTCAAGAGTGAATCGCCTCGGAGAGCAGACGGCCATTCCAATCCCTTCACCTCCTCGGCGCATAGGAGACAAATCATGGGTCGATATCTACGCACAAATCCCGCCTGCCTGCAAACAGGACCACATCACCGATTGGAACAACTTCTGATGTCTGCAGTAATCCCTCAGATGGCGCTCCTATATGCGCACAATACATAGTCTGCCCAACTCTTGGCAACGACGATGGGTGACCCACTGGCTCCTGCTTGGTTGGTCACGATTGGCGAATACCTTCAGGAGGAGAGCGAGAAACAGTGGTTTTGGTTCTCCATCTTCGTCATCACACTTCTCGTAGGGGCGCTCTGGTTGCAGGCCTCCCTCATCCTACCGGGGGTGGAGACCTCGGCAATCCTCAATGAGGGGGAGATTCTTGAGGAAGTGGTGTGGAATGAGGAGGGAGAACAGGCATTGGTCTTGGTCGGCAGAAGAGACACCTACCCCCTATTTACCATGAGTGAAACGGGCGAGAGAACGATACCTTCACCGGCGATTTCGGACATCTCGCTGATAGATGGTGGATGGTTGGTGGCTGGAGGCGATGGCTATCTCGCAATCTTCGATGGCACCTCCCTGCAGCCGGTCACTCTCGAGTGGACCGACGACTCACCGCGGCACATCGTATCTGTGGGTAGTAATGATGGAAGTGAGGGCTTTATGGTGACCAAGGATGGGGCGGAGACATTTCTGCATACATTCGTGGATGGTACTGTCTCCATCGGCTCGCCACCACCCATCTCGACCACGGTGATGACCGATGTGTTGGTAGACGATGATGGCGCTTTGGCGATTGTGATTGGTTATGACACGGCGCTTGGAAATCCTACTTTCGGCCCTGCCGGTGAGGTGGTGATGCGCGCCGATGCGATTCTCGGAGACCCCCCCAATCTAGTACTCTTACATCACGGTGCAGGCGGTGCGATTCACACCACCCACTTCTTTGACGAGGGCGAATGGGGCGAAGATGTCAGGATGCTGCTCGCCGGCTCGACCAGCACGATGTTGTTGATGTCCGATTCCACCATCCGCGACCTACCCGCAATCCCCGGTTCATCGGCGGCGGCGGTCGATGAATCAGGAGTCATCTGGTTCGCCGACGGTGACTCTGCTCTGTTGTACAGCATTTCTCCTCTCGATGAGAAGGTGAAGGTTCACAATCTACCGACCACAGAAGTCGTTGATGCGAGCCATGCTGGGACAAATTCACACGGCATCGTATTCTATGGAGAAGGTGTGAAGGGTGATGTTATGGTCCTCGAGTTCGATGCCGGAGCACAAGATAGTGTTTCCACCTCCCTAGCCCGTTTTGGTGACCTACTATTCGTGTTTATCGCACTTTTCTGCTTCGTGATGGCCGGCCAGATAATCTATGAAAATCGCCATTGATGATAGTATCAACCCGATGCGACCAAATTCGTAGACCTCGTCATTCTGTTTGCCAATCCGACTTCGAAGATGTTGTTTTACAGAGGCGAGAGTCGGCGGTCAATTTTTCTCCTAAATTCACCCCCACTGGTCCGATGCGATGCTCGGTGTACAGTTTGGGTAGGGATGGCCGGTTACCACACCCCCATTCGACAGTATAGTTGTAGCATCATTTCATCAACCCCGGCCAGCCCCCGTCGGCTGTGACTGATGCTCTACATGGGGGTGGTGCGAATGGTCCCAGATTCTTCGCTGGCGGCATCGTCACCCACCTGAAACTGCTGTTTGTCGCCGCATCTTGGGGGGTGGCTTGGGCAGCCGGCCGCGAGGTCGCCCTCTCACTGCCAGAGGCGGTGGCGGCGTGGTATCGATACGCCATGACCATACCGCTGTTCTTCATCTGGTTGATTTTCACCCAAGAGAAGGGCTTTGAATCATCCTCACTGGTCGAATGTGGCGAGGGGGAGGAGAGAGGGTCTCTGTGGATTCCCGATGAGGAGATGTTCTTTCGCCTCGCCTGGATAGCTTTTTTCTCGACTTTTCTATACCAATTGTTGTTCATGCACGGAATGTCTCGTACTGCAGCGTCTGACGCATCTGTCCTAATCACCTTCAACCCTGTATTCACGGCACTGCTGGCCGTCCCACTCCTAAGGAGGAAAATATCCGGCAGACTACTGTTCGGACTCTCTGTTGGACTAGTAGGTGTCGCTCTTGTCACCGGTTGGTCGCCGAACACAGACATCCCCACTTCGATGCGGTTGCTTGGTGACTTCCTCATCATGTGTGCCGCTGCGAGTTGGGCTGTGTCGACGATTTTGATTAAGAAGGTCTTGGAAAATGACGAAACCAAGGAAAAACCTACGCCTCTCGCCATAGTTGCATGGGCTTCTCTGTTCGGGTGGCTACTTCTCACTCCACTCGCGGTTTTTGACCTCATGGTTTGGGGTGCTGACGCACTGCCCACCACCAAGAACCTCCTTTGGTTGGCCTATCTCGCGGCCCTATCCACAGTTCTTGCCTATGCTTGGTTTGCTGAGGGGGTTGACAAGATAGGGGCTACTGCCGCTGCCACCTATGTCTATCTCGTGCCATTTTTCGGGATTCTGGCCGGAGTGGTGATTCTCGGCGAGTCCACTGGAGTTCTGCTGTTCGTCGGACTCGCTCTGATTCTCATCGGCGTGAAAATGGCTCAAGAGTCCGCCAACGAAAGTGACTGATACACACCGTGGAGCAACCATGCACTTGCAACTCGTTGGCTGAACCTCGAGGGGTTTGATAATCCACTCGGGATGGAGATGATGGGAACCAAAAAGTGGCAGAAAACCTACTCAGGATGTGGATAATGGAGACCACAAGG
>CAYFFQ010000015.1:0-7232 GCA_964342465.1 uncultured Candidatus Poseidoniales archaeon | reverse complement strand
AAAACCTACTCAGGATGTGGATAATGGAGACCACAAGGTGTCAAAACATCCACTCGGGATGGAGATGATGCGAACCAAAAAGTGGCAGAAAACCTACTCAGGATGTGGATAATGGAGACCACAAGGTGTCAAAACATCCACTCAGGATGAAAATGATGAGGGTTATTCTGAACCTGCTCGCAGTCTGACGAAATCAAGGAAAAATATGCTCGCAAAATAGGCGGTTTGTTTTTGTGATGTCACATCTCGCCTAAAACTCCGCCCTTTGGGCGGGTAGGCAAATCGAGTTGCAGTGGAAGTAGGGGTTGAGATGGCTACACCGATGATGGAACAGTTCCACGCCATCAAGGCGGAACATCCTGACACCATCCTATTTTTCCGCATGGGTGATTTCTATGAGATGTTCCACGACGATGCAATGGTCGCCAGCGAAGTCTTGGGTATCACCCTCACCAGCCGCGAAAAAAACAGCGACAACCCAATCCCGATGGCTGGTGTGCCGTGGCATTCGGTGGAATCATATCTGCAAAGGATGCTGCGCGCCGGCTTCAAAGTGACGATGTGCGAACAGGAAGAGGAACTTCGCCCTGGCAAGAAACTCCTGCAGCGTGTGGTGACGCGGGTCTATACTCCCGGCTCGTTGTACGAAGAGAGTCTGATAGGCGAGGACACTTCTGCCCTCCTCTCCTCTCTCGTTCTGCGTGGCGATGCCCTCGGATGGTCGGTTTCTGACCCCAGCACCGGTCGCGCATGGGTCGGTGAATTGAGTGGGGCGGGACGGTTCGAGCGGCTGCGCGATGAACTGTTGCGGTGGCAGCCGAGTGAGTTGGTGATGAGCCGGAATGACGCCGATAATGAGTCAATTTCAGAACTTGTTAAGTCGATTGACGGATTGATGATGTCGGTGCATGAGGTTCCCCGAAAGGGTCGTTTTGAGAGCCTGAAATCGGTGTTGGAAGTAAGTGACCTCGGCCATATTGACCTTGATTCCAAACCGCTCGGATTGGAGGCTTGTGGCATGGCGACTTCGTATCTTGCCAAGTTGCACCTCGCGGCCACCGTGCCGCTGCGTGAAATCGAGTTTGCCGAGGAAGCAAATTACATGGTGTTGGATGAGACAACACTGAAAAACCTCGAAATCACTCATACTCTTGCTGGAGAGAAGCAAGGAAGCCTTCTCTCCGCAATCGACCATACCCACACTTGGATGGGGCGCAGAATGTTGCGCCAATGGTTACTGATGCCGCTTCTAGACCGCGAGGAGATGGCAAAGCGACATGGTTCAGTCGCATCTCTCATCAATGCCAGTCGCCGCCTGCGCGACATCAGAGAAGTTCTGCGCGGCAGCAGAGATTTGGAGAGGCTCTCGACTCGTCTCGCCTACGGGCGAGCTAACGGGCGAGACCTCTCAGCCATCGCCGACAATCTCGCTCGGCTGCCTTCTCTCCATTCTATTCTGACTGAAGGCAGCGATGAATTACTCCTCGAATGTGCAGATGGATTATTGGACCTTGAAGAGACCAAATCTCATATCACCAGTGCATTGAATGATGAACTCCCCGCAACTATTCGTGAGGGGGCACTTTTCCGAACCGGATGGTCAGCGAAATTGGATGCGCACAGAGAAGCGGTCGAAGAGGGCAAGGAGTGGTTGGCAAGGCTCGAAGAGAGCGAGCGAGAAAGGCTTGACATCCCTCGTCTCAAAGTGAAGTTCAACCGTCAATTTGGCTATTTCATCGAAGTATCAAACGCACACCTTGACAAAATCCCTGAAGAATACACCAGACGTCAGACTCTGGTCAATGCAGAACGGTTCATCACCGAGGAGTTGAAACAGAAGGAGGAGTTGATTCTCAACGCCGAGAGCAGGGGGAACGCGCTTGAATACGAGTTGTTCAAGGAACTCAGGGATGAGGTGGGGCAGCACTGCAAAACACTCTCAGAAATGGCTCGCAAAGTGGCCACGGTGGACGTGCTCTGCTCACTGGCGCAACACGCTCGGAAATATGGGTGGTCCAGACCGGAAATCAGTGATGGTGACCACCTCAGTATCAAAGAGGGTAGGCATCCGGTGCTGGAAGCGAACTCAGGATTTGTTCCCAACGACCTGTCGATGAAAGGTAGGCGGCGATTTCTGCTGCTGACTGGGCCAAACATGGGTGGAAAATCGACCTATCTCAGGCAGACTGCTTTGATTTCGATTCTCGCCCAAGCCGGCTCATTTGTGCCGGCGGAGAGGGCGAGAATCGGTGTCGTTGACCGCGTTTTCACGCGGGTGGGTGCGCACGACGACATACGCAGAGGTCGCTCGACATTCATGGTCGAGATGATAGAAGTAGCACACATTCTGCGACGAGCGACTCCCCACTCTCTAGTGCTTCTTGATGAGATTGGCAGAGGAACATCGACTTTTGATGGGCTCGCCATCGCTTGGGCGGTGACTGAGGATGTCGCCGGCAGAATCGGATGTAGATGTCTTTTCGCCACCCATTATCACCAATTGGTAGGACTAGAGGCAGAAATAGAGAATCTGACAAATGTCCATGTTCAGGTCGCTCAGAGGGCTGATGAACTCAAATTTCTCTACACGGTTGCGGACGGGCCGTGTGACGATTCGTATGGGGTTCAGGTCGCCTCACTGGCTGGGCTTCCCGCCCATGTGGTTGAGAGGGCGAGAGACCTTCTTCTCTTCCTAGAATTTCAAGCGGAAGGGGCGCGGGCCGGTGATGGCGCATCACCGTTGGCGCGTGATGTAGGGCAATCATCACTCTTCGGCTGGATGCTTCCCAAGGGTGGCGGCGCGGGAGTTGGCGGCGGAGCCAGCGGCGCAGGAGTTGGCGGCGGAGCCAGCGGTGCGGGAGTTGGCGGCGGAGTTGGCGGCGGAGCCAGCGGTGCGGGAGTTGGCGGCGGAGCCAGCGGTGCGGGAGTAAAGGACATCGCTGCTGATGATTCGGCCCAAGGGGGGGAAATCACCGCGGCAGGTGGGGCCGAGGAGGAGCACCCGCATTCTATTCAACCTGCCACCATAGTTGATGAGACCGAGACAGCAGTTCTAGACCGGCTCCATCAAATGGACCCAGACACACTCTCTCCACGCGAGGCGATGGACCTTCTCTACGAACTGAAGGGCATCCTTCGTGGGCAACATGATTGGTTGGAGGAGTGAGGTGGGCGAATCTTGTCGCATGACCCCTCAATACCAGTTCTCAGGGTGCTAAGTGCGCTGGTTGGTGAACGGAGGTGGATGAACTGAGTGGAGAAGTCACCGGCCAAATAGTTCAACTGGATGACAAGACAATCGGCCTCATCGCCGCCGGCGAAGTCGTTGAAAGGCCGGCACAGGTTGTCAAGGAACTCTTGGAAAACTCACTCGATGCGGGTGCGACAAGAATTGAGGTCATCATCGACAGGGGTGGATTCGACCTAATATCCGTGCGGGATGATGGTAGGGGTATTGTCGCAGACCAACTAAAGTTGGCGGTGACTCGCCACGCCACCAGCAAACTCTCTGATGCGGCCGACCTGAGCGCAATATACACACTTGGATTCCGTGGCGAGGCACTCGCCAGCATTGGCGCGGTGTCGATTTTGAAAGTTGCAAGCAGGCCACAGGGAAATGAAGGGCGCTCAATAACCGTGGCAGACGGCGAAGTCAAAGAAATAGAGGCAGAAGGACTCGCCTTTGGTACTCTGATAGAGGTGAGAAATCTGTTTGCCAATCAACCGGCACGGCTCGCCTTTCAGCGCCGCCCTGCGACTGAGACGGCGAAGGTGGTGGATGTGGTCGTCTCTCATGCCCTCTGCACCCCTAAAGTCTCCTTTCGCTTGACCGTGGATGGCCGTTCCATCCTCGACACCCCTAAGACCGACGAAATCGGTGAACGTCTCTATGACCTCTTAGGTGGTTCTAGCGAGAGGTTGGTCGAACTGAGCGCCTCTGAAACCGATTCCGAAGCGCCTGGTGAGGAGAGATGGCGAGGCTGGATTTCTCCGCCCGACATCAATCGCGGAAGAGCCGATGATGTCCATATCATCATCAACGGGCGACCTGTCGCCTCGCAACCATTCTTACAGGCTATCAAGAGAGGCTATCATACCCGTTTGATGGTCGGCCGACACCCTGTTGCCGTCCTCATGTTGGACCTGCCGGCCGACGAAGTGGATGTCAATGTTCACCCGACGAAGAGAGAGGTGAGACTTCGCCATTCTTGGCGAGTCCTAGAACGGCTGGAGAGAGCCATCAAACACACTCTCAAACAGGTTCCCACAGGTGAAGCAGCAAGCGCAGATTTCCCTCTCGGCGCGGTTGGCTCCGGCAAGAGGTGGCCGACCAAAACGAAGAATCCGAAGACCGCGCCGAGTGGCAGAACGCCCTCTGAATCAATGCCTAAATGGGCGAAAACAGCAGAAAATGTTGCTAACACACCGAGTCAGCAGAGGGATGCAGAGCATGATGCATCAGCGGATAGGTTCTCCACAACAGACCCCTTGCAGACTCCAAATCCTACAATCCAGACCAAGTTCTACCAAGGTGGCGTATCGGCGACGGACACATCCCCAAAACCACGCCCTATCTCGACCTCTCCATTGGCTCAACAACCCCTCCCCGGCTCTCCAGCAAGACCCATCTCCCCCCCACTTTCCTCAGGTGAAAGGGAGTTGCACAGATACGCGATGGACGGCGAGCCCACCTCCCCCCTCGAAGAGCCGGTCTGCGATGATGTGGTGACGGAGATTCCGCAGATGGAGCCTCTTGCTCAGTTCGCTGACTCGTACATTCTCGCCCAAGGTGACGACTCTCTCTATGTGGTTGACCAGCACGCACTGCATGAGAGGATTCGCTATGAGAGGCTGCGCGAAAAAATGGAAAATTGGCAACCGCAACCGCTTATCCAACCGCTCTCCCTCGCCCTTGACCCTGCCCGTTCTGCACTGGTGATGGGTTTCACTGAGAGATTGGAGGGGCTCGGTTTTTCCTTCTCGCTGGAGGGTGGCCAGATGTCGCTGACATCAGTTCCACTGATGCTCGCTGGGGATTCTCGTTTGGGAGGGTTTTTCACCGATTTGGTCGATGAATTGGCGATTAGTGGAGAAGATGGGCCGCTGACCGTCGCTGAGCGACTCGCCGATGAGATTGCCTTCATGAAATCGTGTAGGGGGGCAGTCAAGGCGAATCAGAAATTGAGTCTCGCTGAGATGCGGCGACTTCTCGCCGATATGTCGTCAATTGAGAATCCGTGGGCCTGTGTGCATGGTCGGCCGACGGTGATGAAACTCGATGTCGGCACTTTAGATGACCATTTTGGCAGACACGGCTGAAATCCGTGGGCTTGTGTGCATGGTCGGCCGACGGTGAAGTTGTTGGAAAACATCCTCAATCCGATGGTTTTCCCATAATCCGTCATGGTCTCGAAATGTTTTGATGCCTGATTCGGCGCTGATTCCAGCTCCGGTCAGAACGGTGATTCTGACCGGATTCTCAGAGTTGAGTTCCGGCTGTTCATCACTAGCCAGTTGGTTCTCGTCCGAAGCCTCGTCAGAATCTTCAACTATTGAGTCCAATCATTCACCCCTCATCCCGATTTTTGAGGCATCCCTAGATTTCTCGTCAGAATCTTCAACCATTGAGTCCAATCAATCACTCCCCATCCCGATTTTTGAGGCATCCCTAGATTTCTCGTCAGAATCTTCAACTATTGAGTCCAATCAATCACTCCCCATCCCGATTTTCCCCAGAAAATCGGGGTCGGAAACGCGGAAGCAGTTTGGATGACTCAGAGTGGCTCCAACCTTGCTGGCGAGGCAGGCGGCAGTCATCCACAGCCGGTGGTCGCCCTCGGTGTTCACAACTCCCCTCGGCGCCGAAATCCGCTGACCACCGGCAACCGAAATCCCCGCCTCTTCCGCCACCGCCTCAATCCCGAATCGGCCGAGCAGTGCAACGGTTTTTTCAATTCGATTGGACTCCTTGTGTCTCGCGTGACCCGCCTCGGTTATCTGCCCGCCAGCCCCGAGTGCTAGAATTGCGGCCAGAGGAGAGATGAGGTCGTTCGCATCTCTCAATGAGATGGTTTGCGGCCCCTCGGATTGAATGTCAACGAGAATCTCCGCCCCCAGCGAATCCTCATCGCTCGGCCTATTCACCACATCAACTTCAACCCCATGAACCAGAGAGAACAAAATCGCGAAAACCTCCAACGACCGGTCACTAGGAATCTCCACGGTAGCAGGGCAGTTCACCTCCCAAGGAGTGAGTGAGATGTACGGTCGCCAGTCCATTTTGTTGGCTGAGCCGGTGAGTTCTGCGAGGTCGAAAGAGAGTTGGGCGTGTCTGCGCGAAACCCCTTCTCCAGAGAGATTTACCCTGACATCCCCTGACAGTGCCGGCATGGAGAGCAGAAGTGCTGAGAGTGGTTGGCTCGACCTACTCACTTCAAGGGTGACTTCGCCTGATTGGATGGGCCCGCGCACATAGTAGGGCAGTGACTCAAGACCGGTTCCGTGGCTCACCTCTCCACCGAGATACTCCAATATGTGAAGGAGGGTCTCTGAGTGGCGCTTTCTGAGAGTTCTGTCGCCGTCGAGCATCACTGGGTAGTCAAGGCGGGCGGCGGCGACGGTCAGCAGGCGGAGTGCAGTGCCGGAGTTGCCGCAATTGAGGACTGAAACTGGGCGTTTGAATCCGTGTACACCGACGCCGTGGACAGTCCATTCTCCGCTATGCCGTTCAATTCTGACCCCCATCTGGGTGAGACAGCGCGCCATCGACTCAACATCTTCCCCCAGCCGTCCTGAAAACTTGAGGCTCACATCAGCCTCACCTTGGGCGGCGAGAAGCAACCAGCGAATGAAATGGCTCTTCGAAGGTGCCAACTGCCACTGGATTTCACCCGATGATGCATTCGGATTGAAGGCAGGAATGCGAATGCTACCTCCCTTGCCGTCACTACCATCCAGAGCGTGGTAGGGCTTCCAACTCTCCAAACCTGCCATTGATGTCATGCCTCGGAGGTGCACACCCTACAAGCAATTTGTCACGCAAACATCCGTTTCGAGGTATGTTGCATCTGAGTTTGGGGTTATAGCGACACCCTACAAGCAATTTGTCACGCAAACATCCGTTTTGAGGTATGTTGCATCTGAGTTTGGGGTTATAGCGACACCCTGCAAGCAATTTGTCACGCAAACAGCCGGCTAGCGGGTGGGTCTAGAAAGTGAAGTTATGAGGAAGG
>CAYFFQ010000014.1:42278-59252 GCA_964342465.1 uncultured Candidatus Poseidoniales archaeon | reverse complement strand
CACCCATTTACAGCCGCAAATTCGTTCTACTGCGACCCTGTTCACAGGGTACCCTATGCTCAAAAGCCAGCGATATAGGCCATGACCCCGCAAGCGAGCGTGAAACAGAACAGGCGGTCCAACTTCTCAATCGGCCAGAGTCTCCAAGGTTTTCCCTCGAACCCGTAAGTCCCAGTGTCGGTGGCGATACTGCCCAACCACAGCCAGAACCCCGCAGAAGCACCAGCCCCGAACCCATGCACTTCCCAAGCGACTGTCGCTGCCCAGGTGATGTGGTAGAACACGAAGGCGAGCAGCAGCGAAGAGAACGCCGCAGTGCCAAATGCGATACCCATTATTTGCGGATTCTGCCGCTCCTCCCAATACCCCTCGGGTTTATCCAGGAGTTCCATCCATCTGTTGCTGATTGGCGGAATCGAATACCAGATTCCCTGCACCGCGAAATGAACCACAGCACCAGCGAGCACCGCCAACCAATTCAACTCGAACTCCGCCATCCGAACGCTACGCCGTTTCCGTGGTTCTTCTTCATCTTGTTGTTGAAGTCGAGAGACATTTTCGGCCGAACCGAGGAAAACACCCCTCCAAGTGGGATAGTCTCCACATTCGATTCGAGGACGAATGAATACAAAGGCACTTGAGAAAACCCCCGCTCGGCACCACATGGGCGAAGCGTACGACGCACTTTTGGAGAGAATGAGGGAGTTGGATGTCATCGGCCAAATCGGGGGACTGCTCGGCTGGGACCAAGAGGTGATGATGCCCCCCAAGGCTGCAGCCCTTCGCGCTGAACAGATGGCTTGGCTCTCCAAGGAGGGGCATGCAAGAATGACCGACCCCGAAGTGGGTGAACTGCTATCTCAGGCAGAGGAGGACTTGGCTCGGAATGGTGAAGCAGAAGTGGGTGATGAGGAAGCCGATGCGAAAACGGATAGCACAGAAGTTGAGGCGGGAAATCTCCGCCTCATCCGTGACTCCTATGACAAGGCGACGAAAAAACCCCCAGAGTTCGTGGAAGAATATGCGCGCCACTGCTCCAAGAGCATAGTTTCCTGGACCGAAGCGCGTGAGAAGGACGACTTTTCCATTTTTCGGAACGACCTTGAAAAAATGATTGAGATGAACCGCCAACTCGCCGACTATCTCGGCTACGAAGAGAACCGCTACGACGCCCTGCTCGACCTCTACGAATCCGGCCTCACCGTAGCCGCACTCGACCCACTTTTCGCAGGATTGCGAGACTCATCGGTTCCACTCATCAAGTCTGTGGGTGGCCTGCAATCCAAGCCGGACTGCTCATGGGTCCACGCCCACCCATGGCCGAAAGCAGCGCAAGAAGCACTCAGCCAAGAATTGTCGGAAGCGATCGGTTTTGACTTTGAAGCGGGCCGCCGCGATGAATCGACACACCCCTTCTGCGGCGGCTCCAACCCTGACGATGTCAGATGGACGACACGCTACGACGAAAAGGAGCCGTACGGAGCAATCTACGGAACCATGCACGAGACCGGACACGCTCTCTATGAGCAGGGCAGACCGAGAAACTTGGATTTTCAACCAACCGGAGAGTCAAACGGTTTGGGGGTCCATGAGAGTCAGAGCCGTCTCTGGGAGAACCAGATCGGCAGGTCTCTGGAATTTTGCCAGTGGTCTTTCCCCCTCTGGCAGAAGCATTTCCCGAAGAACTTAGAAGGCGTCACCCCTGAAATGCTATGGCAAGCGGTCAACCAAGTTGAACCGAGCCTAATTCGCGTGGAAGCTGACGAAGCGACCTACAATCTTCACATCATGATTCGCTACGAAGTGGAGAAACTCCTCATCAACGGAGAACTCGAGGTGGACGACCTCCCCGATGCTTGGGATGACATGTACGAGAGGTACCTCGGTGTGCGCTCACCCACTCGCCGCGAGGGTGTGTTGCAGGACATTCACTGGTCTATGGGTGCTTTCGGGTATTTCCCGACCTACACCCTTGGAAATCTCTACTCAGCCCAACTGCTCGCCGCCGCAAGAAGCGACCTTCCCGACTTGGATGAACAGGTGAGGGGCGGCGAGTTCGTGCCACTGTTGGAGTGGATGCGGGCGCGCGTGCACGCGCGAGGAAGCATTCTTGAGCCGGCAGACCTGATTGCAGAAGCGACTGGCGAGCCGCCGAAACCCGATGCCTTCGTCTCATATCTTTCTGAAAAAATCGGCGCTCTCTACAATCTCTGACACTAATCCTTCCACCATGAGACAATCGAGTTCACACGATTTCCATTGGCACCTTCATTCGTTCCATCACCCACTCCGAGGATGCGAAGTGAAAAAGAGGGAGATGCCCACCACATGTTGTGGCCGACCTGACGGAGTTCGCTTGGTTCGTGCGCGACATGCCGGCGGCAGCCTCGTCGGTGCTGCTCGGCCGCACCCGCCTCTACGCAGGTGATTGGGATGGAAACCTCATCGCCTGGAGTGCAGACGGAACTCTCCTTTGGCAGGACGAGGCGGAGGACAGAATCGAGAGGATGTGTGGCGCATCCGACGCCACTCCGCCATTCGTCTGCGCCACCGCCGGCAGTCAAGTCACCTGTCACGATGCGGCGACGGGGGATGTCAGATGGGCAAATCAATTGACTGGCTCGGCTGACTTGGTTGCCTGTCTCAAGGACGGAGAGAGGGTCCTTGCCACTTCATCAGTCTATGAAATTGAACTCAATGACTTCATCGAATCGACCTGTTGGAGATTCGATTCAGCCGGAGCTGAGGTGAGAAGTGACACCTTCGAAGAGAGGCCGTGGCACCTGTTGATGGATGAGTGCGGTACGGCGACGATGGGACTTGGCAGACCGCGGTGTGGTATCATCCGCCAGACGGACAGCGATTCAGAACACTTCTCTCTCGCCCCTGACGACCCTATTCTCTGCGGTTCCACCAAGGGGGGGCGCACACTGTTCGGCCACGCCTCCGGCTCTCTATCCGAATTGGATGGTGACAACCTGAAAACCATTATTCGGGGTGAAGGTGAGAGCGTACAGGTCCTCGATTCGGATGGAGAGAGCGCCCTGTTCGGCGGCGATGATGGAGTATTGAGGGCGATGACTCCCGAGGGGGAGTGGACTTCAGACCTCACAGACCCACTCGACTTGGCGATACTCGGATTTTGGACGGCCGAAGGACCCACATACTGGGTTGCACAGTGGAACGGCCTGCGCGCCCGACTCTCTGTGATGGGCAGTGGCGGCAGGATGTTGGCGACATTCGGTGAACTCCCACGCATCCTATCCCTGAGCTGTCGAGGTGAGAGGGTGGCCGTCGGATTGGAGGATGGGAGGGTCTTCCTCATCAGGGAGGAATTATTCACTCGCAGACTCGACAGTCGGGGTGAATCGCAGGAAACCCACGCCCACTCTGATGAAGATGAAGGAGAGGAAAATCCCCTCGCCACAGAGCGTGACGACCCACTGCTCTCCACCGGTGGTGCTACACCATCTCGCCTGTCTATGCAAGAGAGGCTGCGGGCATTGAGAAGGAAGGGGTGACTGACTCACTTCAAGATACTTGAGAACCCGCTGGAAGAATCATAGGTTAGGCTACTGCCTCTGCTGGAAGACAAGATATTTCTAACATTACTTCCAGTGGAAATAATGGTAAATAAAACAATTTTCCGTTAGAAAAGAGATGTATTAAGCGAAAGATTTATTTCGCACGCCACCCGTCGGTATGTTTGCTGCTCCTGAGGAGTGGTGGGGAAGGCTTCGGCCGACCCCATGCCCGTCTGCCGGCGTGGGCCCCTCGGGGGTGGAAGTCGGCCGCCGAAGCGAGCAATCGTGGAGGCGTTGGCTGGAGAGAAAGTTGGCTGCGGCTGATGAACTCGAAAGCCAAAACGCAGGAAGTGAGGAGTGCCTCGGCACGAATCCACCAGATGGTGATGAAAAGGAGTCTTTCGGGACACCCTGTCAAAGCCGCTGGTCTTCAGATGGCTGTATGTCAGTGGTTCGCTGCTGTCAGGTGGCCGGATGACTGCTCAGAGAAGGGAAGCGAGCCGGACACACGATGACCGGAAACTGAACTGCAAGACGGAAGGCGTCGGAAGACACCGGAAGCCGAGCGGGGAAGTGGAAGGAAGTCAGTCCACTGCTAGTTGAACATCTCAGAGTAGACGGTGAACCGTCTCGAGAGAGGTGGTGAGCCACCTGCACCCAGGGAGCCGACGAGGTGTTCACCCGTCTCTGAGGTGACCTGGTGGTGGGGGGACCAACTCGTCAGAGGAGGTCGAACCACCGTGACTGAAGGAGAGTTGAACTGCTCGCCGGAAGTCACACCAGCGGAGGCTGGTGAGTGGGGAGATGTCTTCCTTCGGACTGAACCCCACTCACCAGTTCTCCCAACCCCCGCTTCTTCGAACGAGTTGAGCAGGCGCTCCCCTTGCTCCTAACCTATAAGTTGCGCAGGTCGGAAGGCGGCGGGGGCCGATTTCGCCACCTATTTCCTCGCCCCGACCATCTCATCCGGTTGAACCCACTCGTCGAATTGCTCTTCACTCAACAGCCCCAACTCGATTGCTGAACGACGAAGGGTGGTTCCTTCCTTGTGCGCCTTCTTCGCTATCGCCGCCGCAGCATCATATCCGATGTGCGGATTCAAGGCGGTCACCAACATCAACGAGTTCTCAAGATGGTTCGCTATTGCCCTTTCATTTGCCTTTAGGCCTGATACACATCGGTTGGTGAAAGCTACGCATGAATCGGAGAGCAGCCTGATGGAGTGCAGAAGATTGTGAATCATCATCGGCTTGTAGACATTCAGTTCAAAATTGCCTTGGCTGCCACCCACTGTGATGGCTGTATGGTTACCGAAAACCTGACAGCAGACCATGGTCAGAGCCTCCGCCTGAGTCGGGTTGACTTTCCCAGGCATGATGCTGGAGCCCGGTTCATTCGCGGGCAGGGCTAACTCACCGATACCACACCTCGGACCCGAGCCCAACCAACGGATGTCGTTTGCTATCTTCATCAGTGAGGCGGCCAGTGTGTTCAACGCCCCCGAGGTGGCTACGATGGCATCATGGGCCGCCAACTGGGCGAACTTGTTGTCAGCGGAGGTGAATCCGAGGGCAGTCTTTGCAGCAATTTTCTCAGCGACCAGATTGGCGAAATCAGGATGGGTGTTGAGGCCGGTCCCAACCGCCGTCCCCCCAATAGCCAACTCCAACAGGTCATCCAGACTCGATTCTATTCTCTTCATGTCGCTGTCCAGCATGGCGACATAACCGGAGAACTCCTGTCCGAGTGTCAGAGGTACCGCGTCCATCAGGTGGGTCCGACCTATTTTGACGATTCGAGAGAACTGTTCCACTTTGTCCTGCAGGCCATCCCGCAGATGGCTGAGCGCGGGAAGCAGAGAATGCCGGACCTGTTCGGCAGCCGCGATATGCATTGCTGTCGGGAAGGTGTCATTGCTCGACTGCGCCATGTTCACATGGTCGTTGGGGTGGATGGGACTCTTACTCCCGAGAATCCCCTGAGCCATCTCAATGGCACGGTTGGCGATTACTTCGTTGGCGTTCATGTTGGTCTGTGTGCCAGACCCTGTCTGCCAGATGCGGAGTGGAAAATGTGTGTCCAACTCCCCTGAGATGACCTCATCACACGCCTTGACAATCAAGTCAGCGACCTCTCCATCCAAACCGCCTAGGTCCAAGTTCACCTCGGCGGCAGCTTGTTTGAGAATGCCGAAGGCGCGAATCAACGGCCGCGGCATCAGGTCATCCCCGATGTCGAAATTCAGAAGTGAGCGTGTGGTCTGAGCGCCGTAGTATCTGTCAGAAGGAACCTCGATTTCACCCATGGTGTCACTCTCGATTCTGACTCCACCATCACCACCGGCGACCATCCGTGGTTCGGGAATGTCATCATTCGGAGCCGATTGGGAATTCTCACTGTCCAGCCCTTCGGCAATCAGACGAGAAATCGTCGCTGACCTGCCTCGCTTGTGCCCTTTGCCCACGCGCATGTCCAATCGCTTGGCGAGGTGCTCGGGAATGCTCACCGAGATTATCCGCCTGTCACCTGCTCTATGCTTCGCCATGATTACTCCCCGCCACCCATTACTTAATAATTTGACGAGAGGCGGTTCTCTCCACGCCGACCACCCTGTTTGACTAGCATCAAACCACTTCTCAAGGGTGATTCTAACTGCAAAACAGACCGCTATTCAGATTATTCCTGAGAATGGAAGAGCACCCTCCACCCTTTACTCTCGCAGGCGGCTAATGGCCAAATCACCTCGGGGAAACCAACCATGAACGGAACCGCCGCCTATCACCTCGGAGAATCCAACCATAAACGGGACCGCCGGCTATCCACCACCGAGAAACCAACCATGAACGGAACCGCCGCCCATCCCTTCGGGGGCCTGTTCAAACTCTCTTGACTGAGATTATCTGCATCGGTGTAAGTGGTCTGTCCTGCATACCGGTGGCCGTTGCCTCGATACGCTTGATGATGTCCATCCCCTCCACCACTTTCGCGAAGACGGGGTGGGCTGAAGGGCTACTTCTGTCCCACCAGTCGAGGAACTTGTTGTGGTTTGTGTTGATGAAGAACTGTGAACCTCCAGAGTTGGGCCTTCCTGTGTTGGCCATGGAAAGCGTACCCACATCGTTTGTGAACTGTGCATCGTCAGGGTGCTCATCGGAAATGGTGTAGCCCGGTCCACCAGTTCCGCACCTCGGGGAGGTTGGGTCGCGCGAGTTCGGACAACCGCCCTGTATCATGAACCCCTTGATGACACGGTGGAAATGGAGCCCGTCGTAGTATCCTTCGTCGACGAGTTTGAGGAAGTTCCCAGCTGTAACCGGCATCTTCTCGGTGAATACCTCGATGGTCACATCTCCTTCACTCGTCTGCATCAGCACGTTTGTCATGGGTGGGCCGGAGTGGGAGTAGCCTTTGAGGATGGTGGTTGAATGGATTAGGCGGTTGCCGTCGTGTCCTATCCTGCCCCTACCCGCCGTTTCTGCCGACAGGTTCTGAGTAGTGGGGTGCCTTCCCTCCATATCCTCCTCCACTTGGTCTAGGAGAGGTCGGGCTAGCGCTGGGTGGCGAACCGTTCATTGGCCAGTTCTGTGGCGGGTGGCCAAACGCTCGCTTTTGCGTGAATCCAATTGCGGCCCCATTGTGTGTCCGCACCAACCTCGCGGTTCACGGTTGTAGAGGGGGTGAACTCACTCCGGTTTGAAGTACGGCTTGCTGCCGACTTGCTGTTTGATTCCAAGTGAGTCGAATTCGGCGTTCATCCTCTCTGAGATAAGTCCGTCATCCACCTTCCAGATATCGATGATATCAGTTGTGAACTTCTTTCCAGACGCTTCCATACCGGCGAAGGTGTGTGAGAGGGTTCCCACTGACAGAATGTGTGAGACCACGAATCCACCCGAGTCATACAATTGGATTATCTCACACTGCATATCGGGAGATGCTGCGGTCACACTTAGGAAGTACTGCTTGTAAGAGAGGCGGTCGAGAGTACCGTGTGGGCCCCCCTCAGCAGTGAATCCGGGTGCGAACATGGTATCGATGAGGTCAGGGTTCCTTTCGTTCCACCCCTCTTCGAACCAGCGTCGGATGATGGCACATTCGGCAGACTCGTCCATCACCATCCCTCCCCCTGCGAGCGAATCCGAGTATTATTCAGTTTCTCCATGAAAATGAATCAATAAAAAAAATATACCTCGGCGATGCAGAATCTCTTACCACCTGAGATGAGAGGTGAGCGGGTGTATTCACCCTTCAATATCACTCAGAGTCGTCAAAGGATGTAGAGGTACGCCCGCTGCTGCGAAAGCCTCACTTCCGCCCTCTTCACGGTCGAGTATGGTGATGCAGCCTGCGACATCACAACCAACCTCTCGCAACCTCTCCACCGCCTGAAGAGCCGACCCTCCTGTCGTGGTCACATCCTCGAGGATGACACATCGGTCACCTTCGTTCAAGGTCGCACCCTCTATCCCTGGAGGATTGCCCGTCTTCCTCCCTCCCCTCCCTTTGGGTTCTTTACGGATGATGAAACCGCGCAGAGTACTACCCCGCCCCGCCTTGGCGATGACGATACCGGTCAGGGGAACTGCTCCAAGTTCAAGGCCACCCACACAATCGATGTCACCGATGGTAGCCAGTTTGTCGTGGATGAGAACTCCGAGATAGTGGGCGGAGGCGGGGTCCATCATCACCGGTTTCATGTCGAAGAAATGTCGGCTGGTTCGGCCTGAGGCGAGAGTGAACTCCTCGGTATCAGCGCGCAGCCAGGCGAGTTCTCGGATGTTTTCGACTAATCTCTCTCTCGAATTTTTCAGGTCGGTTGACATTTCCATATATATTCCCGAACCTGCCTCCATCTTCCGCAATCCATCAACATTGCGAGGCGATTTTGCCCTCTGGGATTCTCACCCATGAGCAGAATGACTTTGAGCGCCCGCCTCCCGAAGTCCGCTGTTGGCGGGTCTCGGGTGAAGGGAGATGTTGCATGAGTGGGATGAAGAACGGCTCTCAGCAGAGATGCGTCGCTACCACGAAATGCTCGATGAGTCATGTGAAAGGGAGTATCAACTCGCTGAAACTGCGAGGAATCTCGGAAAGGACATCATCGATACGGTGGAGATTCCTCGCGCTTCCGACCTCGCCGACAGAACCGAGAAATTGCTGGCCGAGTATCTCGATGGCCTCACCTTCGCCGACGACCTGCGCAAGATGCTGAAGAAAGAGGACAGGGAGACCACTTCGATTCAAATGTCCAAGCAGGTCGCCAAGAGAATGTACGCTCGGACGGGTGACTTGGTGAAGGCGATAGACACCGGTCTCAGAGTCGGACTCGCGATAATCACAGAAGCGGTTCTGGTGGCCCCGCTGGAAGGTATCAGCAATGTACGTCTACTCAACAACGCCGACGGTTCCCAATTCGTGTCTGTTGATTTCTGTGGCCCGATTCGTGCCGCCGGTGGAACGGCTCAGGCACTGGCCGTGCTCATCACCGATGTGGTGCGGAAGGAACTCGGAGTGGGGAGATACATCGCCCGCAGGGAAGAGATTGAACGGGTCAAGGAAGAGTTCGGCCTTTACCGAGGAAACCTGCAGTACAGACCTTCTCCTGAGGATATCGAAAAGATAGTCAAAGCGTGTCCGGTGATGGTCAACGGTGAATCAACGGAATCGGAGGAATGTGCGGGATATGGCAACATCGAGAATGTCGATGGCAGCCGTGTGAGGGGGGGTGTGTTGTTGGTCATCGGTGAGGGGCTTTGCCTGAAGGCTCCGAAAATCAAGAAATATACCGAGGGGTTGAAGGTCGAAGGCTGGGACTTCATCAGCGAGTTCGCCGATGATGAAAAGAAGGAAGATGGTATTGAAAAATCATCTTTCAAGAAGAAACAACTCACCGCCAACGACCGATTCATGCAGGATATAATCGCCGGCAGACCTGTGTTTGGAGAACCGCTTGCTGCCGGCGGCTTCCGCCTCAGATATGGTCGTACGCGGGCTACGGGTCTGGCTGCAGGTTCACTCTCACCGGTGACCATGAGCGCCATGGGGGAGTTCATCGCTGTCGGTACACAACTGAAGATAGAACGACCCGGCAAGGCTTGTGCCGTCACTCCGTCAGATGCACTTCAGGGCCCGACGGTATTGATGCGTGATGGGACATTTGGCCGAATAGACTTGATAAGTAGATGGCAGCAAGTGAAGCAGGAAGCCGACTATATCTGGGACAACGGCGAAATCATGCTCGGATATGGTGAGTTCTTGGAGAACAACAAGAATCTCGTCCCCTCTGCATACAATCGTGATTGGTGGGCGGCGGACATGCTGGCTGCTCTCGACACCGAGAAGTCCATCAACATCCTTGCGAAAATTCTCGGAACCGAGGTTGAAAACTTACCCAATGGAATACCTTCAAATGGAGATGGTCAGGGATTGAAGGGCTTGAGAGAGCAAAAGGAGTGGACGGATTTTCTGACGACTGCCCCCCTTGACTGGAGAAGCGCAAGAGCCATCTGTGAGGAGTTCAACACGGCTGTCCCACCCCCTTTCAATCTGAATTGGTTGGACCTGCCGATGGAGTGGATGACCACCCTCCATCGATTTATCCTTCAGTCACACACCACTCCTGCATCAGAATGCGAAGAGGAGAAGTGGAACCTTGACCACTCTTCTACTGAGTGGTTGGTGATACCGGGTGCGGTCAGTGGCTGGAGGCCGCTGAAATTGGGTTCCCCACCCGCGGAACAACCGGCTGGGCCGGAGTTGGAAGCACCTGAAATGTTGGGAGGAGAGAGGTCGGAAGACCAACACCACCTACATCACGGCATCATCAAAACTGCAGTCATGTTGCTCGGCCTACCCCATCATCATTCGGGGGATGATATCGTTCTCACCAATGGGTGGGAGGCTCTCATCGAGGGACTCGGTCTCACACTCGACAACGGGGAAGTGAGGGAGCGAGTGGCCATTCACCAACATCTCAGCGAGCGATTGGAGAGATTGCGAAACGCTATCGATGTGATATCCCGCGAGGAGTCCCGCCTTTCCGAGTTGGAAGCCGAGAGGGAAGTGGTGAGGAGAGAGGCGGAGACTGCGGCTCGCCAACGAGGTGAGGACATCACTTCCACCGACGCTGCCGGTGCAGAAGCGGCTGCGATGGTTCCTGATCCTGGCCCAGATGATGCCGAGAGACTTCTCGCAGCCCGCCGACTTGTCGATGAGGAGGCGACAATCGGCTCACTCCATGTGGTCAGAAACTGCAGCAGCCTCAGATGGGAACACAACGCGCCAGTCCGTATCGGGGCGCGCATGGCTCGCCCGGAGAAGGCGGCGCACAGACTGATGAAGACATCCGTCAACGCCCTCTTTCCAGTTGGCACTGAAGGCGGCCCACAACGCCTGCTCACGGTGGCCTCCTCAAAGGGAAATCTCAGAGTGACGATGGGTAGCAGAGAATGCCTGAAATGCGGCCGCCCTTCACCATTCCCCACCTGCCACCACCGACTCATAAAGGGCGATGCGACATCGACCTGCGGCGGCTCCACCAAACCGACGGCCACAGACAGCAAGAGTCGCCGCCAAGGCGAATTACAGAGCCTGCCGTTGAAAAACATCCTTCAGTCAATTATGGAGGACCTTGGAATTGACCGCCTGCCAAAAATCAAGGGAGTGAAGGGTCTCTCCTCCAAGTCACAGACCCCAGAACCGTTGGAGAAGGGTATACTCAGAGCCGTGCACAACCTCCCCGTCTTCCGCGATGGAACCGTCCGTTTCGACATGTCGGACATTCCACTCACCCACTTCAGACCATGTGAGATAGGAACCTCTTGGCAGCGTCTTGTCGAGTTGGGTTACGATAGGGATATCTGGGGTGATGCGTTGACCTCGGATGACCAGATTCTCGAACTGTTTCCTCAGGATTTCGTGGCTAGCACCAAAGCCATTCAACATCTCATCAACACCTGCAGATACATCGATGACCTACTGGTTCGATTCTACGGCATGGATGCCCACTACAATGTCTCCGATGTGAATGGACTGATAGGACAGATGACCATCGCCCTCGCTCCGCATACATCGGGGGGTGTACTATCGAGACTCATCGGATTTACAGGGGCTTCCGGTGGCTATGCGCACACCCTGTTTCACGCCGCAAAACGAAGGAACTGCGACGGAGACGAGGATTGTATCATGCTGCTTCTCGACGGGTTGCTAAATTTCTCCAGGGAGATACTTCCAGCCAATCGAGGCGGTCAGATGGATGCCCCACTGGTGCTGACAACAAGACTCAATCCCGCCGAGTTGGACAAGGAGGCGTTGAATGTGGACTCCGCCTGGTTCTATCCCCGCTCTTTCTATGAGGCTACCCTCTCCTCCCCTCACCCCGGAAATGTGTCAGAAAACATGGATTTCGTTCAGAGGCGGCTCGGTACGATTGGTGCTGCTAGAGGATATGGATTCACCCATGACCTCTCCTCTCTGGATGCCGGCCCCGAGAACTCCGCCTACAAGATTCTTGAGACGATGGTTGACAAGATGAACGCGCAGATTGCCCTCGCCGCCAAACTGAGGGCGGTGAATGTGGAAAAGGTCGCATCCTCCGTTGTCGAGTCACATTTCTTCCCCGACCTGAGGGGAAACCTGCTCGCCTTCACACGCCAGCGGGTGAGATGCGGCAGATGTGGTGAGAAGTACCGCCGCATCCCCCTCTCCGGAAAGTGCATCAAGCAACACAGGGCGCCTCCCGGAGCCGCAGCCATAACGCGTACTTCATCTGGAATGCAGTGCGGTGGAAATCTCATCATGACAGTCTCGGAAGGGGCTGTACGCAAGTATGTCAAAGTGGCGAGACATGTTATGGACACCTATGGGACTTCGGATTACACCAAGCAGAAATTCGATGTCCTTGCCGACTCACTAGACAGTCTGTTCAAAAATGACAGAATCAAGGTGTTCACTCTTGATGATTTTGTCTGATGAAGCGGACGGACCGACACAAGTCCTTTTTCCCATCGTGTTATTGAACCAGCAGGTCCTATCACCTAGCGCGACGACCCCACTCACCGCGAATCTTATGATTTCGGGCGAAATCCGGCATTCAATTGACGCAATCCGGCTCCAAGTTTATTAACTCAGTCGTATTCTCCCCCGCATGGTCAATTCCTTGGACGGGATTCGTTCTCCCCGCCCGATTGGTGATTGGCTTGGATTGTGTCTGTCACCACAGTCCTCATTCAACACGGGCCGCCGCCGCCTCTGACTGGAAATGCCTCTTCTCGGAAAGAGGCGGCGGATGTGCCCACCTCTCTCATTTCACCACCCAGAGTCAGAGTTTCACTCAGGCCGTCTGATTCGCCCGCCGGCGAGAAAACCGACAACGGGAAGCAGAAGGGATGTCACCAAGACCATCCCCACATCGCTCTCTGGCACTTGGTATGAGTCGAAGTAGGTGTTGATGACATCGAGTCCGACAGTGAACAGAACGAGAGATACCAATCTCGGCAAGGCGGCCGCAAGCCCGGTGAACAGGCCGGACCATCTGCCACCATAGTAGGAAGCGAGGAAGACCCACATCAGAGCGAGGAGCAGAAACAGAGTGACCGGAAATGCCGGCATCCAAGTGACAATCATCGGAATAGAGAGGAGACCGAGTGGAAATGCGGTGAAGATGAGCACAAATCTCCACAACATACTGATTCCGTAGACCTGCCTCATCGCTCTGCCGAGGTTGCGTGGATTGGAGGTGGGAAGAGCCCCTCGGTATTCCGCCTGCGCCTCTAACTCGTTGCAGAAAGCGGTCTTGTTGAAACCGGAAACGAACCGCATACCCCGTCTGACCTCTTTCAGATATTTTTGCATCTCATTCAACTACTCACCCCCAAACAACATCTCGATTCCTTCGACGAGAGGAATCCACGCCTCTTTCAGAAGAGCCAATCTCTCTCTGCCGGCATCGGTCAAAGAGTAGTACTTCCTCGGTTTTCGCCCCTCTATATCGCGTCGATTCTCGGAAGTGAGAAGCCCCTTTTTCTCCAATCTCACAAGTGCTGGATAGAGTGCACCCTCCGTCACACTCAGACCACCGCCGGTCGCTTGGCGCAGCCCATCGATGATGGCCCCACTGAAACTCTCCTCTCGGTCGAGAAAGGCGAGCAGTGCCAGTTCGAAGGCTCCTCGGCGGAGTTCGCTCACTCCATCGGATTTGCTCGCCAACACCACCACCCGCACCGTCCAAGTAGGCCACCCTGTCATAGAATTGATGCGCCTCAAGCATCATCCCAATCACTCCTTGGCAGAGGGAATGGAGTGAAACCGGTGGTCTGGGCTGGATGGGTGAAGGGTGTGTGGCCACGGGGGCGAGTCGCAGACCTGTACATCTGTCCGAGCACCTTTCTCAGCGTTTTGAGGGTTTTCTTCAAAGTTCTCCACGGATGCCTGACCATGGTGAGGGGGTTGTCCAGTCCTCGTAGTGGATGGAAGAGTTGTGCGGCGATTCCCTCTGGGATGAATTCATCGACTCCGTAGTCACTCGGTCGTTTGTCACTGGGCATGAAGTAGGTCCCGAAGATGATGTCCCAAAGAGGTAGGAAGACCGAATAGTTTGACCATATAGCCTCCGGCTCCTTGGTATGATGCCAATGATGGAACTCCGGAGTGATAATCACCTTGTGCAGTGGCTTCAACCTCCACTTCACATTGGCGTGGAGGAACAGACCTGAGATTATCTGGATGACGGCGATGGCTCCGGTCGTCTCACCGCTGAATCCGGCGGCGAGGAGAAACACGATGGCCGGCGCTATCAGTGACCCATCGAGGGGATGCGCTCGAAATCCACTCGCCCAGTCGAGATGTTCGGTTGAGTGATGGATGGCGTGGAAGCGCCACAGCAGTGGCACTTCGTGATACCATCGGTGTGCCCAATAGACGACGAAATCGAAGAGCAGGAAGGCGACGAATGGGGCCATAATGGGTGGAATCATCGCCACGACCGGCCGCAACAGCAGACCGGGAATCCAAGCGAGGCTGAGTACGCCGATGATGATGGCGACAATGAGGCCGAATGCATTGAGTGCAGGTGCGGCCAGCGCATATCCGACATCTGTCGCCACTCTTGGCCTGAGAATCTTCTGACCTCGGTGTCGCGGAAACAACTTTTCGAACGGAACGACGATACAGAAGAGGACGATGACTGTGAAAATAGGTTCATAATCAGAGATATACAATCCGATGCCGACAAGCATCGTCGTAATCAGCAGGAGAAGTAATCTCCTTCTCCTGATTCCAGTCATCACCCCGTCACTGGCAACGAGAATATGGCCACCATCCACCACAGACTGACTGCCATCACCCTCGAGAGGAGCACCTCTCTCTCCACCGGAGGGGGTTGTGGTTATGGGGTGCAGGTCGTGGATAAGGGGGAGCAGACTGCCTCTGTTCTGCATGGCGAACCCTCACTTCCGTCGCTCGATGCATCAGAGGAGTTGTCCCGGGTCACCGCCACCGGGTGGAAAGCCGTCGACATCGTGCATGGCGGGAGTGGCCATGTGGTCAGGAATCACCCCATAACCTACGACTTGAGCACTCGGTTGGGCATGGGAATGAAACGAGGTCGCCTCATTGTGGGTCAGTGCCTGACGCAGAACTCGCTTGTTTCTCCGTTTGCGAGCGGTGATTCCGATCAGGCCGAGAACCCCGAGCAGTCCGACGAGAACGAACTGAAGGCCGACCACTTCGCCCGAAAGCAGCATGCCGCCCAACTGAATCACATCGATTGTGGCGGCGTAACCGGGGTCATGGAAGATGTATTCCGCCGCAGGATAGATAGCCCCGCCGATGGCGATGTAGAGGGCGACGGTCACTGCCTCATCGGAGTGTTGGAAAGACTCGGACTCATGAAGTTGGAAGGTGACGTTGACGGTGCTGACATTGTCCGGAGACGGTCCAGCGTCAGCTGTATCCACCCAGTGCAGTCGGTCTGGAACCTTTGTGTAGTCATGTGACCATGAGACACTGGTTCCCGTCACCCTGTCAACTCCCGTCTGAGACCCAGTGCTGAGGACATTCTCATCCTCGCTCTCCTTGTCGTAAGCCATCTGCTCGTCGAAGCTCCCCTCTGCCTGTCCACTGACATCGTCCATGAAATCAGAGATGAGTCCGAAGGTGAAAGAGCCGCGGGCGATGACCGACTCGACCATCAGCAGCGAATCCTCGCTGGTGAAGTCCCAGCCTTCAATCGTCTGGTCATACTTGAAGTCGGTACCGACGCGCACCCCGCTCCAAGTCAGGTTCTGCTGCTCTCCGATATCCTCGACCACCCACGGAATCGTCTCCTCAAACTCGCTTGAGTTGGCATCGTGGTCAGGGTTCTCATCAAGGGTGACGGTCCACCACGGGATGACCTCCTCGGTGACAGCCTCGACAGTTACGCCGAGATGAAAGGTGAGGGCGATGAGTTCAACGACATCGTCATTGGCCGTCAACCACCAGCCGTCAGAATTGTCGTATGAGACGTTTCTCGCTTCCAGTGTGAAGTTCCACCCTATCTCGTTGTCGTCCACCCATTCGGTGATGCCAGCATCAGAGATGTCCCAGTCGAGGTCGTCCAAGGCAACTCCAGCATGAACATCCTCTGCACTCGTCATGTCAAAGTCAGTCAGACCGGTTCCGTCTCTGGTGTAGTCGAAAACTCCGTTTCCAGAGGTGTTTGCCTCATCCCCTGGCACTCCGCTGTCCTCAAACTCGATGATGTGGGCGAGGCTGGTGGCAAAGACAGTGGCAATCGGAAGTGGAACGCCGGGAACAGACATTCCGGGGATGGGGAAATCCTCAAGATTCACTCCCCCAAGATACTGCACCTCAAGAGCAGCAATCGAAATCGGGCCGGGATTCTCCTCACTACCCCAGCAGACGGCGAAATATGAGAGTCTGCGGGAGACATTCACCATGGCGAAGTCCCCCATGCACCAATCATCCACTTCGTCATCGTTGTCTTCGAAGGCATCGAAGTTCCTGATGTTCTGCCGTCCAGCATCCTCGCTGGTGAAGAACTCAACATGGTCGCGAGGGTCCATACTGGCATCCGACTCGAGGTCAGCCGCCTGAACAGTCGCAATGGGGCCGAGAAGAGAGGCAAGCAAGTCATCGACATCCTCACTTCCCGTCTCGAAGGAGAGAGCGGGGGAGATGAGGGTTCCAACCAACATCAACATCACAAGCAGTGAGGCTCTCGCCCCACGCCAACCCACGTTCCTACTCCATTTCACCAATCCATCTGCTCGCTCGCCAGCCATCTCTGCCCACTCCGCTGACTATCCTTGTCTTACAAGTTTACTATTAACCTTGTGTCACAATGATTCCTATGGCAACAGGGATGACAGGCTCGCTGTGACCCGTTTATCGATGAATGGTGTATTTCTGGAGCGACGCTCCCCGCGCGCTCGCGCTCGCCTGCGCGCCT
>CAYFFQ010000014.1:37505-42178 GCA_964342465.1 uncultured Candidatus Poseidoniales archaeon | reverse complement strand
CGCCTGCGCGCCTGCGCCCGCCCGCCCTATGCAAGTGCGGCCGTACCTTGAGCGAGACCGTCACATCGACTGCGTTGAGCGCCCGCCCTATGCGAGCGCGGCCGTACCTTGACCGGTGGACGCCTGTTCTGCGCAGCCAACCACACGCCCTATGCGAGCGCGGCCGTACCTTGACCGGTGGACGCCTGTTCTGCGCGGCCAACCACACGCCCTATGCGAGCGCGGCCATACAGAGGCCACCCCCGAATCATTTCTCCATATCAATCCTTGAATGGGGCCATAACGCGCTCATCAGAGGGACATGAAGGGGTCACACCCAGAGAATACCGTCCTCGGAGAGTCACTTCTCATCCTTCATTCGCTTCCACAGGTCACCCACCGTGCGGATGTCCCTGCCTACCTTCGCTTTGCCCGTGAGCCCCTCAGTCGTTCCTTCACCCAGTTCGGATGGTTGCTTCTCACTACCCTCTTCAGGGGGGTCTTGGCCATCCTCTTCACCATCCAGTGACTGAGCAGCGAATCGCTTTCGCATCTCTTCACGGGCCGCTTCCGATGAACTGCCCATCTCTATCTGGAACGATTCAATCACCGCCTCACCCCTCCCTTCCATCTCTTTCTTGAGGACCTCCCAATCCTCCCTGTCTCTCTGACGGTGGAGCGGAATGACTCGGTTCAGTCGAATCTTCCTCCGTATTCTCCTGACCGCTTGGTCGGTGATGAGGATGAACAGACCGAGGATGTTGGCGGCGATGTAACCTAGTTCAGCGTGGGCTTCGTAAATCCAATACCTCATCCTGAAATCTCCGCGAACATTCCTCGCCGCCTCATCCCAACTTATCATGGATCCGTTTTCATGGCTGAATCTGATTTCGAGGAGATAGTCTCCTGGAGCGATGGTGCCGGAATCATCGCTGCAGTCCTCCGCCGGCCCGCCAGTCCATTGACGAACAGGCGTGGGCGGGTCATCGACGGTCGGGTCCTCCTGCCACGCCTCAGCATCCCGCTTCTCCTCGACATCCCACAACTCCCAGTGGATGGATATGTTCTGATACGAGTTGTGCGTGACTGCGAAGGAGCATGAGATTTCGAACCTCGGCTCAGCGCCGAGAAGTGAAGGGACCTCCATTTCGTAGTCCTGCCTGTGCCCGGCGTCCGCCGAAAGAACCGGGTGTGGTGTGGCCGTGTCGATTGCGACCATCCATATCAGATTGAGAAGAATCCATGTGATGATTGCAGCGGTCGGCCTGATGGGGCCGTCCCTCTTCTTCTTCCTGCGCCCCGTCGGCTGCATCACCGGCCAACCTCTCCGAGGATGGCGAGGACAGCATCCATCCATTTCAGTTTCCTGAGTTTGCGCCCCTCATCAGTGGCGCCGGTCCATCTCCCGATTCTGTCTGAGCGGAATCCGAGCAGATGCACATCATCGCAGTTCTCCCTAAGCCCGGCAACTATGCACACAGCCCTGTCTCCATCGGTGAATCCGCCTGGATTCTCGATACCACCCACCTGTTCAGGGCATTGGTGGGTGAGGAAGAGTCGGTTTCCATTGTCATGCAGACACTTCAGAAGTGAGGTGCATTCTTCGAGGTTGTCACCGTGAGCGTGAACCGCGAAAGGGATTCCCCTTTCCACTGCGGTGAGGATGGATTCACCTCCATCCCCATCCGAGACCACCAGAGCCAATCTCTCCCAAGCCCAATCCCTCTCGGCTTCCGTCAGTTCTGAGAAGACACCAACACTGCCGTCGGCAGCCACCAACAGGGTGTCATCGGCAAGACCTCGCAGGTGTTCCGGCTCTACCGCAGCACCGAGAATCGCGATAGGGCCACCACTCTCCAACCGCATTCTCAGATGATGAACGGTCTTCTCCACCCACGCATCTGAACCGTGAAGCCGGCGTGAGAGACCTACAAGTTCTCGGCAGACCCTGAGGTCATCTCGCAGCGACCAGCCGAAGTGCTCGCGCACATCATTCTGAATCCCGACCAGACGCCCATCCATCGCCATGATGGGTCGGTAGTCAGCCCCTCCCATCATCTCCCCCGTCCTTTCGGCGCGTGTGAGAGTTCAATAACCCAAGCGAGGCATCCCCACTTGCCCATGCCGAAACCACGCCGCATACCGACCATCGATTCACCATCGATGCTGGCGAGATTCCCCTTTCTCCCACAGGCGGAGCAGTGGCTGAAGGAACTGCGACAGGACAACAACATCACGGCGGAGGGACTTGTCGGTGATGAATGGGTTGAGCCCATCAGAGTCCGCGGCATGCAACGTCTGCTCGAGTCAATCAGACTCTCCGAAGGCATTTCGGCAGCCACACGCCACGACATCCACGAAGGCTTCGGTCAGATGGTCGAGGGCCTCGGTTTCCACTACGCCATGCTCATCGTCTGTAGTTCCTTCGATGAGCTCCTCATGAAGAGGTGGGTCGAGGGCGAAGCGAGCCGCGCCGATGCAATTCTCAGCGAGGTGGTGGATGAGCTGTTGTTCGAAACGATAGTCCGAACCTATCTCTCCGACTTGAGAATATCCGAGAAAGTGGGCGAGAGCCAATCCCTGCACGCAGTGAGGTCTGTGCAGAGGGTGTACGAAATCCCGATGTTGGATTTCATCGAGGTAGCACCGCGCATCACCGGACACTATTGGACGCTGGCAAACCGCCCTCTCGCAGGGGGCTGGGTGACGATGGATAGAACTAGCAGGGAGAATTCACAACAACGACTCTCCCGACTTGTCAAGGAAAGAATCCGCGACAGCCTGATTGAGAGATGCAGAATCAACATGGAGAGGATGGATGAGGAGTTCGCCGCCCAGTTCGCAGAACCGGTCGGCAAGATGGTGGCTGAACTGCAGATGCAGAAGAGTCAGGAAATCACCCTCACCGCCGTTGATGAAGGTGACTGGCCACCGTGCATGAACGCGGTCATCTCAGAATTGGCAGCGGGCGACAATGTGAACCATGCGGGTAGAAGATTCCTCGCCAACATGTCGCGGGTGCTCGCCTTGAGTGTGGATGAGGCCCACTCCTTCTTTGTCAATGCTCCAGACTACAAAAGGGAGAAGACGATGTATCAACTCACCCAACTCTACCAAGGTGAATACACGCCCGAGAAATGTGACACTCTCAAACTCCATGCGAGATGCCCGGTGACGCAGGGACTTGCCGATGACAGTCTGTGTAGGAGAGAGTGGTTGACCCATCCCCTCAAGTACGTCCGCGCAAAACAGAGAAGAAGAGCCAGCGATGAACAACCACCCCCACCCCCAGTCGAAATCGGAGAGAAAGAGGGGGACAGAGGGGAAAATGGTTCATAGAAGGGCAGCACCCCTGAGGATGCGGAGACGGGGTGGCGAGAGGTGACGAGAACCCTTGTCCTTTCTGTCGACAGGGATGATGACCTCGGCAAGAAGGCGGGAATCCGCGGGCCTGTCGTCGGCAGAAAGGAGGTACTCACAGCAGCATTGAGGTTGGGTATCGCCGACCCAGAGGAGAGCGATACCAATGCGATGCTCGGAGCCCTCCATCTGCATGACCAACTGAAGGAGAACGCCGAGTCGAATGATGCCGTTGACATCGCCGTTCTGACTGGCGATGAAAGGGTCGGTATGCGGTCTGATAGAGCCATCGCTGAGCAATTGGAGGAGGTCATCGAGAAGTTCCAACCCGACCGCGGGGTGATGGTCACCGACGGCGCTGAGGATGAGAGCATCCTCCCCATCATCCAATCCCGCCTGAACATCGACCATGTCCAGAAGATAATCGTCCGTCAATCGAAGGGAATCGAAGGAACATACTACTACATCGTCAAAGCCATCGAAGACGAGAAGTGGCGAATGAAACTGCTGGTTCCCCTGTCGGTCTTCCTCATTTTCATCGGTCTCGGAATGATTCTTCCCAACGGCGGCATCATCATCGGCATGATGCCACTCTTCATCGGTATCTACCTGTTGGCGAGGGGATTGGGCGCCGAGCAGCATCTCAACCGCGTCATGCGCGACATGCGCGAAAACGCCGATGCTGCAATGATATCATCCATTTTATGGGCAGGAATGGTGTTCTTTTCCATCTTCGCCGTTGCCGAAGGACTGCGCGTCTACTCATCCAACATGGCACTCACCCCTAAACCGGGAGGATTGGAGATAGTGTTGCTCGTTCTTCAGGGGGCGCTCACTTGGATTGTCCTCGCATTTCTGACCCTCGCCCTCTCTCTGCTTGTGCTACGCATGAAGAAGGGAACTTTCAGCGGGAGAACCGTGCAAATCATCGCCTTCGGAATCGTCATCTGGACGATTTGCAGTGCCGGCCTCAAGATGGCTCTTCAGGTGTTGGACTCCACCTATTCACTCGACCCGAGCACCTTGTGGGAGGACTGGGACCAAGCACTTGCGGCGCTGGTTCTGTTCTGGGCGGTGCGAGTGGTGGTACAATCCATCAATGAGAGACAGGAGACCTCTGGTCACTACTGGGGCATCTGAGGCGACTGAAGCCGCCGGAGAAGGTATGCTCGAGAGTGTAAGTCTGAATCCCGACTCCGACCTCAGAATCGCGCATGAGTACGCATTAGAATCGTTGATTCCACCTCAGAATCGCGCATGGGTGCGCATCAGAATCGTTGATTCCACCTCAAAATCCCTGATGGTTTCGCATTAGAATCGTTGATTCCACCTCA
>CAYFFQ010000014.1:0-37405 GCA_964342465.1 uncultured Candidatus Poseidoniales archaeon | reverse complement strand
GATTCCACCTCAAAATCCCTGATGGTTTCGCATTAGAATCGTTGATTCCACCTCAAAATCCCTGATGGTTTCGCATTAGAATCGTTGATTCCACCTCAGAATCGCGCATGGTTGCGCAATAGAATCGTTGATTCCACCTCAGAATCGCGCATGGGTGCGCATCAGAATCGTTGATTCCACCTCAGAATCGCGCATGGGTGCGCATCAGAATCGTTGATTCCACCTCAAAATCCCTGATGGTTTCGCATTAGAATCGTTGATTCCACCTCAAAATCCCTGATGGTTGCGCATCAGAATCGTTGATTCCACCTCAAAATCCCTGATTGGGTGGTTGCTGGCCACCGAGGGGGGGAATCGTCTGGCTTGCTGGCTGTTGAACCATCTGCGGCTGACTGTTCGCATAGGCTGGATGCACGGCTCCAGCGACCATAGGGGCGGGCGTGGCCGCGGATTGAACGGGCATTCCACCGACCGGTTGTACCGTGCCATCAGCCTGTTGCACCATCATTACACCCTGCTGAACCTTGTTATCCTTCAGAGTGAAGACGAAAACCAGTCCGAGAATGAGAACACAGACAGAGCAGAAGATGCCGAAGAATCCCCCGGCGAAACCCATCAATTCACCCATGTCAAAAGCCATCTCAGTGATGACCACACTGCCATTTCCGGTCAATTCAATCGACCAAGTTCCAGGTGTGGTGAAGGTCAACTGCCCGAGATAACTGTGACCGGGCCAGTCATAGTAATCACAACTCTGCATCTCGGAGCAGGGGGTGAAAAAATTATCAGCATCTCCATCAACGACCTTGACACCTATCTCCTTTGATCCATTGGCGTCGGCAAACACGTAGTAGACCGCCGCCATCTCGAACTCGCCATCGTAGGTGGTTGGCGCTTGACCACTCCACTTCTCAGTTCCGTTCGGGTTTTCCACCGCCTCGCCGATGAATCCACTACCTGAAGCCATCAGTACCACGCTTCCGATGAGCATGATTGCCCCTAGTCCGAGGGTCAACTTGGTGACGATGTGCATGCAACCGTGCTTCTCGGCGAGGCATTTGAGGCTTTTCATGACTGGAATTCAAGATGAGATGGCGACAAACGATTCAGAGCAATAACCCGGCTGACCAAGTTCACAGCACATATCATGAATTGAACACCGCTTCGTTCATGCAGTTGGGGCAGGTCACCTTGATGGGGCGAATCGCTGGAATGCCTAACGGGGCGCTGCAATGAGGGCATAGAATCGCCTGCTCCACCTGAGACTGTCTGTTCTGCCCATCGTGGGAGGGGTCATAGCGAACCCTGTACCGGTGTGCATTGGTCAGATAATCCGGTTGTTTCCCAGAGTGTGACTGTGAATCGGTTTGGGTTGGGCTGATTCGCTCATCGAGAGCGGCCATGGAAGTGGTCTCCACATCGCCACCCTGTTGAAATGCCCTGACCTCCGCCATCACCTGTTCGGGGGTCATGTCGTGCTGTCTAGCGATTCTGTCGAGGGCGAGTGTGCGGTCATAGTCATCCATCCCCGCCAACTCGGCCAGCACGGCGTTGCTCAACCTTGCCATGATGCGGGGCGCATTGCCGACTGTGATGAAGGTTACCACCGAATGTGATGCCGGAAATGTTCGCCCACACCACCATCTGATTCAAATAGAGTCGGTAGTCGGCCACCGCTCAGAAGGGAGTCTGAATGGGGGCTATTTTCGGGAGTGCGGGCGACTCGAGAAGGGAGGTCAAAACCCCTTCAGAAGCCGCTCGCAGAGTCACATGTGGACAAGTAATGGAGAGGCCACGTACCCTATCGCAGTCGGTGTCAATGGACAGAGTGTTGAGAACTCTCACCATGAGGGATTGGGACCACCTTTTTCTCGTTGATGAACTAGGGGTTCCGGTAGGGCGAGTGCACGCTGTCGATGTCCTCAAACTGATTCAGCGGAAACGGGTGAATCGTGACCTTGCATGGATGCAGGCCGTCGAGGCAAGCCAACTGGTCAATATGCCACCGATGCAGGTTTCGACATCGACTCCACTGCTGAAGGCAGCGGCTTTGATGCTCACGCACGACATCTCTCAGTTGGCGGTAGTCGACATTGAGGGCTCACTCGTCGGAGTGGTCACTACTGCTGTGGTCGCTCGCCACCTGCCGCGATTCATTCTCTGAAAGCCAAGCACGCCACCCGTAAGGTTGGAGCAGTTTCTAGCGCTCGCCACCTGCCTCGATTCATTCTCTGAAAGCCAAGCACGCCACCCATAAGGTTGGAGCAGTTTCTAGCGCTCGCCACCTGCCGCGATTCATTCTCTGAGACCGCCGACATCACCCGACAGCCCGTCGGCTGCGGGCGGGCGCGACCACTCATCCACCAAGGCGGGCGTCAAGGAAGGCGCCACCACGGGCAAGCACTCATGGGCGCGACCACTCATCCACCAAGGCGGGCGTCGAGGAAGACGCCACCACGGGCAAGCACTCATGGGCGCGACCACTCATCCACCAAGGCGGGCGTCGAGGAAGGCGCCACCACGGGCAAGCACCTCTTCCATCCTCAGCGAGAGGGCGGCGGTCTTGATGGTCATCGCCGTCTTCGCCTCTGTTCCGGAGTTTCGTACCCCTATGCTGAACTGAACCTCTTTCCACACACCTTGGATGAGAAGGAGGGAGGTCTCCCCAGCGATTTCGACCTTCGATAATTCACAATCCCCGAGTGAGGATTGGACCAACTCAGTAAACTCATCGGCCAATTCGTTGTCACCGTCCCACCTGACCCTGTGTGAGGGTTTCACGGTATGGCGCGCCTTCCACCCGCGCTGAAGCACCTCTCGCTTGTCGTTTAGAACGGCACGAGCCAGCAGATGGGCGAGAAGAGTCGCCGCCCCGTCACCCACCAGAGTCCAATGGTCCGAGGAAAGTGGGTGCCGTCGTGGCATGATGATATGGCCGGAATCCTCACAACCTACCAGCAGCGGTATCGTTGGTGACCCCAACCAGCCGGATGGTGTGAAGCCTGAACGCAGTGAAGCGGAGAGCCAGCGATCTCCAACCGCCACCTGAGTAGTTCTGAAGCCATTTTTCTTACCGGCGACAGGCAGCGAAAGGTCGGATTCTATCGTGTAGGCGAGATGAGCCGAGGAGAATCCCACAGCCTGTAAAGCGTTGAGCCAGTCGAACGCCATCTGGTCCCCATCGACGACGCGCACCCCACCCTCCTCCGCTTCGAGTACGAGACAGCGGTCTCCATCTCCGTCAAGAGCGGCGGCGACGATGTCACCATTATGCCATGGTGCCATGCCATCATTCTCTCTCAGTCTCCCAGCCAATGCATCGAGAAGAGCGTGCTGGTGGTTTCCCTCCATCAACTCACTATTACTCCAAGAGGCGGTCGGTGACAATTCGCCCGCCCCGCAACATTCGTTGATGGGTATGTCGATGGTGGACACTTCTTTGCTTGCAAGACCCCGTCTGCTCAAACCCGCAGCCAACCATTCAGTGGCTGCTCCACCACTGCTGTCAATGAGCAGACCACACTCTGCCACGGCATTTCCGAGGCATGAGAGGGAAGTATTGAAGATTGAACTCAACTCAACCAACCATCTATTCAGCCCCATACGATAGCATTCCAACCCGTCGAACCGTTGAATTTCAACAGAGGCCCCGCCGTCGGCGACAATCATTGACCGGCGAGCGAGACTCTGCTCCCAGAGAGAGGCCACCTCGGCGGAGATCTGCTCTTCGAGTTCCGGCATCGATTTGAAACCGAAGCCGTCGAACAGTTTGACACCAGAATCAGTTGCGGGGTTGTGGCTCGCAGTCACCATCATGCCTCCGTCTGCTGACAACTGCATAATCGACCTGTGCAGTCCCGGGGTGGGAACCTCACCGACGAGGATGGTTCGGCACCCTGAGCGCTCAAGGCCCTCGGAGAGTGCGGAAACAAGTTCGGCGTTCCCCACTCGTCTGTCCCAACCGATGACCAACAGTGGCCCATCACCCCCCCTCTCCTGTGCGCTGGTTCCGTTATGTGGGCCGGCCAACCCACCTGAGGCCGTGATTCGTCCGACCGCCTCCCCGAACAGGGCAAAAAGTGATGGTGAAATTTCCCCTTGCATTTTCAATTTTTCAATTGGAGATTCACCACTCTCACAATGCGATACACGCCCACGAATGCCATCGGTTCCATGCAGCCGGAAAGCAGACATGGCCATCACTCCCGGATGGTTGAACGACTCGCGTGTACTCCGCTCACCGTGACATTCGGCCAGACCATGGAATCCCTACCGATGATGACACCCGGATTGGTCACGGTGTTACACCCTATCGCCACATTATCGCCAAGAATGGCTCCGAATTTTCGCAAGCCGCTGTCAACTTCGCCGTTCTGCAGATTGCGGACCAGAACATTACGCTCGTCATTACGAAGGTTGGATAGTTTGCAGCCGGCACCCAGATTCACCCCACTCCCAAGAATCGAGTCACCGACATAGTTGAAATGCGGAGCCTTGGCAAGGGGCAGGAGCAGGGAATGCTTCACTTCACTCGCATGACCGACGACAGAACCAGCGCACAACCACGCATAAGGTCTGATATATGCTGCATGCCTGACTTCCGCTCTCGGCCCGATGTAGCACGGCCCTTCGATGACTACACATTCGCCGATGACCGCCCTGTCGTCGATGCACACAGGTCCACCGCTTTCATCGATAATAACGGATGGGGGGAGTGATTCCGGCAGGATGTGTCCGAACTGTCCGAGCAGTTCGTCCAACTGCTTCTTCAGTGAATCTTCACCCTCTCCATCGAGGATGCGCCATACAACCTCATCCTGTTCTGGCAACCTAGGTATGTATCCCAAAACGCTGCTCGATTCCGCCAGTGAGGGCCAGAGATGGGGGGTTGTCAACTCAGCCAACGGCACTGCCATGAATCTCGGAGGCGACTCCCCCGCTTGAAGAGTTTCACCCCGTAGCGCAACTACATGCGGTGACTTGACGCCGATGCACGACCTTGACGACCACTCGGTTCATGTTCGTCTGTGGCTCAATGCCCAATCGGTTTCGGGGCGGCGGCGAGCACCTCATCACTGCACCCATGAGCAAAGGTTTGGAAATTCTCAGTGAACATTTCCGCCAGTCTGTCAGCCATCTCGTCATATGCGACACCATCCTCCCATGTCGCCCGCGGGTTCAGAATGGTGGAAGGCACACCCTCACATCGGAGTGGAATGGCGAATCCGAATCGCTCATCGGTCGCGTATTCGACCCCTGAGAGCGAGCCATTGAGGGCGGCATTGAGAAGAGCGCGGGTCCAGCGAATCTTGATTCTGTCACTCTTGCCATAGCCGCCAGCGACCCATCCGGTGTTCAACAGCCAGCAGTTCGCTCCGCTCTCTGCTACCTTCTTCGACAGCAGGTCGGCATAGACGCTGGGGTGCCTCGGCATGAATGGCGCGCCGAAGCAGGCGGAGAAGGTCGCCTCCGGCTCATCAACACCGACTTCAGTGCCAGCAACCTTGGCCGTGTATCCTGAGATGAAATGGTAAGCCGCCTGTTCCGGTGTCAATTTCGAGATGGGAGGAAGGACTCCGAAGGCGTCACAGGTGAGGAAGACCACATTCTCAGGCAAACCACCTCTGTTCTCAACAACCCTGTTCTCAATCGATTCCAAGGGGTAGGAACCACGGGTGTTCTGGGTGATGGATACATCATGGAAATCAGGTACACCATTCTCGTCCAGCACCACATTCTCAAGAATCGTACCGACCATCCTGCTGGTGGCGAATATCTCCGGCTCATCCTTCTCCGAGAGGTTGATCATCTTTGCATAGCACCCTCCTTCGAAGTTGAAGACCCCCGCATCACTCCAGCCATGTTCATCATCACCGATGAGGGGTCTAATAGGGTCCGCCGAAAGGGTGGTCTTGCCGGTCCCCGAAAGCCCGAAGAATACTGCAGAGTCACCATCAACCCCGACATTGGCCGAACAGTGCATCGGCAGATGACCATCCTTGGGAAGCAGGTAGTTCATCACTGAAAAGATGGATTTCTTGATTTCTCCAGCATATTGTGTACCACCGATGATGACCTCCCTTTCAGAAAAGCAGACTATCACGAAGACATCGGAGTTGATGCCGAACTCTTCACCGTCCACCCTCAACATCGGTGCGTGAAGAACGGTGAACTCAGGCTCGTGGACGGCCAACAGGCTCGCAGATGGCCGCAGAAACATATTGTGGGCGAAGGCAGAGTGCCAGGCGTTTTCGGTGATCACTCGTATAGGTAGGCGGGTGTTTTCATCGGCACCCGCGTATAGGTCCTGCACGAACAGGGTTTCCTGTCTCTCAAGATGGGCTATCACCTCATCCCGCAGCAAATCGTAGGTCTCACGAGTGGTCGGAACATTCACCTCTCCCCACCAGACACCATCCTCCACCAAATCCTCCCTGACGATGAACTTGTCATTGGGGGAGCGGCCGGTCCTCTCGCCGGTTCTGGTGATCAAAACACCATCCGCACTGAGGACACCTTCACCCCTTTCGACGGCTTTGGCAATCAGTACCTCACTACCGAGATTCCAGAGGACATCGCCAGACGGGGTCAGCCCATGCATGTCCAGACCGGACCCACGCCGGCCACTGTCACCCCCGCACTCAGCGGTTGTCATGCCTCGGCGCGGGCGACCACCCTCTTAGAATGCTACGGATGCCGCCGTTGACAATTCATTACTCCATCGCCACCCCCGAGGAAGGGCGACCTTCATTGATGATGCTCCTTCTCACCGCAGTCATGGCCGCTCTCGGCGAAGGTGACGATGACAAAGTTATCCGCCAGCGAACCTTCGACTTGGGGGGTGGATTGGACCTCTCCGGCTTCCTCAATGAAGAGGCAGTCGCCGAAGAAGCAGCACCTCCTCAACCGCTTCCGATGGAGGGTGCTGGGGAGCCGGTCGACGAAGCCATGGGTGAGATGTTCAACCCCTTCGCTGAATCATCTGATAGCGCAACCATCAGGCGAGATGGAACCGTGGTCGGGGAACGGGAGATAGATAGTGTCACGGAATTGGCGATGGTCGGTGAGAAGCGACTCCATTGGGGTATCATGGTCGGCATGATAGTCGTCTATTCGCTGGTCGGTTGGCTTGTTGGCACGACACTCCCCCCAGCGACCGGATTCTTCGGACTGCTCGCTCTCGCCACCATCGGGTTCATCCTCGGCGAGAGGTGGATTCCGGACCGTGGCATGAGGATGCTCGGAATCACTTGGGTCATCATCACCATGAAACTGCTCTACGGCCTTGCGATAGACCTGCATCACTGGCAGTTATGGGGAGTGTTTCCCATCGAAGCAACATCCCTCGGAGCCCTCCTGCTGGCGCTGGTCGGGGTCAATGTGTGGGTTTCTTATCACCATGATGAGGATGCCATCGCCGCTCAGGCGACTCTCGTCACTCTGGCCATCGGTTCCGGCGCGGGTGCGGTGTTCGGCCAGTACGGCGTGGCGGCAGGAATAGGTCTTGCCACTCTCCTTCTGCATGGGCTAGCCTGGCACAGGAGGAGTGGAAATCTCACCTCGCTGGGAATAGCATTCTCCAACCTGTGGGTCGGTCTGCATGCATTCAGCGATGACTGGCAGGTCGGTGCGTTGGAGATAGTAAGATTCGACGACCTGCTCCTCCTCTTCCTCCTGCTCGGTGGGGTAAATGCACTCAACGCGGCGATGGCGGCCCGTTTCTACGCCGAAAAGAACTGGTTTTCAGACGGCCTATCTCTCATCGGACTGGGCCGCCCCGGCCTGTGGTCGGTATCAGTCGGGCTCGGCATGGTCGGCGCACTGCTGGCAATCTCAGCGAACCGAGCCGAGACGACTTACGCCCTCGCTCTCATCATGCTGCTACTCGCCTGTTTCGGCGGCTCTTATCTAAGTGTGAGAGGTGTGGCGAGAAAGCGGGTTTTCACCCCTCTTGCTACTGGCCTCCCCCTGATAGTGTCACTTCTGTTGATGACTGAACTCACAACTCTCTCCCCCCCATTTGGCATATCAGGATATGAGGTCTTCACCCTCCTCTGCGCACTTCTGACCGCGGCGGTTCTCCTCTCGAATCAATCATTGGTCAGCGACCATGTCCTGTGGGGGGGAAGTGTTGTCCTCGTCATTCTGATGACAATCCTCATCCCCGCCCAATCCACAGCTTCGGGTGGAGACGGCGGTACCCTGCTTCTCTTCTCCCTTTCAATCATCCACATCGGCACAGCCACTCTCGCTCTGCTCCGGAAATCCCCTTCGCTCGCCGGAGTGACCGTCCTCGTGCCTTGGTTGTGGGTCTTGTTCATCACCGTCTGGGCAACAGGGGCGCGCACCTTCAACGCCACCAATCAGACTTGGGAGGTGGCTTCTGGTGTGGTGGAATGGGGGGGATGGGAAATAACCGCATATCTGGTATTCGTCACCCTACTACAATACCCCGTCAACCGTGCTCTCGGGGAATCGGGAGTGAATCTCGCTGCCCGTTTCATCGGCCTCTCCGAAGTGGGTGCGAGACTCCGTGATAGTGGGATGCTCAAATTGTGGAACCTAGGATTCATCCTCTCTCTTGTGGTGTGGTTGTCAGTCGTCAGGAGTGGGGATATCTCCGGCCATGCTCTGCTGGCCGGCATGGCGGTGGTCTTGGCCGTACACATCTTCGCCGAGTGCAGAGGTGAACATCAGGACAATCCGAGAACTCTGATGATTCTGTTTGGTGTGACCGCTGTGGTGATGCAGTGGCAATACGGCATGGATGGTGCTTGGATGGTCATGGTTGCGGCGGGACTCGGTTCACTGGTTCTCTTCGGAAAGAACCTCGAGGTGGAAGATATTCTCTCGTTGCTGATGGGTTTTCTGACCATTCAAACCGTCATCTTCACTTTTGACCAGTCGACGACCTCATTGCTCGGAGACGACCTCCTGCTCTCCCGACAGATGACTGGTTGGGTCATTCTGGGTTGTGTGTTCGTCTCTCTTGCCCTCTATCTTCCGCGCGCCGGAAAGATGGAGAAACTGCTGAAACCGGCTGCATCGTCGGCGGCGATGCTACTCGCCGCCCAACTGGCGGTGATGGGGGAGGGGATGCTGTTCTCTCAGACCGCCACCGCCTCTCTGCTGTTCATACTCACAGCACTATGGCTGGCGGCGCAAGGTGAATTGAGGTCTGAATTGAAGGCGGTTGCCGCCCGCGATGTCAGGAAGGAGAGGTTGCAGCGTGCGGAGATGGCTCGCAGGGCCATGGCGACAGGAGTCTCGGCGGTTCAAGGGCAGTTGCCTGAACTTCTCTCTCCCACCCAGTCGGCTCTTTCAGCGGCAACCGCTTCAGACCCGAACACCCGAATCATCGCACCGCCGGGTGCCGCACAGCCAACCACATCAGACCCGAACACCCGAATCATCGCACCGCCGGGTGCCGCACAGCCAACCGCACGGCACATCCCGAGCGGTGATATCGCCTCGCGGTCTGCGGCTCAACGAATCTATCACTTCGATTCAGAGGAGTCCGCGGTTGCGGCGGATGCAGATGCGGCCTCAATCGAGACGATGTCACAGGCGATTTCAATAGGGTCACTGAAGACCGTCTCACCCGAACTTTACATGCAGAAGGAGAGAATGGAGAAGAGAAGCAAACGAAGAGGCGCTCTATCTCAGGATGAGATGTTGTATGGAGACATCCATCACAAACCAGTGGTGGTCTTGACCTTTATCGCTGTGGTGATTGCCTTCGGAGTCTACACGGTTTGGAACGCCGGTTCTGCCTCTGCCGGCATTCTGGTGGTTTCGGGGGCCGTCAGCGTGACCCTCATCGCCATTTCCCGTTGGCGGGCGAGCAGCAACGAACTGACTCTGCCCGATGTGCTCGGAATTGAGACGCCGTTCGCCGCAACCATCGCCGGCATCACATTGATGCATTTCACCGGCCGTCTCGCCGCCGGAGCGACCGTCGAGAACCAACTCGATTTCGCCGTCCTCGCTATCGTTCTTCTGATATTGGTGGGAGTCTCCCTGACGGCACGCAAGGACCTTGTCCACAGGATTCCTCCTGCCATCGAGTGGTACCTCGTCACCCTCTTTACCGCTAGATTCGCCGGTGCTGTCATGGCCGGTACGATGCCCCTTCCGGTTCTCACCGACCCCTTCACCATCCCCGGAAACGGAGAGTGGCTGTCATTTACTCTGCCGTGGTTGATAGTCGAGGTCATACTGTTGGTGGCGGTGGTTGTGTGGGACTGGATAGAGGGGTTGCGAAGACGACATGACCTGCCCGACTTCCATGGTGCGGCTGGAAGAGGTGGATGGGTGATGATGGTGACCATGCTCTCTTTCGGGCCGGTCGCTTTGTTGGCGGTGGCTCTCGGAATTCGCAGAGGAATCCAGTGGAAACAGCCGGCAGCGGTGGGAATCGACCTGCTGGCGCTGGTTGTGGCCGGCCGCTCAATCGCTTCGTGGTATGAACCGGTTACCGGCCATGTTTCCTATCTGATGATTGTGCTGGGCGTAATATCTCTCGGCCTGCTGGCGGCCACCGTACCGATGAGGAGGCCCGCATGGACAGCCACCTGGTCGTGGGACGCACATCTTCTGCTGCCACTCGGCATCCTTTTCGCATTCGGATGGGGTCCGACGCTGGTGGTCTCAATTTTGACCATCTCGCTCGTCATCTGGGTGGCAGGCATCCTGCAACTACGTCGCTCACTTCGAATATGGGGCGCGGCCGACCTCGTCATCGCTCTTGTCGTCGCCGCTCTGGTGGCGCAGGGTCAGTTGAACAGCACCTCCCTGCTGCTGATGGGGATTGCCCTCGGCATCGAACTTGGAATAGTCGCTTGGTTGGGGCAGAAACATGAGGGTGAGATGGCTGTCGATTGACTATCAATCAAGCCATATCTTGATTTGAGGCGGCGCCTACCGCGAATCGTGTCAGGGCCGTGGATAAGTGATGAGCCGGAGGACCCACCCATTCCTCTGGGCTTCAATGAGATGGCGATTCCACGCGTCGCCATTCTCGCTTCATTGGCTACGATAGCGATGCTCCTCATCGCTTCTATCTGGGTTGGTTGGGGTGCCTACACCTTTCTCTCACAGATTGACGGGGCCTTCTCAACGGTGGACGAGGAATCCCTTCAGGAGGATGGTCGTTGGTCGTGGGAGGTGATGCTCCTGTTCAACACCTGTGACCCCCTCGGTGAGAAGTGGGGGTGGCCGGACAACCTCTCCGCTCAGGACGAACCCTTCTGGCTTCCTGGTGAAGTGACCTGTGAATGGGCACATCACGGCTCGGGAGACACCGCAGTCGTCGCCATCAACAACGCTGGAAATCAGACGCTGGACCTGCAAGTGACCATAGACAGCGAGACGGTGAGCATCACTGAGCCGACAAGTGGATTGTTGACAATCGAACCAGATACCTCTGAGTTGGTGGTCATTGAACTGAACTCCGATGTCGAGGAGGAGACCTTCACAGTCACCGTCTCACACCCAACGGTGGCGGAAGCGAAAGTCAACCTTGAGGTTAGACTCATCGCTGATACAGATTATGCCATCCATGCCGATTACGGTGACAGAATGGATGTCCACTACAAGGTGTGGGTGGAAGATACGGGTGAGTTGTTGGATGAAGGCGACCTGACCGTTCGTGCGGGACAGGAACCGGTCTGTGAATTCGGCATCCCCGGCCCCTGTTACATCAAAGGGTTCCAATGGGGGGTTATCGGACTTGATTGCGATGTCCTGCGGTGCGTGCTTCAGGATGGCTCCACCCACACAATCCTTCTCCCACCGGAACTAGCCTACAAGGATAGACCGGACCGACCTGAGGCGAATAACCAATGGCTGAGATTCGAGTTGAAGATAAACGAGATATTCGTCTGAACTCCAACAGCCTCGCATCACCTAGGCGAGATGTTCTGCTCAACCACCTCTCGTTGGCTGACCCAACCGCACAGACCCCTCCGTTCTTGCGGGTTTGTTGGCCGAAAGGGGAATAACGGCGGCAGCCGTCCTAAGCAGTGGTGCGCAATGGCTCGACACACGTCGCTGCAACTGACTGACGCTGTTGTCGACTACGCCGAAGTCATCTCTCCGAGGGATGTCGACAGTGGAGATGGCGGCGGCGGCGACCACCCCTCCCTATTCGTGACAGAGCGGATGAAGAGGCTATCCACGCCTTGGCCGGTCTGTCTGACGCGGGCCGAGCAGTTGGCGGAACAGAGGTTGGGCGAGGGGGTCATTCTCGACCCAGCCTGTGGTTCAGGCTCTCAGTTGTTCGCCTACTGTGCGGCGTTGGACAGGGCTGGAATCGGAATCGAGTTGGACTCCGATGCGGCAATCCTCTCAGCGGCCAACGGCCGCCTCATCTCCTCGGATTCCCCCGGCCGATGGAGTGAGCAGACACGCGTTCTGATAGGAGATGGGCTTGCCGCCGATACGGCGATGGACAGAATCGGTCTGAGAGGGGCGAGCATTGCCGCCCTGCATGTAGACCCAGCCCGGCCAAGTGATGCTCAACGGCACTCCATCGATGAGATGGAACCTCCACTCTCAGACCTCCTTGAGGTCTGGGCGCCATACCTCGTATCCACCAGTCGCGGACCGGCCATCATCATCGACCTCTCCCCACGGCTTCTACCCACTCAACAGTCAGAGGTTGAGGGACTTCTCCACAGACGCTGGCCCGGAGCGCCAATTACTTGGGAATGGGTTTCGACCGGCCGAGGGAGGATAGACAGACTAACCATCTGGTTCGGCGCTGCTGCCGACCAGGGCACTCCGGCGCGGATGCTCAGACTGCTGCCTGATGGAACGGTGGTCAGTTTTGCCGGGCCGCGTTCCGAGGCAAAAAGAGATGAGAGAGTGATACCTCAGCCATCCGAATGGCTGACCATAGTCGACTCAGCACTTCTCTCATCGGGATTACAGGGTCAGTGGGTGCGGGAAGCACTCCCACCCGAAGCGAAAAGAACATGGGTGAGAATTGATGGAAGGCGGCCGATGCTACTCTCTTCGGCCCCCCCAGACATGTCGCGAAGTCTGGTAAGAGCCTTCGTCGCAGCCAGTGGTGAAGTGACCAGTCGTCTCAAAGTGGAACCTACGACGGAGAACATTTCACCCATACTCGTCAGTGCCAACTCAGCCTATCTCTCTCGCCTCACCCTGAGGTGTACGGTGGACCCGAAAGACCAACCTGAGATTCAGCGTGCGTTGGACCAAGGACTTGCCGATTTTCCGAGAGGAAAACCTGGATTCATCGCTGATGTCGTGGTGGATGGCACGAGACATTGGTTCGTCTGCCGACAACAGTGATGCCCTCGTTGATGACACATAGGGGTTGATGCGGATGGCGACCTTGACTCCTACGACTACGACAGTGACACCCTGCCTGCATGTCAACCGAAAAAATGGCTGGAACCTTTCAAATTATTCCAGAAAGTGAGATGATTAAGAGGATGGGTAATAGCGAAAAAATCGTCTTAGTTATATAGGGGGGGTAGGTCGCGAAGCCGCTACAAAGTGGCCACCGTTCAGCGGTGAACTCGGGGGAACCGATAATGAGAAAAGAAGAAACGCAGGAATTCGGCGACGATTTCAAGTTCATCTTGAGAGTCGCCATGGCTGATGTCGATGGTACCAAACCCTTAGGTCAGGGTCTGACTTCTGTTTCAGGGGTCGGTCAGAGAACCGCTACTGCATTGTGTAAGATAGCAGACCTCGATGCGAAGAAACTCGGAGGGCATCTGAGTGATGAAGAAGTTGAGCGACTGGTTGAATCCATCGAGGGATATATGACCAAGGTGCCTCTGTGGATGTTGAATCGGCAGAGAGATGTACACAGCGGTGATGAACTGCACCTCTTCTCGCAGGATGTCAGCATGGTTCAGAAGGAAGACATCGATAGGCACCGTGCCATCAAGAGTTATCGCGGCATTCGCCACGCTTCGGGAAACCGTGTGCGTGGCCAGAGAACCCGTTCGAACAACAGAAGTGGACTCACTCTCGGGGTTCAGAGGAAGAAGTGAGGTGTGATACATGGGACATCCTAAATTCAGCCGGAAAGTTTGGCAGGGCCCGAAGCACCCGTGGCAGGCGGAGCGAATCGAGGCCGAGCGTGACCTCATCTACAACTATGGTCTGAGAAACCACAGGGAAATCTGGAAGGCGACCAGTAAACTGCGCCGGTGGCGTTCCAACGCCATGCGCCTCATCGGAACCGCCGACTCCGGCATCGACCACACCTCGAGAGAGAAGAGTGACCTACTCAACTCACTGGTGAGGAAAGGACTGTTGAATGAAGGAAACACACTCGACGACATCCTGAAGTTGGAGGTCGAACACGTGCTCGCCCGCAGACTGCAATCTCAAGTCTACTACAAGGGACTCGCAGCAAGTGCCAAGCAGGCGCGACAACTGCTCATCCACGGTCACATAGCCATCGGCGACCAGGTGATGACCGTTCCCGGTTATGTCCTGACCCGCGAGGAGGAGAGCCAACTGCGCTACAACCCCGCCTCACCGATGTCTGCGGACAACCACCCTCTCCGCATGGAGATAGCAGCGATTCGTGAGAGCGCCGACTTCCAAGGGGATACATCAGAGGCGCCAGAGGCAGCCGGCCCGAGTGCAGCCGAGATAGCAGAGATAGCAGAGGCGGTAGAATCTGCCCCGAGCGCGGCAGACAGCGAGGGGGGTGAGGCGTGATGTCCCGCAAGTGTATCATCAACATCTACTCCTCCTACAACAACATCCTGATGACCGCCACCGACCAGACCGGAGCCGAGACCATCGCCAAGTGTACGGGTGGACAGGTCACCAAGAAGGGGAGCGACAAAGGCAGCCAGTTCGCCGCAATCCGCGCTGCGGAGCGCATCGCCGAAGCGATTCAGGAGAAGGGATTCACACAAGCAGTGGTCAAGTACCGCGGCCAGGGTGGAAACAAGAGTCCGAACACCGGACCCGGTGCTCAGCAGGCGGTCAGAAGCCTCACCCGCGCCGGCATCCAAGTCCAGCGAATCGAAGATTGCACCCCTCGCCCGCACGACGGCACCAAGAAGAAGGGTGGACGCAGAGGCCGAAGAGTCTGAACAGGAGTTGAATCAACATGGCAGAACTGAAGGTACTATCCGAGACTGATACTTCGATGCGGATTCTCGTATCGAAAAGCGACCGTGCATTTCTCAATGCTCTGCGGCGAACGATGATCGCTGACGTTCCGAAATTCGCCATCGACCAGATGCGCATCGAACTGGGGATATTCAAGGATGAGGCGACAGGGGAGTTGTACGAGTCCAACTACGCAATTCCCGAGGAGCAGTTGGCTCACCGCTTCGGTATGCTGCCGATTCCCACCTTCCACAACGACTTTCATTTCCAGAACGAGTGTCCCGAGTGCGTTGAGATGGCGGTTGACAGCAAGGGGTGTCCATCCTGCCAGATAATCTACGCCATCTCCGCCACCGGCAGTGAAGAGGGCAAGGTGGTTTCAGCCGGTGAGATGCAGGTCATTGGTGACAGAAGGCTCGATATTCCGGCCGCCTATGCATCGATTCCACTCACGAAACTCTACGCCGGACAAGTCCTGCACGCCTATTTCTACGCAATCATGGGCAGGGGGAGGGACCACGCCAAGTTCTCACCGGTCTCCGGCGTCACCTTCCGCTCCCGCCAGCGAGGGGTGATGAATGTCAAATCCCGCTCCAAGATGCTCTTCGACCTCGATTTGAACATCAAGGCGAAGGACTTTGACAAGGATGGTATCATCACCGACATCGACAAGGTCGACCTTCTCCGCAATGACCTCAACCATGTTGGCCCCGGTACCGTTCTCGAGTCGACCTTCAATGATGCGATAACCCTTGAGGACATCGAAGGAGAATACATCTTCAAGTTCGAAACCGACGGCTCGATGTCGGCTCGCACATGCCTCCAAGTAGCCTGTTCAGAATTGGAAGAGAGGTTTACATCCCTATCGGCTGAGTTGGCTGAAGCACTCTGAGACGATACAACAAAACCCCTTGCCATGTTTGGGTAATCGAATGGCTCCTGTCAGTGGCAAAGCATCTGCTTCGGGCCATATCACTCTGCTGTTCAGCATTCATGACGGAGCGGAAGACCCCCTCTACCAAGGCAGCCGCGGCATCGGGCTGTGCATAGATGGAGAGGGGCGCGCCAGCGAGACCGAGGTCTTCGGTACAGCGATATCATCACCATCGCAGCTGATGAAGGCTGAGGAGAAATCACCTCTTTTTGAGGCGGTGGTCTCCATCCTTTCGGAGTTCCACCCCGAAGTGCTCTCCTACGAATGGTCGGTCAGGCAGTCATCCACCCTTCCCCAACAACAGGGATTCGGCCTTTCAGCCGCTGCAGCCCTCTCCACCGCACAGGCTATGCAGAGAGCATTGTCGATAGATGACCAAATCGCCCGACCCATCACCTTCCATGTCGCCCATCTAGTCGAGAGAAGGCTGTCGGGCGGTTTGGGCGATGTCGCTGCTCTCCACTCCGGCGGAGTGGCCATACGCCGCCAACCGGGATGCCCACCCTGCGGCGATGGACTCGGTGGAAAGGGAGTGGTTGAGGGTTGGTTCCAACCGCTTGAGATGCTCGTTGCTTGGCGAGACAGCACCACTCGCCACACCTCATCATACATTGATGATGCGAATTGGAAACAATTGATTTCAGCGAGTGGTGAAGAGGAGATATCCCCCTTTCTCAAACAGACTTGGAACCCCTCTCAGTGGCCAGACATTCTCAAGGCATCGACATCATTCGCCTCCGAGTCGCAACTCACTGCCGATGCCGGCAGAGCCGAATTGCTCTTCTTCGCTGAATCTGCAATCGAGCAACTGGGAGTCGACGCCTCAGCCCACCTCTGCATGCTAGGAGAGAGTATCGTCATCCTGCCGAAGAGTCTTGCAGAACCGCCCACCAATTCCGATTTGGAGGCGGCCTCAATACTCCTCAGAGAACACGGCCTGAAAACAAGCCTCGCCCGCCTCTCAGAATCTCCACTGAAGTAAGGTCGGGAATTTTTCTCTCATTCTCCTCTCTCTCGGTCCATCACAAAGAGGTGGAAGGTGTCGGGGAAGCATTGACCGAATATCCCTTCATTCTCCTCTCTCTCGGCCCATCACCAAGAGGTGGAAGGTGGCGGGGAAGCATTGACCGAATATCCCTTCATTCTCCTCTCTCTCGGTCCATCACCGAAAGGTCTAGTGGGGTGTGGTCTAGCATCAGAACACCGGGAATCTGCAGTCCGTCACAGAAACCGTGTCGGTAGACGATAGCCCCCGAACCCCATTCATCGATGTAGCGGTTCATCTGTTTCCGCGTCTTCTTCTTGGCGAACGAGACATTGGCTCCGTAGAAATTCTTGGCATCAATCCACGCAACCGGCTGTCCATTGATTCGCAGGTCATCCATGATGAGGAAATCTGGGGTGTTGATGGGTCGTCCGTGCTCCTTCTCCTGCTCTTTCCAAAGTTCATTCTGCCGGCGATACTGGATACCCAAGCCGTCGAGAAAATTGCCCACTACGACTTCGAACAGGTCAGCCAGCACCGCTGTCTCACCCTGGTCCACATTGGTCACGCGGTCCTTCTCCTCGGCTATCGCGAACTCACGCTGGTCTCTCTCGGAGAGCCGCTTGGTCGGGTTGCGAAGAGATTCTTTTATCCTCTGTTTTGACCACCCGCGGGCTGTGAGAATCGCTCTGAAAATCGCCACGGGTGGGTGATTGAATCGCTTGGAAAGGTCAAGAACAGTCGCACCACCGTTATACTGTCGGCGGAATTGGTCGCCTCTCGCCATCATTCTTCCGTGGCCATAAACCGCCTTCTCCTGCATCAGTGCCTTGCGCAGGGAGAGACCCTGTTCTAGGTTCAACCCGAAACGAGATATTCTCCTAGAAATCAGTTCGACCTCCTCATCGCCGAGAAATCCCCATTCCCCTGGAATCATCACTAGGTCCTGCGCCCTTCTCTCGATATTTCCCCTGACCGGAGAGGTCGGCCAATCGAGTTCCTGAAGGGATGGCCCAGCCCCATCGAACTCCTTGAACCCGAGTGGTTGCGGGTCCATCTTGAAACGGTTCTTCGCCCTTGCGTTCGCTTCTCGCGCCCGTTCTGCTGGATTCAGTTATTGACCCCCCTTCCGCTCATACCTGTGTGTGGAGTAAATCCCCTCTTTCCTGACATGCATGGGTGAGTGCTGAGGCCGCCGAGAAGTACACCGAGCCATACCCCTTTCCTGACGTGTGTGGGTGAGTGCTGAGGCCGCTGAGAGGTACACCGAGCCATACCCCTTTCCTGACATGTGTGGATGAGTTGATTCCAACCTCTTCTCATGGTTCAGCCACCATTCTCTTTCTTCGCCTGTGTGGGTGGGAGGGATGATGTGGTTCTGCCGCATCGGCTACGGCTTGAAGCGCCGATGTTGAGGCGGCTTCTCTCACTTCTCCTCTTTGTTGAATCTTCATTCACCAGATTGTTGTTGTCGTGCTTGTCGTCTTGTCTCACTTGCACCGCCGAGAGTTCCGTCCCTTTTCAACCCCCGCCCGCCTCGCAGAGCCGTCGTCACCTCTTGGAAGCTCGGTTTAAGGATGCGGGGGAAGGTGGATGAACGGCATCGTCGGGGATAGGGAGAGGTGGCCGGTGAATGCCGACCATGACCACAAGTCCATGATGGAATTGAAAATGTATTGACTTTCAAAAGATAATCGGCATTTGAATGTATTATAAAGGGTGACATTGTTGTCATTGTCACTGGGGCGGAATAATGAATTCAATCACCTATGACAAAAGGTGGGATTGTAATCGCTGTCCATCGATGCACCGTTGACCTGAACGGATATGCCCCAAACCATCTGATTTCGCTGACAATAGCGAATTCTCTCAATCGGGTATGTGTTGTAATGGCGAGCCTGCTTGGCTGCGTACCTTGCGGACCGGGTTCGATTCCCGGCATGCCCTCCAACTCAATCCCCCATAGAGTCATAGCGGTAGAGAGGTTCATCTAGGTGTAACAAAAAGTGGCTTTCAATTTTGAATTAATGAATGAAATGGTGATGAAGATGAGCGATGAAGATAAAGAAAAGATGGGGTCCGAAAACGACACAGCAGGGAGCAAGGATGCGAGAGGGGATTCCAGCCGACCCGAAACCGTGGACTTGGCCAAATTCATAACTCTGCTATTCAAATTTTTCTCAGTTCAGACAGAATACATCAAGTACAAACTGGATGACTTGAAAAAGTGGGATGATTTCAACGGATGTGATTGTTCCGCCTGCGAAAATGAGCGGGCAGCACCTGTTCCCGATACTACCGAGGCTGACGTGTTCCCCGAGGGTTTTCAGGAGGAATGGGAATGAGAGGAATACCGGTTGGAACATTTGACAGGGTCGAGACAATGCTGTTGGGTCTAGCGGTTTGTATCGGCTGGTTTGGTGCTGAATCATCTGCTGAGCCATACTTGACCCCTATCATCTTCATCGTTTTCGGTCTGAAGTTGCTTCCAATTCTCTCTTCGTCATTGATGGCCATCAATCAAAAATGGAGGTGTAATCGTGTCGGATATTGAAGCCAATGCACCGATGAGTCTGGAGGGTGTTCCATGGAGAACCTCACGGGTATGGAAAAGTGAAGAGAGGATATATCACAACACGCTCACGGTCGCGAATCTGCAAATCGATAGGCTGATGGATTTAACCCTCACCAATGTCCTTGCACAGAATGCATTGGAAATAATTGAGTTTGAAATGGGGTTGAGATATCGTAATTCTCTAGCCTTTCGATACCGGATGGAGAGACCGGAAGACAATGACCCAATAAACACACGATATGATTCATTCATCACCACACTCTGCGAGGAAATCGTCAAGAGTGGTCCATTTGATGCGGATGTTCCAGAACTGATGAATTGGATATTTTCAGAATCCAAGAATAGGGAATTTCAGGTGAAATTGGCTGAAAAAGTGGCACAAGATTGGCCGACCAAATGGCTGCATCATGTGTTTCAATCGACTTGGGTGGTGAAACAGAAGAGATACTTTCTGTCATCATTGTTAGACCAAATACCAAGATTGATGCAAACGGAAGAAGGGGGAGGCTTACTCTGGTTGGATATCTTCATATTCTGTCTTCACGGTATTCAGGGTTCTCATCAAAAACTCGCCAACACTCTAAACAGTATCGTTGATGTATGTTCAACCACCAAATCAGCGATTGCCATGGAAACATTACTATCATATTTTGAGACGGAACCAATGGTATCGAGGTCACTTAACAATTGGCTGTCTCAGCACGCCCCAGAACACTTGAAGTTCATTGATGATGTTGTGCAACACCAACCATTAGAAGAATACTATTCCAACATCCACAACCAAACCAAACTATTCGATATGGCAGTTTGTCTGCCAACTCTGTCCGCTGAATATGTCTTGAAAAGATTATTCGCCGCCAAACTACTCAACTTGTCTGACATATTCATATTGATAGACTATGACTATCTCGAAGAGAAGGATGGACTGAACCCACTCGCCAAATCATTGTTTTGGGTCCACAAGACAGTGGAGGATCTTATTGAACGACTCAATGAGGAGAAAGACAGATGTATCTGGTATTATGAAAATGAATTATCTGTAGCAACGAAGAACGGGATTTGGTGCATCAATCTCGACCCCGAAAGATGGCTATATGACAAACCGGAACCAACACTCAAATTCCAGCCAAAGGAGTCATCTAGCGTGGAGAGCGTTTGCATCCATCTTGCTGAACTCCCCATCGGTGATAAATATGTGACCATGCTGCTCGCCTGCTGGAATGACACCTTGGTAGCAGAGGATATTTACCCCATGTCTGAGGTTATGGAAGGAATTTAACGAACGAAGCGATTGCCCGTGACGGAACTTTAGCCGGTTGGATTGGGGCTCGGGCGATGTACCGATTTGGTCAGAGGAATGCGATGCCCGGCTCGGCTTGGTGGCGATGTACCGATTTGGTCAGAGGAATGCGATGCCCGGCTCGGCTTGGTGGCGATGTACCGATTTGGTCAGAGGAATGCGATGCCTGGCTCAGATGGGAATGCGAATCTCGCCTTGCCGCCGACATCCTCGCCTTCACCAGCGGTGTGGATGTTGATAGTCTCAACTCCTATCTCCGCAGCGATGAAATCAGCCGCATCAGTGAGAATCGAGACTTCATCGAGAGCCGTCTTCAACACCTCTCGGTGACTTGGCGACCAGCGGAACAACTGTTTCATCACCCGCTTCCAGACAGCGGCTACCATTGGTTTGACGGCCGCGTCGGCGGCGAAAGGCTGCCTCATCACCTCGCCCATAGCCTTCTTCATCGGAAAATCGCTCTCCTGTAATTGGATGGCATAGCGAACCAACTCACCCTTCCACCCCTCAGCGCATTGAATAGTCATCGATGTGACATCACCATCGATGTGTCTCTCAGCGAGCCCTTTCATTTGGCGGGCTTGGTCCAAAACCGACTGAAGATACACCTCTGCGGCGAGAAGTGTGGCCGCTCCTTCCTCTCGGCGGCCTCCTTCGGCCTCATCACAGCCGAAATCAACTCTCGCCGCAGCGACCAAACCATCACCGCCCGCCGCCTGCCACAACTCTTCGGCAATGTGTGGAGTGACAGGCGCCATCATCCGCGCCCAATCGAGCAGTAGTGGGCTGGCGAGTGACCCATTCCTCCCACCTCGTCGCTGATACCAGACGAGGTCGGAATAAACATCGTAGTGGCTTCCCATCACCGCCGCCCGCAGGTCGGCGGATTCCATCCTCTCAACCCACTCTCTCTTCCGTACTTCGAATTGTGCGGCCAACCAATCATCTATTGCAGCCTCGTTGCCTCCCCAGCCGAGCATCTCTCGCCCAACCTTCCAGATGGAACCCATCTGTCGGTGGCACGCCTCCACAGCAGCATCAGACCAGTCCATGCCAGCTGTCGGCTGGGCAGCGAACAGTATGAACAGCCGCACCGTGTCAGCCCCGAACTTGTCGACCATCTCCACCGGCCCGACGGTGTTACCCAGAGATTTGCTCATCTTCGCACTTCTTTCCCCGAGAGGAGAGGAGCAGTGGGGACAATCCTCCCCGCGTGCGCTCACCGGCAGCGTGAGGTTGCATTTCTTGCAGAACGGAGCCTGTGCATTTACCATACCTTGACAGAGAAGTTGGTCAAAGGGCTCATCCACGTCGACGAGTCCAAGGTCCCTGAGTGCCTTCGTCAAAAACCTAGCATAGATGAGATGCATCCGTGCGTGTTCGATGCCCCCACAATAGAAGTCTACATTCATCCAGTAGTCGGCTGCTTCACGGCTGAAACACTCGTCGAGATTACGGGCATCGGTGTAACGCATGAAGTACCATGAAGAGTCGATGAAGGTGTCCATCGTGTCGGTTTCGCGCCTCGCCGCCGCTCCACAGGTTGGACAGTCCACCTGCGTGAAGGTCTGTGAAGTTAGAATCGGGTTCCCACTCCCAGTGAATGAAACATCATCAGGCAGAAGAATCGGCAATTCGGATTCGGGAACCGGCACCAATCCACAACTCCCACAATGGATAATCGGAATCGGCGTACCCCAGTATCTCTGTCGCGAAATGAGCCAATCACGAAACTTCCACTGCACCATCCCATTCCCGCTGGCTTCCGACTCAAGTGTGGAGACCACCTTCGCTTTCGCCTCCTCGCCGGTAAGTCCGTCGAAGCCGTGGCGGGTCGAGTTGCACATCTCGCCATATCCTTCGAAGGCTCGCTCAATGGGGGCCTCAGAGTCGACCCCTTTCTCCAACAACACCCGTTTTATCGGGAGGTCGTGTTCCACCGCGAAGTCGAAATCACGTTGGTCGTGACCGGGTACGGCCATCACCGAACCGGTGCCATACGAGGCGATGACGAAGTTTCCGGCATAGATGGGAACCTCTTCGCCGGTCACAGGATTGATGGCGTGGCGGCCGAGAAAGACCCCTTTCTTCTCCTTCAGCATGCCCCTGTCCATATCGCTCAGGCTCAGAGCCTCAGCGCGCATCTCCCGCCATTCATCCTCATTCTGATGACCAGTCACCAACTTCTCACAGAGAGGGTTCTCAGGGGCGAGCGTGACGAAAGTGACTCCGAAAATGGTGTCCGGTCGGGTTGTGAAAGTCTCTATCACCAAGTCATCCTCGCCGGCGATGTGGAAACGAATGAGGGCCCCCTCCGAACGCCCCAACCAATCCCTCTGAATAGCCTTGACATGAGGATGGAAATTGACCTCCGCCAAAGAGTCGTGCAGTTCCTGAGCGTAATCACTCGTCTTGAGAAACCACTGGTCCATTTCTCTCTGCGTCACCTCGTTGGAGCACCTCCAACACCTGCCGTTGTGGACCTGTTCGTTGGCGAGAACCGTATCACACTCCCCGCACCAGTTGACATTGGCGAAGGCTCGGTAGGCGAGTCCATTTTCGAGGAATTTAAGGAAGAACCACTGATTCCACCTGAAATAGTTCGGGTCGTGACTCATCACCTCCCGATTCCAGTCGTGTGAAAATCCCATCCGAGTGAAATCCTCCTTGATGCTGGCGATGTTTCTGTCGGTGATGTCCCTCGGATGTCCACCTTCACTGATGGCTGCGTTCTCTGCGGGCATTCCGAATGAATCAAATCCCATCGGATAGATGACATTGAATCCGCTCGCCCTTCTGAATCTGGCCACTGCATCTCCGATTGAGTAGTTCCGAACATGCCCGATGTGCATTTTCCCACTTGGATAGGGGTACATCTCCAAGCAGTAGAACTTCGGAATGGAAGCATCCGGAGTGGCGATGAACAGTCTCTCTTCCACCCACTTCCTCTGCCATTTCGCCTCGAAATCAGCCGGTGAATAATTCTCTTCCATGTCGATTCCCCCAGTGATGTGCCACTACCTTGCAGGTCACCCGAATCATAAATCCTCTATCAAACGAACGGATTCAGCCACCCCCCTGTTTCGGGCGGTTATTTTTCATCACCGAGAGTTGGGAAATCGGCTGTGTCGAGGAGAATCAGAGCGCGGTTGGTCAGGTTGTAGCGGTAGCGCATGGCGACCCTCTCCTTCTCCACCAAACCCCACTTCTCCAGCGCCTTGAGGTGATATGAAACCAGTTGTTGCGACGTCTCCAGTTTGTCTGATAATTCCTTCTGGGAGAGGTTGAGATATTCGTTGTCATAGATGTCGAGCATCTGCAGAATCCTGCCTTGAAGGCTGTCGGGGTCGGGGGTGAGCACAGGCACGGGCAGGTCGTCTTCGGTGGTTGAAGAATCAATCGAGGCGGGGTAGAAGCGCACCTTCCTGCCATCCTTCCGCCGCCAGATTCTGTCATCGGATTCAAGGACGGAGAGGTGGTGTGTCAATTGGCCGTTTGACATCTCCAGTGCTGATAGCAGGGCGCGGAAGTGGATTCCGCGATGGAGTTCGATGTAGGCGACGATACGGCCACGCTGGTACTCCCCACCATTTTCCTTCTTGCGTTTGACCATGCCGAGGAACAAGAGTCCATACTTGGTGGCCGGCAGACGAATCCACTCCACCTGCGACAGTGCCGCAACGAGAGCGGCGAGCAGACCGGTTGAGGTGATGACGGCAACGATTGCTGGAGTGGAGATGGGAGATGTGACCAGCGGTGCGCCGACCTCATCGGCATTCACTTCATCCTCGGCGGACACCGTCACCTCCCGCTCGCCGAGAACCTCTGTCACAGTGAGGTGTGAATGCCAATTCTCGCAGGCAGGTGTACTCATCGGATTCTCTTCCACCCAATAGGCGCCTTCGGTGAAGGGTTGCGGCTGCCATTCTAGAATGGTGGTGGTGGTGTAGGCGTGCTCCTCGCCTTCCGCATCCTTCAGAATCCAGCATCCACCTTCATCAGTGGTGATGTAGAACCATGCTCCTTCTGCCATCCAACTGTTCAGAACGACCGCTTCAGTGGCAGAGTCACCACCACTCTCGGCCGTGTTGCCCTCTTCGTCATTCTCCTCAACGATGACTACCGGTGGATTCCATACGTGTGCCCATTGCGTTGACAGAGAAGGTGTACCTGTGGTCTCTGCCGTCAGATGCCAGATGCCGGGGGTGAGATTCTCAAACCTGATGGTGTAGGGGGTGAAATAAACACCCATGTCGGCGGGAATGTGAACAAGCCCTGTAAATCCGTCTTCACACGCTTCATACCACACTCTGTAAGGAACAGACTCCCCGAATCTCTGAAGGGTGAACTGCAGTCTGCAGCTCTGGCCCCAGAAGAGGTCAATGTCCACCTGATTCTCGAAACGGAGTTGGAATTCAACTGCCTCGTCCCAAGTTCCCTCTCCACGCTTTTCAATTGAGATGATGTTGAGGCTGACGAGGCTGGTGTCCTGAAGCGAGGCACGACACTGGGCGCCGGTGTCATCCCCCGCATAGGTAAGCAGTCGGCTGGTCTGAAGGGCCAGTTCAGGGACATTGACGACAATGAGATATTCACCATCATCAAGTTCACAACCGTCGTTGTCCGTCATCGACCACGACCGCTCATCGAGTGCAAACTGAGAGAGTGGGTCGACCTTGGCCTCGGTGATGGCTTCTCCACAGACATCGACAGTTCTGCTGTCACCCATCAGAAGGCCTGTCTGAGAAAACATCCGAACAGTCGCTAGACAACTGTCATTGAAGCGCAGGTGGTGTGAATTTTCGTCGGGATTGCTCAACGAGGTGGTCAATCTCAACTCTTCACCAGCGACCAGCACACCATCAGAAAGCACACCCATGTCAAGAGAGACGGTGAGGGAGGGGTGAGTGGAACGATGCTGCAACCCCAAAGTGGCTGAGGCCGTCGTCTCGGCGCCAACCACTTCAGTTAGGGAGAAATGGCTGACCCATTCCCCGAGCGCTACCGACTCCCCGCCATCCGTGAAGTCCCACGAAAACCAACCCAATGAAACCGATTCTCCCACCCCGAGAACCTCTCCATCGGCGCAGCCGAGTTCGGTCAGAACAGGAGTGATGGTCGTTTGGTCGGTGGCGGCACTCATCACGACTCGGCATCCCTCACCTACATTCATGGTGAGCGTCTCAGTTCCGCTGTTCATCAACATCAAGTGAGAATAGACAGACTCACCGGCAGTGAACTCACCACCATCTAGAGGTGGGGTTGTGTGGGCGACGAGGTCGAGTTCACCAAGATACTCAGGAGCCCTCTGGTAGTGAACCATCCGAGCGGTGGTGGCGGTACCAGACTCAAAGTCGAACAGAATCGAGGCGGTTCCACTGGCGAGGGTGACCCCATCCCCGTTCTGCCAATTCCAAGAGAAAGTGTCGAGAAGAAGCGTTTGACCAGCGCCGACATCGCTTGCCCGCCTCTGGCTGAGGCATGTTCGGTGCTCTCGCAGATTGCTGAACTGGGCGCCGGTCTCATCCACCATCGATATCTCCACGGGACAGGAGGGATTGTGTTCGATAACTACTGATGAAGCGCCGTTGTTGCGGATTGAGATGGTGATGTTGAGGCTATCCGTGCCGCCGTACCAAGTTCCGCCATTCTGCGGCTCATCGATGGAGATAACGAGTTCAAGGTTAGGATCTGCACCCCCGCCGCTTGCCACAACTGAGGGAAAGAGGAGTATGCTGGTGAGCAGAATCAGCCCGAGTCTGCTGCGCCCTCGCCTACCCACCATGAGCCCGCCTCTTACAGAGGCGAGCCTCCTGCTCACACTTAAGACCCGCCCCCCAACAACAATCGCTCACTTGGTCGATGCCTCCCAGCCGGAGCGCAGACCCCACCTCCCTGAGCCATTCAGAGGCTAACGGTGATTACTCGGATTCACCCTCCGGTAATGTCCACTCCCCTCTTCGCCAAAACCACCCATCATTCCTGATGAGCGCAATCATCAATTCCGACCACCGACTCGCGCAGAGCATGGGGGTCAAAGCCGACTTCGACAAGAGAGTCGGAGAGGACGGAATCGAAGTCTGGGTCGTCCAACTCGGCCCCTACGGCAACATCAACACCGCTTTCATCGACAGGGAGAATCAGGTGGTGGTCCTCGTCGACCCTCATTCGGCGAAGGATTGGAGGGCCGAGTTGGATAATGAGCGACTGCAGCCGAGTCACATCATAATTACACACACCCACCGTGACCACACCTCCGGTGTGAAGAAATTGATGAAGATGTATCCACAGTGCGCCCTTCTCGGGCATGAAAAATCGAACCACCCCAATCCTCTCTCACGAGTTCTCTTTCGCCGTCTCGACTACACGGAGGAGTGGGACCATCCACCCCACACCACCTCTGATTGGTCGGCTGGAAAGGTCAACCTGCGAGTCACCCATTCACCCGGTCACGCGCCCGGCCATCTGACCTTCCATGGTCACGGAGTTTATCACGCAGGCGACCTCCTCTTCACCCGTCGTTCAGGCCGAGTCGACCTCCCCGGAAGCGATTTTGAAGCCTTCTGGAAGAGCATCAGCCATGCGAGAGAGATTCTCAGGGAACTTCCCGCAGATTGGCGAATGGTGCCGGGCCACAACTACGAATGGCTCGACGGTTCCACTCCCAATTGGCGCTCCGTAGGTGATGTGTTGGAGCATAACCTCGCCCTCAACTCAGCCGATGTAGAGGCCTTCTCAAGACTGGACTTCCTACGCTTCGATGACGAACTCGCAGCCTCGTCGCGCTGAGGGGAATGCATTGCAGCGCAGCGGTTTCACTTCCATCGCCGCGCGACCTACAGCAAGAAGTGGTCAGACGAGTGCCGGTGTGTGAATGAGAGGGAACTGCACTCTGAAGATGGTGCCGACACCATCCTCAGTTCGATAATCGACCTTCCCGTCCATCAGTTCACAAAGTGCCTTGACAAGTGTAAGGCCCAATCCCACCCCCCTCCGCAACTGCCCATCCTTGACCAGTGTCTTTGAGTACGGTTCATACAACCTCATCTCCGCCTCTTGCGAGATGCCGGGTCCGGTGTCCGAAATGAGGAAGACGACATTCTCTTTATGGGAGGTGACGGTGAGTTTTATCTCCCCATCCTCGGTGAATTTGACGGCGTTGTCGAGCAGTTGAGCGAGGACCTCATGCAGTCTCATCTCGTCGATACACATCTTATCGGGAGCATTCACCATCTCGATGTTGAAGTTGAGGCCGCGGCGGATACATACTTTGCGGGCCGCTTCGCTCGCCCGCTCCACCATCGTATCAATATCATGCCACTCGGAGACTATCTTGATGTTGCCGGAGAGGATGTTGGAGTAGGTGATCACCGAGTCTATCATCATCCTCAGAGAGTCGCCCGCATCGATGATTTCGTTCAGGAACTCCTTCTCATCCCCAACGAGGTTGGGCGAGATTGCGAGGAGGTCGGCGAATCCAAGCACACCGGAGAGCGGAGTTCTGAGGTCGTGGCTGAAATTGGCGATGAAACCGGCTTGCAGATTGTGGGCTCTCGACAACTCCCCATGCGTCAACCTGAGTTCCTGATTTGCGACTTTGGTCTCGGTCAACTGCTTTTCGAGTGCGAGTTGGAGGTCAATCAGTTCGGTGATGTCCTGATATGAACAGATGACTCCACTGACCCTGCCGTCTACTCCAGTCAGGGGTTCCGCTGTACCCATAAGATGGATGATTCTGCCATTCGGCCACTCGATGCTGAACTGCCAATCTCGTTGCGGCTGACCGGTTCGGAGCGCTTCTGAAAGCGGTCCATCCGAAGCGGTCATCGGTGCGCCGTGGACATCTCGGAAGATGAGCATCTCGCCGAACTCGGCTTCCCAACCGACTGGCGCCGGTGTCGGTGGCAGGTCAGGCAGCATCGTCTGAGCAGCACGATTGACATGAATCAGTGCACCGGTGCCGTCAATTTCCAAGATTCCGCTATGCATCGATGTGAGAAGTGCGCGAAGTCTCGTCTCCATCGCCGCCGGTGCCGGTGTGGTGTCGAACGGGTCCATGCTCTACCACCTCTGTCAAGCGGGGTAGAGGCGTGAGGCATAGCGGTTGTGCCTCCGCTCTGTCAATCAGAACATATCATCGAGGTCCAATGCGTCTGGTAGAGCGTCAATCTCTGCCTGCTCCTGCGCCACCTTCTGCTCCTCGAGAAGTTGCCAAGCGGCCTTCTCCACCCAGCCGAGTTCCTTCGCCTTGTCGAGTTGACCCTGCGCCACATAGTAATCTATCCACTGTTGGCGGCGACCATCCTCCTCTTCGAACAACTGCTCTTGGATGGCTATGGACTGCCGCATCGCCTGACCACTTCTTCTCGCCGCCTGCCGCGCCACCATGGCCACGAGAATCGCCAGCAGTAGGAATGCTATCAGCGCAGAAACGACATAGATGACATAACCGCCCAGAGAACCACCCTCCCCCTCCGTTTGGGCCCCATCATCCTCAAGGCTGGTCACCTTGCAAGAGCCCGGTGCCTCCCAGATATCGGGGTCATAGATGCAGATGTCGGCGATGTCAGACCATCCATCACCATCACTGTCGAGACAACCGTAGCGGTCCATGTAGGAAGTTCCGAATTTCGAGCGGCACTCATCTGCTTGGTATGCATCCCTCGTCGTGTTGTCGCCATAACCGTCGCCATCACTGTCCTTCCACTGGGTTGCTTCGAATGGGAAGCGGTCAGGATTGCTGCCGTTGCTTTCGTCGCCCCAGCCATCACCGTCGGAATCGTTCCACTGTGTCGGGTCATCAGGGAATGCGTCAGCACGGCTCGCATTGATGACGAACTCTCCACCCCATGAACTGTCTCTAGTACCGTTCCAACTGGAATTGCCCCAGTTGTCACCCCAACCATCGCCATCACTGTCCTTCCATTGGGTTGGGTCGTCAACGAAGTCGTCACGGCTGTCAGCCCAGCCATCACCATCGGCATCGGGGCAACCGAATGTGTTGCCTTCATCTGAGAGCCCGTACTCATCCGGACAGTCATCACGCTGCGGAGCAAGCGCATCATCAGCGAATCCATCACCATCTCGGTCGGAGGAAATCAGCGGGTCGTCAGGATATGCGTCCTCAAGGTCAGCCACACCATCCTTGTCGCTATCGGGGCAGCCACGCGTGGTCTCTCCGTTCATCAAACCGTAGTGGTCGGGGCAGAGGTCGGGGTTGATACCCTCTGGGTTGTCCCCGTATCCATCTCCATCTCGGTCATACCACTGACTTGGGTCGTCGGGAAACCAGTCGCCATTACCGCCAACTGGATAATCACCTTTGCCATCACCATCCCTGTCACCACACTGTGAAGGGTCGTTCGGGAATAGGTCGGGGGAGTTTCCACTCTGGTTGTCACCGCAACCATCTCCATCCTCATCATGCCATTGAGTGCCGTCTCCGGGAAATGGGTCGCCGGCATCCGAATAGCCATCTCCATCGGAATCCTTGCATCCATACCTGTCCATCGTCGATGTGCCGGCGAATCCGGGACATGCATCACCCGTCGTGCCACTCTGATTGTCTCCGAAGCCGTCTCCATCGGCATCACACCATTGGGTTGGGTCGTCGACAAAGGCGTCACCATTTCCATTTCCCTGTATACAGGCAGGCCAGTCGGCATCCGGGTCGGACCATCCATCATCGTCGGAGTCGATGCAGCCGTTTCTGTCCCAAATGGAATCACCCCAGATGAGTGGGCAACCATCCGACCTAGAGGTGAATTGTTCGTCACCGAACCAATCTCCATCCGTGTCATTCCACTGCTCTTCATCGAGAGGGAAGACATCGACATCTCTCAGTTGAATGGGAGTCATGGTTGTGATGAGCATACCGGGCCAGTCAGCAGGACGAATCGTCAGCCAAGAAGAATTGGCGAAATTGTCACCATAACCATCCAAGTCAGAGTCGTTCCATTGTGTGGGATTGTTCGGCAACCAATCAACCGCCCCGTATGGATTCGGGTCGCGACTGTCGGCGGTGTTGTCTGGGAAACCATCGCCATCAGAATCCGCCCATTGATATGGGTCGCTGGGGAAGTCATCATTGGCATCTGACCATCCATCACCATCACCGTCCGGGCAACCGTATCTGTCCTCAGTTGAGGTGCCGGGAGTCGTCGGGCATTCATCCCCTTTCCAGGCAGGCGGTGGATTGTCACCGTAGCCATCGCCATCCGTGTCATTCCATTGACTGTTCTGCTGTGGAAATGCGTCAACATCGTTGGTCCATCCATCGCCATCGATGTCAGGATTCATCTGCCACCAAGTTGCTCTTTCGTTGTTCCTGCCGTGTGCCGAGACGATGATTTGGGAATCCGGATGCCAAGATAATCCACCGACCCTTCCACATCCACCTGAACATGGTCCCTGTAAAGTCTCAATGAGATTTCCATTTGAGGTTCGATGAAGATTCAGTTTATTCCCGAAACTGCCGTAATAATTCCAGCCGACTGCGAGTTGTGTCGAGTCGGAAGAGAATTCGACGGAGTAACAGGTGGTCGAACCGTAATCAGTCCATTGTTGCAGCCGGTTCGTGGCATTGAAAACATGGACTGAACGACCCTGGCCGCTGCTGGCATATTGGTCGCAGGTCGCCAACCAGTTGCCATCACTGGACCAATCTATCGCATTGATTCGAGGCTGTGTACCACTGCTGTGCAGAGAAATGGAATTCTGAGCAGCCCAAGGCTCACCGACAGCGTGGATGAACACCTCTCCTCGCCCACCGAAGGCGAGACGCCTACCATCAGGACTCCACGCCACGCTGTCGTAGGCATCCTCGACAGAGGATGGGTCAAGTGTCTTGGCGACGCTGCCGTTTGACGTCCACAACACCCTGACATGTCCTGTCACACCCTGCTGTGTGTTGGACCTGCCCATCGCATAGGCGACGTAGGTTCCATCTGGACTGAACTGAACATCACCCGCATCATCGTTGCCGCCGCTGTCAACATCGTATGTCCATACGTCGGTGAGATTAGATGCGTGCATGATGTACAACTGGTCATCAGCAGCCCCCGTCGTCGCTGCAATCATGCTGCCATCTCTGCTCCAGTCGAGAGAGAGGACATAATCACCTCCTCCTATATCGCGTGAGAGAACATTTTGTTTGCTCGAGACATTGTGAACCCGCACGAATCCGTTTTCCAAAGCCAGCGCGACAAACTCACCATTCGGACTGAACTCAGCGTCGTAGAGGTTGTTGTTCCCAACCCAACTCGTAGCGTCCTGAGCCCAACCTTGAACATCAATCGTCCACGCATCATTCCAGTCCGAGGTTCCGTCTCCATCCCTGTCGGGACAGCCCTCTCTGTCGACAGTGCTGTTTCCGACGGCGTACGGACAGTCATCCACCGAATCATCGAATCCGTCATTGTCCGAGTCGAGAGCGCTGACAAGAGGAGTGACGAGCAGAACCAGCACAACAAGGAGACATCGGAATACTCCACTCTCGTTTGCACGAGATCTGATTGTACCTCTGTCACCAATCATATTTACACCTCGCCGAAGTTGACCCGTAAAAAGAACTTGCTCTATTCATGCATCATCGCCCGAACCACCTCGTCCGAGCCTGAGAAGTTCCAAGGAGGCGAATCCTTCAATGGGGCAATCCCCCGCAGAAGAGCCGATGTCTGATGCTCCACTGCGCGTGTCACTACCTGTGAGTGACCGCGTTCTTCTGCATCTCTTGGAGAACGACCATCAAGCAGACCACTTCATCGTGACCTCGGAAATAACCCGCCCCGGCATCTCGGAAGCGTGTGGACTCCACCCCCCCAATGTTAGTAGAGCGATACGTCCACTGCTGCGCGAGGGATTAGTAAGTGAACATACGAGGCAGATAAGAGGAGAGCAGCGGAGACAGAAGACCTGGCAATTGACCGAGAGCGGCCGCGAGGAGATGAACAACAGAATCGACGACATCCGCGCCACGAGCGTTCTCATCCGCGACCGCGATGGACAACTTCTCGAAGTTGAGGCCGGCGAAGCGGCGGACAGATTGGACAGCAATCTCACCCTGTTGCAGGTGTTGATGATGTCTATCGCCGAGGGAATGCTACAGTATGGAGACATCCGACTCGGCAAGATAGAGAGAGGTGAGGCGATGCCTCCCCCTGGACGACTACAGATTCTGACGGGGGCTCATTCCACATACCATGTCAGACCCCCTGACACTAGAACCGTGCACGGCCGCAAGAGCCAGTTCAAGACTCTCGATGAGTGGTATGAAGGAAGGAGGCCGGCGATGGTGGTCAGTGGCATCGCCGGCTGCGGCAAGACAACACTGGTCTCCCACTGGTTGAACAGCCGGCTTGAAACCGAGTCCAACCTCAGGGTGATGTACTATCCGTGCCAGCCGTGGGACACATCCATCGGAATCGCCACCAGCATCCTGCATCGTCTCGGCATCGAATCGAAGGGTTCTCTCGCTTGGGACCCATACGAGATTCTCGCATCCCTCCCGATGTCGCCAGGAGCGACGTTCGACATAGACCTCTATCGCAGACGGCTGACCGCCTATCTGACCGACCCCGAGAAACTGCGCGAAAGAGTGTTCGAGAAACTTGAGGAGAAGAGTGAAACCCCTCCCTATGTACTATTGGTTCTAGATGATGTTCACAATGTCGAGACTGAAGCCAGCAACCTGCTCGGCGCCCTTCTGCAGGTCGCCGACAAGACACCCCTCCGTCTGCTCCTCATCTCGCGCACCACACTATCCTTCTATGACCGTCGGGATGTGCATACCCGTGAGTTGGTCAGCGAACTTGCCCTGCGAGGGCTCACAGTGGAAGAGATCGGTGATTGGTTAACCGAGTTCAACGCCCCCTCGCCACCGAATGCGAAGGATGTTCACGAAGCCACTGGAGGTCACCCACTCGCCGTCGAACTGCTGGAGATGTACGGAGATGTCGTGCATGGCGACTGGTTGAGATTTCTCGACGAGGAGATTCTTGAGGTGTTGCCACAAGAGGACCGCGACCTCCTCGCCTATCTCGCAGTTGCTGAGAGGCCGGTCGCTTGGGAGAGAGTGGCGGCAGCCGCTGGACTAAGCGGGACTCCACCGGCTCACCTGCTCAGTCGCGGAATCATCGTAGAATTGGATGAGGGACTGTGGTTGCACGAAGCGATGCGCGAGCGACTTCTGCGAGAAGTGGGCGAGCAGATGGAAGAACGGAGAGCCGCACTCAGAGAAAATGGATGAGCGAAGAGCCGCCGTGAGGGGGGCGGAAAACTGAACCTCAGTCACCTCCTTTCAGGGGAGTCGTTTCTGATGGTGGAAGATGTCGAACAACCGACGAGCGTGCGAAGCCATTCACTTCATGTGGCGGTTGAGCCAGTCGTCGAAACCGCCCTTCTGCATGGCACCGGTCGCTTGGTCGACCGGTTGGCCGTTGTGGAAGAGAACAAGAGTGGGAATACCACGAACACCGAACCTGCCCGGTGAGTTCGGGTTCATGTCGACATTGACTTTGGCGATGGTCAGGTTATCTCTCTCTCCGGCAATCTGCTCGAGGACGGGTGCTATCATCTTGCACGGACCACACCACGGTGCCCAAAAATCGACCAACACCCATTCACTTCCGCTCGTCACCGTATCAAATGTGGAATCCGATGCCTCCACTATCGCCCCTGCCATGTCATTATCTCCTGTGCGCCCAACCCCTGCGAAGGGGGTCTTTGAACCCTTTGTCAGATTCATCGTTCAAAACGCACGGGCACGATTTCTGCCGCCCCGAAGCAGTCGCCTCGGTAAGCGAACAGGTTCGGTAGAGGCAGCCGAGGGCGACAATTTCCCACTACCGATCATACCGAGCGGCCGTGATGGGACGGTGAGACGAGAGAAGGCCGGTTTCAAGGTGAATGATTGAGAACCCCTACCCTCTCGGAGGGTGTGAGGATGGGAAGGTGATAATCTGTCCGAGCATCCTCACCGCCGATTTCTGTCGGCTCGGCGAAGTCGTTGATGAAGCGGTTGCAGCGGGAATAGAATGGATTCATCTCGATGTCATGGATGGCAACTGGGTGGTCAACAGGACCATCACCTTCGGCCCTGCCCTCATCCGCTCGGTGCGCTCCCGCGCCGGACCAGATATCTTCCTTGATTGTCACCTGATGATTTGCAACGCCGAAGAGACTTGGAAGCAGTATGTCGATGCAGGTGTGGATTTGGTCATCGCCCACATCGAAGCGGTCGATGATTTTCCTGCTCTTATCAATGATTTACACGATGCTGGTTGCCAAGCCGGTTTGGTGCTGAATCCCGCCACGAATGTCGCTGAAGTTCTCCCACTGCTTCCCGAACTAGACCTCGTGCTGGTCATGTCAGTAGTTCCCGGAAAGGGTGGCCAATCCTTCATGCCGGAGGTGGAGGAGAAGGTGAGGATTTTGCGAGCCACGGTCGACGAACAGGTCTCCGAGGGTGGGAGGGCGACCAAACTGATGATTGACGGAGGTGTCAAGGCCCACAATATCGCCCAAGTGAGAGGGTGGGGAATCGAGGTGGCGGTGGTCGGCTCAGGACTCATCAATGATAGAGGCAGCATCGCTGAGAATCTTGCGGAAATAAACAGCCGACTCCGATGAAATGCAACAGTTCGGAGTTCCGTCATACTCGTAACACCCTATACCATCAGAAAGAGTGGATTCCATCTCGGTGCAAGATATGTTCGCACGAGGGTTGAAAGTGGTCAGGCTCCGCCGAAGCGGCTGATGCCTACCGCAGAGTGGATGGTGCAGCAAGTCAAGCAGGTCTATCCCGATGCCGAAGTGGAAGCGACTGACACGACCGGCGGCGGCGACCACTGGTTCATCAGAATCGTTGATTCTGGGTTTGAAGGTGTGAGACTGTTCCGCAGGCAGAAGCCGGTCATCCAGCATTTCAAACCACACATCGCCACCAACTTTGTTCACGCACTGGACCTCAAGTGTTTGACACCAGAGGAAGCTGTTGAGAGGGAAGGAGAAACACCATTTTCCCCACACGAGGCAAAGAGGACAGGGTTCGCCGGTATTCAGGTCAGACGAGTCAAGGAGGAGTGAAAATGTCATTCGATTGGACAGCAGAGGAGTTGCAGAAAATAGTTGATGAGAACAGGCTCGTACTGTTCATGAAAGGGACGCCGGAGCAACCGCAGTGCGGGTTTTCCGCCCGCGCTGCCATGGTCTATCAGCAGTTGGAGGTGCCGTTTGTTTCGGTCAATATCTTGACCGATGCGCGGGCGATTCCAGCCGTCTGCAACTGGTCAGATTGGCCGACGATGCCGCAATGTTTCGTCGATGGGGAACTCATCGGCGGTTCTGACATCGCTTTGGAGATGTTTCAGTCGGGCGAATTGCAAGAGATGATCGCCGAGCAGACCTGACCATTAAACACGCTAGCGAAGAAACAGACCCACTGCAAGCCCTTACAACGACTTTTTCCCATTGAATGGATAACCATTGAAACGCCCTTATTTCAGAGGGCCCCCCTTTGAAATTACGAATCCGTTTCAATGGGTATTCGGATGAACCCTTCCAATATATCCGAAATGATATGTTAATTGATACATCCTGTTTTTCTAGCCCAACTAATTGGGTTCGTTCTGAATAGTTCGGAAGAAAGCCCTTTTCTATCAGGTGCGCGAATTTCCGTAGCCAACATATTTGACTCGAACAAGCGAGCATCGCCTTCGGTTTCAAAGGGAATTGATTCAATTAGGGTTAATTTCCAGCCCGAAGAAACCGAGTTTTTGGAGAAATTGCTAATGTGTTGTTTCAATCGGTGTTCAGGAGAGTAAGTTATCCCACCCATCCAATCAACTTCTTTTCCTTCACTGTCAACAATCTTGATGGCGTAAAAATAGGTTGTTTCAAGGTCTTCTAAAGCATTAATTGCTGGTAAAATAATATCTCGATACTTATCCATTATCTGTTTAATTGGTGCTATAATTTCACTCCACCAATCATCTTTATTCCATCCTCCATGATTTATTTTAGTGCTAATTCTGCCTGCAGAATTAGAGGAAGCAGGTTGCCAATCTGGAAGTACTTCCAACATGGAGTCAATGTATGACCTTTCCATGAGTAATTGATTCCAGAAATTATCTATCCGATCAATTCCGGTATCCTCAATAGTTACTGATGCCTCAAGATAGTTAGCTCTCAAGCGAAACCAAAGACCAATCCCCGGTGTTTCTGTTCTCAAACCTGAAACTTTTTGTTTGCCTGGTTTGAATTGATTATACCATGGGTCTAATTCAGTGAGTTCTTTGAGCAAATACTTCCAAAAACGCTCACGATATTGGCTATTAGGCATAAAAGTCTCAAATGATATGAATAATTTAATCTTTCTGAATCTGACCTATACCCTTTGTACACCCTCTGTATTGAGGGGTATAACGAGGGTACCCTTTGTATCGTAGATGGTTATCACCGATGAGAATCGGGGTATTGAGTATGAATTGGAGTTTAGGGGTT
>CAYFFQ010000013.1:45427-61283 GCA_964342465.1 uncultured Candidatus Poseidoniales archaeon | reverse complement strand
AATCAAAGACACCTCTCCGAGTGATCAAAGACGCCGCCCCGAGTAATCAAAGACACCTCTCCGAGTAATCAAAGACACCTCTCCGAGTAATCAAAGACGCCGCCCCGAACAGATACCGTTCCCAAATCCCAATTGAAAAGATTCGCCAAGTGTCTGAGTTCAATCGATGTGGAATCAACAGACTCTGAGGCGCTGAATGAACGCACGTGATTCGCGATTGCGATTTCAGACGGCGGCGAGGCTGCGCTCTGGAAGCGGATTTTACCGCAGCCGACGCCGCCGTAATTCAGCAAAGCAATCGCTTCAACCTGATTGTTGTGCGTAATTCGCGCTGCCCTTTGTTATATGGGCGCCATTCGCGCTGCTCTCAGTTCTCAAAGTTCAATCGATGTGGAATCAACAGACTCTGAGGCGCTGAATGACGACCGTGAACCGCGGCGTTGATGTCCACGGAGAGGCTTGGTCTGCCGGTGGCAGACCCCAGCCTGTGTTAGAAAACGGATTGAAGACACAGGCTGACGCCTCTCCAAATAATCAAAGACGCCGCCCCGAACAGATACCGTTCCCAAATCCCAATTGAAAAGATTCGCCAAGTGTCTGAGTTCAATCGATGTGGAATCAACAGACTCTGAGGCGCTGAATGAACGCACGTGATTCGCGATTGCGATTTCAGACGGCGGCGAGGCTGCGCTCTGGAAGCGGATTTTACCGCAGCCGACGCCGCCGTAATTCAGCAAAGCAATCACTTTAATCAATTCCAAGTGCGTTCATTCAGCGCCGAAGAATTCCCTCATGAATGGATGCATCTCCATCGCCTGTTCCTTCTGAATCTGTTCATAGGTACGTAATATGATTCCAACAGCCAGGAGCAATCCTGTCCCAGAGGCGTTGCCGACAGTTCCGAGCAGGTCAGCGCCGGCCGCGAGCAGTCCGACGAATGCTCCTGAAAACAGCGTGACCGGCGGGATATATCTCTCCAAAATCCTTTCAAGGACAACGGGATTCTTCCTGAATCCTGGTATCTGCATACCTGTGTTTTCTATCTGCTTGGCGACATCCTTCGCTGACATGTTTGTGGTCTCAATCCAGAACTTGGCGAATACCATCGAGCCGAGCGTCATTACCGTCACATAGGTGAATACATGCAGCATTATCTGCCACAATTCATGGCCGAATCCATCGCCTCGTTGGTCGAGGAGGGGTATCAGCCAAGATTGAACCCCACTGACCATAGAGGCATACCAGGCAAAGCCGTCAGAAGCGGTGGTCGAACCGACCTCATAGGAGCCCAACCAAGGCGAGATGCTCCACGCCCCGTTTGCCCCTAAGACCGGTACGGTGGAGAGGAATGGGTGCGACCAGAAGAGGAGGGTGAACATGTTCAGGTTGGCGAGCAGGGCAGCCATCAAAATGACCGGAATGTTGCTCGCATAGACCAGGCGGATTGGGTATTTCCCACGGTGTCCTCTGACCTTCCCGTGCGTGAGGGGTAATTCCAGTTTACTCGACTCGGCATACGCCACTATGAGGAACACTATCACCGATGAGAAGAGTGCGACGAGCGGATTGGCATGATTCAATAATATCATCTCAAATCCGTTTTGTGAGACCAGTTCTGAGTTCGTGGCGGTACGGAGGGTGTAGAGAATCATCGGCAGCACACCTGATGGTGGATTCTGCATGCTGTATTCACCCGGTGAGATGGGCAGCGGTGAGAGGGTCCCCACGAATGTCGATTGAGCGACACCTGCTGCGATGAACAGGGATATACCAGAACCGATACCCCACTTGCTGACCAGTTCATCCATCAGGAAGACGAGGTATGAGCCGAGGAATAGTTGCGAGACAATCAGGGCGTTGGCCCAGCCGATACCGAACATCTCTATGACATTCTCGTGCGGGTCGAGGAAACCGTAGACCTGCGGTATTGATTCTACAGGAATCATCAGTAGAACGAGAATCTTCTGCACACCTTGGTAGAGTTGTTTGTCATCGGAGTCCTGTAGGTCGAGGTTGATGATTTTGGCACCAGCGAATAGTTGCATGATGATGGAGGCGGTGACGATGGGGCCTATCCCAAGGTGCATGATTGAACCAGAGGCACCAGCCATGATTGCTCTGAATGATGAGAAGATGTCCATAGTAGACTCTGCAAGACCCCATATCATCACATTGGTCATCATGAAGTAGATGACGAGAACGATTGTGGTGGTCATCAGTTTCTGATTGAATCGGACGTGTCCATCCGGTTTGGTGATGGTGGGGTAGACATCGACTAATCTCCTGAGCGCGTATAGTCGGCTGCTCTCCTCTCCGGTGTAGACGAGACAGGCTAAGGCAAGTCCCGTACCCAACCCGAGCAACCCGATACCTACGAAGAGGAAGCCGACCTGTTGGCTATCCTGTAGCGCCCAATAGAAGAAGACGCCCATAATGGCGAGCCACATCAAGAACTTGGCTGAAGAGCCGATGAACTTTATCTGCTTGATATTCTCTGGAAGGTCTCGCTGCATAGCCCAGAGAACCCAGGCGACATAGAGAACAGAGAGGCCGAACATCTCAGCCGCGTAAATCATCGCATCTCGGTCACTGCCGAGCAGGTCGTCCTTCTTCCACCAGAAGAGGGCGCCCCAGTAGACGAGGGATACGGCGGTGATGCCGAATGCGGAGGGTTTTCTGACTGCCATATTGTCTCGCCCCTTGAACATCCCTCATTTCAGCGTTTCCCGTCATGAAGAGCCTATCACTCCTCTTCCCACTCGTCCCACTCACCGTCGTCATCTGCGAGGGTCACTGAACCACCAGCAGCCTCAACCTTTTCCACCGCTTTGGCGCTGGCTTGTGCGACTGTGACTGAGAGGGCTCTTTCGATTCTACCCGAACCGAGTAGTTTGTCGATTCCGAAGGATGAAAGGTCGATGGAATCATCATCTCCGGCGATGTCTGAGAGTTGTGATACATTGGCAGTGACATAGACTGTACGCAGACTGGGGTCACGGTTGAATCCGTGCATCCCCCAATGTTTCGGCATATACTTGATACGCGTCATGACTCGGTGTTTGTTAAGACCGGCGTTTCCACGGCCACCACGCTTGCCTGCTCCTCTGCCGGCCTTTTTCCCGCGGCCGTGATATCGGCTTCTTCCTCGGAATTTATTGGTCCTTGATACCATTTCAATCAACTCCTCAAATCATCCTCAGCGCCAACTTTGAGATGGCGTCACCTCTGTTACCGAGTGCGCCACCGACTGTGAAGGCGCGCTTGATTCCACCCATCCCCTGAGTCCCTCGTGGTGGGTGGAGGCGGAAGACCGGTTTCATCCCCTCAACATTCTTGGTGGTGGCCTCGCCTGCTGCAATGGCGCCAGCGAATTCGCTGATGCTCTTGTATTCTGTTGATTCATCGATGACATCATCTGTTATTGGATTGTCACCCATCAGCCGACCCCTTTCGGTGATGAGGGTGGTGATGGTTTCAGAATCCACCTCACCCCAAGTGATGTAGTCCTTCGCCTTTCGCAACATCCCTGCGTATGCATCATTCTCAGGAATGAGTACAGCGTGGTTGACGCGGGTCAGGTTGAGGTTGTGCATGGTCTGCTTGATGTCTCTTCGGACACCGATGTCGGAACGGACTCTGATTACCAGCCAAGTCATTCGTCCACCACCCTTCCCGAAGTCATATGAAGACGCTTCTTCTGGTCGGCACTCACCTTTGATGCATTGAGGTTTTGAAGAGCATTGTAAGTTGCGCGAGCGAAGTTGATGGTGGTACGAGTCTGGCCATGTGTGCGCGAATAGATATCCTCGATGCCGGCGAGGCGGAGAACGACCTTGCCCTTGGCACCAATGACCAACCCCTTGCCAGCCGGTGCTGGAAGTAAGGTGACTCTGGTTGAACCTGCTCTGCCGGTTATCTTGAACGGCACGCTCTTCCCTGCACCGATTCCCGATTCCCACGAACCGTTGCCGCGCATGACTGGTATGATGTTGAGTTTGGCTGTGTCAATCGCCTTACGAATCGTCGCTGCGACTTCTTTTCCTTTGCACATGCCGAGACCGACATATCCGTCACTGTTACCCACGGCAGCCATGACATTGAATCGCACCCTGCGTCCGCTGTCGGTCATCCTCTGAATCATGTTGACATTGATGACCTCGTCCTCGAGATTTGGAAGAAGTGCATCGACTATTTCCACCTCGCGGATGGGCAGACGGCTTCGGAGTGCCTGCTCAATGGTGATGATTTCACCGTTCCTCACCATTCTTCCAAGGCGAGTCTTAGGTGTCCATTGACGGAGGTTTACCATCGCATTGTAGCCTCCCTTCCTCCTGCGGTGGCGTCCCAACTCCGGCTCAGGGGCAGGGTGGTAAGCAAGAATCAGGCCAGGGGCGGATTCTTCAGTTATCGGCTTGAATTCCTCATCACTCATCTACTAGGCCCCCTCGATTGATTTCTTACTCGTTTCAATTGATTCGGCGATTGAATCTGAAATGTGGACGCCGGCAAGGCGGTCGTCGTCAGGGAGGATGCCCTCGCCATGAGGAATATCCAATCCACCGTCAACCATTCCCTTGAGGGCGGCGAAGACGCGGTTGCCTCTGGTGGATGCAGCGAGACCAATATCCAAAACAGCACTCTCGTGACCAGCTGCGATAGCGGACTTGGCGAGGGCGAATCCGACGAGGTAGGATGCTGGAACCGACTTGCGGGAAGCATCCTTCGGCCACTTGTGGTCCTTCACTAGTGAACTACCACTTGCTTCCGCCAAAATTGCATCTCCATCCGGCCGGTATCCGGCCAACTGACAGATGGTTTGAGTGTTGGTCACGCGCACTACGGCGCGTGGCTCCCCACCACGTAACAACTTGAGGCGACGGCGGTAGTCGGTCTGCCCATGTTCTCTCCGTGCGTACTTACGTCGCTGTTTCTTCCCATACGCCATCACTCGTCACCTCCGAGTTCAATTCCGTCGTTCTTCATGTTCGACTTCAAGTGAGCAATACTTCGGTAGGAGTTCCCCTTCGCTTTGCGATAGTAATACCGGTATTGGCCGGGGTTGATGACACCCTCACCACGCAGGTCCTTCAGAACCCTTCTCTGAGCGCGGATTGTGCGCATCCAACGGTTCTTCCGCGGGTTTCTTGCGTTTGCTGAACCCTTACGACGACCCACACCCTTGCGTCTGCCCTTGGCGCGTTGTTGGGCGTTCTTGTTGGCACGCACTCTGCTCGTTCCCTTGACGGGTTTAGCCTGAATGTATCCCATGTCGATGAGTTCTCGGATATCTTCCTTCTGGACGGCGCTGCTGACTTGCTCGAGGTAGTTGTCGTTTATCCAAACGCGGTTCTGTCCAACCTCTTCGCCGAGTTGGACAGAGAGGATTTCCGCAGCCAGCCTCTTCTGATTACTTAGTTGCATCAGACACCACTCCTTCTGTTGAGAATCCTAATCCCGAGTTCATCTGCCTTCTCGTGAATGGCAGCGCGCTTGCGCTTGCCGACGGTTCGCCCGATTCGAGCCGCTTCCGTCTTGGGGTCTATCTCGTCGAGGTCCTGTGGACGGTGGACCATGATTTCGGAGAATCCGGATGGGTGAAGGTTCCTCGCTGCTGCGACCTTGCCGTAGCCGATTCGGGCCATCGGTGTGCGCCACTTCTTGTTCTTGCGCTGCTTGCTGTCCATCCCCTTTGGTTTGCGCCAGCCACTGCGGGAGAGACGCTTGTAACGGTACCACTCCTGACGGCGGAAGGCGGGTTGCTTCCGCGATTGGTCGTTGCGGAGGCCGAGCGCTTGGCGGGTGGCGTCATCGATGACGGCCTTCTGACGGGCGATGTGAATCATCTCCTCATCATCCCATTCGTCTATATCATCGAAGTCGTCATCATCAAAGTCGTCATCATCGAGGTCGGCTTCGGACTCGAAGTCAGCATCCTCTGCATCATCAGCCTCGGTCGCGATCTCCTCAACTGGTTCACCTTCCGCCTCTGTCAGACGGGCGATGAGGTCGGACTTCTTACCCGACACCGCCAGTCCTGCTTCTCTGAGCAATTCCTTGAGTTCCGCAACTGTCATGTCATCATATTCAGACATCATTCATCCCTCCTCAGTTCGCCCCCTTTGAGACGATATAGATTCCATCTTGGAAAATTCTCCGGTCACGTCGGCGGATTCTACACGCACGCTCGATGATGGCGGCTGTCTGCCCAACCTTTTCGCGGTCCATTCCACTGACGATGACATCGCTCTTCCCTTCAATTCTGACCTCGACCTCGCTCAGAGGCCACTTCAACTTGGCTATGCGAGGCACCTTCTCTCCGAACAGATTCTTGATTTCGAAGTTGGCCCCAGATACACTGAGGGTCATCGGAAAGTGAGAATAGACTGCCTTCAGGCGGTATTCAAATCCTTCAGAAACTCCTCGGACCATGTTGTTGATGTGGGCTCGCCAAGTACCGCATATCGCCTTCTCCTTTCGTCGCGGCAGTTCACACTGGACATAGACGATGTTGTCTGATACGGAGACATTCGCCTTGGAGTGGGTGAAGTTCCTCGAGAGGGAACCCTTTGTCCCGTTGACGGTCAGTTCGGTGGCGGAAATCGATGCCGTGACACCCTCGGGAAGGGTGATTTCATGGTTGATTTGGTCTAATTTAACCATATTATCACCTCAGAAGACATAGGCCAGCAAGCGCCCGCCGATTGACCCCTCCTTCGCATCATAGTGGTGCATCACACCTTGATTGGTGGTCATCAGGAGCAGGCCGAAATCCTGAGCAGGCAGGTAGCGAGACTCCCACTTGTCGAAGTCGGCCCACTTGACCGAGTGGCGTGGCTTGATGACTCCACACTTGTTGATGGCTCCGACCAGTTCGATTCTGTATCCGCCACCGCGGCCGTTCTTGATTTCCTCATACTGACCGATGTAACCGCTCTCTGCCATGATGTTCAATAGTCTGCCGAGCAACTTGCTCGCAGGCTTCACAGTCACTTCGTAGTGTCCCGCCATTTCAGCGTTATAGATGCTCACAAAGGCATCATTCAATGGATCGAATTGCATTACTTCATCCCTCCTTCAACTGTTCTTCTTGAACCCCAACTCCGGCGCGATATCGCGGAAACACTGCCGGCACAATCTCAGCCCGTAGCGGCGAATCATACCTCGCTTGCGTCCGCACCTGCGGCAGCCCGATTCACGACCGATTTCGATTCCGTGTTCTTTACCCATCTTCACTCCTCCAGAAGTGTTAGTCCGAACTTGTCCTTGAACCAAGCCTGTGACTCGGAACGGTTGACATTGTGTTTTGCGCCGACCTTCGCCTTCTGGCGGCGGCGGCGACTGACTCTGTGACCTCGACGCTCAAGAACGACATTGATATCCATCCCGAAGATTCCAATATCTGGGTCATACTTCATTTCAGGGAAATCTGTGTAATCGGCGATACCGAAGGAAAGATTACCCTGCTGGTCAACATTGTAGGCGGGGAGGGTCTTTTCCCTAACCCAGAAGGCATCGGTGAGGAATTTATTGATGAGGTCTGCATCTCTGAGAGTCACCTTGCAGCCGATTGGAGCTCCTTCGCGCACTTTGAGGTCGCGGTTGGTTGTCTTTCCAATGGTCCGCTGTGGTGTTGCACCGGTGAGAAGAGTGAGAACCTGTTCTGCAAGTTGCAGGCGTGAACCGCCCTCCCCGACTCCGATGTGAACGGTCACCTTGGTGATGCGGGGTTGGAGCATTGGGTTGGCATCGCTCATTCAGCCACCTCCGGAATCTTGAATTCGCCGAGAATGAAGACATTTCGCTTGACTGTGCCGAACTCTGGGAATGAAACCTCGTTCTCCATGGATGAGCGCTTGACGGTCAATGACTTGACCTTGGAGACTGTCCCCACGTGAGTGCCACCAATGAGATAGGCTTTGGCGCCGTCCTCGAATGCATGGTGGCCGCGGACGGTCTGGTCAGGAAGTGAAATCACCAAACTGTCACCGGTGTTGTAGGCGGTGGCCTTGTCCAACATGATGTTCCTTCCATCGTGAAGATTGTATTGGGTGATGCCACCTTTGACGGTGGTCTTGCCATTGATTCTGCAAATCTTGCTTTTCGCTTCAGATGGTGAAATCTGCAGATACCTGAGTTTGCCTCTCTGGTCGAGGATGCCGCGGTAGTTGTCATCTCCGATAGTGAGGACATCCATCAGTCCTACACCTCTATCAACGCTCTTTGGGACTCGCCCATCGACAAGAATCTGGCGAGTTGCGAGCATCCGCTTGACCTCCCTCTTGCTCTGAGCGAGCCCAAGTTCGTCGCGGATGATGACGGAAAGAGGCATGCACATCTCATGTGGGTGGCCGCACGGGTCGGCTTTGCTAATCCACACAGTTCTCTTGCGCGGCAGAGCCCAAGTCCTCGGCATGGCCAGTCTCTTACGGTGATTCGAACTCATTATTCATCGCCTCTGTTGCGCTCTTCCAACTTCTTCAATCGCACCACATCGCCATCGTTCACCTTGACGACGACGACATTCGATGCATGGATAGGGATTCCCTCGGCCTTCGATTCAGAGGTTGATTGTGCCACCCCTTCTATGAAGATGCGACCGGTTCCGGTGTCGATACCGATGACCTCGGCAACAACACCCTCCTTGCCTCTCTCTCCACCGCGACGCTTGCCACCATCGTCCTTGTCATGGCTGGGGTTTCCCCAGTCACCACGACGGACGGATACGCGGTCTCCAACGCGCACGGTGACATTGCGCACATTGGGAAATGTCGGGTCGAGGCAGCGCGCTCTGATACGCTTTCTTCGGGTGTGAAGAGGGGCGCGAGTTGCCCGAATTCGCTGCTTGCTGGGTTTACTGCTCTTCATCATTTCACCTCACACAATCTGTTTGGCAGTGGCGGCTATTCTCGGCCACCGTTCCGCCGATTCTCTCGAAACGGGACCCTTGATGTCGGTTCCAATCAACTCGCCTCTTTCGTTCGATACGAGTACGCAAGCATTGTCTTCGAACTGTACACGAGTCCCATCGGCACGGCCGTATGGCCTCTTCTGACGCACGATGACAGCCTTGAACACCTGACGGCGTCGCTCCGGAGTTCCACGGCGTACGGTCACATTGACCATATCTCCAACGCCAGCGGACGGATATCTGCGAGCCACACCGCCTATCTTGAGGACAGAGATGAGTTGGACTATCTTCGCCCCGCTGTTGTCAACACAGTTCATCTTCGCCTCGGTTGGTAGACCGCGTGTGACTCTGCCAGACAATCCCTTCACTCTTCATACCCCCTTTCAATGACACAGAAGGTGACGGTCTTGGAAAGTGGGCGGCACTCCATAATACGCACGGAATCGCCGACTTCCACATCGCCGATACAGGATGGGAGGTGGGCCGGATAACGGCGGGTGCGCTTCTCCAATCGCTCGAACTTCTGCATGTGACGGGTGTGTTGCCTCTCGACGACGATTGTTCGGTGCATACCGAGTGCGGTCACGGTTCCTTCAATGATCTGTCCTCTCACCCTCAGGCTGCCGTAGAAGGGACAATTCGCATCCCCATCCCATTCGCCGTCCGGCGTCTTTACATCAATTCCGATGTCTCGCATTTCAATTCCTCCTGTAGTTCTTGTGAACTCGGTCTTCTGTCCTCTGACAGACCATTCTACCGACGACAGGTTCGCTGCCATCGATAGTGAAATCAATTACATTTTTCGCCAAAATGGCAACTCCAGACTCGCTTTGGATTGTTATGGTTCGCTGACTTTCGCCAACGACCACACCGTGACGGCCAACCAGTGTCGGGTCGGTTGAGGAGACCACCTCAATAGTGTGAGACAACCACTGCGTGTGCCAATGATTCATTCAGCGCACCTCCACCTGATAGCCATTCTGTTCGAGAACCTTCGCCACCCTCTTTTTGTGCTCACCTTGAAGTTCGATGGTTCGCCCCTTAACGGTGCCACCACTCGCACATGATGACTTGAGTTTCTTCGCCAGTTGGTGGATGTCTATGGCGGTATCATCGATTCCCTCGACTATCGTGACCATCTTCCCATACCTCCTTCTGACTGTTGAAATGACTGCTTTCTGTTGTTCCTTGGCTATTTCCTGACATATACAGAGTTCTTCCGGCAGACCACACAGATTGCAAATGCTTGCCATTCAATTCTACTCCTTTCTGGATTCTTTGATCTTGGTCTTCAAGCGGGCGATGCTGCGACGGACCTGCTTGTAGGCTCCGGGATTGCTGGCTGAGCCGCCTAGAGCCTGTTCTGCGCGCAACTGCAGCATCTCTTCCTTGAGTTCTGCCAAGCGCTTGAGGCGGGCTTCGGCTGACATATTGTCAATTTCTCTGGCTGAGAGGTTGGTCATCATTCATCGCCTCCCTCATCGGATTCTGGCGTGTCGGCAGCCATCTCAGCGGCTTCGGTATCAGTGCCGCTCTCAGCCTCGGTGTCGGATTCTCCTTGGGCTTCGGATTCTGGCGTGTCGGCAGCCATCTCAGCGGCTTCGGTATCAGTGCCGCTCTCGGCCTCGGTGTCGGATTCTCCTTGGGCTTCGGCTTCGGGTTCCGTGTCGGATTCGCCCTCAGCCTCGGCATCGGCGTCGGCTTGTTCAGCCGCCGCCTCTTCTGTAGCTCTCAACTCTGCTTCGAGTTGTTCTAATGCTGAGAGTTCATCCTCAGCTTCTTCCTCAGTGAGTGACTGTTCCTCAACAGGCGCTTCTATGATGGATGGTGGAACATAGGGGCCAAGGCCAGAATCGACTCGGCTGGTAATTTCCACTTCGTGAGGTAATTTGGTTCCAGGCTTCATCAATGCGACGGTGCAACCGATTGTACCGAGTTTGACTACGGCTGTCGCCTGCCCGATGTCCATGTGCTCGATGGCGGTCTCTCCGCAATACTTGATGTGACCCTTGGTGAACTTCTCGGTTCGATGGCGTGAGCCGGTCAGTTTTCCGGCGATGATGACGAGACAGCCTTTTGCCCCCGCCTCCATCACATTTAGGACTGTGCTGTGGCCGGCTCGGCGGAAATACCAACCACGTTCCAAGGCGCTGGCGAGTTTGCTCGCCATGACCTGAGCGTTGAGAGCTGGATTCTCTATTTCTTCCGCCTGAAGTTTCGGATTTTCAAGATTGAAATCGGTGGCGATGCGATTCTGTAATTCGTTGATGATCTTGCCTTGACGGCCGATGACCATGCCGACGCGCTCCGCTTGCACGGTCACCTTGGTGCAGATACTTCCGCTATCGAATGCGCGCTCGAAGTGGAGGCCCCCGAAGCCAGCCCTCTCGGTCTCATTACGAAGATATTCGCGGACCAGTTGCCGCTCGACATTACGGTCAACAAACTGGCGGATTTGGTTGGTTTTTCCCATTTCATCCCCTCCTCAGAACTCATCCTCGTCTTCAAAATCTTCGTCGTCGAAGTGCTCTAGGAACAATTCTAGATTCACCTGATAATGATTTGATGCGGTGGCGCGCCCGCGGGCGCGCGGGCGCATGTTCCGTGAAACCTGCCCTCGATGTGCGGCCACGTGGGTGATTTGCATCTCTTCCGCCTCGATCTCCTCATGATGTTGGCGGGCGTTGTCCATGGCGCTCTCAATCAACTTGATGTAGACCTCTGATGCCTTTCGAGGGAACTTCCCCGGGCCCATCTTGCCCCTTCGGTGACCTGCCATGGTGTTTCCACCTCTGCCTTGTCGGTGGCGTACTGTGTAGGGAACCGCCATCCGTCCCGCGATGACTTCCTTGAGATATTCAATCGCACTACCGGCATACATCCCCTTGATTTTACGGGCGATCTGCACACAATGCTTGTGGTGAACATGTGCCCCCGTTACACGGGCAGTAGCCAACTTATTGCCATCAAGATACTGGGTGTATCCAGGTTGGGGTTTATTTCTGTCTCTGCTCATCCATCCCACCTCACTTCAATGCCACGTGCTTGCTCGACCGTGTTGCACCCACACCGGGGCCAGTGTGTACTGGACGGCGTCGGGTCGCGGCGAACTCTCCTAGGTAGTGCCCAATCATCTCGGGTTTAATCTCAACATCCACGAAGTCACGGCCGTTGTAGATTCCTACGACCTTGCCGACCATGACGGGCAGAACCGGCATATCACGACGGTGGGTTCTGACGGTGTCGCCCTCTGATGCAGCGGTGATGCGGTTGAGGAAATGGGTACACTCCCTCGGCAGACCGCGGGCGAGTGAGCGGCGGGTGCGTGCTGGTAAGATTTCGATGAGTGCGATGGTGTCGGGGGATTCCTCCGAACCGATTAGCGGCATCTCCAGCAACTCCTCCATCCGGTAGCCGCGGTAGGTGAACTCTCGCTTGCGCCGTTCTGCTACACCCATTTTCCTCTTGCGTGCTGCTCGGCGAACAGCCTTCGGCTTGGTGAATCCCTTCTTCTTTCGACGAGCCATGAATCATCACTCCTTCTTCTTCCCTCGCGAGCGGCCAGTTCGACTCGGTGCGATGTTACCGACCTTCTGGCCAGGAGGTGAGTTGCGAGCAACCGAGTTGGGTCCGTGAACCGCCTGATGGTTACCCCCACCATGAGGGTGGTCTACGGGGTTCATCGCCACTCCACTGACTGTTGGGTAGAGTTTGCCGCGCGCCTTGGCGCGATAGTATGCCGCACCGGCCTTCATCAGAGGCTTCTCGGTGCGGCCGTGACCAGCCAAGACTCCGATGGTTGCCCGACACGCAGCAGGCAGGTCCTTGAGAGTCCCTGACGGCATTCTGATTCTGACCTTGTCACCCATGCGGGTCTCAAGGGTGGCGGAATTGCCACCACTTCTAGCGATTTTACCTCCGTCACCTGGGCGCATCTCGACATTGTTGATAGGTGTACCTTCCGGTATCTGGCCGAGTTCAGTGATGTTGCCCGGCTTGAGCCGTACATTTCCGCCGATGGCGATCTCCTGACCAACGGCAACACCTTCAGTGGCGACGAGGTGGGTCTCACTCCCGTCCGCCAACTTGACACGGACCAGTGGGGCTGTGTGGACAGGACTGTGGACCAGTTCTACCACTTCTGCGACTTCCTCTACACCCCTAGGGATGCGCGAAGCACCGGGGAACCTGTGGCTCGAAACCCTGTTCTTCGGGCTTGAACCTCTGCGCTGTGCACGAATTCTCTTTCCCATAATTCACCACCTCATCAGAATGCGCTCAACTTCTGCGCTGCCACATCCGCATCAAATCCAGGCGCCATCTTGACGCTGGCGTGTTTACCACGCTTGGTGATGCGGGTGTTCACCTTGGCGACCTCGACTTCAAAGAGGCGTTCCACCGCCTCCTTGATGTCAGCCTTGGTCGCGGTTTCATGGACTATGAATTCAAGCCGATTGTTGTTCTGGAAGTAACCTTCATCGATGTCGGAGACTCTTCGAGCCTCCAGTGACTTCTCCGTAATCCACGGCATGATGATAACTTTGTAAGGGTCCATTTCAATCACTCCAATGCCTCTATGGCTGCCTTCGTCCACACGGTCAGCCGACCTGCGTCGCCACCTGGTGCAAGGTCCTCTGCACTGAGGTCCTTTGCTGCCACGACATCGACACCGGGGACATTTCTCGCCGCCTTGGCAAGCCCATCCATCTGGCTAACCACCAGCAGAATCGATTTTGGTGTGCGCCGGCGGCGGCCGCGCATCTTGCCCTTTCCGGCGCGGATGGAGCGACCGCTCTTCGCTCTGTTCAGGTCTGCGCCGAGGCCGAGTCCTTCCATCATGGCGATGAACTTGCGTGTCGAGGAGGCAAGAGGAATCTCTTCTACCGAGTATGACTCCTTGTCGCCGTCTCGCTCTTCAATGTAGTCGCCGATGATGATTGGAAAGGAGACGTTGTCGTTGAAGCGATGCCCGCGCTGGGAAACGAGCTCGCTGTCAGCGGTGGCGGCGATGGATGAATCGCGCGCCTGCCTGCGAACCTTGGAATTGACCTTCTGAGACCAATCCTTCTCGACAAGTGGCCCGTGTGCCCTTCTACCTCCGCGGGTGTGCGGATTCTCTGCACCGGTGCTCTCGCCACTCTTTCGCATGATTCTCGCCACACCACGGCCCTTGCCCCACCACTCCACGCTGTGCTTCATGCCTGGCTGGGGTCGTCGTCTACCGACATGCCTGCGGTGACCGTACGCCTGTCGGCGGTTGGCGCGCGAGGCGTGAACTGCATCACGGATGATGTCGACTCGGATATCGGACGAGAAGCAAGATGGCAACTCAACGGCCTTGCCGGCTGATGCCTCGACTGAGTAATGCTCTGAAAGCAGTCCCGCCTCAAACTCCTCCTGCTCAACGCTGTTGACCAGATTCATCACTTTGACCTTCATCTTCAGGCCCCCTGCTTGCTCGATGTGGAGAGGTAGGTGATCTCAAGAGGCTCTTGATTTCGGCGCGGTCTGACCGCTTCTCTGAATCTAATCAGTCTCTTCGCAGGCCCCGGGAGTGAGCCCTGAACGACCATGTATTGGTTGGTGACTTCTCCGTAATTGAGGAATCCACCCTCTGGAGTCACCTCATCATCGTCGGGTGAAGAGATTTTCAGCACCTTTTTGTTGAATTCGGTGCGCTGGTGGTAGCCTGTCTGACCGGCTTGGCGGATGGTCTTGCGAACATATCCTGTTCCGAAGTCACCCATGTTTCCGCCCTGTCTTCGGCGTTTGCTGTTCTTGTGACTCAACAACTTGATGCCCCACCTCTTGATGGAGCCCTGCCAACCCTTACCCTTGGTCACACCAATGACATCGACATCACTGCCGGGGGAGAACACGTCATCGATGCCCAACAGGCCACCGAGATGCCCCTCGGCCCAGACGATTCTATCGTGGATGGATGCTCCGGTAAGGCCGATTTCCATGATTTCCGGTGTCTTGGATGGGATGGACTTGACGGTTTCAGGTTGTGAGGAGACGATGATGCGAACCTCGACCAATTCGCCACTCTCTGCCATCTCCTTCAGAGATTGCATTTTGCCGGAACTGTCGTGACCGGCGCGCTTCGGCACACGGCGGGTGAGATTCGGCTGAGATTCGGCGATTGTCTCACTTTCTGCCCACGCCTCGCCAGCGGTCTGCTTTCCGTAGACGGTCTGGCGGTATCCCCTCACTCCGAGGACGCGCATCGGTGGAGTCTCGACGATTGTCACTGCTTTGCGGACTTCCTGTCCTGCACTCGGACTCCCTCGGTTCTCATCGCGAATCAGAACATGGCTCATTCCGGCTTTGAATCCGGCGAAACCTTGCACTTTGACTTCGCTGCTGCCATTCTCAGGCCATGACTTGACGCGCCCGCTCTGTCGGGCTGCCCGCTTGCGCGGGCTGAACGCCATGCTGCCTCGCTTCGGTCGGTGTCTGTCTCCCATGTGGGTTCCTCCCTGTTAAGGGTGATTTTCAACGAGAATGACCGCCGAAGCGGCGTCTCGCCGGCGCACACAGCGAAGGAAGCACCGTGACACCAACCGGATTTCACAGATGGATTTCCGGGGTCTGGGTTGTCTGAAACATTGCCCTCTGTGTCTGGTACCTCACTATGTGAGCGACTCGCCGACCAACCACCCCCTTATGAACCCAACCCAAGGTGAACTGCTGCCTGAAAGGGGGCATGAAAGGATGTATGACTGTCTCTGCAAGTGATTTCGCTCCCTTCGTGCGGAGTATGTCCCAGCCGGACGGCCTCGTCGTCACCCGTAGACGATTTCGCCCCCTTCGTGCGGGGTATGCCCCAGCCGGACGGTCTCGTCGTCACCCGTCGACGATTTCGCTCCCTTCGTGCGGGGTATGTCCCAGCCGGACGGTCTCGTCGTCACCCGTCGACGATTTCGCTCCCTTCGTGCCGGGGTA
>CAYFFQ010000013.1:25007-45327 GCA_964342465.1 uncultured Candidatus Poseidoniales archaeon | reverse complement strand
TGTGGTGTGTCCGTCAGCGGAGAGGCGGGCTCTCACGATTTCGCTCCCTTCGTGCCGGGGTATGTGGTGTGTCCGTCAGCGGAGAGGCGGGCTCTCACGATTTCGCTCCCTTCGTGCGGGTGATTCGCCACTCATTTTACATGATTGTGTTGGGCGCTGGTTCGACCCTCTCCCTCAAGTTGTTCAACCCGTTACGCGGGTGACCATAGAGGATTGGGATTGGGGTCAACCATTTTGAACCGTGACCTCTTGAGTAGGTGAGCATGGCCGCTTTCATTGAGCATCCTCGCCTTTCTCAGGGGGCTGTTGAGGCGCGGGGATACCAGATAGAGGCAGTCGCAGACTGCCTCGCCACACCTACACTACTGGTGCTGCCGACAGCGCTTGGAAAAACGCCTGTAGAATGGATGGTCATCGCCGAGAGGTTGCGAGTTGTCGGGGGAAAAGCCCTTCTCGTCGCCCCTACGAATGCTCTGATAGACCAACACCATCGTGACTTGATGGAGGTGATGGTGAGGGAGGAGAACGGTCCGGAAATTGTTGCGATGAACGGGTCCATAGTGTGGAAAAAACGGCAACGGATTTGGAAAACCGCTGAAATAATCGTCGCCACGCCGCAAGTAATCAGAAATGATGTGCAGAGGGGTTCGATTGACCTTACGAATGTCTCAATCCTCGTCATCGACGAGGGACACCACTCCAAAGGCAGAAACGCGGTGGCTGAGTTAGGGGAGTTGTATCGCCAATTGGCGGCGAATCCTTTGATTCTCGCGGCCACCGCATCACCCGGTTCGACCAAGGAGGATGTGAGCGCAGTCTGCAAGCGGTTGGGGGTGAAGCGCATCCACTCCCGCACCGCCGATGATGCCATGCTGGCCCCCTATGCAGCAGGTCTCAGAGTGAGGGAGGAGTTGGTCAAAGTCGATGAGGGGCTGAAAGTGATGGTCGGGCCATTGCAACTCTGGCTTGACATGCTCGTCGAGCAACTCAGAAGGCTCGGCTATCACGCCCACTCCGGGCCGCTCACCAGCCGCCAACTGAACGAGACGAGGGGGCGAATACAACTCGCCATCAACAAGGGCGAGGGCCTCGCCTTCGGAGCGGCTCGAAAGGCGGCTCAGGCTCAACGGCTATTGAATCTCATCGGCTACCTCCTCAGTCAGGGAGTCGCCGCCACAAGGGAGTATCTCAAGCGAACAAAGGCGACTGCTGAAGAGGGTGACAAGGGGGCGAGCGCATTCATTCAGGACCCACGAATAGAGCAACTCATAGAGGTTCTCAGAGAGAGTCCGGAGTTACATGAGAAGGTTCAGCGCACGGTGGACCTCACCCTCGACCAGTTGGAGGAGGATGCAGAGAGTCGGGTCATAGTCTTCGCACATTTTCGAGACACGGTTGACGAAATCACCAGACGACTATCCGATTCCCACCCAGCCAAACCGGTCAGATTCGTCGGCCAAACCACCCGCAAGGGGAGCGTCGGAATGTCACAGAAGAAACAGGTGGAAGTACTGAACCGATTTCGGGATGGGGAGTTCAATGTCCTTGTAGCGACTTCTGTGGGCGAGGAGGGGTTGGATGTGCCTCGTGCAGACCGAGTCATCTTCTACGAACCGGTCGGAAGTGAAATCAGGAATATACAGCGACGAGGCAGAACCGGCCGACACAGGTCTGGTTCGGTATTTGTTCTCATAGCCAGAGATACTCGTGATGAAGGGGCTCGCGCCTCCGCTCTCTCCCGTGAGAAGAGGATGCAGAAGGCGATAGCCCAGGCGAGGCGAGAGATGGGGAGGCCGCTGGATGATGACCCGAAGGAATATCTCCAAGCCTTCCGAGTCCGTACCGAAAGTGCGGTTGGAACAGCCCACTCATTCATGGAAGCGGAGAAGAAGCGATTGGCCCCCGCCCTCGGCGAGAAGGAATCGAGAATCGAGAGAGTGAGAGAAGTCGATGCTCGAGGTGATAACACAACCCATCACGACAGGGCTGAACCCCTCAATCCGGCTCGGTTACGCCCGCAGGGTCAGACCGGCCTTGAATCGTTTCCTTCCGTAGCCGCGAAGGCGAAGCAAGACGAACAGTTGGGAGATGAAGTACCCGCTTCGACCAGCGATGGCGAAGAGTTGGAGAAGCGGCGGGAGCAAGTCTCAATTCAGGCGGCTGAGGACATCGTGCAGGCGCTGACGACCATCGCTCGCGACCCACTTGCCGCCGAGACTGAGAGCCTCTGCAGAATCGTCGTTGACCATCGCGAGATGAACACTACAATCGCCGCAACCTTGCGACTGCAAGGAATTGATGTGGATGTTCAGACCCTATCAGTCGGTGATTTCCAGATTGGCGACAGGGTTCTCATCGAGAGGAAGCGGGTGCGGGATTTCGTCGATTCCCTTCTCGACGGCAGGTTGTTGGAGCAAGCCAACAGACTGGTCGCCGCCGCCCCGAGACCGCTACTTCTCATCGAAGGAAGTGGACTTCTGAGCCAGAGGGCGGTCCATCACAACGCCTTGATGGGGGCTCTCGCAACCTTGACAATTGACCTCGGACTACCCGTCGTCACCACCCAGAACGGCGAAGAAACGGCGCGATTTCTCATTGTCTCGGCCCGCCGAGAACAAGCCCTTGCCGGAGCACTTACAAGTGCGGCAAGGGCGAGAATGGAACGAGTTGAGATTGGGCAGGGCAACGGAAATTGGTTCGCCACCCAGACCCCGGGGGCTTCAACGGGTGGCGAAGAGAGGGCGGTGGATGCTGCTGACAGCATTATCGATAGCGCCCTCAGTGATGGTGGCGAGGTTGTCCTCGAAGGAACACGCGCCAGCCAACGAGATGACCCACATCTGCCCACCGATTCAGGCAGCGGCGAAGAATCGACATCGGGGGCTGAAGTTCCCGCCTCAACCGAATCCGAACACCCACTGGATAGCAAGCAGAGAGTGGAGAGAGAAGGTGACAAGATAGCACTTCTCACTGCCCTGCCGGGTGTAGGCCCGGTCACCGCAAAAAGACTCCTTGAGAAGTTCGGAACGATTCAGGAATTAGCCGCATCTAAGCCTGAGAAAGTAGTGGAGGTCAGCGGAATAGGTTATGCCACCGCAGGGAGAATAATTGACCTCCTGAGTCGCTGAAACGCCCTATAGACAGAATGGGTGCGGCAATCGCACACCCACAGCAAGAACCAGTCTGAGAGTTGGTGGACCAAAACCGCGCCTCAATCACCCATGACCAGCACACGGGTACGGAACTGAGCGAATCTGTCGTTGTGACAGCCTAGGGCCCATGCCACGAGTTCAGGGAGGTGGACGACAGGAATGCGTACATCCATGCCGGACTCTCTCGCCGCTTTCACCTGATAGGTGTCGAGATTGATATGCGAGAGCGGGCAGGCGGAAGCCAGAACTCTCGCACCCTCGGATTTAGCATCAGCAAGAACCGCGCCAGTCATGCGCATCACGGTCTTCTCCTCGGAAAGAAGGGAAGGAAAACCCACGCTGTGTGTCCTGCTGTCATAGTGTACCGGCACCCCGCCGATGGCGTCAATGAGTTTTTCGAAGTAATGTGGGTCACTCACATCGTCATCACCGCACGCCTCCGCCTGTTGCATTACCGAGCCGTAATAACCGGCGACTTGGAAGTCGATGGGATTTTTCACCGCAGCCGAAACAGCCTCGAGACCTATGTCCTCCACCAGTACATGCAGGAGGTGACGCATTTTCATCGTCCCTTCGAAACGAATCCCAGCAATAGCCTCCAACTGTTCGTTTACCTTCTCGCGAAGGTCATCATCCTCAGTCAATCTGATGAAATCCTCCGACATGTTGCCTTGGCAAGTGGCACAGGGAGTAAGTACATCCAAACCCTGCGCCTCGGCCTGAGCGAAGGTCCTCGCGTTGAGAGCGATTTGTAGTTCCCAGTTGGCCTGTTTCATCACCCCAGCACCACAGCATGCCGCTCCACTCAGGGGAATCAGTTCGATGTCCAGAGCCCTCGCTAGAGCGAGCATCGCATCCTGCACCTCGCGTGCAGAGTTCAGCGTCACACAGCCGGGGAAATATGCGTACTTGTGCTTGGCCATTTCAGAACCTCCTGTCGTATTTGTTGAACAGAGCAACAACCTCGTGGTGGTTGTCCACAGGTTTGTTGACCATCTTAGGCATCTTCCCTATAGAAGCAGGGGGGAGAAGTAGAGCCTGTTTGTCACGCATTATCGGACCGCCCGTTCTTGTGAAGCCCATCGCCATACGAGGTAGAACCCCCGTGACCACATTCTTCACCATCCCCAGTCGTAGTGTGGCTACAGCCAGAGCCGTCTCGTTGAGTTGCCCCGAAAGTTTGACCGTCTCGGTGAACCACCATACATGTCTTCCATGAGGACCGGAGAATCCGGTATGCTCGAGGACCAAGCGCTTTCCTTGCAACAGGGTGTTGGAAGTCGTCACTCCCGCCCTTCCCGCTCGTCTGAGTGAGGAAAAGTCGGCTTCCGCCTTGACGCCTTCTGGAGAGCTGAGCAGTGAGAGAATGTTCTGCTTGCTGACTTTGGAAGAGCGTGGGTCGTTATAGCGTGCGAACTTGCGAGCAATCACTGCTGGCCCGATGTAATTGCGGTTGTGTGGTGTAGTGTCCGATGTGGCGTGTAGCAGTTGGAAACTGGGGATGTCGGTCATCAGATGTTGGCTGGTTGCTGCTGATGCTTCCATGGCACCGATGTCTCCCTGCGCCTTGGCCACTCCAGCGCGGCTCGCCGCATGCATCCACGGTTCGCTGTTGGCGAGGTGGATTTGATATTCAGTGTGGTCAACACAGATGTCTCTTATCACTTCGAATCCGTCCAAGGGGTCAAGCCGCAGTGTGGCGACGCCATCCGAGTTGGCAAAGTGGGAGACCGCCATTCTGCCGGGAAGAATGTTTCTCCCATTGACTGAGATGGCGGTCGTAGCATCGTCTGCGTCACCATCTCGGAAGGTAAGGGAACCGTCTTCTGTCGATTTGAGGAGCCTCATGAGTTCAAGGATGCTGAGGGAATCTGGGACGGCGCATCGCCACACATCATGGCCGGAGAGGCAGGTGGCGGGGTCATAACGAAAGACCTTGACATCGAGTTGAACTTCCTTGCCGAAGAGGTTTGGAATGTCAAAGGCCGCGTCCGCTGATGGGCTTGATGTGCCACCGGACGCAGCGGAGAGAATCGCTTCCACCCTCTCTTCATGGAACACACCTTCGCCGTCGACTGCGGCGAGATGGGCGAGAGTTGAAGTCATCCAAGCATCAGCAGGGCCATCGAAGTCGACATCACAATCCACCCTCTCGGTGATACGGTTGGCGCCGGCTCCGGCGAACCATCCATCCCAATCTATTCCACACTGGCAGAAGAATTCGTATGAGGAGTCACCCAATCCACACACCGAGAAGTGTGAGGCGGAAAGGGATGGTGCATCACCCTCGTTTGCTGCGTTCCATAGGTCTTCGGCGTTATCAGGCATCTCACCTTCGCCCCATGTCGAACATACGACCATGATTCTGAGATTGCTGGCCAAGTCTGAGATTTGCACCTCATCCATCGATTTGACAGTCGCCTCGAGTCCGAAGTCACCAGCCATCTTTGCCGCTTTGCTAGCGACACCCTCGGCATTCCCAGATTGGGAGCCGGAAAGAATCAATACACTTCTGTCACCATCCAAGGATGATGGCTCGGCTGCGACATCGACATCGGGGGTATCTGCTGTCTCCGCTGGCGCTTCGTCAGCGACCGCCACTGCAGAATCTCCTGTTCCTGCCACTTCGACAATAATGACATCGACTGGACACTCCTCGGCTGCGCCCTGAATCGCCTCCAAATCGAACCCATCCTTCAGAGGCGACATTGAACCCTCATTGGTGTCGAATCCCCCATCAGTGCGAGCATCTGCGACGATGAAACATGACTCGTCCTCGACGACGAATACTTCGGGGTACTCGCCCTCACAGGCGTTGCATGTGATGCATCCTTCAGCAATCCAAACAACGATTCCAGACATCATCTCACCTACCCAGCCGTAGGCTGGGTGAACTGTTCGACTGAAGGTAGATTATTGAACATACCGCGCCACCCACCTGCATAGGCAAGGATGAATCTCCTCGTCCACTACTCTCACCTCTCATCCTCGCACCCATCCCCATTGGCAAGGAAGAATCTCTCAGCCCAACCTCTTCCAAGATGGTTATTTCTGAAGGAAAAGGGGCACCTTGGGGTCCGTGCATCATCAAAACTGGTAGGCGTGAGGGAACGGGCTCACATGTCAAAATCCATGCCCAAAGGGAGGGTATGCTCACTGTCCAAACTGGTAGGCGTGAGGGAACGGGCTCACATGTCAAAATCCATGCCCAAAGGGAGGGTATGCTCACTGTCCAAACTGGTAGGCGTGAGGGAACGGGCTCACATGTCAAAATCCATGCCGTCCATGTCACCACCACCAACCGCCTTGGAAGAAATCACATCATCTATTCTGAGAATCATGACGGCGGTCTCGGTGGCGCTCTGAATGGCCTGCTCGACTACTCGCATCGGCTCGATGACATGAGCATCCTTCATATCCATCACACCACCCTCAAAGACATTCACACCGAAGGTTCCCTTCCCCTCTGCGTGTGCCTTCCGAAGTTCAATTATCGTGTTCACAGGGTCTAATCCTGCATTTTCTGCAAGGGTCCGTGGAATGACTTCCAATGCTCCAGCGAATGCCTCTATCGCCATCTGCTCACGTCCACCCACGCCCTCGGCGTAGGTCCTCAACTCTCGACTGAGCGCTGCCATGACGCTTCCGCCGCCGGTAAGGATTGAGCCGTCTTCCCAAGCCACACTGATGACACCCACGGCATCATCGAACGCTCTTCTGAGTTCATCGACCACATGTTCTGTCCCCCCACGGAGGAGAACTGAGACGCTCTTCGCTTCCGGACAACCGGTGATGAACACCATGTCTGAATCCCCGATTTTTCTCTCTTCGACTCGGGCTGCAGAACCGAGGTCTTCAGCGGTGAGGTCATCGAGGTTTGTGACTATGCGCGCACCAGTTGCCTTGGAGAGTGCTTCCATGTCACTCTTCTTGGCGCGGCGGACAGCGAACAGACCTGCCTTGGCAAGGTAGTGTTGGGCGATATCATCAATTCCCTTCTGGCAGATTAAAACATTGGCACCGGAACTCTGGAGTTTTTCGACCAGTCCGCGCAGGTATCCCTCCTCCTCGTCGAGGAACTTGGCGAGCATGCTCGGGTCGGTAATCTGAATCTTGGCATCGACTTCGGTTTTCTTCACCTCAATAGCACTGTTCACCAGGGCTATTTTCGCATCATTGACCGATTTAGGCATTCCGGAGTGGACTCGCTCCTTGTCGAGGATGATTCCGTCGACGAGTGTACTCGCCCTGACTGAACCACCCTGACGCTTCTCAACCTTGATGTCATCGAGGTCGACGAATCGCTCGCCATCCTCTTCAACGCCGACTGCCTGTACCGCTTTCACGCAGATGTCGGCGAGGAACGATTTTACCGCTTCGGCCGACTTGCCGGTCAGTGCTGTCTTGGCGACCTCGGCGAGCATCTCATCGTCTGCAACGGAGCCAGCGTGGTCGTTGAGAATTTCAATCGCCCGCTCGGCGGCGAGGCGGAATCCGTGACATATCACAGTAGGATGGACATTCTGTTCAATCAGGTCCTCACTGCGTTTCAGCAACTCACCAGCTATGACGACGGCAGTGGTGGTGCCGTCGTAACAGTGCTGTTCCTGTGTCTTGGCTACTTCGATTATCATTTTCGCGGCAGGGTGTTCTATATCCATCTCCTTGAGAATCGTCGCACCATCGTTGGTGATTACAACATCACCCATGCTGTCAACCAGCATCTTGTCCATTCCTTTGGGGCCGAGGGTGGAGCGTACAGCATCCGCAACCTGTTTGGCTGCGGCGATGTTGTTCGCCTGAGCACTCTTGCCTCTGACCCTGTCAGTGCCTTCTTTGAGAATGAAAATAGGTGCTTGTCCTCCATACATAATTACCAACTCGCCGTTTCATCGCCCCTTTGGGGCGGCCTTGCGACCGGCACACCCCTCTTAAGCCCAACCTATCAGATTCTTTTCACTGCACCATGGCTTCATCCGCTGGTCCGCTCAACAAAGCGTCGGTCGGCTATTCTTTTCAATGCGCCCGTGGCTTCATCCACCTATCCCTAGTTCGTCATGCGAGAATGCTACTCGGTGCGGGGTGCGCCGCTGAATCATATAGGTGACATCCTTGTCGCGAGAAGGTCCGACCCCATATTTCCGGTCTTCGAAAACGACCCAAATAAGAGCCTGAGATGTAGGTGGTGCAACATCGGAGATATGTTTCTCATCGGCCAATTATTCTGAACAAGGCGAACAACAGCATGGTGAATTGGTCAGGTGAGTCCGTGCTGCTCACGATACTGTGCGCCGTAGTGGGTCCACTGCTCCATCGTCCACCCGTCAGGAAGGCCACCAGGGGGGAGAGGAGGGGCACCCGCAGGCAGGGTGGCGGCCGCTGATGGTTGTGCAGCCGCAACTGGGGCTGGAGTGAGTTGCTGTTCGAAGATTTCAGCTGCGCCACCGTATGCCGAGTTGGCGACCGTGTCGGTCACCGGCAGAGGGGCCGCACCCTTTGAGAGGTCTGGTGCTGATGGAATGTTTCCATAGGTCTCCTCCAACTGTCGCTGATATCCAGCGAGTGACAGTATCTCGTCCTCTTCTCGGCTGGTCGATGCTATCACCTTGATGAGCACGACGACGAGAGCGAGGATTATCAGCCCGCCGACGATGAACATGGCGATATCGCCGATTGTAAGGCCACTCTCCTGCTGCGCATCTACAGAACCATCAGTAGGGTCGCGCAAGACCTTCACCTGTATCACGGTCTGCGATACATCGTCATCACCTGTGGCGATCACTGTGATGTTGAAAGTCATCTCATCCTCAGGGAGATTGAGGTATTGGGTTTCGGTCAGTGAGAACTTCACCGACACCACCCTCTTGTCATCGGGGTTGAGCACAAAGGATGCATCATTGGAAACTACTCGCACACTCGCATACTTCCTCTCCTCACCCGGCTCTACCGAGATGGTGATGAACTGCGCGTTTGCTGGGTGACGATTGTGAATAGTGAGATTAGAGATTATCCAGCCATCCTCATCCAGTGTCACCATTCCAGCAGGCGTCAAGTCAAGCCAGCCTTGTGAGCCCACCTGAAATGTGGCAGACCCACTGGCGAAGGAGACATTCCCCGATTCTTCTGACCTTGCGGTCACCGTCAGTTCCAGCAATCCGTTGGTTCCGCTGGCGAAAGCATACTCGATTGTGACATTCACAGATGCACCTTGAGGGACAGACGGTGGTGAGTTGGGGTCGTACTGTTGGTTGGTGATGATGCTGGCAGTCATTCCTTCAGGTGCATCAATTTCAACGATGAACTGGTCGTAGCCGTTCCCGTTGTTGGTAATCGCGAAGGAGATGGTCTTCGCATCCTGACCTCCTTGGAAGGTCTGCCCGCTCATATCGACATCCTCCACCTCTAGAAGATAGGTGTCTTCGACGATTAGTTCAATCGAGACGACTTGTGAGAAAGAAGAATTGGTCTGCGATGTTGCGGTCAAGGTGAGGAAGTAGGTGTCGGCGCGAATACCGTACGGCATCGGCAGGATGAGCAGGATGGTGGTGCTGTCACCGAATGCACCGATCTCCTCCGTCTGGTCCTGCCCCACAGATGCTGCTAGTCGCCAGTCAGAGGTCAGCGAGAGGTCGAATACTTCGGGGGCGTTGCCGTTGTTGGTGATTTCAACTTCTACAGTGCGCGTCCTCCCATCTGCTTTTGCTGAAAGCACCTCTTCAGAAGCGACCAACTCGAGTGAGTGCACCTGTGGAACTTCAATGATGATTTTGCGCGTCACCTGTGCTGTGGCTGGCGATTGACCCTGCACATGGATAGTCACCTCGGTTTGGCCCGGCTCCATTCCATCCGGTGTGGTGAATTCCACCCAGACATCGGAACTCTCGCCCTTCTGAAGTTGGATGAAGGCGATTTCTGAGCCGTTGATGTTCGAGTCGAGGAAGCGGAAGTGCTGAGAGGTCCAACTCGACCTGTTGAAGAAGACATTGAGGTTCCAATATGCCATCTGATTTCCTGTATTGGTTAGGGTGAATTTCTCCATTTCCGATTCACCCGGGGCGATTCTCGCCGCTGGAATCTGTCCCGTGTGATAGACCTCAGCTGAATAAGATGCGCCGACGGAAAGTGGGATGGAAATGTTGAACTTGTCTTCTCCGGTCATGTAATCCAGCACCGAGACATTCCATTCAAGACTCTGAATGTCAGCGCCAGCCGGTATCGAGAGATTGACCCAGAACTCAGTGGTCTCGTTGTACTTGAGAGGGTTCAGAGGCACACTGTAATCGTGGTCATTGATATTGTTCGAGTCGATACGAATCGGGGAGTGGAAGTTCATCCATGTGTCATTGTTTATTCCAGAGAGAATCTGAAGTGAGACCTCTCTATAGCCGTTGTTCGTCAATGTACAATGCAGGGCCGGGGGTAGAGGGTCAGCAGGTATTACGAGATATCCGGTCTCCGGATTGTCGCAATCTACCGATATAGTGTACTCATTGACCTTTTCAACACCGAACAGGGCAAACTCATCGACATGAATTCCTCCTGTCGCCCCGCTGTTGTCACTCATGAAGTGATAGGAGATACTGAAGACCTGTGTGCTGGTATTGGCCCCGACATCCCAAATTACCCTTTTCCAATCATCTGCCACTCCACTGAGCCCCTGTTCCGAGAGATTAAGATGAGCGATGATGTTACCTGCGGAGCGCGCCTCCAACGCCACCTCATCATTCGCTCCAAGTCCACCCCATGCCGCGGTGGCGAGTTGCATCGAGATGTATGAACCACCTGAGATTGAGACTTTGCAGTATTGGCCCGAATACCAAATCACATCATTTGCAGTGGTACCATAACCCAAGCCGTGACCCGGGTCTTCGCAACTCTGTCCTTGCGGGACGAACCATCCCCAGTGAAGTTGGTCGTTGCCATTGCTGACATAATCCTGCCCAGGGACTGAATGTCGCCAATGTTTGCTACCGGCGAAGCCGGATGATGTGTCCTGTTGCCACGGCCCAGTACCGTCGGGTGTGTCAGTCCCCGCCTCATATCCCGCGGCGGTGAAGGTCAGGGCGGGACCGTAGGTAGCGCCAGAACAATCAGAGACACTGTCGCCGTCGTTGTCCCCGCATGCACCTGTTTCCATCTGGTCGTAATAGATGGAGATTGGAACTTCTTCATCAACGATGTCGTTGGAAGGGTTGCCCTCCATCACCCCTGCATCGGTGACTCCACGGACGATGTAGCCACCACTGAGAGTACCATTCTCCGAGAGTACGCTATGGGCAGCGGGCGCCGTCCAAACCACCTCCTTCACCACTTCCTGTCCACTCGAGAGGGAGAGTGAGTAATTCCATTCAGCAACCATAATTCCGACAGGGTGCCAAATCTGGATGAATCCCATCCCGTTGGTGGTCTGAAGAGAGTTTCCTGCTTGTTTGAAGGTGACTTGGATGGGGAGGGTCGTTGAACGGAGGTAGTAATCCTTCATCAAGCCACTCGGCTGCTCCCACTGCATCGGCTGAATTGAGGCGTTTCCGATTGAAATGTTGGTGACTGTGAAATCGACTGTGTACTCTTTGGCAACGCCACCTGCAGAGGCTGTCAGAGGGGCGAGGAGGGTCACCGCCATCAGCAGAGCGAGGGTGGTGGATTTCAACTTAGACATTCGTATCAACGGTGGTCCCATGAGAGCCGAAGTAAAAAGGTTGATTCGCATCTGTCTGTGACAGATGACGATGGGTGGGCGAGGCAAATGTCTGTTTTACCACCCAAAGCGAAGGTTTGCCCGACTCAACACATGCCACATGGCATTCAAACTCGGCGAGGCGGGAAAGCGCCGCAATCGAACACTTTGAAGCACCCAGCAAGCGAAGAGAATATGGCGCAATAGGGAGGGCGTGAGGTGTGGTTGGTGCGAAGAGTTCACTTGGCGACCGCCTCTTGTTGACTCTGATAATCTGCGGCCAAGTCATTCTCGCCCCTGCAATCGCATTCTCGGCCACCTACTTCATCGATTTCGGGGGGATTCTTGGAGAGAGGCCACTCTTGAGAATGGACCTCATACCGTGGATTATGGGTGGTTCTCTCGGCTATGGACTTCTCTCATTGATTCTTGCACTCACTGTCGGTGGTTGGATGCCCGTCGGTGTCGCTGAGAAGGGTGGCTGGATGCCGGTCCTCGGCGCCAGCCGCCTGATGAAAGATGCTGGCATGGTGGACCGCGCTCGGTTGCATCTCCTCTCTTCGCCATCGGGCAGGATGATGAAAATAGTCTATCAGGAGTGGGTCAAATCGGACCGTGAACTGATGGAAGTCCACGGCGGCCTGCAGATGTTGGCGGCGCCGCTACAGATCCTCCTCGCCATCACACCGCTGCTGGTGCTTCGTTTCACCCCCGCTGATTGGCTGGTTCCAAACCGCCTACTCGAACTGGCGATGTTGGGTTATCTCGCCTCCTTGGCGGTGATACTCCGCACCTTCCCTCGCTATGCGAAGAGGTTCGTCGGCCCAGCTTCGAAACTTCGCAGATTCCTCGTCAATGTGACGCGCATCAACTGGATGTTTCCTGTCCTGATGTTGTGGTTGGTGGGCAGGTTTATTGTCGGTATCGCATTTGACTTGCTTCATCCTGATGTCAGCCAATGGCAGCAGATCGCCCTTGAAAAAAGCATCATGGAGGCATTCCTTCCAGTCGCTGTCGAGGTTCCCGAAACCTCATTTCTCGATATGTTGGTTGCCCTAGCCGTTCTGCCCCTTGCCACATTCACCACGATGGCCGCCCTCGGCGGGGGGAGGAATGACCTGCCCGACTGGTTGGTGAACAGCGAGGCGAAATGGGAGGGTAGCGAAGAGGAAGAGGTGTTGCTTCTCACTGACGGCAGGGGACGAGATGGCGAAGGTTGCGACCGTGAACAATCAAGTGAAGATAGAGGTGGTTCTTCGACTGAAGTGGACGGCGAAGATGGTGATTCTCCACTCATCAAGGGCAATAAAGTGGAGATGTTGGAGGCTTTACGCGAGGCGCGGGACAACTCCGAGAGCATCGCTGACGATGAAAAGTGATGTCACCTATCAACTCAATTTATGCCCAGAATGCCTGCACCGGTGGCTCTACCGCGGCTGGAATCCCTCACCGCCAGCCCACGGCAGGAAACCCGCACACATACGCCGAGCCCCTTCGAACAGGTCGCCGCTTGCCGATTGGCCTCGGTTTTGAAATTCTCGCTGGAGACAAGTCGTCGGCAGAAAACCCGCACACATAGCGCACAACGGAAAACCCGCACCACTAGCGCAAGTCTCCATCAGTGTTGAGAATCGACTGGAATTGAATCACTCGGTTCAGTTGACTCATCATGGATTGTCGGAATGAGGGGATGACCATCGAGCAGAAGAAGACGAACATATCCGAGCAGACCATCGCTTCGCCTGCGACCCAAGTCGGGTCTGCCCCTCCTCAAGTGAACAAATCCACAGCCGAGGCAACTGACTTCTGTGGTCTTCCAGACCACCTCTGCGGATGAGCAACACTTTTGTTCTGCCAGCCTGATTTCGTTCAAATCATAGAGCAGGCCTGTCGGATAGGGGGTGTTGGGGATTGTGAAACCATCACTGGGAACCAGTCTGCTGAGGATGGACCAACCACCACCCAAGAACAGTCCGAGTGCGATGCCACCCGGTTGAGACTTCATCAGCACGAAGCCGAGACCCAAGGGAATCAACGAAAAAATGAATGAGGCTCGCCATATTCCTCTCAGAACCAATAACTGACTGAGAAGACTCTCATCAATCGGTTGTGCATCGGGAAAAGGGCGCAGGCCGCCTTCCATCAGCGAAAGACGAGGAAGCACGGCGAGAGGCAACCTCGGCAAAAGGACGGCGAAGATTCCCGCACCGAAGAAGAGTAATAGTTCCTGCAACACCCTCATCCCTCCCGACAATCGTCCTGTGAACTATCCTCGCCACTGACCTCAGAAATCCGCTGGCCTCTCCGGTGGGGGTTTGGTGCGAATCTCCTCAATCACCGACTGAACTATGTCCATGGCTTCATCTATTCTCTCCACTCCGAGTGTGTAGGCAAAGCGCAGATGACCCTCCCCCGCTTCCCCAAATGCCGAACCCGGTGAGCAGACCACACCTGCCTTGAGTATCTCGAGGGCCACATCTACACTCGTCCAGCCCTGAAGGTCAAACTTAGGAAAAACATAGAATGCGCCTTCCGGTACATGACAGGAAATTCCAGGCATGGCGTTGAGGCGGTGACAAATCAAATCGCGCCTCTCCCAGAAGGCGTCACGCATCTCGCTGGGGTAGTCGGCGGCCCTCCACAGGGCCGCCAAGACCCCATACTGCATCGCATCGGTGGAGCAGGCAGTGATGTAATACTGCATCTTCTTCACCTGAGCCATCGCTTCGAGCGATGGCGAAAGCAGATAGCCGATTCTCCATCCCGTCATGGCGAATGTCTTGGAGAATGACTGAATCATCACCACCTTTTCGTAGCCGGCTCCGAGGAACGATACATGAGGCCGGTCATAGATTATCCTGTCATAGACTTCATCGGTGATGACCCACAGGTCGTGGCGCCGGGCGAAGTCGAGGAGTTCGTCCCTTTGTTGCACGGTTATGGTGGCTCCAGTTGGGTTGCTCGGGAAATTGTAGAGAATAGCCTTGGTTCTCTCATCCACCAGACCATCTAGGGTTGAGATGGTGGGTACGAATTCTTCGTCAAATGTGCATGGGTAAAACCGCGGTTCCGCTCCAGTTATTGTGGCGTGAGGCCCATATAGGGGAAAACACGGGTCGGGAAGCAGGATGTTGTCTCCTTCATCAAGAAGGCAGAGACATGAGTTCAACACCGCGTTGGTGCCGGACATGGTGATGCAGATGTTGTCCTCGTTGAGGGTAGAATCGAGGTGGTGCCACAACGAGGCGATTTCCGCCCGCAGTTCAGCCAGTCCGGCGGTGGTCGTGTATTTGTTACACCCATCCTTCATCGCTTGATAGAAGGCTTCAATCGCTTCTCTGGGCGGCTGGAAATCAGGCTCGCCGAGTCCGAGGTGGATGGCGTCCTCACCGGCGAGGTCAAACATCTTGCGCACGCCTGTCGGTTGGATGGATTCTGCACGCTTGCTGAACCCGGCCATGCAGCGCCCACCTGCGCCGAGATTATCAACTCACCTTCGTTTCATTTGCTGATTCGGCTCCGGAAAGGGAGGTGATAGCACGAACTGAAAGTATTCAAAGAGAATTGAGGCGGTCAATTAGTTCCTGTTTATTGCCGGATTTTGAGAGGCCCTTTTCTATAAGAATTTCTTTTAATTCGGCCACAGTTTTGAGATTCAGGTCTTCTGTCGGCGGCAAAGAAATTGCCTCATTCTGCATTTGTGATACCAGTTCTGCTTCGAGCACATCTCCACCATCTGAGTTGGCAGATTCATCGTTGAGATGTAGGGTGGCCCTATGCATTCGCCATCCGAGGAGAGCCGCCAAAGCCATCACTGCAAGAGCGAAGATTCCGGCGTAAAGAACGACATCGCCCGAGCCGGCATCGGCGGCGGCGCCACTGCCCTCGACGAGGACCACTGTCGGGAGGGAGGTCATGGTCGCTGAAACTGCTCGCACCTCTACGCTGGAGTTTCCGAGTGGGAGGTCATCGAGGTTTAGTGAAATTGTCCAGTTGAACGGGGTGCCAGCGGCCATTTCGGCGGGGACTATCTCGTACGATGCTTCGTGCCATTCACCCTCGCTGATTCTGAATTCCACTCTGTCGACAACCCCTTGCTGAGCCCATGCGTGACCAGAGACAACTCCCTTTGAGCCGGTCACATTGTATTCCAGCACATGGTTCTGCAGATAGGGGTCGATGTTGGCGGTCTGGCCGGTCTCATTGAGATGGATGGCCAACTTTACAGCCTCGTAGGCATCGACCATCCCATATCCGAAATCACGGTTCCAATAAGGGTCGATTTCAGGGGCGGATGCCCCACCTCTGCGCTCCGCCGTCTGCTTCAACACCTCTTTGATTTGGAGGGGGTCAAGTTCACCATTCGCTTCCATCACCAATGCGATGACTCCTGTTACCGCCGGCGTCGCATACGAAGTGCCAGAACCGCGGCCGGTGTAGGTGTTGTCCGAAGCATCAGAGAATAGATTGTTGCAGCCACCACTCGTCACGCATCCTTCGGCCTGTATGATGTTGGTCCCTGGGGCTGAAATCTCAGGTTTCAACTCGTTGTAGGGATTATCGTCACCATTGTCGCGGCGAGGGCCGCGGCTGGAATAACTAGCAACGGTGTCATCAGTGCGGTTGATGGTGTTGATGTCGTCTGTCGCCCCCACGGTCACAGAGAGTGAGGATGAACCCATTCCTGACAGACCATCGTTATCCGGACCATCGTTGCCGGCTGCTACGCTCGGTGTTATTCCCGCCTGCACTGCTTCATCAAGAATCCGACTGTGGATATCCTCTCCATCTGAGCCGCCACTTTCGTGGCTGGTGATACCCCAAGAGAGAGAGATGATGTCAATACCGATGTTCTCATCAGCGGATGCCGGCCAAGCGGTGTCGCGGTTGTCGATTATCCATTGGATTCCGTTCAACGCCGATTCATAGAACTCCTGTTCCAACAGGTAGTTCTCAAACGGGCCGGCACCGACATCAGTCCCGATTCTGACATCGACCAACTTCGCATCAGGTGCCGAGCCGGTGAAATTCGACTCTGTGCCATCCGCTTCAAGACCAGTCGCAGAAGCCATCCCCATGCAGGCGGTACCGTGCTGGTTGCCGTCATCGGGATTGAATGAGCCATCAGTCTCACGCCCGCCTGCGAGCACACAGGTGGGGTCGCTGTGCATGTAGCACACTGCATCATATCCAGCGACGAACTTGCCGGCCAAGCCAGGATGCTCCTCGTCCACACCGGTGTCTGTCAGGGCTATGTTGACCCCCACACCAGTCACTCCAAGGTCCCACGCGCCAACGGGGTAGAGGGATGAGTTCCTCGCCTTCACCGCCGGAGTCTGGATGTCACCATAGAATGTCAGCATGCCGTATCTCTCAACCATCACGACACCATCCAATCGAGCGAGTTCCCACACTTGAGACGCATCAATGGTTCCGAGGAGTAAGGCGTCCACTGCTTCCACCTTCAGGTTAACACGAAAACCAAGGTCTGCAAGTGCCTGTTCATCGGCAGAATTCGGAAGATGGTCATAGGAGAGACCGACATTGACCGGACCGGATGCTCTCTCCAATGAATCGTGAATGTGGTTGCGATTTGAATCAAGGGTCGTGTATTCCCACCATTCCCCGACACCAAACTGTGGCATCGGCGTCTGTGTCGGGATGACCCAAGTCTGCCCAACCTCCAGAGTTTGCGCCTGATGCGCCTCCCGCGAAGAGAAGTTCTGGGTGGGAGAAACTGTCCCCACAAGAGGTATTGTCATCAGCATGACGAGGGCGAGGGCGAGCGGGCGGCTGCTCTTCATACTAAGCGCGAGCCAGTCGTCACATGAAAAACCGACGCTCCCAAGGGTTGGGTTGGTGTGAGAGAGTGTTCACGAAATTGGCCACATCGGATGGGCGGAATCCCACCCCTGAGGGGTTGTTCAAATGGTGCGGAGACGAATTCCTGAAGTTCGGATAGGGGACCCACACTTCCAAGAAGGTGTTCAAATGGTGCGGAGATGAATTGCTCAAGTTTCGACTCCGAATCCCCACCCCATAGAGGGTGTTCAAATGAGGCGGCGGGGGAATTGCTCAAGTTTTGACACCGAAACCCCACCCCAGAGAGGGTGTTCCCCTCAGGATGGAAAATCGCTCATCAGTGGAAATCGCGGTCCACCTGCTTGGACGGTTCAGACTAACCTGAGAACACTTTTTGACCCACAATTCTAGGACGAGGGAAACTGCTGGGCGGACCTAGAGCCGCATATTCCGAAGAGACGACCTTTACGGATGATTCAAATGATGGGAGGGTATGTCACGACACAAGAGGCGATGAAATGAGTGACGCACAATCATATTACGACGGCCTGTTGGGCCAGGACTATACAGCAGAACAGGCACTGCAATACACGCAGCAATACTTTCCTGATTTTTCGCCGGGGGCGGTTACAACGCCCCCGCCTGCACCCGCGCCCGCACCCGCGCCCGCACCAGCGCCTGCACCCGCACTTTTGGCGAATGGTCCAGCGGTGATGCAGGAACAACCAGCGACGGCAGCCGCTATCGGGGCTGTTCCTCCGACGGCACAGGCGACGGCCGGTGCGCCAGCCGCACAACCCATCATGGTAGGAATACCTCAAGCCGCTTCACCTGTGGCAGTCGGTGGGCCACACGGAAAAACTCGGAACACAATTCTAGTCATACTCCTGTCAATGGTCACCCTTGGCATCTACGGAATCGTTTGGCTGTTCAAGACCGCTGAAGAGAACAAGGATCACGCGGGGGTTGGCCCAGGCGGGCTCATCGCCCTCATCGGTGCAATAGTGCCAATATGGAACATCGTCAGGCTCTTCCAGTTCTCCAGTGAGTGTGGGCAGGTTCAACAGGCGTGCGGGGTACAACCCTCTGTTTCGGGGATGACCGCTCTTTGGGCTACTCTCGGAGTGTTGCTTTTCGGGCTCGGTCCGCTCATTTACCTCTTCAAAGTGCAGGGTGCGATGAACAGTGCATGGCGAGCACGCGGTGCTATGTGAGGCTCATGTTAGCCCCCCATTTCAAACTCGGTTCAAGAAAGACCGCCACAACATTTCTTTGGCGTGAATAAGGGAGGGTACAACTGGCCAATGCCGGATGGACTCGCCGTCAAGATGAAGAATGAACTGCGCCCGGAGCAGTTTAACAGGGCGTGTAGATCAGCTGGAAGATCGCTTCGTTCGCAACGAAGAGGCCGCGAGTTCAAATCTCGCCTCGTCCACTCAAATGACAAAATGATGAAGTTCGTGGACGAGACATACCCACTCGCGAGATGGTTATCTGATAACTGCGAGTGGTTCTGGAACTATTTCCTGATGGAAACCAGAACTTCGTGCTTCCCTCACTATGCATTCATCAGTATTCAACCGTTCAGTCCAGCACGCAGATCTCGCCTCGTCCATCTCTATTGTATAGGACATCTTCCTGATTTCGCAAAATGCTGTCGATGGACGAGGCTAACCCACTCGCGAGATGGTTATCTGATAACTGCGAGTGGTTCTGAGACTATCTCCTGATGGAAACCAGAACTTCGTGCTTCCATCGCTTAGCATTCTTATGCATTCTGGCGCTCAGTCCAGCACGAAGATCTCGCCTCGTCCACTCAAATGACAAAATGATGAAGTTCGTGGACGAGGCTAACCCACTCGCGAGATGGTTATCTGATAACTGCGAGTGGTTCTGAGACTATCTCCTGATGGAAACCAGAACTTCGTGCTTCCATCGCTTAGCATTCTTATGCATTCTGGCGCTCAGTCCAGCACGAAGATCTCGCCACGTCCACTCAAATGAATTGATGATCCAATCCGTGAACGAGGCATACCCACTCGCGAGATTTTGATTCGAATCCAGCGAGTGCTTCTGAAATTCCTTTCTGATGATGCCCAGAAGTTCGTGCTTCCCTCACTATGCATTCATCAGTATTCAACCGTTCAGTCCAGCACGAAGATCTCGCCACGTCCACTCAAATGAATTGATGATCCAATCCGTGAACGATGCTGACTCGCGAACTACATCAATTGTTTGGGCTCGCTTTTTTGTGATGGATTTCACGCGCCGAGTTCGCGAATCTCGCCTCGTCCATCTCGATTGTATAGGACATCTTCCTGATTTCGCAAAATGCTGTCGATGGACGAGGCTAACCCACTCGCGAGATTAAACGGAACTGGTTGCGAGTGGTTTCCTAGAACGGAAACTTCGAGATCCCGACTCAATGAAATCACTACATCACCGAGCGAGGGAAGTTCGAACCAGTTGGCAATTGAAGTCGACGAAGTGTTCCTACCGAATGTAATCATTGATAGATAGAGGTGGGAGCACTGGGTCTTCGAACTGGACTGAGCGAAATCAGTTTGATACCAGCGGAGCGAGGGAAGTTCGAACCAGTTGGCAATTGAAGTCGACGAAGTGCTCCCACCGAAATTAATCAAATGGAATCAGACCTCAATCAGATTACATCAAAGGTGGGAGCACTGGG
>CAYFFQ010000013.1:21147-24907 GCA_964342465.1 uncultured Candidatus Poseidoniales archaeon | reverse complement strand
TTAATCAAATGGAATCAGACCTCAATCAGATTACATCAAAGGTGGGAGCACTGGGATTTGAACCCAGATCAGCGGGTATCTTCTACTCGCGCGATTGGCTAACCGCGCTCTCGGGCTGCGACGGGTCGGCGCTCCAGTCGTTCTTCATCGACATCTGCATACCCACTCGTCGTCATTCCCGTGCAACTGGAGCCCGCGGTACTGCCAAGTTATACTATACTCCCTTTGGTGAAGCGGGCGACCGGCCTGCTCTATTTCAAACGAACGGCTGGAATATGTGACAATGATCGTGGATTCAAGATATGAGTCCTTCGGTGATGCCAGGTGCACCAAAGAGGCGCAAAGAAATGAAGGAGATGAACAGCATCAGGGCGAAGGCGATGAACACACCGACTGTCATGCCGAGGAGGAAGCCCTGATATCCTTCACCCTTGACCTGTTTCACGATTCCATAGATGAAGGAGCCAACCAAGGCGAACAGTGGAACCATCGTGAGAAGCATAGGAATGATACGACTACCTCCTAGGGGTTTGGCATCATACCAGAATTCGACGTTCTCCCCTTCGCTCAATGGCTCTTCAGTATAGGCGCTGATTGATGTGCCGTCCTCGGAATATGTCACATTCACCCATTTCCCAAAATAGAAACTGCTTGTTTCGCCACACTGGATGAAATTCCCATAATTGATATGACTGGTAGTCCCATCATGTTCTTCTATTGTCACCTCGGGCAATTCAACATAACCTTGGCATCTTCCGTATGGTGTCTCAAGGTTCGAAAGGGAGAAATCGGTAGTCTCGCCATCACCTTCAGCCAACACATAGTCATCTATCGGATAGACACCCACCCCTCCGATAGTCAATAGCCATGTAATGAGGATTCCGAACACCGAAATGGCAATTCCGTGGAGAAAACCAACCGATTGCTTGTTGACTGCACTGCCATCCTCTACCATACCAATCTCAGGTTCAATGTGAATCGTCATCAGCGGATGGTGCCCAGAGGAGATAATCAATGTTCACCCTGCACCTTCGCCAAGAATCAAATCATCGCTCTGTCACAAGTGAAGAGAGAGTGGCATTCGGACGGGAGGAATGAATGTTCTTCCATACACCAAGGTCGGGCGGGAAATGTATGCCTTGATGGAAGTGGGATACCACTCAAAATCACTGCTTCTGGCGGCGGCGAGCGCGCATTCGTCGGCGCAACTTCTTCTTGCGCCACTTCCACCTCTGGTTGCCCAACTTCTTCCAAGCACGGGAACCTCGCTTCATGGTGAACACGCCGCCGACTTGCCATCCGTATATGAGCGCATCGCAAACATACCGAACTCTCTTGAGATGAAATGACAAGTAGGGGTTGGTGGTTCTTCTCACATCAGCAGTGAGGGAAGGGGTTCTGAACATCTACTCCCAACACAACAGGATTTGTAATGCGACTACTCTTCGGCGGCATTCCGTGAGGCAAAGTGAGGTAGGATGACTGTGTGTCAGGGCGCACCCTTCATGAAGGGACGGTCACGCCGCCACATCACGGGCGATTAGTGTAGTCTGGATATCACCTTGGCCTTCTAAGCCGATAACACGGGTTCGAATCCTGTATCGCCCACCTTCCTTGACATTGATGTCGGCGAGTTCGTAGGAATTCGGGCGGGGCGACAGCACCCTCCATCATTGATTATTTTGAGGTGCTGTCGCATGAAATATCGATTGATAGCCCGCCCTGATATTGAAGAACTCGCGGTTCTCGGAAGGCGGGCGAAACTAATTGGCTTCCACATCGCTTGAAAGCCTGCCCTCGTGTTTGCTGGATGCGAGTTCGTAGGAATCCGGGCGGGGGCGCCGATGCACTCGCGATATCGATTCTAGTCAAGGTGCATCGGCGCCATGAAACATCGATTGATAACCCGCCCTTTTCTGCATAGAACTCGCGGTTCTCAGGCAGGAAAACCCATTTATCGTATTCCACAACGATTGAAAGAGTGAGTGAACGGGCAACTCTCTCCTGTCACTCCAACCCCTCGCAACCGGTGACGGATGGGGCATGGGTCTTCGTAAGGTGGGTGAGTGGTAGCATCATCTGTTGCCCGATACAATCTGAGGTGCAACTGGAGCCGCCTTCGGCGGAAGTGAACAGCCGGCGTGGCACCGTCTGATGTCAAATTCTGTCCGAGGTGTCATCCTACTACGGCATTCAGATAGGATGAGCGCATTTTTGACAGCGAAGTGGTCGGCGCATGGTACGACGTTCCCACTCATAGCCACAACGGCTACACTTCCAACACACCTCACCACTCGCTTCAATCGCCTGTTTGCGCAACCTCTGCAACATCGGAGATTCACTCAACGAAGGTGGTGGAGCCAATTCATCAGCGAGAGTCCTGTGCTTTTCAGAATGTTCCAATAGACCACAAGCGTGCAGTAATTCATGCACCAGCGTGTGTTTCAGCAGAACTGGGTCACCGGCAAGCATGGGGTGCAAGCCAATCGTGATTTTACCCGGCGGGGCGCGCAACCTCCGGCGGCGGAACAACTCATGGTGGTCCATCTCGAAAAGGGTGTTTCCCAAGCGCGAGGAATCCTCCTCAAGCCACACTATCTCCAATTCTCTCTCAAAATTTGCTAGGAAAGGTGCTTCCTCTTTGGTCAAACGAGAGCGTATCGTGCTGATTAGTTCTGTCGGATAATCTGGTGAGTCCATTTTTCACCCCACCATCGGGTCGTGGTCTGGAGGGGCATCAATCCAAGTCTGCAACTTGGACAAGGCCACCTGAATCGAGCAGAACTTGGCCGCAGAAATCAATCTCAAGTAGACGCGGGTGTGTAGTGAAAGCAATTCCTGAAAGGCATCCATCAGCCGTTGCATTGAAACTTGGTCAACCTGGTGAAGAATCAATTTTTGTCTGAAGACAATGTGGTCGATTTCATCTATGTGAACGGCTTCATGAGGGATGTGATACCAACCTATTCGATTGCTTGAGAGGGACATCTCTCCTATTTCCATGTAAAGTGATGAGGAGAACTCGTCTCCAAGTTCGTTCAATTGATGTTGCAGTTCTTCGGTGAGGTGGTGGGTCACGCGCAAAATGAGAAATTCTCCATGGTCTATCGCTTCGAAAGGACGTTTTCCCACGCGGGCGAACGTCGAGGGTAGGGTTTCCTCCCTTGCGTACCCCTCAGGCAGAGGAGGATTGTCATGAGTTTCATAACCGAGTCTTGTGGAAATCTCAATGAAATTGTCGAGCATCATGCGTCCGATAGGTGTATGGCCATTTTCCACACTATCATCATCCTCTTCGTCGGTAGGGCCGCGCATGTCGCTCAGAGGCGCGTTCCTGTTGTACGACATTAAAGCGGCGGTCAATGATTGTGGCGATAATGAGCCGCCTTGTTGGGAGCACTGGCTGACTATCGTTTCGGGTTGGTCAGGCTTAAAGCGGGGAGGCGGGTGGGGCGGTCATCTAGAGGGCCGGTAGATCAGGTGGAAGATCGCTACCTTGGCATGGTAGAGGCCGCGAGTTCAAATCTCGCCCGGTCCACCTCTATTGAAATCGGCTATCAGAATGATTCAATTTGATACAATCGGTGGACCGGACATACCCACTCGCGAGATTTTGATTCGATTCCAGCGAGTGCTTCTGGAATTCTTTCCTAATGATGCCCAGAAGTTCGTGCTTCCCTCGCTTTGCATTCTATCGCGTTCAGGCGCTCAGTCCAGCACGAAGATCTCGCCCGGTCCACTAAGATGGCAGAATGATGAG
>CAYFFQ010000013.1:9195-21047 GCA_964342465.1 uncultured Candidatus Poseidoniales archaeon | reverse complement strand
CCAGCACGAAGATCTCGCCCGGTCCACTAAGATGGCAGAATGATGAGTTTCGTGGCCCGGGCTGAACATCTCTGAGACAATTGAACTCGCTCCGCGAGCAGTGGCACGAACCTGAGCGGTGGAAAGATGAAACGGAACTGGCTGCGATGGACTCGGCCAGGATAGGCAGGCGAAGGTGCAGAGGCCGGGGGCCTCAGAAGTCTGCGATGCGCTGGCGCCTAAATGAGTTCTTTCACACCCCCCAGTCGGCGAATCTCTCCATAGCCCCCATGATTGAGTGGTAGTCGTGGGAACTCCTTCCGAACCTTTAACACCAAACAGAATCTGATTCAATCCTATGTATATGAAAATACATGACGGAATGAGAAAGAAAGTGAGGTCTGTCGTCCTCGCCACTTTCGCCTTGTTGGCGTTGATGGCAAGTCCGATGATAGGCACTTCACAGGCGATAATGAATGGTGAAAACACCGATGAATACGCATCGGTTGGTCTTGTAGGAGATAGTGAAGAAGGGTTCTGCACAGGGACCCTCATATCTCCAAATCATGTCTTGACTGCCGCCCATTGTGTCAGCCATTTAGGTGATGAACAAGCGTACTTCACTACCTCTGTCGGAAAACTCCAATCTCTCAAGGTCTATGTGCATCAGAGTTACGATGAAGCATCTCTCGGTACAGATGCAGCCAATGATATAGCTGTAATCGAACTTTCAAATAATGTTTCTGGAATTACTCCGACTGCAATCTTCCGAGGCATACCAGTGAAAGGCGATGTACTCACGTTGGTGGGATTCGGTGCATCAGGGGATGGAGCCTCAGGACATAACGGGGAATTCGGCCAGAAAAAGGTCGGTCAGACACCTATAGACTATGTCACTGACACCCTGATAAAGTGGGATTACCAGTCTGGAGAGAGCAATACCGCACCAGGTGATTCGGGCGGTCCTGCACTACTTGTGGAGGGTGGTGTCAACTATGTCGCCGGGGTGACCTCCGGTGGTGACAATCCAGATGCAGGTTATGGTGACCACTCATTTGACACACGAGTCGATGCCTTTGCTTCGTGGGTGGATTCAGCGATGAACGGTTCACTCCCCACACAGGGCGCGACTGGTTCGTTAAACGATGGCTTGGGGCCAATCGGTGAAACGGATGGCGATGGCGGAATCATACCACCTTCTGAGAATACCACCTCCGAGGGGGTCGACGACCCTGAAATCCAAGATGAGGATTCACTAACTCAACAAGGACTCTTCCAGTGCGGGGATGGTGAACTCCTGCCAGCCGATTGGAAAGGAGATGGAGTCGTGGACTGTTCAGATGGCTCTGATGAAGCGGCAGACAATTTGTTCACTTGCCACGATGGTCAAGTCATAATCGCTGACTGGGTGAACGATGGAATTGTTGACTGTTCTAGCGGAGAGGATGAAGCTGCAGGTGGAGCAGCAACCGGAGAAGAGTACCCCGATGATGATTCGAACAACAATCCAGATGATGCCCCGACTACTGACGACCTCGTATTTGACGACGAAATTGACCTGAACGGCTCTGATGAGGATGAGTATTGGCTGGATGAGGAATACGCTGATTCTGGACAAGAAGATGATGCCAATCTATCAGATGAAATGGACGGAACAGATATCGAAATAGATTGTGATGATGAACTGTACGAAGCAGAGGAGTGCATCGACATGTTCGAGAGCAGTGATGAGGGTGAAGAGTTTTCAGAAACCGACGATGGAACTGAGTTTTCCGAACAAGAACTCAACGATACAGTGGGTAACAATTCACTTAATGGTGGATTCGATGAAACCGTTGTACAAGTGGGTCTATTGGGAGTCTTTGCAATCGTTATCATCACTCTTTCATCGATTCTCATCTCAAGAAGAAAGCATGGATGAACTCCTATTATCGCCTCAGATAATTGCCCTTCGGTAGGGTTCATCAAGAGAGAGCCCACAGATTGTCCGGCCCTACAAGCGTGAACTTGCAATCCGTCTAATTGAAGGATAGAATCTCTTCGGCACACTCGCGCACAACGAGGCGCGGTGGAGTTCATGAGAGTCGGAGCCGCAGTAAGTATCACCATACTCATGCTACTGTCCGGCTTATCCGGTTGTTTCGGAAATGATGAGCCAAACAAGGAAATTGCAGAAACGCCATTTTCCTTTGACAAGGAGATACCGTCCACGACTTGGTATCACTACGCGGGTGGAGTCGATGCACTCAACGAGACCGCGGTGTCAGAGGCAAACATCACCGCCAACCTGACCGGTTTCAACACCCCGTTTTGGGCCAATGGTTCCTACTATGGAATCGGAGCGACTACCTTTGAGCCGACGATGGGGATTACCAGCGACAACAACATCTACATGACCAGTTGGGGAAATGGTCCTTCCGGCTCGACCGCAATCATCCAATGCAGCGGATTGATTGCCATGGAATCTCTATCCGACTACTCTTGCGCCAACGTCTACGACCCCGCCGCCCCAGTCGCCAATTCCAACGACCCCTATGTCTATGTCGACCCGTGGACGGACCGAATTATGAAGTTCGATATGCACGCACTGCTCGGAATGACCGTCGAATGGTCGGACAATGAAGGTGCTTCTTGGACCGGCCCAACTGTTGCCAGCGGTTACTCTGTGCAAGACCACCAGACCATTGCCTCTTCGCCATATCCGGCAGCATTCCATCAAACGACATGGGTATTTTGCATCAATGGGAATGCCCCCCATCCTCTATGTTCCACCTCTCAAGATGGGGGGGCTACTTGGGGCCCAGAAGTTTCCGGTTCACCCCCAGATTGCCAGAGTGGGGGATTGACGGCGCACATCGAAGGAGCAGAGGATGGAAACTTCTATCGCGGCAATCCGAGTTGTGATGGTAATGGTTACGCCATCTATAGAAGCGATGATGGCGGCTACACATGGACAGAACATGTCCTACCGACTGAAGAGAGTGGAAAAGCTGAGACATGGAACGCTGAAGAGGCACAGGTAGGACTCGATGAACTCTCGAATGTCTATGCGATGTGGATGGGTGCTGACAACATGCCTTATTTTGCTTACTCAAGAGACCAAGGGAACTCTTGGTCGAATGCGATGATGATTGCACCGCCAGCAGGACTTTCGGGGACTGGATTTCCAGTTGTGACCGCTGGCGCAGAAGGGCGCGCTGCCTTCGGTTATGTAGGTGCAAAAATGAATGAAAACGGTGAAACCAATTGGCACGCATACATCACCACAGTCACTGATGCGTTCTCTGAGAATCCACTTTTCACAACAACCCAAATCACTGCAGATGATGACCCGCTTGACGATGTGGATGATTGTGGTTACAACAGATGTGGAGGGCTCGGCGATTTCCTCGACATGAGAATCGATGCTCAGGGCAGGGTGTGGTTCGCTCTCGCCCACAACCTTGGAGGTGAAATCGGAATCCTCGGTTCCCTGACAGAGGGTCCATCACTACGAGGCACTCTTGAACCGCTTCCACCTATACCAGCAGGTGGACCTGATACCCTGTGATGGCGAATTTAGAGAGATGTTTCTTTTTTCTTCGCCCTTATTTTCTCCACATCCCGAAGGGTGAATAACTCCTTTGAGGAGATGGCTAGTTTGAGATGTCTAGTTTTGCCATATCACGCTCAATAGGGGTTTTTTCAGCGAAGCAGAACTTATGGGAAAGGAACCAAGTGTTCTGACACGAAGGCCACTCAGGCTGAACCTGCAAAGTGTAGCGACTGTTGGAACTCGGATTGCCGTCCTCAGGGGTGAAACGGTTTGTAGTGGATTGTCCGCTCAGCTCGCCCATCAATCGTCATGGTAAACAGCAGTCGGCAGAGAAACATCATCATCGCGGATAGTGGCTGCGATGTGTGGGCGACCCATTTCATTTTCCATCCAAGAGGTGGAACCATTTAGCGGGAACGGTATCGTATTCCAAGCCGACGAGACGAGTTGGGAAGATTCCTATCTTCCACCTCAGCAATCCAGTATGAGTTGCGAGCCACGAACACCCCGTAAGTTGAAGGTTGTCGGCAAACCCCCACCTCGCATGCAGCCGAATGCTGGCCCACCTCACCCAGCCTTCGGTCAGCCACCGCCTTCCCTCGGTGATGCGACGCCCAACTCGGCTAGAGGTGGGGACTCAGCAGGATTCGCCTATGTGATGCCGGAGGTGACCGTCCTCTCCCCACCACCTGCCGACCTGCAACTCATCAAGGTCTCGAGACCGTGGAAAATCTACCGGCGAATGCTCGGCACCGTCATAGTCACCATGCTCCTAGCTGAACTTCTCGTCTTCATCCCATTCGGAGTATCAGAGAATGAACCGTTGATGTCCATCTGTGGAGGTCTGTTGGCCACCCCTTTCGTTTTTCTCTTGGTGTTCATGCGCCGCCCAAATTTAGTACACCTGCAACGAGCGGTCCCCGACAATCATGGGGCGACACTTCACAGGCTCTCAATGGGGGGTTCTCTTCAGACACCGGTACCGACGCGCTTTGCACATCACATAGTAAGGGATGACTCACTTCTTGACATCCCCACCTCACGTGCTGCTTGGCTGGTCTTCGCTTGTCTCATTTCAACCACAGGTCTTCTCACTGCCCTGTTTCTCAGTAGCACTACTGGACAAGTCATAGCAATTGTCTTGTTCATCATAATCGGAATCCCAGCCTGGCTTCTCGGATTCTCCATTCCGGTGGTAGCGTGGTGGTCGTGGTGTACTCGCAAGTTAGGCCTCGTCACCCGTCAGCGGGAAGCGGAATCTTGGCTTGTCGCCGGCATGTTATCAGCGATTCCCGCCTTGGTCATCAATTCGATTCTGTTTCCAGAAATAGCCGGTGAATGGTTCTCTAAATCTACTGTCGATATGTTGATGCCGGTAGTTTCCGCACCCTTCGGAGAGGAGATCTGTAAAGGGGCATTCATTCTCGCATTCATTAAGTCTATAGATAATCCGAAGCGCGGTTTTCAGGTCGGTTTCACCATCGGCCTCGGTTTTGCCATGTTGGAGAATCTCATCTACATTCTCGGCTCGGCTTTCGGCGGACCTCTCTCATTCACTATGACAGCATTGATTCGTGGAGTTGGGTCAATCCCAGGCCACGCCTTTTGGACGGGATTGACCGGAACTGGAATCGGATGGATGATGATGAGACGAAGAGCAAGAAAAGCACCAATCGAAGGTGTGCAAGAAACACGCCTGTCAAAACCGACTTCCGCTGCGGTTGAATGGAGCCTTCTGGACCCAAAAAGTGGTTCTCTCGTCGGCAGTGATTCTCATGCCAAAGTTCAAGATTCAACTGGAAATAATAGAGAATATCGTCTGCCTCTACTCGAACCATTCACTGGAAATGAGCAGACTAAGGCGATGCAGACCCCCATGAATCCGTTTTCGGGACTTTTTCTCGCAATCAGTGGACACGCCTTCTGGAATGGCTCGCTGACTCTGTTGGAATATGCGGGGGAGGGCTTCGGCCTCAGTGAATCAAACATCGTTCTTCTCTTTCTCTGTTGGTCACTTCTCCTCGTCGCAGGTATTCTTCTGCTGGGGAGGGGAATAATCAGGGCTGTACTGGCAACACCCACCCATCTACCATCCAAAGTCAATCTCCGATTGACTCAACCAGTTCCATAGACCACGCGCATCAACCTACGTGGTGTGATGGCAAGGCAAATTTCTGACAGCATCAGATGCTCACGGCTATGGAGGGGTATTCTCACATGACACCGCAGAAGAGGGTTCTCAGTCACACCCACCTGAGAGTGGCGAGGTGTCGTACGGGGGAATGGAGGGAGCCCTAGGCTTCTCCACGTCTGCAAGGGAGTGGCGAGGTAGCCACCCAGACGGAGCAGATGTTCCTATATTCAGTCATCTCTGTTTGATAGTGAATCACGACGGCCGGTATCCCCGATTCGTTGCTATGTCACAGTATCTTCCTTCCACGCGGCTGACACAGAGGCGCTTGGCTACGACCGACACCCACAATCGAGAGGATTCGGAGTTTCGCATTCTAGAAAGGCGGAATGGCGGGGGATTCGTGCAGGTTGCCAAAGGCGCGGGAGATGAAAAACGAGGGGGACATATTCTTGAACCCTATGCCGACGCTGGCCAATAGAAGGAGGGGGAGTGTGTGGTAATTGACTACTTACTCGAAGGTGCGGAGGTGACCGCGTCGGAACTCACTGAAATCGTCGGCGGGCTGGATTCGACGAATCTGTTCATCTCGACCAGCCTCATTCTCATTCTTGCAATCGTCTCATGGGTGCGCAACATCCTCGATGGACCCGGTATCGCCGCCGCAACCATTCTCGGGGGGGTGGTCGGCATTCTCGGCCACTGGACATGGTTGGTACTTCTGCTCGGTTTTCTCGCCGCTGGGTCTTGGGCTACGAAATGGAGATGGGATGAGAAGGTCGCCAAGGGTTTCGCAGAATCTGAGGATGGACACAGAGAGTGGCCCAATGTGGTCGCCAACGGCGGGGTTCCAGGAGTTATTGCCATTTTCGCATTCTATTTCCAATCTTGGGATACCCTTCTGCCAATCTATGCCTCGGCGATTGCGGTCGCTGCTGCGGACACTTTTGCCAGCGAATTCGGATGTCTCGATAACAGAGTTCGTATGATTACCACGATGAAGCCGTGTGCTGCCGGTTTGAATGGTGGATGGTCGCCGAATGGACAACTGGCGGCTGCGTTAGGAGCCGCTCTCATCGCTGTTCTGACATGGCTACTGGGTTGGGTCATGCAGGGAGGAGGCACGGCTGGAGCGGTTCTTTTCATCGGGATTGTGACTCTGGTGGGGTGGCTAGGTTGCCAAATTGACAGTCTGCTCGGCGCCCTTTTCGAGAATCGAGGGCTGATCGGGAAAAGCGAGGTCAATGCCTTGTCAATCGCATCCGGTGCCCTTATCGCGTGGAAGTTGTTTCCCCTTCTCGGTTGGCTATCCTGAGCACTGTGGGCGCAGGTGCAGGTGAAGGCGCATATTCTGACCCGAATTAAGGCGCATATTCAGGTTCAGTACCAACTTATTGTGCGGGTTCAGCGCATTGGAAAGACCATGAGTGGCCGGTCATGGAGCAGGTTAGTGGGGCTACGGGTGCAGGAGTCATGGCGTCGGGCCGAGCCGCGGAACTTCACAGCGAGCCATCATCACGGTGGGTTCTCCTGATAAAGAGCAGAGTGATGGCCACCGCACCCCCGAGCACAACGATGGCGGCAACAATGGCGACAAGAATCAGGCTGAGAGAGGGTGTGCCCTCATCGGCCATCTCTCCCAATTCGCCACCCCCGCCACCTTCTACATAATAGGTGAATGAGCCACCCATATTGTAATGCCCTTCATCCTCAATGAGATATCCTACATTGTAGGTTCCAGCAGTGAGATTTGCAAGTTGGCTTTCCATCTCGGTCGAGTTTACATACTCGCCGCCACCGAGGCGGTAGAACTTGGAGCACTCGCCATAGGTTGACTCCACTTCGGCAACGCTTGTGGTTGGACCGGATTGGAAATATGCTGCGGTCGAACCGATTACAACTGCCGATTGGTTATCGAGCAAGACCGTCACCTCAACTGCTTTCGGAGTGTTGGTAGAGTGGAGGTCGACAGTTTCCATCCAGCCGAATGAGGTCTGCCATCGAAGTGCGATTCCCGCCCCCTGCGGCAAGTTTTCTATTGCCGGCCGGTATGATTGACAAGGCCTCAACAGGCTCGGCTCCACAAGTGTCATTTTTGATGTAGCCATCTCTCTATAGATTCGTTCCTGTCGCGATTCTGACCATAGGTCGAAGACTATTCCCGATTCCGACTGAATATGGCCATCCTCATCAAGACCTGTCTGCTCCATCACCTGCCAATCGACACCATCAGAGACCTGCCATAATAGACGCGTCTGAACCGAGAAGTAAACTGTGTCTCCTACTAGGAAGCCATCCACAACCACCAACTCAAGTTCAGCCTCGTCCAAGGAGTTGACGATGACTGTTGAATTGACTGATGCTACAGCGCCGTGCGGGTCCCGCACCTGCGCAGTCACCGTGTGAACCCCAGTAGCCCACAACTCAGTCTCAAGAGTAAGTCCTTGCTCACCTGTGAGCACTACTCCATCCAACCCCCACTCAAGTTGTAGCAATTCCTGGTCGCTGAGTGTATCACCCACCTGAACTTGGAAGACCACCCTATCGCCAACCAAGGTCTGCTCGGTAGTCGTAGTCCAATAGATGTAGGGGGCGGCATTCGAGATGATGACCTGATGAAGGAAATCGCTCACCTCTCCCCACTGGTTCTTCACCGAGATGTTCACCATGAACTGACCGGGGCTTGTCCAAGTGTGGGCGGCGTTGGCTGAAGTTGTCCAATCTCTGACCGAGCCGTCACCCCAATCGAACCGATAGGTGACATTCTCTGGATTCGGGTGTGACGAGTTGAGGGTGAAGGCAAAATTTGCTGGAGAATCCATGCTGGCATCAGATGGGGCTGTCACAATGCCGTCAGGAATCGGGGCGGCCACAACCACCTCCTCACTATAGATGTCAGTGAGCCCCTGCTCATCGCGGGCGGTCATGGTCAGATTATACATCCCTGGTGAGTCAAATGAGCGTGTGTAGGTTGTGGTTGGTGAATAATCGCGGAATAATCCGTCATCCCACTCCCAGCGATATGACATGTGGTCGCGGTCCCAGACCGCATCATCGGTGGAGACGGCGTCGAAAGTGACGAACTCGCCTGGCAGAATATACTGTGGATGCACCACTCTAGCGAGGGGAGCCACCGCCAATACATCGACCTTCAGACTAGAAACTCTGCCTTCGCCGGTGAGAGCGTCGAATGCGAGTAGCCTCACCACCCGCTCGCCTTGGTTCTCGAAGAATATGGGAATGGTTGTGTTGGAAGAATCCCAACTCCCGTTCTTCACCTCGTAGAGGCCGTCTGCACCAGCGTCCACCCACACTTCCAACCCCTCAGTGATGCTGACCTCGAGGAGGGCGATGTCGCCCTCGTTCACAGTTGAAGGTGATGAGACGAGTGAGAGAGACGGCGGGGGTGAAGAGACGGTGGGATGGCTGACGGCCACGGCCTGTCCGAGAGTGACATTCTCCACCCAGCGCATCGTCCTATCCGGCCAAGTCACGAGAAGAGTCACTTCCCCTGATATTCCCCCGAGACCAAAGTGTGCCCGTAGGGGCGCACCACTGGCGCTAGGACCCTCGGCACCAGCGACTTCTCTGTACTGAATAGGGGAGCCATTGTGCCATACCTCCACCGCAGCCCCAACCGCAGGGGCTCCACCTTCACCCTCAACCACCACATCAAGCCACTTGTTGCTCTCACCACTCGGCCCATCATTTCGGAAGAGGTGCATCCTGTTTGCCTGACCGACTCCATCCTGACCACCCGTCAGCAGGTCAAGGTCGCCATCGTTGTCGTAATCGACAAATGTTCCACCGTATGTGTTGATGACCTGCAAAAGTGGGTCACTGCTCTTGCTGAATCGCAAGTCACCGTTGTTGACCCACAACTCCGCCTTCGCATACGAAAGGTCGTATATCTGCGGCAGCCACATGTCCAAGTCGCCATCATTATCCACATCCCCGAGTGCAACACCGGAGTACAATTCGTCACCTTGGTAAGTCCCTGACCCACCGCGCGGTTTGAATGAGATACCCGAGTCTGGTCGGTAATCGTGCCACTCCACCCCTGCAATGGGGTCTTGTGTGTAGAAGTGTGAGTCGTCGCAGATCAGCCCTCTGATGTCGCTGCTGTCATAGTACAGGTGAACCAGATTGGCGGTGATTATCTCTGGAAAGCCATCGTTGTTCATGTCTCCGAATGCTGACCCTATCGTGTGGCCCCAGTACGGCCCACTGCTCTGGTAATACCTTCTCTCTCCTTCGAGGACATGGGATGGGTCATTGCTGTCGCTTGTGCGTTCCCACAGTTCTTGGGTTCCGGTCGTTGGGTGGGCGCGGTTCTCGTAGAAGCGATTGGGGACGATTCGGTAGTTTCCGACATAGAGGTCGGAGTCGAAATCGCGGTCGTAGTCCCCCCAACTGATGCCGCGACCGTAGTATTGCTCAGCGGTGATGAGGTCTGAGCGGTTGTTGAAACCGCCTTGTTGGTCATTGACATAGAAGAAATCCCGATAGTAAATCGGGTTGCCATTGTTCCAATTCTCTCCGTTCATCACATAGAGGTCGAGAAATCCGTCTCCATCCCAGTCGCGCAGACTCATTCCCTGAGTCGGAGCGGTGTTGGAAATCTCCGAGATTGCGGCGTTAGAAAATGTGTACGACGGTGAGCCTGAGTTGAGCAGAATGGTGTCTGCGGAGGTACCTCCTAAAGCGAGGTCGAGGTCGCCATCGTTATCGATGTCGCCCCAACTGCCTGTGTTATGACCTCCAATTATCCCATGAGCGGCCGTCTGGTCGCTGAAGGTGTAGTTGGGCGCTCCTGAATTGACCAGCAGAAGGCTGCCGTCGACAAGCAGGTCTTGGTCGCCATCAGAATCAAAGTCTGCCCATGAAAAGAAATTTCCACCCCAATTCCATAGGTTGGTGGAACCACTGACATTGGTCCAAGTGATGTCGGGGTCATCACCGGGCGGCGCTCTCTCCTCGATTTTGATGGGAAGTCCGGTTTCAGGGTGAAAAACTAATGTCGAAAACGAAAGTCCGAGGAGAAGAAAAACTATTGCTGCGGGTAGCACCACTGCCCGTAGAAAACACTTCATCAATCAGCGAATAGTCAGTCCACTATTGACTATTTCCTGTTCTCGGCCACACCGAACAGCGACCAGTCACACCGCAGAAATTCCCTATGTGGCGAGGGAGAGATTCGGGGCGGCTGGTCAGGACTTTTCTGCTCGTCACGGTGCATCAATAGGGTTGGCTTTCGTGAGTCGCGAGTGAGCCAAGTCGGCCCCCACATTTCGCGTACCATATGTCGTTTGAACTAAAGGGTAGAGTTAGCACCGACCCACTGAATCCCCATTGTATCGGAAAATAAAGTGCAAAGGGGTTTCGGATAACCCCCTGCAAAGTATCTGAATTTTCTAGCGAGGGATAGGTTTATTTGTTCCACGCTAATCATGTCATATGCCCAACCCCCGCCCACCCACTACTAGGGCCCTCGGGCGGTGGATCCCTTGTTCTAATCCAAGAAACCTTCCCGAATCTGCTGGTATTTATCGAATGAGAAGGACTCGGAATAGGGTGACTAAAACCATGTATGTCGGCAAAGCTTCAAATTTACGGCGAAGGTTATCCAATCACAACAGACTACGAGGAGGGGATAGAATCCAGTACAAAATAGTCCCTCATCCTAGAAGAATGTACAGAGATCCTGTACGCAAAGCTAATCGTTCAAGACTTGATATCGCTGAACGCCTACACTTCCGTTCTGAATTAGCGAGTGGTCATAATTGCCGAAGAAATAGTGATTTACGACAGTGGGTCAGGTCCTACAACAATCTTCCTCGAAGCCGTCAAACAATTCGTCTAACAAGAAGAACCTAGTTTCCCTTTGTAACCCCTTCGTATGGCCATCCATACTATCGGTACCCTTTGCTTCAAGGCGATGGGATAATCGACCCCCGCCAGTGCACACCTAAGTTGCGGGCAGGAATGCTTGACGAATAGGCTTGGGCGATAGCCGCACCACCGCAACCACAAGTCGCGGGTGTGTATGATTGACGAATAGGCTTGGGCGATAGCCGCACCACCGCAACCACAAGTCGCTGGTGTGTGTGATTGACGAATAGGCTCGGGCGATGGCCGCACCACCGCACCCGCAGGGTGCGATATTGCCTGCATGATTGCCGCGGGTTCGTAGAATGTAGTGCCCTC
>CAYFFQ010000013.1:0-9095 GCA_964342465.1 uncultured Candidatus Poseidoniales archaeon | reverse complement strand
CAGGGTGCGATATTGCCTGCATGATTGCCGCGGGTTCGTAGAATGTAGTGCCCTCGCTTCGCCGCATCCACAGGGTGCGATATAGCCGGCACGCTCGCCGTGGACCCGAAGAACATGATGCCCTCGCTTCACCGCACCCACAGGGTGCGGGCAGGTTGAAGAGAGGGAGCGCTCCACGGCCGAGGTGATGAGTATCCATCAGCGCCGGACACGCCCGATGATTCTGTTCATCACCCTCTCACTTCTCGTCGTCACCATCACCATCTCCACACCCCACACTACCGATGCACAGGGAGGTCCCAACTGGGTAGCCACTGGCCCGGGAGAGAACTGGACCTTCCCCCTCAAACACAACCTCTTCGTCAACGGCTCAGATGGTGCAGAAAACCCCTACGACCTCAACCGTGAATACCCATATTTCACAGGTGAACCAAATTTCAAAACCTTCTCAACAGGCTCGGAGACCGTAATCGAGGTTGAATCCGCACCTTCCGTGGAGAATGTTGTTTTGAGTGGTGATGCGGAGGTGTATGTCTATGCATCACTCATTACTGAAAATGCCGGATGCCTGCTGGAATCAGGTGTACCAGGGGGAGTCGGTGGAACCTCGTTCACAGTATGGTTGGATGTAGGACCCGTCACAGTCATCGATGGTGTCGAAACGGAAACGAAGGTAATGCAATACAGTTGGGAGAAGGCGGTTGAATTCCGAGTAAATGCCTCATATTCTGATATCATTTTCTCAACTGGAGACACCATCTCCCTCACCATTCAGTCGAACCATCTCTGCTTCTCACAGCAGGGGAGAGTCTACTGGGATGCCTACCACACCGCCACGAGAGCAGTTCTGGAAGGAGAGTTTCTGCAACCAGAACTCAATGTCAAGACTGATGCGAACGGACTGGCACATGTGGAATTCACACCGATAAGTCCGTTCGGGGGCGATGACTACATCTGGCAGTTCATCGATGTCATCGGCCCACTCGACAACTGGGGGGAAGCGCGGCACATACCCACCAGACCAGCCGAGGATACACATGTTGAACATTTTGAAAATCCACAGGGGAGCAGGACCGTTGAGGGGAACAGAACCGCCTTCGTGTGGTTGACCAACGATACCCTCAACCCAGGGAAATACATGGTCGATGCCTGTTTCATTCTCGATGCCGGGGATTTCAACGAGGATTGCGATTCGCAAGATTCGGACCACATCCTGGTCATTTATCGCTTTGAAGTGGCTGGAGAGGATGAGGGATTGCTGGCTTTCGGCTGGTTAGCATTCATCTTCCCTCTGTTGAGTTTCATCATCTATTTGGGCTTCAGAATGAAGGATTCTTTTCTGCCTTGGCCGCTGATGGTGGCGCTGCTATTGCTGGCACTCGCCACCATCGTTCCCGCGGCGGCGCTGCCCGAGGTGGCGACCGGAGCGATTCGAGAGGATGGCGCCGCACCGCATTTCAATCTGCTACAACACTCCAGCACAGGTCAGGGGTCGGTAAGTCTCTCCGACCTGCTAAGTGGAAATGATGCTGTAGTTCTCGGAGTTTTTACCGCCGGCTCGCCATCAGCCGAGCAGCAGAGGCGGGATTTCAATAACGCCAGCGACAGGTTGGGGGAAGACATCGCCTTCGCACAACTGGCGACAGGTGACGGCATTCAGCCGATTGATATTGACCAATATGCAGAAATCCTCGCCGGACAATGGCCACTCCTAATCGATGAATCCAACGGAGAGGTCGCCAGCCAACTGCCGACTGGAATCGCTGATGGAGTCATCATCATCGACTCGGCCGGATTCATTTCGGCCCACTCACCCGGTACTCTCTCAAGTATGCAGATTGTTGAGGCAGTCAATAATGCGAAAAGTGGTTCGTCACAGTCGATGCTGGACCTCACCTACATGGTCGCACCGGCGTTCACCGCCCTCCCACTGCTACTCCTCGCCCTCCCACGCCGACAGAGTGAAGTTCCGGAGGATGCCCTGCCGTTGGGGGCTGGACTCGGAGGTACAATCCTCGCCGCCGCACTCGGATTTCTTCTATGGGCGACTCCCGTGGCTATCCTCGGAACTGTCGCCGCCCCCATCTGGCCACTCATAGAGTTGGCACTGGTCGCATGGCTTGTTTGGCAGTGCATCTCACTCATCACCCACGCACGGGTTTTCGAGTTGGAGTTTGTCTCTCAGAGGGTCTACGCACGTCTGCCCGAATCGTTCAGGAAGTGGCGCAAGTTCCCCGACTTTGCTCGCGATGTATCCCTCGGACATTGGCTCGCATGGCTGGCTTGGTTGACACGGCCACTGCTGATTTCACAGGGGGTTTCAGCCATCGCCACCACTTCACTCACCGGTTTGGCCCTAGCGCCGTTGGTTTTGTTGGGATACTGTCTAGTGGCTGGGTTGGTGGTTCTGATTCTGCGGGTCGTCGCTGCTGCCGGTGGTCCATTTTCACGGGGTATCGGAAGGATGGGTCAAAAGGATGCACCACGATTGTGGGGGGTGCTACTCGGTGGGATGGGTCTGTGGATTGCTGTCTGGTTGGTAGCGGGACCCATCTTCAATCTCTTCAAATAGAAATGGGAAAACTTCTGACGTCAATTTTGCTTGCACAGGTGACTGTCAACTGAGGCCCGTTAGACTTCTCTCACGCCATCGTGACCCTCTTTTCCCTAATGCGGGTTATTACTAAGAACCTTGGATTCTCGCATACCTCATCCATGTTGAACAAATCAATAATCTGGAGCCCGAGCCGAATGAAGATGCTGAATGAATGCCCACGCCGATACGTCCACTTCCATGTGGTCGGCCGCGGCGGTTGGCCTGGTGGCCACCGAAACGGCGACTCGCGAGCCGCTGAGGCGTGGCGGCTCGGTGCAAGGAGGAAGAAATCCGACCTCTTTTTTCGCGCCATCTCTTCTTCAATCAAGAATTGGCTGGCGACCCAATACTGTGGCGAAGTGGTATCGCCACACAGCCTCAAGGTGCAGATGACCGCCCTCGTCCGCAACAATTTGACTGAACAGGGGGTGAATCCAGACGATGAGAATCTCAGTGTCGGAATTGCTGATGGTGTCAGGAGACTTGTCTCCCTCGCAAAGGCTCCGCTGTTGGGTGACCTTTCGGGGGATGACGTCGATGAATGGTTCCCGTTGGATAGGTTGGCCCCCCATTGGGTTGGCAACTGCCGTGTGTATGTTGTTCCTGACCTTGTGGCGCGAATCGGTGAAGAATGGCATCTTGTTCGTATCGCCACCCAGATTGGCAGAAGAGTGCCGACAGAGCAGCAGCAACTCGAACTCGGATTGCTTCTGAAGTGGGCGATTTCAGAACATTCGCTGCCAAGCGACCCTGAAAGATTCGTGGTCCACAGAATCGGCTGGCAGTCAACGAGATGGCTTGATTGGTCCTGCCGAGGTTGCGCCGTCTGGCTGGATGCGTCGCGAGCGATGTTGGCCCACGACTTGAACGAGTTGCGCTTCACCCACCGAAGCGACCCCGAATCAGTGGAAGTTGAGAGGTTGCCGAGCGCAGTGAACAGACGCTTGTGCAATGAATGCGGCTATCGTGATACCTGTTCCAAGTGAACGCGCCCGCCTAGCATTTCTCTTTCCGCCATTATATTGTGGCTATCGCGACAACTGCTCCAAGTGAACGCGCCCGCCTAGCATTTCTCTTTCCGCCATCATATTGCGGCTATCCCAATACCTGTCCCAAGTGACCTCGTGACTGTCGTCCACCCTCTCTCGCCTCAGATGGGATGTGGCTATCGCCTCACCCACTTCGCCTAGCGTCATACTGGGGCGAGAGAGGTATCAGGCTGGGTCGGGCAGTGGTTTCACCATGTAGGAAAAGAACGGCGACATCACCGGAGGGAACTTCGTATTTACCTGACGGGGAAAGTTGAATGGTGGATTGCTTGTGGGGGGGAGTGATGAAACCACTCATAGTTGTCAACTTCAAGACCTACGAGACCGCCCACGCCGATTGTGCCGAGGGTTTGGCGCGGGCGATGGCAGAGGCAGATGCGGTGACTGATGCCGCCGACTTTGTGGCAGTCGTTTCCGCTTTCGACCTCGCCGCAGTCAAAGCGGCCGCACCCTCACTACGGGTGTGGACGCAACACTTGGACCCAATCGGATTCGGCTCCAATACAGGTTGGTTGCACCCCGAGACCGCGCAAGCGAGGGGGGCGGTGGGAACTATCATCAACCACGCGGAACACAAGGTATCCCTCAACCATGTTAGGGACCTTCTCTCAATGTTGCCAGAGGGGTTTCCCGTCTGCGCCTGCGCAGCCGATATCGACGAAGCGAAGGCGCTTGCAGCACTCAATCCGGAAATGATAGCCGTCGAGCCGCCGGAACTCATCGGCGGCGACATCTCAGTCACCACCGCCGACCCCGAAGTCGTCCGTGGTACCGCTGAAACCGTGAAGTTGGTCAATCCCGCCGTTCGTGTGCTGTGCGGAGCGGGAGTGAAGAACGGTGCCGACGTGGCTGCAGCAATTCAACTCGGAACAGAAGGTGTCCTACTCGCCAGCGGTGTAACCAAGGCGAAAGATGTCGCTGAGGTATTGGCAGACCTAGTATCAGAACTCTGATTCTGGCTATTTTCACGGTTCGCGATACTTGGGAATTAATTGAAGAGCAAAGGCGCAGCCGGTGAGACGAGGGTGAGCATGCAGGTCATCGTCTTGGCAGGTGGATTCGGGACACGGCTCCGGCCGTGGACCAACCATGTTGCCAAACCTCTACTTCCTATGCTTGACAAGACTCTGCTGGAGCGAGTCGTCGAGGCACTTCCAGAATCGCTCGTGGACGAGGTGATTCTCGCTGCCGGCTATAAAATCGAAGAGATGCGAACCCACTTTGCTTCACTTGACCTACCCTACCGAGTGACAATCGTGGAGGAGACGGAACCACTTGGCACCGGCGGGGCGATTGCAAATTGTCGTAGCCATCTGCGAAATGAGACATTCTGCGTGATGAACGGTGACCTGCTCTCCAGTGTGCCGGTAGAGGAGATGCTCAGGTTTCACCACTCTCAGGGGGGTTTGGCGACAATCTCCATGTGGGAAGTTGAAGACCCATCTCGGTTCGGGGTGTGCGGATTTCGTGAAGATGGAAAGATATACACTTTCCAAGAAAAACCTCCGCCGGAAGAAGCCGTGAGTAACATGATTAACGCTGGCTGCTACATCCTCGAGCCAGAAATCTTTGAGAGAATGCCGGAAGGGAGGCACAGTATGGAGAGGGATGTCTACACACCGATTGCTGCTGAGGGCCTCCTCAACGGATTCGCCTTCACAGGTCACTTCGTAGATGCTGGAACGCCACCTTCATGGTTGGAGGGGATGCAGGTCTGTCTAGACGGTGAGAGGTGGTCAAGCGGTGGCAAAGGAGGGACTGGTTATTCTTCATGGCTGGGGGGAGGTGTCATAGATGGAGGGGAAATTCTCCACAGCTCCGTAGGTTGCGACTCTGAAATCTGTTCAGGCGCAACCGTCACCAATTCTGCACTACTTGACGGAGTGTTTGTGGGCGAGTGTTCCTCTGTGCTCAACTGCCTCATCGGCAGGGGTTCGCACATCGGTGCAGGTGCGGACCTAGTTGGCGTCGTTGTCGATTATGGTGCGGAAGTTCCGGTTGGACATCGGCAAATCGGGGGTACCTTCCCACCCTCTGAATGAGGAGTTTCACCCCTACTTCGATTATATCCATGATTGATCAACCGACTCGTACCTTCATTATCTGCAAACTCGTTCATTGATGCTTAACCGACTTTTGTCCCCATTATCTTCCAACTCCTTCATTGATGCTTAACCGACTCTTGTCTCCATTATCCTCCAACTCCTTCATGGATGAATAGCGAACTCTCATGGTGGAATGGTTCAAAGACGGGCTTCAGGTGGGGCAAGCCACTGAGGTGATGGGATGAACATACATGAGTATCAGGCCAAGGCGCTGTTCCGAGATGCAGGACTTCCGGTTGGTGCCGGAGTTCACTGTATTGACTGCGAGCAGGCGGTCGCCGCCTACGATGAGTTGGGCAGCAAAGTAGTCGCCGTCAAGAGTCAGATTCATGCCGGGGGCCGCGGAAAAGGTACTCTGTATGACTCCAACACTGGTGAAGAGGTGATGCAAGGTGGAGTCAAGATTGCCTTCTCACATGAAGAGGTTGAGGAATATGCCACCAACATCATTGGCAACCGCCTTGTCACCAAACAGACTGGCGAAGGCGGAAAAATCGTCAACAATCTCTATGTCGAGGCTGGCTGTAACATCGCCCATGAATACTATCTCGCAATTCTCATCGACAGAGAGGAGAAGAAACCGCTGATTATGGCCTCGACTGAGGGCGGAATGGATATCGAGGAGGTGGCGGAGTCGAACCCCGAAGCAATTCACAAAATTCACATCGATATCTCAACCGGCCTGACCGAGGCGCAGGCGGAGGGGCTCGGAAAGTCTCTCGGACTCACGGGGAGGGCGGGAGAATCATTTGTGGAGATGCTCGTCCGGCTCTACTCCCTGTTCGTGGAGAAGGACTGCTCGATGGTCGAGATTAACCCACTCGTGCGCACGGAAGAGAATACCATGGTGCTTCTCGATGCCAAGGTGAGTTTCGATGAAAACGCCCTCTTCAGGCATCCGGACATCATGGCCTTGCGCGACCTCTCGGAAGAGGAAGACACTGAGATTCGCGCCAAGGAAGCGGGATTGTCATACGTCAAATTGGATGGAAACATCGGCTGTCTGGTAAACGGAGCTGGACTGGCGATGGCGACAATGGATGTCATCAAACTCTACGGGGGCGAGCCTGCGAACTTTCTCGATGTCGGCGGGGGGGCTGATGAAGAGCAGGTCAAGACCGCCTTCTCAATAATTCTTGAGGACCCGAATGTGAAGGGTATTCTCATCAACATATTTGGAGGCATCATGCGCTGTGACATCATCGCAAGAGGAGTTATTGCGGCAACCGAGGCGCTCGGCATAGATGTCCCACTGGTTGTTCGATTGGTGGGCACGAACTTCGAACAGGGAAGAAAAATCATCGCCGCGAGTGAACTCAACGTCCATTCCGTAGAAACTCTCTCCGAGGGTGCCGAAAAAATAGTCACACTCATCGGAGGTGGTGCTTGAATGGCGATATGGATTGAGGCTGACGCAAAGATTCTGGTACAGGGAATCACCGGAAAACAGGGGCTGTTTCACGCCACCCGCTCTGCTGAATATGGTGCTGATGTAGTCGGAGGGGTGACTCCGGGCAAAGGTGGGCAGACGGTCAACCTCTCCGTGCGGGAAGTGCCAGTCTGGAACACCATGCAGGAAGCCATCAAAGCGAGCGATGCTGATGCATCGGTCATCTACGTCCCGCCTCGCTTCGCTGGAGCTGCGATAATCGAGGCTGCTGACGCCTTTTCCACAGTGAAGGGGAGCGGAGTCATCGTCTGTATCACCGAGGGCATCCCTACCCTCGACATGGTCAGAGCGACCGCTCATGTGAGGGCGACTGAGGGTGTCCGTTTGATCGGACCAAACTGCCCAGGTATCATCACACCAGGAGATGAGGGTGGAGCCAAGATAGGTATCATGCCGGGCCACATCCATGCAAAAGGAAGAATAGGTGTGGTCTCAAAATCAGGTACTCTGACTTATGAGGCCGTAGCCCAGACGATGAGCATCGGCGAAGGGCAGTCAACTTGTGTAGGCATAGGCGGAGACCCAGTGAACGGAACCGGATTCATCGACTGCTTGGAAGCATTCGAGGCTGACCCGCAGACTGCTGCAGTGGTGATGATAGGTGAAATCGGTGGCTCGGCTGAAGAAGAGGCAGCGGCTTGGGTCGCTGGCAACATGAGCAAGCCTGTGGTCGGATTCGTCGCCGGCATGACGGCTCCACCGGGAAAGAGAATGGGTCACGCCGGAGCCATCATCAGCGGCGGCAAAGGGACTGCCGCTGAGAAGGTGGCTGCCATGGAGGCGGCTGGAATCCGTTGTGCCAATGACCCAAGCGAAATCGGGGCAGTCCTGCTGAAATCACTCACTGACGCCGGCCTTCGCTGACCATCTCCGAAATTGGGGGACTGACGGATTTTACCCTCATTCGGCGGTATATTGACAGATGAATTGATGGCAAAGAGGTGTCTCTCACACCACAATGTCTGTTGAATTGAGCACGCTTCTGCCGGTGGCGCTGGTGCTGGCTGGTGGGGCCATATCACCCGGTCCGAGCCTCGCAGTCGTTCTTCGAAACACCATCGCAGGAGGTCGCTCGCGTGGTGTCGCCTGCTCGCTCGGACATGGAATCGGATTCGGTATCTATGCCATGCTGGCAATCAGCGGAATCGCTCTGTTCAAATCTGGCGGCGACACCCTCTCCACCTTTCTAGAACTCGCAGGTGGTTGTTTCCTTGTTTGGCTCGCCATCGCCATGCTCCGCACACCTCGAGGAGATGCGAAAAAACATAGAAAGGGTGAGGTCGATGTATATCAGGCAAGAACGAGAGAAGGGTTTGTGGAGGGGTTCCTCATAGCATTTCTCAACCCGAAGATCTTCGTCTTTCTAACCGCTATTTTCAGCCAATTCGTCTCGGCCGGGATGCCCTTCGGTGACCGCATCGTGTTGGCTGGCCTCGCATTTATCATCGACACTTCTTGGTATGTCATCGTCTCAGTTGCACTCTCTGGAACTGACCTGTTGGCAGGTTTGAGGAAGAGAAGCCGTCTCGTCGACATCATCGTCGCGGCGCTCCTGCTGGCCTTGGCTCTGGCGATTTTCTCCAAACATCTCTTGTGAAGGATTGACCGCCACTCACTCACTCACTCATTCACTCACTCACTCACGACCTCCCAATTACGAGATAGGGGGGAGTTTTCGCGTGGTTCGCGTTCACAGATTCTATGATGCTCTCTCGGTGGTTCGTCATCAGCACCACAATTGCCACGAACGAGGGGGGGTTGTGGAAATCATCGCGGGGGGCCGCTACGCTTTCTCGGCCCGCTCGGTGGGCCACCTCTCTTCGGTGGGCCGCCACTCTTGGGTGGGCCGCCACTCTTGGGTGGGCCGCCACTCTTGGGTGGGCCGCCACTCTTGG
>CAYFFQ010000012.1:54900-62484 GCA_964342465.1 uncultured Candidatus Poseidoniales archaeon | reverse complement strand
ATTTATCCGGGATGTGGCATGGTTGTTGAAAATTTTTGTTCGATTGTTGCGCATTTTATGAAGTCTGTAATAATTCGAGTGGGGGCGTCAATTTTCAGCATAAGCCATCAATGCGAACTCCCCAATGAAAAAAAGAGGAAAGTGTCCATTGAAGTAAGCCATGCGCCCTATAGGGCGTGTCAGCCCAAGAAAGCGAGGATTCAAGGACTTTGACAACGCCGAACAGACTAGGAGAGTATCCTATGGCCCCCCAATACTCAAGCCGGAGAAAAGCAGTCGCCATTCTGATTTTGATGTTGATTACACCATTGACCGCTGCCGACATTTCATCTTGGAGTGGACCGAATATAGTCGGTTCGACGGGGAATACGAGGATAGTTGATGGTTGGAGTGTGCCGGGCAACGCCACAATTCTTGACGGGTGGTTGAACATAGAATCGGGCAATTTCCCCAGTACAGGAAATGGTACGAACTGGGATGGGCGCACAAGTTCAGCGAACTTCTCCTCGGGGGGGTTCTCCCAGAGCACATTCACCCATTTCAATGAGTTACTCACCCTCTCGACCAACGGGAGTTTTGGTAACATCGACCATTTCAATTCGCCACCAGCATTAAGTTTCGCTCAAGGCATTTCAACCGGCGGCAACGGAGTGACGTGGCTCCCAACCGACCTCAACTACTCAGGCACACCTGCTGCCAATGGCGGCAACACCATCACCAATGGAACGATTCCGGCCAATACGACAGAGGGGCAATTCGCTGTCGGAACAAATCCGGGAAGTGGGGTTCCCGCCGGCAGCAACTCATGGCTGAAGGCAACGCCCCTAACTATACCGAGCCCGATTTCCAATTTCACCTTGGAATTTGACCAGTGGTATCATCTCTTCACCAATGCGAATAGCAATGGCGACATGGATGGTGTTTGGGTTGAGTACCGCCTTGACAACGGAAACTGGACATGGATGGAGCCTGTTGGCGGCTACAATAACACCATCTCTCCCAATGCGCCACTTCCCAGCGGCGCCAACCGTACCGGCAACGGCAGTCACGGATTTCCGGTCTGGGCGAAGGTCGCCTACAGCGGTTGGGAGCATCCTGTTTTTGAATTGGATAACCTGACGGGAATAAACAATGCAACAACGATTGATTTCAGATTCCGCATCTGGACCGACGCAAACAGCACTGTTCGCCCCGGTTGGTATTTTGACAACATCACGATTCAAAACATCGGTGCTGGTCAACCATATTGGCACCACGGTTGCTTCGTCTCTAATGGGACCTGCGGATATTCTGCGAGCAGTTACGGTGCCCTCCAAGTAGCGCCACTCAACCTCTCATCCACTTCCGGAAACCCAATCCTCAAAACCGAGATCGAGTGGGATTTGGAGGGGTCACAGTGGGACAATTTCTGTGTTGAGATGTCTCTCAACAACACCACCTGGGAGGACATCTCCAGTGGTTCAAACTCGACCAATCAATCGTGCAGTTCACGCACTAGCCCAATCCCCGGAAATGGATACACACTCGGGAATGTGACCCTCGGGGACGAAAGTGGTGGAATAGTCACATTGAATCTGACCATCCCCACAACCTATGTCGGCCAGAATCCCGTCTACCTGCGCTATGTAGTGGAAGCGGATTCAATCATCAACAATGGTGGGACGATGGATAATCAGGAGGGGGTTACCATCGACCGAATCAGGATTCTCTCCAGTGCGGGGGCCAACGCCGTCACCCACTACGACAACCCCCTCTCATCCATTGGCTCAGCGTTTCACTATACTGCAGCCCACGCCACTAATACCGTGGACGATTGGTCATTCATGGTCATCGGAGTTGGTGGGTTGACGGAGAATTATGGTTTTGAAGATTCGATACAAATGCCACCGGGAGGATGGACGGTTGTAAACAACGGCACTTCACCAGATTCTTGGGATTTCGGAGCGATGCCTGCGACCACTACTGCCGGACCGGGTGCGTGGTCGAGTGGAAACTACGGATTCGGAACTGTGATGGCGTCACAATATACCAACAACATGAACGCAGAACTGTTCACTCCCACATACTCGATTCCAGCCGGAGCCAGTGCGCGATTGGTCTTTGAGAGTTGGATTTGTGCCGAGGACAACTGGGATGGTGGAACGGTTCACATCTCCGTCAACGGCGGCCCGTTCACCCACTTTGACCCGACCATCACCCAAGCGGGCCAGACCACCACTTGGTATGACGGTACTGCAAGTGCCTTGGGTGGTGAAGATGTATTCAATGGTCAACCTGCAGGCAACGGCTGTGGTTCTGCGATAACAACTTGGCAGAGTAAATCGGGAAACCTCACTCAATATCAGGGCAACTCATTGCAATTCAAATTCATCTTCGCTACCGATTCCTCAGTAACCATGGATGGATGGTACTTGGATGACATGGGTGTAGAGGTTGATTACTTCGAGCAAACTGGAAGTTGGCTTTCACCGGCCATAAGTCTAGATGATTTAGGAAACGGATTCCTTGATGTTGCTGCTACGACACCAAATGGGACTTTTGTGAGCGGCAGTATCACCGACACCGCAGGCAATCCCCTTGATGGCTACGATAATCTGACACTGCCGATTTCTCTCGCTGGAATTGATAGGGACACTTACCCTGCTGTCAAGGTTCAGATTAATTTGGGTACAAACAATCCCTTCATCACTCCGATGGTCAAACATGTCCATGTAGGTGCACTGAGATACTTCGCCGGTGGCGATGCTACCAATGGTTGGGATATTGACAGTGGATTGACCTTGACCAACGGCAATTGGTCAAACCCTACACAAACGCCTCTCACGATTGTGGCACCATTCGTCACCTCTACTAATCCCATCAAAGAGGTGAATATATCCGGCAGTGGCAACGGAGTGACCGCTTCACTAATAGACAGTAAAGGGAACTTCGTCGGGAGCAACGGTTTAGGCAATCTATTCTCCTTCCCCGAGGCAGAACCTGGTTATGGCGTGAGATTTTCAATTGCACCGAATGGTGAATTATTGAACGCGTTGGCCACTGGCAGTTTCGGACAACCGACGCTCAATCCAGCCATCGATGTGACCGATGATGGCACGGTGGATTGGAGATTCACCCGCCAACCGAATTTAGGGTATTTCGGTTGGCAAGCCTACATCCATTCAATCAACGGGATAGCAACTCCTTCATTGACCACCACGGCAACTATCAACGCTACGAGTGGTGGGGTTGGCGTCGATGTATTGATTCCAGAAGGTGCTACGGTTTCATCGGGTGTAGTTGCTTTTCAGCCAGATTCAAGCACGACTGGCTCTCTCGATGTGACAGTCGGCGGCATCCAAGCAATTCCGTACAGTGCCGGCCTGAATTCCATCACTTATCTGCCAATTGACGCCAGCATGATAGCAGCGGCAAATAATCTTCCAAATACTCACACCGATTCATCAAGCGGAAGAAATTGGCGAATGCTCAACATCAACTTTTCCAGCACGACGAGCGAAGTAATCAATGTCCTGAGCGTCTCACTCAGTTATTCCTTGACCGAGAATTTGACTGGACTGGGACAACAAATGTATGATTATCACGCCAACCAATTAGTGGGCTCTATTCCCCCTTCAGTCGACATCCCACTTTCGTTTGTTGCAGATGCGGGGGCTGTCGGCTTTGACGGTGGCATTCGGCACGAACTGATGATAACCAATTCCCCATTCAATGTTCCATCCACCCTCTACCCCGATGGCAGTATCTACGAAATCGTCACCCGCCACCACCACCTGACAGACCAATCGGAAATCGGGGGTGTCACCCTTACCGGTTCAGCCTCAGATGGAGAGACTATCCTCTTCACTGTGAATGACCTCGCAAACGGAGGGACATTCTCCAACAACGGAACCAATCTTGTCACTCTCGACCCTTCATCCTCAGCAATTCTCGTAGGGGATGAGTGGGAGGTTCATTGGCGTTTCACCCTCTCTTGGTTGTGGGATGATGTCGACCAGATTGATTGGACAAGTAGGGCTGTCAACCTCAGTGGGGACGGACTCGCTCCAGCCTTCGCGATGACCGGTGGACCGGGCAAGAGTGCTGTTGAAAATGACCTTCAGATAGACCTGTTTGAGGTGCGTGACCAGTTTGGAAGGTTGGTCACCATCAACCCCAATGTAGACTTCTTTGCGGAGGGAGGGAGTGACCTGCACATCAGCGGCACAGTCAGGTTCCAGGACAACCAGAACATCAGGCCTGAGACCGACTCATACTCGGTTGCGGTCAACTTCTCTGGTACGGAGTTCCCTGCCAACAGCCACAGCAACGGTTCATTCAGCCTCACCCTTCCACTACCTAACTCAGTCGCCTTGGCCACACTCACCTCAAGAATCGTGCGAGTAGGGCCACCAAGCGGGGCATTTGGAGGTGAAGACAAGACACATCTTACGGATGTTGTAGGGGTGTTCACCGATGTTGAGCCGCCAGTCGCCGGCCAGTTTCAGGTGCTGACCTCGAACGGACTTCTTGATGCCAACGGGCATGTGTGGGACCCATACACGCCTCTCAACCTGCATCTGAGTGTCAGTGACGGCCAAGCATTGGGGGATAATGTGACCCTACACTACTGGAGAGAGGGAGTTGATGACACAAATTCTGATGGTGTTGCTGATGAAGATGAATATCAGACGCTGTCTCAACCGATTTCACAACCTGGAATCAGCGTCGACCAGCAGATTCAATTCTCCAACATCGATGTCTCTTCGTTACCGGCAAATGGTCATGTCAGCCTCTTTGTCAGCGGCAGCGATTGGGCTGGACATCCGCTGGATGGCTCCGGTTCTGCCGGAATGGATTCCGATAAAGCGACAATGGTGATAGGCATCGACGAGGACACTATCCTTTCAGAGACCGCTTTCGAAATCGACACCGTCAATGAATACCTGCTTGCAGGAGAGACTCATTCTGTTTCGATGGTGCTGCAAGATGCAAATGGTATTGATACTATTGATGAGATCAAGGTGTATCTCGCCAGTCAATCGCTCGCCCCAGTAGGCGAGATTCAGATTGACCCTCGTGAACAGACTGGATTCGGTGTCGAGGGCAGTTTCGTGACTGTCGATTCGGTGAACCTGCTCGAATTGGATGAAGCGAGTTCCCGCCTCACCATCGTCTTCTCGATAGACTGGCAGTTCCCATCAGCATTACGAGATAACTGGTTGATGCCGGGCATCCATGTCATTGATGATACCCAGACAGTCGCCAATGTGAACAATATCCAAGCCTTGCGATGGAAACTCGACAACCAACTCACCCCAGATGTAGAGATGATGCATGACTTGACCGAGCCTCTGAGTCCGTCTATGGCGAACCGGCTCTATCTCGGCAAGGGCGACATTTTCGCATTGACTGGACAGGTCATCTATGCTGGCTCAGGAGCCCCCATCACCACCATTCCCGATGGACTGCAACTTCGGGTGATGATGGTCGCCAACGGCATCACCACAGAAGTCATCTCAGATGTCACCGAAGCGAACTTCAACACCAGCATGGAAGTGCCTGTAGGTTACCCTTCAACAAACACATTGCCGGTGACTGTCGACCTGTTGAATGTCCCACCACAAGGGGAGTCACTACCCGCTGACAACATCACCTTGGCGATTGACTCGACACCACCAGTCGCAGAATTCCCCCCCGGGGTCCTCACAACGATTGAGACTGACAGATTGGAGAATGTCGATGTTCGAGTGCATGTCCTTGAATCGGGTGCCATGTCTGAGGAGGGTGTGGTCATTCATTGGGTGTATAGAAGGGGTGGGTTGAACCTCCCCGGTAGCAACTCAGCATCGACACTTGATTTCGACTCACTGATTGGTGAGGAATGGGTCTACTCATCAAAGGTCAACATGACACCACCTGAGGAAATAGTGCTTCAGGAAGGTGACCAGATAGTCATTTGGCTTTCAGGCAGAGATATGGCAGGCAACGAATTGTATGGCGAGGGAAGTGAGGACAATCCGCGCGCTCCGCAATTGATAGTCAGAATCTTTACCCCCATCGCCTCCAAATTCGAGATAGACAAGACCAATCCACCATTGAACTCTCAGGTCTACATCCAAGCGACAATCCGAAATGACGGAACCACCATGGGTGATGTCAATGTCACGCTCGTCGAAGAGTTGGATGATGGTACGATTCAAATCTACGAATCACATGAGATTATCGGCCTCGCCCCCCAACAGAAGAGGGTCGTTGGCTTCTATTGGGAAGCATGGGACAGTGGCAAACCTGACCTCTACCTGATGTGGGATGGTGATGTGAACAGCCTGACCGCAGTACAACCACAAATCGACGTGCAGGCTGATGATGGTGATGGTGGGTTGTTTGGTTCAAGCAGTGACCTGCTCATAATAATCGGATTACTTCTTTTCCTGATAGTAGGCGTGGTGATTGCAGTTGCAGCTGTGATGATGAAGAATCGCAGCGAATGGGATGATGAAGAAGAGTGGGATGCTGCGGAAGAACTCGCAGATAAAATGCTCGGCACAACTACTGATGTTGTCGCCGCTGCATCAACCACCGCCGCCACCGCAGTTCCATCAGATGCTCCTCTGCCCGAGCAGGCTCCACCCGATGCGGTCAGCGATGAGGAGTGGATGGCGGCGGCGAAAGCGATGTTGCCGGATTGGCCAGAAGATGCTCTGCTCGGATATAGAAACAATGGGTGGACCATCGAACAACTACTTGAATGGAAGAAAAACAACCAATAGATGAAGATGTCATTATTCTCCGATTTTCTCTACAGGCAATTGTGACCGGACTCATGCGAACCTACTTCAGACAGAGGGTTGTGACCGTTATCATGCAAACCAACTTGCAGACGATGTAATGGGAAATCCACGCTGTCACTCCGCAAACTCGATTCATCCACCGCTATGCAATCTCGGTTTTCGCCGCCCGCTGGTGTTTGCCACCGAGGCGAGTATGCCACCCTCGGAGCGGGACTTTCCGAAACATGTCGGAACGTAGTGAGCATATTGGTCATTCAGAGTTAATTCCGCGCATAATTTGAATTCAAATCGGATTGAGGTGGAGTCATTCGTTGCGCGCGGTGGTATTTCGCGACCGTGATTTCCGATTAGTTCCCAAACGCGCGTGCCGCGACCAGCAAAACATCAAACATTATATGCCGGCGCGATTGGATGGCCCGTCGAGGAAGCAATTCCTCAAGGGATGCACATGAAGACGAAGAGTTTGGCTCAACGCCGTGAACGAATAACCGGAGAGGTGGAACAACTGCAACAGGATGTAGAGGAGTTGAGGAAACTCGTCAACACCCTCCTCACCATCATTATGGAAGAGGCTGACGGCGTGCAATCTGGCGCCGCGCCAACCATCCCCAATCAGCCGAAGCGCGGCTACTGCATGTGAATACTCCACCATCGATGCGCACAACAGCGACAACCACGCCAGTCCAAGCGCACAGAAAAACACCCCTACTTCCCAATTGTCAATCCTGACGGGTATTGAATCATCATTGTAATGAGATGTTGATTGGCCGACTCAGCCAAGTCAGGTGAGCACAGAGAAATTGTGGTATCG
>CAYFFQ010000012.1:48284-54800 GCA_964342465.1 uncultured Candidatus Poseidoniales archaeon | reverse complement strand
CCAAGTCAGGTGAGCACAGAGAAATTGTGGTATCGAGTTGGACCGAAAACTCCTACTCATCCAAGTCAGGTGAGTTATAGTCAATACTCAGTAGGTTCTGGGTCTTGGCATCGCCATAGAAACCATGTGGCGACACTTCGGTAAGGAGCCCAAGTCTCCGAGAGAGCGAGGACCTCATCCTTCTCCATTCTGTTGCCGGCGTTGTAGAGTTTCTCCACCCCACGCACAGCACCCAAGTCCAGAATTGGGAAGATGTCTGGTCGCAGAAATGTGAATATCATTATCATCTCCGCCGTCCAAGTCCCAACGCCCTTCAGTGAACATAGGTGGTCAATTATGACGGCGTCGTCCATATCTCCCCACCTCAAATCTGCGAATTCGCCGGCGAATTTCTCGGCGATTCCTCTGATGTAGTTTGTTTTCGGGCGCGATAATCCACACCCCCTCAAGTCATCCACTGACATGCAGGCCAATCTCTCGGGGGTGATATCTCCGCCAACCTCGTCAAATAATCTCTGCCAGACTGTAGCGGCCGCCTTCACGGAAATCTGTTGGCCGACGATGGAGCGGATGAGTGTGAAGAAGAGGTCTCCTCTTGACGTGAGAGATTCACCTTTGTATTGGCCGATGACGCTCGCCAACACTGTGTCCTTGGAAGTGAGGTGCTGAATCGCTGAATCCCAGTATTCGGGAGTTTGTCCTGCTTTCACTGCGACACCTCGGGAGAGGCACTTCTGATTTCCATCTTCACCATGAATATGTGCACCCCACTTCACCCCTTTATCACTGCTAGAGGGGTTAGGCGGGCAACCGCCCTGGCTAAACCTGCGCGCTCGGTCAGAGAGATGACTTCGTCAATTTGCTTGTAGGCTTCTGGAGCCTCCTCGGAGAGGATGTTGGGCGTACGGGCATGAACCTCTATTCCTTTGGCGGCGAGACGAGATAGCAGTTCGTCGCGGTCGATGCTGTTGCGAGCTGCTGTTCGAGAGAGGCGACGACCTGCTCCGTGACAAGATGAGGCGAAGGCGCGATTGCCACCAGAGGTGGGGCCTGCCATCACCCATGATGCAGTTCCCATGTCACCGGGGATAAGAACCGGCTGACCTATTCCACTGAATTGAACGGCGAGTTCATCGTGGTCTCCAGCCAAAGCGCGAGTCGCACCCTTTCGATGCACACAACACGAACAGGATTTTCCATGTATTACATGTTCTTCCACCTTGGCAATGTTGTGGCAGACATCATAGATGACCGATAATTCAGCATCAGCACTTCCGAGATGTGAGGTCAGTACATCCCTCAGACGCTGAGTCAAAGCGCTGCGATTGGCGAAGGCATAGTTACCTGCGGCTTGCATATCGGAGAAATACGCCTGACCCTCTGGGGAATGGAACGGTGCCGCGGCCAGTTGCCTATCGGCCAGCGATATATTCCACTCCTCGGAATGCCATCTGCCGCCACTATGCCGATATTTCGACTCCAACGCCTCTACATGTTCAGAACATACCTGATGACCCAATCCGCGCGAGCCGGTGTGAATCATGGCGACAACTTGACCGGCTCGCAACCCAAACGCCTCGGCTGCCACCTCATCTTCGATTCTGTCCACCACCTGAAGTTCGAGAAAGTGATTTCCCGAACCGAGTGTACCCAACGCACGGACACCTCTCTTGCGCGCTCGGTCTGAGAGGTCTAGCTCATCACCGCCCAATAACCCGAGTGATTCGATGTAGGGTAGGTCTTCATGGAAACCGAGACCCAAGTCGGCGGCTGCTTGCGCTCCCCCGCCCAAAATAGTGGTCAAGTCACTCTCACGAAGGGAAACCCCCCCCTTGGACGAAGCACCTGCCGGAATATCATTGGCCAGTTTTCTCGCTAACAGACGGAAATCGGAAATGTCGGAGAAATCAAGGTCCGTGGCACACAACCGGACTCCACAATTGATGTCAAAGCCGACGCCACCGGGGGATATTACACCGCCATTGTCACCCCAATCAATATCGGTGGCCACGACTCCCCCGATAGGAAATCCATAGCCGTAATGCCAATCTGCCATCGCCCACGCCTCCCCGACTATTCCGGGTAGTGAGGCTGTAGTAACCAATTGACCGAGTGACCGGTCATCACCATGGGTGGAGAGGTGCTGTTCATCAGCTACGAACATCGCATCGGTCAGCATTTCCCCATGCGCTCTGATGCGATGGGTGGCATCTCCCGCAGGCTCGATGTATTGCTCCCAATCACTCATCTCGGCCCCCCTCTCCATCCATCCAACGATTGGTCGTTCAAGCCATTTTCGCATCTACTCGGAAGGGTTCAGCCGTCGTTGAACCTCATCATTGTCAAAAAATAGGGGATATTCAATCACCGCGACACAGACGGTACCCACTGGTCGGCTAACAGATTATGTAGAGATTGGTGAAACGGATGGAATCGGGCGCCTTTGGCATTTCTCCTCTTATCCTTCCACCGATCTGCTGTGACGAATGCCAGTTGTGTCGGCAATAATCCCGACGACTCAATTCCTTCACCCGTTGACAGGATTTGGCCTATCGCGGTTAGTTCACTTCAAGAGAGATGGGCCTCTCGCCACGCTGACAGGAGGGCTTGGGGTGGCATTCGGCGATATCGACATCCCCTTCTTCCACGAGCAGGGGTTCACAAGGAAACGCTGCACTGTCTCCAACCTATGGTTCTGGACCCGCGACGGAACAAGAGAAACTTCGGGAGATACCGTGGAGGATGAATACACCTTCATCGGCAAACCACTCATCCGAGGATTTCCTGAACGGGGGAAAGCGCTGAAGAATAGGATGCGTGCATGCTTCCTCTCATTTTTCGAAGAGCATGGGCACACCCGACTCGACCCCTATCCGGTAATCGCCCGTTGGCGCGATGACATCCATCTGACCATCGCCAGTATCGCTGATTTTCAGCCTCATGTGACTAGTGGCGAAGTGGCACCCCCTGCCAATCCATTGACCATTTCACAACCCTGCATCCGACTGACTGATGTTGATGCTGTCGGCCGTTCCGGCCGCCATTTGACCACATTTGAGATGATGGCTCACCACTGTTTCAACCGACCTGCCGATGGCGAGGTGGAATACTGGATTGATGAGTGTGTCAGGTATTGCGACCAACTTTTCACCGAGAGACTCGGAATTGACCCTGAGGAGGTCACCTATGTGGAAAACCCATGGTCAGGAGGGGGGAACGCTGGACCTGCGTTGGAGGTGATTGTCGGCGGTTTGGAGTTGGCCACTCTAGTCTTCATGAACCTCGAAGAGGATGCAACAGGGGAAGTAGAAATCAAAGGCGAGAGATACAGCGAGATGGAACTTCAGATTATCGACACCGGATATGGACTCGAGAGATTCTGTTGGGCGGCGGCAGGAACACCCACGATTTACGAAGCCATCTACCCAGAGACCGTTGCTTGGCTTCGCTCGCTCTCCGGATTTGACGATGTGGTGGCGAAGTTAGAGGGGGTGGATACAGACCTACTTCTCTCTGAACTATCGATGCTGGCCGGCATTCTCAACATAGATGTGGGGGTCGATGTGGACGCGCTCTATCAGCGGTTGGTCGAACGGTTGGGTGAACGTGGGGTGGACATTTCACTCAGTGACCTGAAGAGTGTGACTGAACCACTCTCGGCGATTTATGCTATTCCTGACCATCTTGATGCACTCTGCAACATGCTCGGAGATGGTCTGGTTCCATCCAATGTAAAGGCTGGATACCTCGCGAGAATGATGGCTCGCCGAGTTCTGAAACTTAGAGATGAACTCGGTCTCGACATTTCGTTGGCAGATTTGGGTGCACATCACCTCGACACCAATTTGTCTCAGAGAAACTTGTCTCAAACTAGAGAAGGGATTCTTCAGATACTCGCACTTGAGGAGAATAGGTATCGCCAAATGCTGCGGGCAGGGGTGGCTGCGGTTCGTACTGCTCTCAAGGATGTCGCCAAGAGCAGTGAGTCAATTGACGATGAAATCTTCTATTCCCTTGCTGAGAGCAGAGGGCTGGCTCCTGCGATGGTCGTGGAAATCGCCCATCGGGCGGGTTGGGACTCTCTCGGATTGCGAGTAGGCCTAGCCGCTGATATGGCAGCACGTCACGCCAAAGCGGTCAAGGAATCGTCTCAGACGACCGAGAAGCGAACCTTGATTCCTGCCGACCATGCATTCCCTGCTACGGGTAAGGAATACTATATTGACACCAATCGAACTGATTTCGAGGCCGAATGCCTCGGATGTTTCGCTCTTGACGACGAGGTCTTGGCCTCTCTGAACCTCTCATCCGAAGTTGACGGAGTGCCGACTCATGGAATCGTCCTCGATAGGACTTTTTTCTACCCCGAAGGGGGAGGCCAACTCGGAGACTTCGGCCATCTGTCCGGTAACGCCACGGTGCGAGTATTGGATTCCCGAAGCGAGGGAGAGATAATCGTTCACCTCGTGGACGGGGAATTGGAATGTGGCCCAATAAGTGGAAGTATTGACTCAGAGCGCAGACGGCAGTTGATGGACCACCACACATCAGTTCATGTCGTCGGTGGGTCAGCAAGAGCGATTCTCGGACCTCATGTTTGGCAGGCGGGGAGCAATAAGGGTGAGAGGTATGCCCGACTCGACATCACTCACTACGAACGGCTCTCAAGGGAGCAATTGGACATGATAGAAGACCACGCCAATGAAGCGATCGCCGCCAACCTGCAAGTTGAAAAATTGCTATTAGACAGGGAAGATGCGGATGCTCGCTTCGGCTTCGAGTTGTATCAAGGTGGCCCCCCTAAATTCTCCGAAGTTAGAATCATCAAGATAGGCGACCACGATGTTCAGGCGTGCGGTGGCACGCACCACGACGAACTAGGCAAAATTGGCGAGGTCCGCGTCATTCGGAGCAGTGCGGTTCAAGACGGAGTGGAGCGTCTGCAAATCGTGGCAGGAGAGACGGCGCGGGAGCACGCCCGCAGACAGGAGCGACTACTCAGCGAAGCGTGCGAAGTACTGGGAGTCACGGAGGATGACCTGCCCGCTACCATCAACCGCTTCTTCGGGGAGTGGAAGGAGCAGCGCAAGGAGATAGAGAAACTCGAAGCGGAAATCGTACGACTTCGCACAAGCGGTGGCGGGACTGAAAGATTCGAAGTGGATGGTGTCAGGTGTGTAGTCCTTGAAGTCAGCGGCGACATGCGAGCGATGCTCGGAATGACTCAGGAGTTGACCCGTGATTCAGATAACCCCACCGTCGCAGTCCTCGGCAGCAGGGATGGCGGTGGAAAATTGCTCGTCGCCATCACCGAAGAGAGTGACGCCGCATCCCGTTACGACGCTGTTGAAATCCTTAATGCCATCTCTCACCACATTGACGGCGGCGGTGGTGGAAGACCGACTTTCTCGCAGGGAGGAGGCAGCAATCCCGATGGGTTGGACGAGGCATTGGCTGCAGCTCGTTCTCTCCTTGAGAGAGGCGTGGAATCGTAGAATGGTCCGGTGGCCGTATGGATTTTCCCCCCCTCACTTTTTGCCCCTTGAAAATCCTCCATTGTGACGAGCAATCGGTGGTAATAGGCGTCGATGGTGAACTGTGTCTTATTGACAATCACACATTGGCAGTGGTGAATGGCCCAACTCGCCCCTTCCCCTGTGAAATCACCAATTCCGTCATTCTCGAGGGCATGTTGGTGGCCACTTGGGTGGATGCCGACCTACAAGCCGGAGTGATGGCTGGAATACCATTGAAAGATGGCTTCGCGAGTGGGTGGTCACGGCAGAAATTGAGGCGGGTGTGGAACACTGAAGAGAGGAGTGTAGAAGTTGCCGGTTGCGGTTGGTCACACACACTAGATGCCGAACCACTGGGAATGGTCAGCGGCAAATCATCCATCTGTTTCTCCAATTTCACCAGCGGATTGTATTGTATCGACCAAGACTCAGTGGAAATATGGCGGCGACATGAGCCAGATTGGTCGCATTCGGGAGACATTAACGGTGGTGACATCATCAACTCACTCTTCTCATCCCCAACCCCTGATTCGCCTTCCGAAGAGCGCATCATCGTCTGGTCACGGAGTGGAGAATGGGTGACCCTCGACTGGGAGACGGGAAAAGAGCGTGGGCGAGGCCACACTGGTCGCGAGGGGGTGGTGGACCGTATCTTCCGCGGTGGCGAGGATGAGTGGTTGGTCGGCTGGTCTGACGGCGAAATATCATACATCCCACAACTCGGAGACGAGGCCGTCGTATTCGCAGGCGGGCCAGTTCAGGATGCTCTATATCACGATGGCGAATGGCATATTCTCGGCTGGAGGAGAGACATCAGAATGAGTGGCGGCACGGTCACATCGAACATTCGCAGAAGGGACCTTGGCACCTCACTCTATAGGCATGGGAGAGAGGGCGTCATGGTCTTGGACAACGGCGGGCGATGGTCGCCTTTCCAATAATTCGTGGCGGCGGCATGCAATGGCTCGCTAGGGCCGCATGGAAACACCAGTTGCTAACC
>CAYFFQ010000012.1:20236-48184 GCA_964342465.1 uncultured Candidatus Poseidoniales archaeon | reverse complement strand
TGGCGGCGGCATGCAATGGCTCGCTAGGGCCGCATGGAAACACCAGTTGCTAACCCGAAATGACTCCTGGCGGCGGCATGCAATGGCTCGCTAGGGCCGCATGGAAACACCAGTTGCTAACCCGAAATGACTCCTGGCGGCGGCATGCAATGGCTCGCTAGGGCCGCATGGAAACACCAGTTGCTAACCCGAAATGACTCCTGGCGGCGGCATGCAATGGCTCGCTAGGGCCGCATGGAAACACCAGTTGCTAACCTGACATTCGTATTCGCCCACTCGTCAGAGTGGTTGAATAGAGGCGGTTCAGTCCTCTTCAGAGGTTGCATCGTCGGCAGCAGAATCGGTAGTGGCGGCGACAAGGCGGGTGGCATCCCAGCCACATCGACCACAGGTTGACCTGTCGGCATGCTTGGCAAGGAAAACTCCGGGGCCGCACTTGGGGCAGTGCTCATTTTTTCGGACCAATTTTCCGTCTTCCACGGCGTATAGGGCTGACCTCTTGGACATTATTCATCAACTCCTGTATCTTCTTCCGTCACCGCCGCGGTATTCACCTCGGACACCTCCTCAACTGGAGCCGCTTCAGCCTGAGAGGGAGTTGCTTCAGGGACGGAAGTTGCTTTGCTTTCGGTAGGGTCTATACCGTGTCTCTCAAGAATGTAATCTGGCTCGATGACCAGAGCGTCACTTGATTCATAGACCAATGCAAGACCTGAAGTCAATGCCTGTCCGAAACGAGTTTCAACCTGCTTGACGATTACATTGGAGGCGGCTGAACCCGGTTCAAGCGATGCCGCTGCGCTCCTCATCTGGTCCCTTGTCGGGGTTGGTTTGCCGGCGTGATTCATCCTAAATCTGATTTCAACACGCTTCAGTAGTGAATTCTCAACTCTTTCTACAATTTCCATTTCAATACCTCCTCAGATACTCACCTTAAGTGCATAGTTCCCACTTCTTTCGATGTTCAACTTGGCCGCTATTTCAGACCTCTCGGGATTCAGGATGACGACATAGCCCTGCCAATCTGCCGAGAGATGGGCAGCGGGACAATAGGGGCATTGCGGTTGGCGAGACTTGACGCGAGTGATGTCATCCTTCATTCTCTTGGCCCAATCCTTGGTCTCTGTGGGTGTCGGTTCGCGTGCGTTCTTGGCAAGGAAGGAACGATGGATGAGGTTCTTCTTGGTTTTTGCTTGCATATCAGGGTCGGATTTGAGACACCATCCGAGATTCCCAGTTGGCACTTCAATGATACGGTGGCACTCTGTACAGGCGAGTTCGAGATTCTTTCCCATTTTCACTCACCTTCCTCAGACCAAAACGGTGAACCAAGCCCTGGCTGCTTGCAGGTCAGACCTATCTTGGATGAGCGGGGGTCGTGTTGGTTGAGGGAGAGGGTGACGACGCGGGAGCGTATTGTATCACCTCTGCCCATGACGATTCCGGTTTTGCTGCCGATGATCTTAGTTTCATTGTGAACGATTGTGATGGGCTCTTCGAGAATCTGAGACTTGTGCAGCAACCCTTCGAGTGGCCCGAGTTGGATGAAGGCGCCGAAATCGAGGACTTCGGAAATCCCACCGTCAACAACTTCGTTTGCACCCAACTTGAAGAGGATGGCCTTGAATCGGACCCTCTGATAGATGGCGCCATCCCCGTGGATGATTTTTCCTCGGCCGACCATTTCATGGTCGTAGGTGACGAGAACAAAATTATCATCATCGTCAAACTTTCCCTCGAACGCCTGATGAGCCAAGCGGTCGACATGCTGGCTCAATGATTGACCCTCGCGGATGTACTCCGCGGGGATTCTGATGGTGTCCTCTCTTACTTCAAGTGTGTACATCTCTCACCCTCCATCCACCACTCCAATTCGGCGATGTCAGGAGACGAGAGGGTGCAATACCCTCCCGTCCCTCACAGACAGACGCCTCCGGAGGAGAGGTTTCCAGTGAGCCGCCGACCTACTCCCCCTTTATCAGTACGCCGGTTTCTTCCATGCATCCGCCCTACGGGCGGCGTTCCACTTTGGTAGCGAAACTTCGGTGATAAAATGAGGTGATTCAATCCACAGATTGAGTGAAGGTTGAAGTAGCGGTCAAAGGGCAAAGTGGTTTATGGTCAGGTTGGGCAGATGCGACAGGGTGACCCCAATCCGCCCCACCGCAGGCATCCTCGTCGCAATCATCCTCTTCAGCATCCTCCTACCACCAATGCAACCCGACACCCTCGATATCAATCTGGTGAAGTTCAGTGGTGGCGGCGTAGAGCCTTGGCTGGATGGTGGTGAAGATTGGCCGCAACTATCACGATTCGGCTCGCGAAATGGAAGCGCACCGAGCCATTCTCCGAATGGTGGACCGGGGAGTGGCTCGGTAGCAAATGTGACTGAACTGATGACAATCGAGGAGCCGGCGGTCAATTGGGTCCACTTCGCATCGACAGATTACGGCGCTCAGGGGTTGGCATCCGTAGTTGGCGACTTTTCTGGAAATGTCATCGCACCGACTGAAGCGAGTGAGAGGTGTGGAGAGGGGCACCTATTCACGGTGGTTGTATCGGAGAGAGACTCGGGAGGTTCGACCCATTCTTTTCTGAGTATTATTGAAGGAGATACTTCTCGCAAGGCTTGGGAAGTCGACCTCGGCTCTACTGACTCAGTCAAGGCGGCACCGGTACTTCTTGATGTAGACGGCGACGGAACCCTAGAGATCCTCGTAGCCTACGATGCACAGGGAACTTTCAATTCTGAACTGTGGTCACCTGAATTGGTCTGTGGAGAAGCGGGATGGAGCAGTGGCGGCAGCCACTTGACTGAAAAACTGTGGTCCTACACCGACCCAGACCTCGGCATCACATCACCCTCACCCTACATCTGGGCCAACCACCAGATTGGCTCGCAGATTCTATTGGGTGATGCCGACATGGACGGTGATGCCGAGGCGGTCTTCTCACTCGTCAACGAAGCAGACTCGCAGGTTGTGATACTCACTTTACCTCTCGCCGCCGGTGGCACCCCAACGCCACTATGGCAAGTTTCGTTGGACCATGGGGAGATACCCTCAGACCCCGCATGGGTGAAGATTGACGACACAAACAGCGCTGTTCTGCTGACCACCATAGACCCTGATGACGGGAATGTATGGGTGTGGAGATTAGACGGAGGGAATGGTGCGCCAACTTGGGGTGGTGTCTCTCTGAACAATCTCGATGGAAACACCGACTCGCCGCACATTCGTCTGCCAGGCCCCATCATCGCTGAACTGGATGGGACACCCGGAGCGGAGATGGTGGTAACCATCCCCACCGACATCGATGGTGGAAGCAGCGGTGACGGGGCCGAATATATCGGCATGGAGGTGAATGATGCAAGTGAACTGTGGTCACTACGGGCCACCAATGGATTTGCAGATGCGCCACCGGATGTCTTTGACACAGATGCTGATGGCGTCGATGACCGCCTCTGTTGGGTGACATGGTATCGTATTGATACAGATAGGAAAGGAGTTTCAGGTTGCCACGATTTGACCGGTGTTCTTGGACCGGAGATTGAATTTTCTCACACGATGGACAGCAGTTCTGGCAATCCGAACGACGAAATCGCCGTCTCCCCACCCTTTCACCTCGACTTGGATGGGCAGGGTGCGCCGGAGACTCTAGTCGCCTTCGGGCGCTCTTTGTGGGCTTGGGATGGAGATTTGGGCACTCAGGCGGGAATAGGTTCAGGTTGGGTCGATGAACTGCCCCTCAAACACCGTGCTTGGGCGGCACCGGCGTTGGCTGACATTGATGGTGACGGCGCGCTTGATGTGGTGATTGGAGATACTGTTGTCTCGCGAGCCGCCCCTGATATCAGGCCCTTTGTGGACGGCCGCGGCGTACAATTCACCCCAAGCCAACCCGACCCAGGGGAGGAGTTCACTGCCACGGTCTATGTGGAAAATGTTGGAACCATTTCAAGTGGTGAAGTCGTTGATGTGGCGCTCTACTACGATGGAGTCGAAGTTCATCGGGAACTGTTGGGCCCGATGGACCCTGTCGCACCGAGTGGGTCTGGAAACTTCGCCACATTTTCGGTGCAACTCGTCGCCTCACTCGGCACACATACCGCGAGGGTGGTTGTCGACCAGTATGAGAACATCTCTCAATCGAGGTTCGACAACGATGTCCAACTCGTCGAACTGACCATCGTAGAGCCGTATGACCTTTCCATCGGTATTTCAGCCGAGCCACCGCGAGTCTCTCCCGGCTCATCTCTTGACATCCACATTCCGACGACCTCCACCGGCAGACTCTCCGGTGTGTGGACGATGAGCCTCGATGACTCAACCATGCCTGCAAATTGGTCGGTTGAGGATGTGACTGCTGGAGGTTCAACATCGGTTTTAATTGAAGGCGAACAGGCGTGGACAGCCATTATCAGAGTATCGGCACCAGATGATGCACTCGGCTCAGATGCGGGTCACATCACTATTCTGATGACTTTGGACGATGATACGAATGTCACCGTCTCCGCCCAACTCCCAATCGAAGCGCTTCGCACCAGAGGTCTCTCAATCAGGGGGCCGACTGGAACTACTGATTCGAGCGGATACGGGTTGCCAGGGGGAGAGGCAGCAGCGTGGCTGCTGGTGGAAAACCTCGGCAACGCCGTCGAAACTGTGACCGACCAAGCTTGGCAGCCGACCACTTGGGGCAATAACCTCACCCTGCACGATAGTGATGGAGAAGTGCCACTCATCACCCTACAACCGGGTGAACAGTTGGAATTGCACGCAAAGTTGCCTGTGCCCATCGGAACTGCCCTGACCGACCAAGTATCAACCCCTCTAACCATCTGCATCGGTAGTGGTGAGGACGAGGTGTGTAGAACCATCCAACTAACCTTCGTCGCCAATGGTGTCACCACTGAGCCAGACAGCATTCGTAGCCCACCCGCAGTTGGACTTTCTTGGGTGATGGATGGAGTATTCCCCCCGTCAAGCGGAACTCTGTCATGGGACCTTTCAACAAGTGGTATGCTGGTCAACGGTTGGAGTTGGCAGGTTGGTGGGAGTGATTGTTCACTCTCCAATACCATTCTGACTTGCAGCGGGATGGCGGAGAGTTCGTTTTCGGCGACGCTGACTCTCGACCAACCGGCTGATGCGCCGCCGCAGGTTCATTCGTTCTCGGTGAACGCCAACAATCTGACTGGGTATCTTCTCAATTTCTCGGTTCAGGTCTTGCAGGTTCACCGAGCCAAGATAGAGGTGGTTTCACCAACAGAATCCCCTCTCATACTCAATGTCACTGAACCTTCGTTCATCGTTTTACGGTTAGAGAACCCCGGCAACGGCCCCGATGAATACATTCTCAACGCCACGGTTCTAGACAATGAAAACTTCTCAGGGGATTCCGGTGTGATATTTGACCTACCTTCTTCAAATTATTCAATCGGAGCAGCTTCGCTTCGGCAGGTGCCGGTGCAGGTCACACTTCCCGCCGAGACAGCGGCAAGGGAGGGAATGCTAATCCAGTTCAGTCTGCGCTCGGCAGGGAACAACTCCGTCTACGATTCCGTGGTTGTCGAAGTGGAGGCACGACAGGACCACCGATGGGATGTGGTCGTCAGAGACGAGGGCGTAGTCTACCATTCAGGTGAAACCCTGTTCAAAGAAAGTGGAGGTGACTCAACCATCGAGTTGGTGGTCACGAACATCGGGAATTTCAATGACACTCTCGAGGCCACATCTTCATTCACCCTCTCACACGCGGGTAATGACACTCTAGACGAGTGGGTTGTGGGCAACGGCAGCAGTGGATTGGTGGAGTTGGGCCAGAACAGCACCATCTCAATACCCCTCACTATCCCCCAATTGTCGTGGAATGGGACTGTGGCTAGCGTTGAACTAACACTTTCAGCAGGCGGAATGCAGTATCAGGTATTCACGATTAATCTCGAGGTCTCCTACCAACCGCAATGGTTGGTCTCGACCGTAGGTGGTGACCTCGATGTAGATTCTGGAGGGGGCAACATCACCCTGCAAATAACCCAGATGGGGAACGCGCCGACTTCCCCCTACCTCTTCGCCCAGATTGATGGAAGTGGTTGGAACATCAGCCTACCATCGGCATTACCTTCACTCGACCCCGGCCACTCGACTACCTTCGATGTATTCGTTCTGCCACCTGAGAGTGCTGTATCTGGTCCAACCGTGGAATTGACCGTGTTGGCCAAGAATGGCGACGGCAGCGGAAGCGGCCAAACTATTCTTCCTGTTCGGGTGAGGCCGGACCACGCCATTTCCATCGATGTTCCCGACGAGTGGGAAGGGTGGCTGGTGAGCGATTCGGGAGGAATGGTTCGCCTCGCTGTTGGTAACAGCGGCAACGCCCCCAATCAGGTGACCATCGAACTCGTCGGACTGCCTGACGGCTGGGGGCCGATGGAAGCGGAAATGAATCTCGCATGGGGAGAATCAAGAGGCATACCAATCGACCTGATTCCAGACTCCAGTTGGGACCACTCCGAATTTTCCATCGAGGTGCGAGTGACCGATTTAAGCGGGATGACATCAGTAGTAAATGTCAACATCGCCTACTCGGATGTCAGTTGGGCATCCAGCCCAGTCATGTGGGGGGTTGTAGGCGATGACAAAGTCATCAATCTGCATGGTGGTGGCATCAATTCCGTCACCTCAGAGGGCTCACCACTCGCAGAGCGCAACGGTGGAGGTTGGACACTCCCAGACCCATCAGGAGAGGGGAGTATCACGGTTGATTCGACTTCAGGAACTACGACCCTCCTCTACACAGCAACCATGCAGCCTGTCATTTCAAGGCCTGTCACCTGTTCATTGGCGAGCAACCACACGGCGCAACCAGTGGCCTCATGCCAAATCGGTAGTGGCGATTCACGATACGCTTGGACCATCATCCTCAGAGATGACATCGGTACAACGGTCACTCAAAGAGAGGGGGTCACACCTGCGAATGAGGGTGAGCAGGTAAATCTCACATCAACGGCTTGGAATCCTTCGGTGGGAATCCATGAACTAACCATTCTCGTGTTCACCAGTGAGGGACATCTAGTGGCGAGTGAGTCTCGGCAATACATCATCAGAGCGAGCGGTTGGAACCTCGGCATCGCCATCGAAGAGAGTGATTCCGGAGACATCAATCTGCTCATCAGCAGGGAAAATCACCAAATTATGGATGGTGCGGAGTGTCGCGTGGAGTTGACTCGCGATGAGTGGGCGAAGTTGATAGAATTCGATATCTCGGCCACCCTCGCCCCCAAACTTTCAGTCGTCAGGCCCAGCGGTGATTCGACTTCACCGCTGCAGGCGACATTGGCCTGCGCAGCACCGTGGGATATCGATGATGACATGAGTGACAACAACGCTTCACTCGTGCTCTCTCCCTTCAGCGGAACACTACCAGTTCAATCCGATACCGCTTATGCTGTGGGCGCCGCACTCCTCGTCATCGCAGTCCTGTGGCTGCTCGGAGTCATCAGGCCGGCGAACATAGATGAATCCGCAGAACCAACTTCGCACCGCACCACAAAACAAAGTATGAAGAAACGGAAAGAAACCGTTCGTGCGACGAAGTCGGGAGTTGTAGGGAAGGCGGAGGTGGTTGTGGAAAAGACCACCTCATCGGACATACACCTAGAGGATGAGTCAGGTCAAGCCAGCGCCGGGCAGAGCGAAACTACCACTACCGAAGAGGTGAGCATCCAAGTTCAAGAGAGCCTCATTGAAATTGAAGGTGAGGAACAGGCTGAAGAAGTGGGCGCTGACGAGGAAGAGTTGGATGAATTTGAACTACGCCTTCGTCGCCTCAAAAATAGACACCGATGAGGTGATTGGGTCATGCTGAACGGCAACACCACCAATCCCTTCCATGTATTCACTCTCATCAGAGGTGACATCCCCTGCGCATTGGTTGCCGCTCTCGAAGAAGCCCACAGGGGAAATGAAGCCCAGTTAGCCCGCCTCTTGTCGTCGGATTCAGCCCTCGCCGCCATCTTCGAAAAGGAGAATTGTTCCTTCTCCGCCGGCAGAAAAGGCTGTAAGAAGAGTGATTCAACCCTTCTTTTTATCGGTTTAACTGCTCTTGATGAATCGGGCGAAAGGATGAGAATCGACGACAACCAGCAGACTAGAGAGAGGTTGGGGCGCTACGACACAGAGGACGGGAACGCACTCAATTACCTGTTGATGTGGTCTGGCGACAGCGATTCAACCACCCAGACAGGGGAAGACGGATTCCTCACACTGATAGAGAAACTCAACTCACGCCTCTCAGCGGAAGGACGCGGCCACAGCCGCTTCTCCCAAGGCGATTTCCATGACCTTCAAGGCTATCTGACCGAAGGAGAGTGTGTCTCACTGGACTCGATGCTCAGGAAAGGGCAGTTCAAAGTGCTGGCTGACGAACCTCTCGACGGAGGGGTGGCTGACATCGTAAGACAGTTGAAAATCGTCGTCCGATGTGCGGCGAGAAACGGTTTGGGTCTCCTCCACTACACTCATTGATAGTGGACAGCGAAGAGGCATGCAGCAAGTGGAATCGTCTGGCAAGATGTCTGCCGCCTCGTCATATTAGGCGGAGCGTACACGCTTCTCTGGTCGCCCTTCAACCTCGAGGGTCGCGTCAGTATGTTTGGCGAAGGCTTCACGGTTCTCTAGTCGCCCCTCAACCTCGAGGGTCGCGTCATTATGTTTGGCGAAGGCTTCACGGTTCACCGGCTACCCCCCACCCTGTTGAGTTGCGTCGGTATGTGAGTCGGAGGTTTCTCGGACTCTCCACCTACACTTGTTCGGGGGTGGTGACAACCTTCAAGGACGGCTCGCGAGGGGAGCGGAGTATGGGAGAGTTGCTCTACTCCGGTAAGGTGAAACAGGTTTGGAGTACGGATGACCCAGATGTGCTTGAGTTTCGCTACACTGACCAAATCTCCGTCTTTGACCAAGTGATTCCTTCACTAATCCCACGCAAAGGGGAGAGCCTGAATCGAACCACTACCCACTGGTTCAAGTTGGTTGAAGAGGCGGGTATCTGTGAGACACATTTGATTGAGATGAATGCGCCAGACCGCTGTCTGGCGCGAAAGTTCGAAGTCATCAAGGAGCCGGGAGCGATTCCTCGCGACATGGAAAATGTGTTTGTGCCTCTCGAGGTCATCTGTCGCCACCATCTTGCTGGCTCTGGATGGCGCCGCTATGCGCGAGGCGATGTTGGGGCAGAAGAGTTCGGGTTTGAAGTCGGTACTGAACTTCAGGAAGGATGCAAACTACCAGAACCATATTTGGAGGTCTCCACCAAGTTCGAGGCTTTTGACCGCCTACTCGACAGAGAGGAGGCACTTGAAATCTCCAATCTGACCGATGAGGAATTCGATGAGATTCTAGATTGCGTGCGAAAAATAGACGCTATTATCGAGCGCGAAGCGGGTGCGCGCGGATTGATTCATGTTGACGGGAAGAAGGAATTCGCCCTCGGCAGAGGCCGGAAACCGGTGTTGGTGGACTCCTTCGGAACTCTCGATGAAGACCGCTGGTGGGATGCACCCGCATACGAAACTGGGGAGATGGTCTCGCTCTCCAAGGAGTTCGTTCGTGAGCACTATATTGCGACTGGCCACCACAAGGACCTCTATGATGCGCGAGCGAGTGGAACGGCGGAACCACCGATTCCTGCCCTACCTCAGGAGATTATCGACCAGACTGCACAACTATATGCAGACATGTTCGAGAGACTGACCGGTCAGCCCTTCTGAACCGCGGCTCTCTGCCGGCTCTCTCCGCAGAGGGTAGCGTTCTTCTGACCATCCAAAGGAAGGATTCACTGCTAGCCCTTTGAAAATCAGTTTCCGTCTCAATAGGCTTCCGGATTATTCCTTGCAACTCATACGAATCGATTAGTTGATTCAATCAGGTCAAATACAGACCAATCTTTCAGGAATCCCACGATGTCTTTTCGTAGCACGCTTTCTACTTTCTAGTTATCATGTTTGTTTTGTCAATTCTACTGATTGACGAAGTCCTTGAATTCATTCACTTCGCTCTAGATGAGTATGGGGACATCTGAACTCATTTCATTGATGCTGTCTCTATTCTATTTTTCTTGGTTTAGGAATTTGATTGCACGACGAAGCCAAGATGATGACCAAGAGAATAGTAACAAAACCCTTGAAAGTGTCGTGCTTGAAAAGGAACCGTTTGATTGACCAATTTGGAATTGAGGGGAATTCATTTTCTAAGCCATTTGAATGACAGTTTGCCAAATAATTATTCTTGAAGAGGCTTGTTCTTACCCATCAAAAACTGTAAACTGAAAAACTAACCAATATTTTCTAATTATGAGTGGTTATTATCGAATGTAATTTGTTATTATTGAAACTATTCATTTAGACATGTTCGGGAGTCTATCAATATTGTCTTGACTACAGGCGTATTAATAGGGATTGAGCCCTAGTGAGTGAGGTAGAAAAAAATGAGAGAAAAAAGTTGAAAATACTAGTGGTTGGATTGCTGCTAACTAGTCTGTTGTCTGTGGGGTTGATTTCTTTCCCTGCGGATGGGACTGTGGGCACAGTGGACCTTAGAGCTAAGTACGTTGAAACTGCACCGGTAATCGATGGGGTTGCTGACGATGCGGTTTGGAATGATGCAGTATCATTGACTGTCGTCGCCGACAGCCCTGATGCAGTTCAAGATGGGGCAGATGTGACGATGAAAGCATTGTATGATGATACAAATATCTACATGCTCTTTGTTTGGACTGACCCGACTAACACAGAATCACATTGGGTCAATGGTTGGCAGTGGAACGGAAGCGCCTTTGAAGCAGTTCCAAATGCAAATCCAGATATCTATTCTGGTGGCCAAGAAGACCGCTTTGCAGTTGCCTGGAACATTAATGCGACAGATTTTGAACTTGATGGTTGTACTGCACTCTGCCATGACTTCCCTGACCAAACAGATGAGAGTTCAGCAGCCGCAGCGAAATCGGGTATGTATACCGAAGTATATGGTGAAGAAACTGACGAATGGCATTGGAAGGCTGGACGTTCAAATGCGTTAGGAATTCTTCACGACAAATATGTCGGATATCTAGATGCTGATGGAACTGCTGCTGCTGACTGGGATGTTGAAGCAGGTCACCATAGTGACGAAGGTGGATTCTACGGACGAAATCGAAATCCCGACAAAACCGCTCCGGTCTGGTTTGAGCCAAATCCAGTAGATGAAACTGATGCAACCTTCCTTCTTCAGAGTGAAATTGATTCGGGAGAGGCTATTCCAGTTCTTGGAAATGAATCAATGCTCACAATTGGGCAAAAGATTCCAGGGAGAGTTCTCTGCACAAAAAATTGTGACGGGGATACTGTAAATACCAACACGGGTAATACCGCAGCAAAAGCGGTTTTTACTGATGGAGTTTGGACCCTTGAAGTGTCTCGAGCACTAGTAAATGACGACATACACGATGTTCAATTTGCTGATACTTCTGCTGATGTGGCATACTCCTTTGCTGTAGCAGTTTTTGATGATGGTGGTCATTTCCCGCAACACGCATTCCAAGAATTGCCGAGTACACTAGGGTTTGCGCCACCACCACCACCAGACGCTGATGGTGACGGGATTGAAGATAGTGTTGATACATGTCCAAACACTGCAGTTGGTGCGACTGTGTCCGCCACAGGGTGTAGCGATGCTCAAATCGCAGCTCAAGATGCTGATGGTGACGGAGTATTAGATGACTCAGACGATTGTGATGGAACTATAGCTGGAGCGACTGTAGATGCAAACGGATGTAGTGATGCACAATTGAACCCTGCAACTAGTGAACCGGATGATGATGGACTACCTGGATTCCTATTCATCGGCGTTCTTGGTGTATTAATTGCGGTTGCAGTCTTGACTAGGAAAAGGAATACTTGAATCAATATTAATATATTGAATGGTTGAGGCCGATGCTAAAGACCCCTCTCCTCTTTAGCATCGGTCTCTTAAACCAATATGATGGAGAGAGGAATCTAGTTTAATTATTAATAGGGGTGAAAAAATGGTTCGAAGGAAAAAAGATGATGATTGGGGTGTAGGTGTCTTGTTGACTGCTGGTTTGGTGGTTGGTTTCTTTGCAGGTGCATTCATCCTCGTATTCAACCCAATATCATTCTATCCACAAGACACGGTGATGGCTTCGGGAGATGTTCGAGTCGTTGAAGTTGATGTATATAATTGGGGTTTTGACCCAGAAGAAATAGTTGTCACAGAGGGAGAAACAATTGTTCTTGTGATAAGAAATGTAGTGGTTTATACCGAATTACAAGCGATGTACCAAGATGAAGAAGATGCCTACTTAGCAACAAAATCTCAAGCCACTCGGGATGCTTTTTACGCCTGTGTCAATTGTTCTGTACACAGTTTCACCATTAGCGGTCTTGATCTGGATATCCATCTTGGAGACACCCCTGAAACGGCTTCAGCGACATATGTCTTTGTAGCCGGAGAAGCGGGCGAATATCGAGTTCGTTGTTCTGAATATTGTGGCCCTGGGCATAAAGCAATGAAAGGGAAATTCATCATACTCGCCGCCGATGATACTCTTGATGATACAAACACGACTACCAACGGAGGTGTGTAGATCATGAAAGGAGGAAATAAAATCTCCTTATCTGGCGCAATAATCCTAGTCAACTTACTAATCATTGCACTCGGTGCAGGTCTAGTGACTGGAGATGATACAATTTTCCACAGTTCGGATACCCCAGAAGAAGTGGTGATTGAAGTCAAAATGTCTCAATATAAATTTGAACCTGAGCGGATTGTGGTCGAAAAGGGAACTAAAGTCACTTTCATACTCACTTCTTCAGAAGTTACACATGGACTTTATCTTGATGGCCACAAAGACATCAATGGCACTCAGGTGAATTCATTCGTAACTCCAAATATGGAACCACAAAGTGTCACCTTCATAGCTGATAAAGTTGGAAAATTTCAGATCCGATGTTCCGCTACTTGCGGATATTCTCATCCATATATGCGCGGTGAGTTCATCGTTGTTGATTCAGACGGCGATAATATTGTCTATCAAGGGGTGATTGTTGGCACTTTTGCTTACATCGGCCTAACTACATGGCATTTTAATCGAAAGGGAATAAACCTCATGGAAGAAGTTCAAAAAGAGAATGAATCCAAAGATGGAGAGGGGGGTGAATCACAATGAATATCCCTCCAAAAACAGAAGCGAAAAAAATGAACTTACCAATCATCTCCGGACAACAAGGAAAGCCAATCCATGAAAAATACGACCATGATGAATATGGTAGATTCAGTTTATCAAGAGGGCTACTGGGTCGTTTACTCAGAAGTAGGTGGATCCCTTTCCTCCCGATAGTGGCTATGTTGATGGGATTTGTAGTGATTATCACTAGTGGGCTGCCTTGGTTCTTCGGTTTACCGGTAGGAACAACACTTGGTTCAGCCTCGTTTGGTGTAGTAGTTGCTTGGATCCTTTGGTTTTTCTTGTTGATTACAATCTTCGTGCCAATATTTGGCAGGGGGTGGTGTACTGTTTGCCCATTACCAGCAATAGGGGAATGGCTTGACCGAAAAAGCCTTGTTGCTGCAAAGAATGCTGATAAAAAAGGCACCAAGAAGAGGTTGGGTCTTCACAAGAAGTGGCCGAAATGGTTGAATAATGTTTGGTTGGTGAATTTCGGATTTGTAGGTATGGCGATATTCTCTCCGTTTTTAACGACTCACGGAGACTTGTCGTCATACGCCTTTATTATATTACTAATCATCCCAATCATCACCGCCCTTGTCTGGGAAAAAAGAGTATTTTGTAAACATATGTGCCCAATTGGAGGATTTCAGGGTCTATATGCTAACTTCGCACCAACCGAACTTCGAGTAAATGACAGAGACATCTGTAAAGGCCATAAGGGTAAGCAATGCATCGTCGGAGCAGAAGGTGTCGGATATGGTTGTCAATGGTTTGAATTTCCTCAAACATTGAAGCGCAATACATACTGTGGACTCTGCTTTGAATGCATAAAAACATGCCCAACAGATAATATCAGTTGGAATATTAGGCCATTCGCCGTTGACCTCTACCGCGAGGACTCAAAGAAATCGGTCTCAGAAGCATGGAAAGCACACATAATGCTGGCGTTAGCGGCAGTTTACACAGTCGTCCTTCTCGGCCCCTTCGGGTTCATCAAGGATTGGAGTATCATGGAAGCCGGAATGGGAAATTGGCTACTGTATGTCTTCTTCTTTGTTGGCACATCAATGCTGTTTGTTCCTTTCTTGTATATTCTTGTCACTCACCTTTCTCGGGTCATGGGAGGGAAAAGGGATGCAAACCTGAAATATCTTTTTACCGAATTCTCAATGGTGTTAGTGCCAATTGGGTTGCTCTCATGGATATCTTTCATCGTGCATGTCATCCTAGTGAACTGGTCATACATGGCCGTGGTGTTTAGCGACCCTTATGGCTGGGGTTGGGACTTGCTTGGTACGAAGGGAGTTCACTGGGAACCGTTCTACCCAATTTTTGTGCCTTGGATAAATCTAGGATTCTTGTTCCTCGGGCTTTGGTGGTCACTGAAGGTATTACGTGGATTATCCGAAAAACACTTTGAAGGGCGTCGGTCACAAATACTAGCACAGATTCCCTACATCGGTTTCCTTGGATTATTTTCATTGATAATGTTGAGATTATGGTTCGGGTGAGGTGAAAAAGATGGTTGGAAAAAGAGAGCAGTTGGAAATCGTAGAAAAACCCCACACCCCTGAATTTGTGTTGGCACCTGTCCGTCCGGACAGAGCTAACTTGATTGCCTTTGGGATAGTGATACTGTTGGTGCTTGGTGTGCCGGCGGCATTGTATAGTTACCAATTATACAGAATAGAAGAGATGGCTGAAAATAACACTCATTGGGTGATGGTTAGTCAGCAGACAAATGGAGGATTCCGTTGTGACACATGTGAGAATAGTAGCCTTATTGAAATTACCTCTGACTCTGAATGGAAGTTGGTTTTCACCAGTCAAGATGTAGTTCACTCTTTCGCAGTAATGCTTCCAAGCGGAAAATTAGAGGTACTACTCTATCCCGGATATATTGAAGAATTGGTAATTCCATTTGGTACTCCAGCCGGTGACTATGAGTTTTTCTGCGGGATAATGTGTGGTGAGGGGCATGAAGATATGCTTGGCATTTTGAGAGTCACTTGAGAAAGTGATTCATCAATAATTCGAACAAAATATAGTCCAACAATTAATTGACTGTATCCAAAGATCATTATCAAATAAAATTTCATCATCCCCTCCTCGTCGGTGGAGACTGATAATCGATTCATGCGATGGCGAGAGTAATGGGCACAGCGTAGGGACTTATCCGAGGAGAAGAGCGCGCCGCCCTCGCGCCGTCAAATCGCTTAATCAAAGGGAAAAGCGCTCCACCCTCGCGCAGCGTCACTTAGGTGCTGGCGGGCCTGACCGAGCCGAGGACGAAGCGCGCCACCCCCGCGCAGCGTCACTACTGAAAATTTCCCGCCGGCTCCGTCGGATGAGCCCCTGCGCACCATCGTTGCTGACAATCTGGAGTAGGAATGTCCGCGCTAACGGAATCAGATGAGGCCGAGCGCATCTTCAATCCTGTTAAGTTCTGGACCGGTAGTCTCCGCCCCAGCGAAAGCCCCAAAATTGGAGCAGATAAGCCCAGCACCCACCTGAGGTGAGCCGAAACTGACCGTACCCACCATTCCCGAGACCCCCAGTATTCTCTCAATGACCTCTACTTCCTCAGCAGTCACATCGGGGTGAAGGACCACCCCCCTGTCGTTGCACCCGGCGAGCGAGCCGATGACATCTTGCCCGGCGATAGTCACATTGGCTGTTGGGACCTTCATCACATCAGAGAGAATCTCCAACCCCTCCTCAGGAACAACCGGACTGGCCAAGCAACCATTTTCGTTGACGACCAGCAGGTTTCCAGCGGCGTTCACACTGCTTTCCATAACCACAACATCACCGAAACTAGTGAGTCTGTCGATATCCTCTGGAGTGGCGATATCCGCTACACCCATACCGTGAGAGTTCCCCTCCAAGAGAGAGCCTATCAGGTTAGACCCACCGATGGTCAACTGCACAGATTCGAGTTCCAATGTGGCCTCGATGACCTCCACATCACCTGCTTGCAGGGCGAGGGGAAGAAAGAGCACTTCCCCAAGAACCGCACCATAGACACCCACCGACGAGTGGCCGAGAATGTCACCACTGACCACTGACACGAATATACCGAATCGTGCGGAAGGCGTACCCGTCTTAGGCATGCCGCCGTAGGGGTAGGGGGGCTGCCGCCCCCCTTACAATCCCCCCGTGCCGCTTTCACATTAATTTCAACGAACGCGAATGTATCTTCGTCTGTTGGAATCGCTCGGGAGGAAGATTCGGCCACAGCCGAATCGACGAAACATCGTTCCCGCTATGATGAGGTCCTCGGCAACGGCACCGATTTATGTCCTGTCGGGAATAATCCCGTTGTCAGCCTTTGGCAGGATTTGGTGGTGGTGAGCCATCACCCCATCCTTAGTTCGCGGAGGAAGCCGCGAACTCACATCTGATGGATTCTGCTTTCATCGGATTTCAGAAGGGGGTTTCGAAAGGGGGGTTCGCCCCCTTCGTTCGAAAGGGGGGTTCGCCCCCTTCGTTTGAAAGGGGGGTTCGCCCCCTTCGCGCAAGAAAATAAAGAACAATTGGCCGCAGAATTAACGGCCGAAGTGGGGAACCGCGAGAGGAGCAGAAGCCCCCCTCGCGGAGGTGCTTCCACCGCGGCCGAAGCCGCGATGGAAGCGGAAAAAGCGACACAACGACATCCGTTTCCGTGGGCTCTCGCACCACAGTACCAAGAGTGACGCAGAAGGGCTTGACTTCCGGGTTCGGGATGGGACCGGGTATTTCCCCTTCGCTATGGTCGTGTACACTTTCGAATTAGATAGGAAGATTCACTGTTAGACAGAGGCCCACACAGGTGTGTGGTACGGGAATGAAAAAAAGATGCACGAACTATTAGTGCCGCAGGACTGAACACGTCGTTGCCTTCGTGCTTACATCCGCGGTCTATCAATCTCGTCTTTTACGAGTGTTCAAGATGCCTCGTCTTTGGGGTGGCTTCGAGCTTAGATGCTTTCAGCTCTTATCCACATAGGGCGTGGCTACCCAGCATTGCCTTGTCAGACAACTGGTAGACTAGTGGCCCCGAGCCCTCGTTCCTCTCGTACTAAAGGGCCCTTTCCATCAGGCATCAACGCTTCAACCACAAAGCAACAAACCTGTCTCACGACGGTCTAAACCCATCTCACGATCCCTTTTAATGGGCGAACAACCCCACCCTTGGGTCCTGCTGCAGACCCAGGATAGGAAGAGACGACATCGAAGTAGCAAGCCACCAGGTCGATGTGAGCTCTTGCTGGTGACAACTCAATTATCCCCAAGGTAACTTTTCTGTTATCTACTGCCCCCATAAATGAGGCTAGTAGGTTCGTTAGGCCCTGATTTCTCATCGTCGATCGTTATTGTGCCGATCCACGTCAAGCCAGCTTTTCCCCTTACGGTTTACGGTGGAGACTGAACCACCTAAGCTGACCTTTGGGCACGCTTGTTAGGCTTTCGAGCGCGTGGCGCCCCACCCAAACTGCCCACCTACCGGTGTCCTCGTGAAGAGTAAGTGTAGTTGCACTCAAAGGACGGTGTCTCTCTGTGCGACTCCTCCCCAGGCTGACGCCTGAGGTATCGACATCTCCCGTCTACGCAGCACAATAAGTGCCACTACACAACGGCAGGCTGCAGTAAAGCTCTATGGGGTCTTCGCTTGCAGGTTGAAGGTACTGGACTGTGCGCCAGTAAAGTCAATTTCGCCGGACGTACCGCAGGGACAGTGGGTCCCTCGTTGGACCATTCATGCAAGTCGCCAATTAAGCGACAAGGTATTACGCTACCTTAAGAGGGTCATAGTTACCCCCGCTGTTTACCGGTCCTTCGTCAGGTTGAACCCCGATTTCAGATACCGGCACTGAGCAGGATTCAGCGGCTATACACATCCTTTCGGACTGGCAGCCGCCTATGTTTTTATTAAACAGTCGGGGACCCCTGGTCACTGCGACCAGCTTATCTCTAAGCTGGCACTCCTTCTCCCGAAGTTACGGAGCTATTTTGCCGAGTTCCCTTGCGGTACTTTTCCCGATACACCTTAGGCTACTCACCCAGGGGCACCTGTGTCAGTTCTAGGTACGGTCATCTGTGCGGCTTTTCACGGGACCTAGGCGTCATCTCATATTGTCAATCGACTTCGAAATCTTCTCACCATGACGGTTCTCCAATTCCTTATACGATCTTCAGGCCTGACATATGACCTGTGAGACTAGCCTAAGCCGTCACCATAATTGCACAGAGGCATACGAATATTAACGCATTTCCCTATTCGATCATTTCGGTTAAGAATGACCTTAGGACCGGCTAACCCTCGGCTGATGAACATTGCCGAGGAACCCTGGCCCCTCCGGTGGAGCGGATTCTCACCACTCTATGCTGCTACTTTTCCCTAGATTCTCATACATATACGGTCCAGTAGACCTCACAGCCTACCTTCTGCCCGAACATGTCGCCGCGCTACCACATCAGCTTTCGCTGGTCTGACGTATCGGTGACTAACTTTAGCCCCGTCCCTTTTCCCGGCCCGCAAGCTTGACCAGTGATCTGTTACGAACTCTTTCAAGGATGGCTGCTTCTAAGCCCACCTTCTGGTTGTCTTCGACCACGGACACGGTTTGTCTTTGACACTTAGTTAGTACTTTGGGACCTTAACGCCAGGCTGGATTGTTCTCCTTTCGTCACGGTAGCTTACCCACCGCGACTCACTCCCTGCTTCTACAACGATTGCACCTTCGGAGTTTGACAGCGTACCGAGGGATCGCTCCCCCTAAATACCCAATCAGTGCTCTACAGCACAATCTATCTCCACAGAGGTCTACCTACGAGTAGTCTCGCGCGGAACCTGCTATTGCCTCTCTCGATTGGACTTTCACCCCTATACCCAACTCGTCCGAGCGATTTGCACATCAGCAACGGTTCGATCCTCCACCCAACTTTCATCGGGCTTCAATCTGGCCAGGCATAGATCGACAGGCTTCAGGTCCTCCACCATTGACTTCAGACGAGCACATCTCGCCCCTCACCTTACGGCTGCGGGCTTGTCGGTTTCCCTACGGCTTCGCAGATTGACTGCTTAACCTCGCCAATGATCAAGACTCCCAGGGGCATTATTCGAAACGCACGAATAGACGCTGCTCATATCTTCGCTTTCACGCCTATTCAGCCTGTTCCTAACTGGTTTCAGGTTCTTTTCACATCCCTCTCAGGATACTTTTCAACTTTCGTTCACACTACTGGTCAACTATCGGTCTCGAGGTGTATTTAGAATTGGAAGTTTATGCCTCCCACATTCACGCGCGATATCCGACGCACGCTACTCAGGAATCACCACTTGGCCATGCTTGCCACACATACGGGACTTTCACCCTCTATGGTACGTCATTCCAGATCGACTTCTGTTTCGCAAGTTTAGGCAATAGGTGTTCCATACCCCACATCTCTCCAAGGTTTCCCAAGGAGATTCGGTTTGTTCTATTCCGCTTTCATTCGCCACTACTAACGGAATCTCGATTGATTTCTTTTCCTCGCCCTACTAAGATGCTTCAATTCGGGCGGTTCCCTTTCCAAGTTGGAATGACTTCGTAAAGTCAGGAGGTCCCATTCGGCAATCCACGGATCCAAGGCATTCATGCGCCTCCCCGTGGCTTATCGCAGCTTGTCACGACCTTCATCAGCTCTCGAGCCGAGCCATCCCCCAGTCAGGTTAGTAGCATCATTTTTTTGATACATTCACTCCACACATTCCTGTGTGAGTCCTCTGGTGTCCAGGAACATTCCTATCTTGATATCTCTGAACACCCCGTCTCCCCACAGGGCGAGGCGTCCTCAATCACTTCCCATGGAATGTGTACATCCCACGGTGCATTCTAAGCACCTCGCCGACCTACCACCCCCTTATGAAGCCACCGAATCGGGGGTGGTGGAAAAGCCGCCACTGAGTCTCTGAGAAGGGTGCGTTTTCAAGCCTGAAAAATGTTGGTTGAGTGCCCATTCAGAGCGTAGTTGTGTGATTACTGTATTCGGAGTGGCTTGCGACCTATGGTAAGGCATTTCGTGGAGAAGATTGCGAGGGTGGATTTCCGAGAACCCTCGGCCGGACTTGGAGGGTGGGTCAGAACTTCGGGGTATGTAGCGCGGGGGTGAACATTCGTAGTGCTGTTGGAGGGTGAAACTCGCCGGCGGCCGCCGGCACGCAGCCAACAGACGGACACCATGCGGCCGGCACGATTTGGCGACTCATACGCCAGTCACCTGTTGACGGCATCCGGATTGCCCGATGCCTCTTGGAGAAGGTGGGGAGTGAAGTGATTCAACCCATCGGACTGATTCGCCTCAGGTTGGCGGCGATGAGGTCGTTGTCAGGGTCGATTGAGGAAGCGGCGCGAAGCAGGATTGTCGCCTCATCAAACTCTCTCAGGGCCACCAATGAGACCGCCTTGCCATTCATTGAAGGGGTGTCATCCGGGTCTAGCCGCAGAGCGACATCGTAGAATTTGATGGCATCTTCATGGCGGTGGCACGAGGTGAGGGCTGTGGCCAAATTGCAGATTACCGACACATCACCCTGTGACGCCTTAGCCGCCTGCCGCAGGGCGAGTACGGACGCTTCGAAGTGTGGTTCGTCGGCGGCATTCATCATCGGTCTAACCTCTTGGATGAGAAGCGCCTGTTGCAGCAGTGTCAGTCCGAAGTTATTGAGGGCGGCGGCATTCGTCGGATGCGAAGCGCAGATGGTTTTGAAACAGTCAGCAGCCTTCTCCCAGTCCGCCTCCGCAAGAGCGGCGAAGCCGATGTGAGCGGCCTCTTTCAACGCTGCTTCAGCCAGACCAGTGACAGCCAGCGCCCGAGCAGGCATTAGTTCCGGCTCGTTATCTCCGACAACCGAAGGGTCGAAGGTGACCGTGTTCACCGCAGGGTCCACCAGACTATCATAATCGATTACCACCTCGCTGACCTGCGCTTCATCACCGAAGTCGTGATAGATGACATCGTCCTGATGCAGAATCACATCTTGGTCAACACCGGCTACCGTCCCATCGGATGTGGAAAAAGTACCGTCATCGGACAGAGAGCCTGATACGAATCCATCTTGGTTAGCGGCCTCATCAAATTGAGGAGGGGGCATCGTTTCATTGGCCTCAGCAGAATAGGATTGTACGCCGCCTGCGAGAGACGGTTCGGCTTCAGCCAACACCCTCGCCACCAACACAACCTCTTCAGAGGCCGATGGCGCCGCCGGCTGACCTATGTTGACGACCATCTCTGAAGGAGCGGGGGGGGCATCCATCGGGTCTGATTCAGAATCAGATTCACCAACTCTCCCGTCACCTGCGATAGTCGGCTGGTCACCTCCCTCAGCCTCATCCACTGTGACACTGGGTGAAGTGATGGCACCCTCGCCCGCATTATCTCTCACACCCCCTGCGGCATCATCTCTCACACCCCCTGCGGCATCATCTCTCACCAAAGGCGATTGTCCCGTTGCGGTGGCGGAATCCGTCGGCGCAGGAATACTCCGAGACGGATGATAGTCATCTTCAACGCCTCGAGAGGGACTACCGACACCGAATGGCAGAGTGGTCTTACCACCTGTGGAACCACCGAAGGAAAAGGGTAGTGAAGTTGCCACACCCACCTTCTTCAGTTCAACATCAACCATATCGACTCCATCTATCGAATCGACGAGTTGGTCGATTCCTGGGAGGTCAGCGCCAGCAACATCTTTGCCGTTCTCCTCGACATCAGCGATGTGTGATGTTCTGCTACCGCAGGATGGACAGGCACCCCCGCCACCAAACATCAATCCGCAGGCATCGCACTCTTGCACGAAGATGTGTGATGCACCGCTCCCCTTTGATGCTACCGTCGGCACGATACGGAAAGAAGCCGCACCCATCCCGATAATCCCCAGAGGGGGAGATTACGAAGGGCTCATCACCCACCCCATCACAAATGAATGTGGGACACCCACACCCCATAGAGACCATCGAGAAACACCCCTGCAAGGATGAACTGCTACGAAACTCCAAAGGGAGGGAGAGGGTATTCGGGTTACTGGCCTCGGAGATTACTCCTCTTCAACGCGAGTGATGTCGTCTTTCGGGCCTGAGCGAAGTCCGACGACCAGCATGGCAACGAAAGCGAATACGCAGATGGCCCAAGGATAGATTGGGTTTGACCACTCGATGATGTACATGACCATCGAATAGGCAGTGACCACAACCATCGTCACCAACATCATTGGGAAACCCACCTTGAAAAAGCGATTGAAGGAGATGGCGTGGCCGGCATCCTCGGCGATTCCCGCCGTTACCACATTCGCCGATGCGCCGATGATAGTGCCGTTTCCCCCAAGACAGGCACCGAAGGAGAGCGCCCAAGCGAGGGGAGCGAGAGCGAGACCGAGTTCAGGGTCGGAGGCGAGTCCTATGATCACCGGAACCATCGTCGCTGTGTAAGGAATGTTGTCTATGAACGCTGAAGCGATGGCGGAAATCCACAGCAGCAGAAGCACCGCGGTCATCAGCCTCATATCCTCAGGAGCCCAACGAATCATATCGGCAGTCATCTCACCGATGGCATCTATCAGACCCATCGCTTCCAATCCATGAATCAGAATGAACAGGCCGATGAAGAAGATAAGAGTGGTCCACTCTACATCATCGAGTCTCTCTTCGATTCGGTGCGGATGCGTCAACAGAAGCATGAAGACGGCACCACCCAAAGCGATGGTCGCGACAGTGAAAAGAGGGTGGTGGAAGGCGCTGTGGGCGAAGAAAGCGATGAGGACGACCGCAAACACAGCGCCGGATTTCTTCAACATCAAAGGGTCTTTGATATTGTATCTCTCTTTCAGCATCTCAATGCTTCGATAGCGATGGCCAGTCACACCCTCCCTCTCAATCTTGTGCAACAGCCACAAGCCGGGCAGTGTTGCGAGTACCACCCCTGGTCCGATATTGATGATGAAATCACTGAAGGTGATGTATTGGTCAGCCAATACAGTCCCGGAAAGTCCAGAGGATGAAAGTTGAGCCCCTATGATGATGTTCGGCGGGTCACCGATCTGGGTCGCCGCCCCGCCGATGTTAGAGAACATCACTTCACTCAACAGAATTGGAATCGGGTCCAATCTCAGCACCTTGGATATTGAGATGGTGACGGGAGCAATCAACAACATCGTTGTCACATTGTCTAAAAACGCAGAAAACACAGCCGTCACCAGACAGAGAATTACGACCATTCGCCACACTGACCCGCCAGAAAGAGCATAACATTTCACCGCCGCCCATTGAAAGATGCCGGTCTCGGCGAGGATAGAGACCATAACCATCATCCCAAGCAACAGACCCACTGTCTCTTCGTCAATCCACGAAACCAGAGTACCTAGGTCAGGCCCATCTCCGATGAAGTGGAGGACAACGACCACCACCACAGCACCCAGTGAGGCGGCAAGGGCGCGGTGCACCCACTCGAAGACAATCAGGGCATATACGGCGAGGAGAATCAACAGGGCGACCCACACAGACCAGACGGGCATTTCCGGAGCCACCCACACACCGCTATCACCACCACTGGCGATGGAGAGGGGGAGGAGAGCGAGAGCGGCGAGAGTAGTGGGGTACAACCAGCGCGGGAAACGGGAGTGATTGACACTGAGGGGGCGCTCCATAGATGGTGGGAATTGCATACGGTTCAAGAATGCCTCGCTCATCATCTCTCTCAATTGCGGGCATTACTCCTCTTCGTTTTCCGAGAGTATCTGGTCGTGAACAATATCCTGAACCGAGTCAGGGATGAGTTCGGCGACTGCCTTGACATCGAGTTCCCCTTCCTCACCGTCCTTGACAACGGTGAGTTCCTCATGGGCGAATTCAGAGGATGTGAGGGCTTCGTCCAACCCTTTGAGTGTCTTGGAGATGACATGATGGTTCAGTTGCCCGAGTCTCTCAGCATTTCGCAGGGCTTCTATTTCTGCGCGGATTAGGTCGCGGCGGGCGGCCTCGATTCTGCTGGCGTGGACGAGTGAGGACTTGGAGAGTTCACGAATTGATTGCTTAGCCTTGTCGATGCTCTTTAGGTAGGGTGCCGCCATACGCTCCCTGTCGATTTCACCGATTAATCCCTCTGTGTGCAGGGATGATAATCTGCTTAGGGCGGCGCGAGAGGCTACGAGTCGGGCGATGGCCGACTCGTATTTGACCTCGCCTTCGGCGAGTCTGCCTGATATTCCGAGCCGCTGAAGCAGCGGCTTCATCGTCAATCCCTGTATCAGCAGGGTGAAGAGAATGACGCTGAATCCGAGTACCAACATATCATGATAGACGGATTCATCCAGTTTGACATTGACGATTTGACCATCCCCGAGAACCAACTGCTGACCGTCGTGAACGATGTGAGAGAGCAGCAACAACAGAGCGATGGGAATGCTGCCCCTCAGGCCTCCCCACCACATCGCAACCTGCCATTTCCCGCTGATTTTGCCATGGTGTCTGATATTGGCTATCTGAGTCAGCGGGAATACCACCGCCCTCGCCAGCAAGGCAGCAGCGATTCCCGTAGCCGCAAGAATCGCGTTATGTGAATCCCAAGTCATAACCGATTGAAGTTCATAGCCGACTACGAGGAAGAGAATGCTGTTGACAAGGAATGCCACAACCTCCCAGAAGTGATGGAGTCCGACGCGTGCTGTAGGGGTCATTCCCTCCCGCGCACCCTTGTTGCCGACGAGCAGCCCGGCGACGACGACGGAGATTACTCCGCTTCCATTCATCAACTCAGCGAGAAGGAATGCGCCAAATGCGAGGGCAACGGTTAGGGCGATCTCAACCAAATGGTCCTCACTCTGCTGTAAGAGATGGTTGGCGACCATTCCACACAGATATCCGGCGACAACTCCAATCGCCACCACCATCAGGAAGGAGCCGACCCCCTCTGCGAGCACCTCCCCCATGGCGACGTTTTCACCGGCTATCACCGACAGAGTGGCGACGAGGATGATGTTGAAGAGGACGATGGCAGTACCATCGTTGAACAGCGATTCCCCTTCAAGCAACACAGCCAACTGTTTCGGCGCACCGAGTCCGCGCACCAGAGCAAGTACACTCACTGGGTCAGTGGCGGCGAGGATGGAGCCGGTGAGCAGCCCATACAGCAACCCATATTCCTCGCCCCACCAAAGCACTCTCCAACAGATTAGACCGATGATAATCGTGTTCAGCAGAACACCGGGAATCGCCAGCAGGGAGATGGTCCGCCAATTGCTCTTCAGTCGGTCGATGTGCATCGCTGAAGAGCCTTCAAAAAGAAGCGGTGGCAGAAGAATGAACAGAATCAGTTCAGCGGAGAGAATCCCCCCACCCGGTTCGATGGTGGAAAAGAGAGACTCACCGAGCCAACCGAGCACCAACCCGACAATCACCAAGGCGATGGTATAGGGTAGCCGCACCCACCGAATCGCTATCGCCACCAGCAGGGAGAGAATGAGAGTTCCAAGAAGTCCCTCCAACCACGTAGGAGGTATCGCCGACATGGTTGTGCGACATGGAGGAAGATGTTCAATTCTCCGCCGGCTCCCGAGCAGAGGTGAGAAAGTAGGGAGATGTCGCGGTGTGGGGTTGTTCTCCAATGTTGCAGGGTTGTTTGGGGCTGTTCAGGGCTGTTCATGGCTGTTCATGGGTTGTTCTCGGATGTTCAGGGTTGTTCGGAGAAGTTCAGGGTTGTTCGGAGAAGTTCAGGGTTGTTTGGGGCTGTTCAGGGTTGTTTGGGGCTGTTCAGGGTTGTTTGGGGCTGTTCAGGGTTGGTCAGGGTTGTTTGAGGTTGTTCAGGGTTGTTTGGGGCTGTTTAGGGTTGTTCAAGGTTGCTTCGGCAAGGATTTCTCAACCGAGTGCGCCCAAAGCACAAGCCAGTAGGGATAAAGGTCAAAATTGAGATTTTGGAAATGCTGTCACAATCGGCTCAATTCCTGACCGTCGGCCTTATTGAGAGATGGCATCTCGCCCGCCCATGAGTGATTCGTTAGTACTCTTTGGGCCGCCCGGTGCTGGCAAGGGAACTCAGGCTGAGGCGATAGTCGCTGCGACTGGGAAACCACAGGTCTCCACCGGCGATATGCTGAGAGCGGCGCTGGCGGCGGGTACTCCACTCGGATTGGCAGCAAAGGGATTCATGGAAGCGGGTGAACTGGTACCAGATGAGGTCATCATCGGCTTAATCGAAGAGCGAATGCAGAAGGACGATGCGGTTGATGGAGTTCTCTTTGATGGATTCCCGAGAACCATCCCGCAGGCTGAAGCGTTGGCGAAAATCGCCACAGTCAGCCTCGTCATTTCCATTGAAATAGAGGATGATGCTATCGTCGAGAGAATCGTCGGCCGCCGAATGGACCCAGAGACAGGAGCCATCTACCACGTGGTATTCAAACCGGCGCCGACTGAGATTCAGTCGAGGTTGATTCAGCGCAAAGACGACAACGAAGAGGCAGTGAGAACAAGGCTTGCCGCATATCATCACCAGACCTCCCCTCTTGCAACTTGGTATGATGAGCAAGGGCTCCTCGTGCGCGTGAACGGCAATCAGGAGATGGGCGCGGTTGGCGAGGAAATCGCCGCCGTCCTCGACAACAATTAGAGGTGGCGAGTTGGCAAGGGGGAGGCGTCACAACCGTGTGCGCGCCAAAGAGAGACGAAAGCGACGCGCATCCGAGTCCCTCGCCGAACTCGAGGCGATACTCGCTGAACCTTGGCTTCACCACGAGGAGACAGTCAATAGTGCAGCAACAGCCATTCTTGCCCTCACTCGCCGCCACAGGATGCAATCTCCGGCAGGGCGTAGGAGTTGGATTTGTAGGCGGTGTCATACTCCCTTGCGGCCGGGACAAACTGCACGAATCAGAATCAGGCAGAAAAGATGGAGAATCACCTGCTTGGGGTGCGGCACCACAATGCGGAAGGGGCCTGATTGGGGGGGTGCAAGATGAACGACAGAGATGATTATCTGGCCAAGGAAGCCCTCAGCCCGAGAGTGGAGGTCACCGTACGGATTGGAAAGGCGGGGGTGAGTGAGGCTCTACTGCTGGAAATGGATAACCAACTCAAAAGCCGCGATATGGTCAAGGTGAAGGTCAACCGAGGGTTGGCGGATGGACGGGAAGAGCGGCGACAATTATGGGACGCAGTCGCCCACTCCACATCCTCACGATTGCTTGTGATGCGAGGAAACATCGCCGTGTTCACCCGTAAATGACCTCGTTAACTCTGACCAATATAATTCTGAACCACATCATCTAAGCACCTTTTTGGTTCACCCGTGAATGACCTCGTTTACTCTGACCAACCGGACTTGTTCACCAATGTGGTCAATTCCGACCCGTCCTGCTGGTGGAACTTTTCAGGACCGTAAAGCGGTTCACTCGGCGGGGGCGCGGTCTCTTCCGGCTCGCCCTGCTGGTGGTAGTCCACAAGATGAGTGGTTCACTCGGCGGGGGCGCGGTCTCTTCCGGCTCGCCCAGTTGGGGGTAGTTCACAGGATGAGTGGTTCACTCGGCGGGTCGCGGTCAATTCCGGCCCGCCATGCTGGTGGAACTTTTCAGGACCGTTAAGCGGTTCACTCGGCGGGGGCGCGGTCTCTTCCGGCTCGCCCTGCTGGTGGTAGTCCACAAGATGAGTGGTTCACTCGGCGGGGGCGCGGTCTCTTCCGGCTCGCCCAGTTGGGGGTAGTTCACAGGATGAG
>CAYFFQ010000012.1:4306-20136 GCA_964342465.1 uncultured Candidatus Poseidoniales archaeon | reverse complement strand
GGCGGGGGCGCGGTCTCTTCCGGCTCGCCCTGCTGGTGGTAGTCCACAAGATGAGCGGTTCACCGTTCCTTGTTGTGAAATGAATTCGGTGGTGGCGGCGCTCCAGCAGGAGGAGGTGGCGGCATCGCCCCAGCAGGAGGTGGTGGGGTCGCCATGAGCGGAGGTGGTGGGGTCGCCATGAGCGGAGGTGGTGGTCCTGCGGTTTGAGCCGGTTTTACTCCTCCGTGGGAGGGCGGAGCAGCGAGTGGCGGGGGTGGAGCACCAGGTGGCCGCGGTGGAGAGAGGGGGGCGGGGGCAGAGGAGGCGAGGGCGGCGGCGATTTCGGCCGCTGAAACCGAGCCAGAAACCATGTCCTCAGGATTATTTCCGATATCCAACACCGCATCTCGTCGCTGACTGACATTACCCATCGCCGCACTCCCGAGTGTGAGAATCTGTTCACCCGAATCGTATGTGGAACCGCCCCTTCTCAATACGAAGACACCGCCGATGGCGACGGCCAAGAGAAGAATGGCGATTAATCCTACAACCCAACCCGGAACTCCAGCTGCCTTGAGTCGGTTGAGAATGCCACCATCATCGCCGCTCAGACTTGAAGACGAGAGATGGAGTTCGAGGGTGTCGTTGAGAAGTTTGACACCGTCAGCGGCGATTGGTGTAGCCGTTATCTCAAGGGTTTGCGAGTCAATTGCGCCATCATTGAGTATGGTCACCTCGATGGTTCTGCTTTCACCGGCTGAGAGCGATTGTATTGTGGAAAGACCGTCGATGATGAAACCACTCCCACCGGAGATTGAGAAGTCAACTTGAGTATGGGTATTCCCGCGGTTCACGATGGTCAGATTGGCCCCCCTAGACTCTCCATTGGTCATTCTCTCGAAGTCTGTGATGTCGCTCGAGATGTCGAGCCAAACTCCCTCTTCCACCCATATATCAAAATTCAGTGATGAAACTGCCTCTACGCCGGCGGAGGAGTTGCCAGTGACCATCACCGTGAGTTGGTCAGAAAATGTTCCGAACTCAATGCCTTCGGGAACGAATAATGACACTTGCACCTCTTCTGTCCTGTGGATGTTTAGGGATGTTGGTGGTGGGGTCTTGAAACCGACCTGCCACCCCTCCGGCAGACTGCCCAAGTCCCAAGCGAGAGAGAGGGGGAGGTTGCCGCTGTTGGTCACCATTAGCGTGACATATCCGGTTTGACCCGGTGCCGCCATCATCACATCGGGTATGGTCTGGTCGAGTCGGATCTCCGCCCTCTGTTCAACCCTGAGTTGAGTCCTGTTCAACTTGAATTGGGAGAGGGTTAACTCGGTGCGGATGTTGATGGTGTTCGCATCCTCGTCTGAGACTTCGTCGGGGACATGGATTTCGATGCGACACACCTCACTCTCACCCTCTGCTAGCGTGAGATACAGCGAAGAGTCGTCCTCTCGCCCATCGCAGAAAAGAGCTAGTGGCCAATCGGGATTGGTGGGCAGCACGGAAACCGTCAGACTGATTGGCACATTGCCTTCATTGACTACATCAAGAGTCAGATTCAGTTTCTGACTGTTGTCAACCGCCTCGCCATCGCCACTTCCAGTTGGGCCTACATCGTCACCTGATGATGAGTAGAGTTGAGTTGAAAACTCCTCCAACACCGCCACCGCGATGGAAGTTGAATCGGTCCTTGTGATAGCCGGATTGCCGGTGTGCGTGGTCACGCAGGATATGCCTTCAACAACACCGGCATGAGGATGGCCGTCGGCCACTGATGGAACCGTCACTCTCACTGCAACCGAGAGATACTGAAGCCGCGACAGAGGTTCGAGAGTGACGCTCGACGAGTTTCCATTCCCCAATGCAACCGGCCAGCGATTCGGAGTTTCACATGACATATTGTAGGTGGTTGGCGAGTTGCCGGGATTCATCACCGAGACTGCGAAAGCGGCTTCCTCACCCGGCTGGGCAGAGAGTCCTGAAACACCGGCGAGCGAAGTCAGCATCGCCTGAACATCTTCCACTACGATGGTGATTCTCACTGTGTGGGAGACAACCGGATTGGAGCGGTACCATGCCGTGATGTCAATGACGTAGGTCCCCGGTAGTGCGTATTTCGGGTAGGGGGTTGCGGTGAGGTCAGCGGTCTCATCGCGAAGGGTGAGGTCCAAGACTATCTCGCTGTTCGCACCACCAATCGCTTCTAGTTGATAGGCTGGTTGGATGGAGAGGAACTTCACCCATGTATCACTCGGTGCATCGAGCATCCCGTCTGGCCTTAGGTATTGAACAGGGGTGATGCGCAGGTCGACACTCTCATTGCTAGTCCCTTCATTTGCCACCTTGAATCGAATGGCCACCTCATCATCGAGAGTGGGGTCCAGATTTCGGCTTCTCGCTGCCACTGCCTCGGCCTCGCCAACCGGCTCGGAACCAGCGGCGGTGAAGGGGGTCACACGCACGCCGATGGCAGATACATTGACCGTCAGGTCGTAGATGTTGTTGTTTTGACCCTGTGTGAAATCATTCGGTTCATCGACGACGTCGTTGACATCAATGGTCAATCTCAGGTCATGGAAGCCAGTTGATTGGAAGGCGTGGGTGAAGACGATAGAGTCGGAAGCACCGCCAGCAAGCCCACTCTTTGATTCGGTGTAGAGGGTGTTGCCAGTGGTCAAGTCATCCACCTTCACCTCATAGGCAGCCGTTGTCGCAGGTGCTTGATTCACCCAATTGGCTCCGATGAGCAGTTGTTCAGCCTCAAGAGGCTGTGATGCTGAAACCCAGAGAGAGGGGGAAACCGTCGCCAAATCACTTACGGGGTTGGCGTTGCCCATGGCGGTGATGACTATGGCGTAGCTCTGAGAACCGCCACCTGCATTGGCGACTTGAATGGACCAATTTCCACTCTGGGTTGCCCCAAGTTTAACCCTCTCCACATTGTTTAGATTGTCATGACTACCACCAGTTGTACTCAGACCCGACGAGAAGACATTCCCCTTGTATTGTGTCCCATCAGGAGCAGTGACGAGTAGGTCAAGGTCATTGACGAGTCGAGGAGATGATTGTGACGCTGAAGATGAACCTTCGCGGTCATTGTAGACAAGAGTGACCGATAATCCGTAGGTTCCATCGATACTGTATGTGTAGAGATATGAGTAGCCGGGCGTCAAAGTCTGGTTTTGGTCGAAAAATGTGTTCAGGGAGAGGATTCCACTGGTCGGGTAGATACTGCGTTGCAAGTCGAGTTGCCCCCAACCCTCATCGGAGTTCGGAATATCCGCATTACCCAAGTCCTTAGCGCCATTGACCAGAATCGCTCGAATCAGGTCGCTTCGCGGCTGGTTCAGATTGAGGTTGTTGCGGAGATACTGTCTGACAAGAACGGTTGCCCCCGCCGTCACCGGAGTGGCTGCCGAGGTGCCATCAGCCTTCATGTACATCGGATTGTTGTTGGAATGTCTCGCCGAAGAGCATGAGGGACCGGCTGGATACTGCGCCTCTTCGGCTTGTGTAGAACAGATTTGAACGCCCGGAGCCACGATGTCAGGTTTGATGCGGCCATCAAGGGTGTTACCTCGGCTGGAGAACGGTGCCACCTGCCCAACCGAGTAAATGCGCCCGGTCGTAGAAGCGCCGACGGTAAGCACGTTCTTGGCGGTGGATGGTGGTGAGACTGTGGTCGCACCCTGCGCCCCCTCATTCCCAGCCGCGAAAAGAACCGTGTAATCACCATAGTCATCCATGAAAGCATCGGCTGAACGGCTGTCTGAGGTGTATTGGCCACCCATGTTTTCAGCACCCCATGAATTGCTGTGAACTCCAGCTGATTGCTGACGCGAATGGCGGAACATGTCATAGAGGGAACCCCAGCGAGCCAGTTGCCCCGACTGGTCATATTCCATCTGATAGAAGTGGAAGGTTGTGGCCGGCGCCATTCCTTGGTAATTGGCATCCCCACTGCCATCCCCCAACATGATTCCAGCGACATGGGTTCCGTGACCGCTGTTCATATCGGCGCCTGAGTTGTCGGGTCCGAAGTTGTTGTAGATTGTCAAGACCCGCCCGTTGAAATCGCCGTGGTCAGCATCCAAACCTGAATCTGATATGGCTGCAACCTCTCCACTTCCATCCAACCCGCTGTTGTGATTGTTGACGACCTCGTCAATTCTGGAGATATCACGGGCGTAGTCGTTGGCGAGCATGAGATTGCTGGCCGGCTCACTGAACAGAATTCTGCCATCATTGGCCAAGACCGGCATCCAAGCCGCCTCCATCCCCTTTACTTGACAGAGCCAAGCGTCACATCTCACTTCCTCAGCGCCAGTGGATGATAGGTCAGAGAGAAGTGACTGCAACTGCGACTCTGAAAGGTCACCTGAGGGAGTGACATCCACATCCACCACTCCAATCGGCATCCCCGCAAAGGCATCAAGTGAGAGGGACATCAAGTGCGGCTCAACCCTCCAACCGGGGTGTTGCACAACGACAGACCTAACCTCCGGGTGGGCGGTTATCTCACGAATGGCAGTGAGAGCGTCGGTGGAATCGGCAGGAAGCCGGAGCAGATAAGCATCATCGGGGATGTAGTCAAGGTCGATAATACCCAAGCGCAAGACCAGTTCCTCGATAACCGTGAAATCGTGTTTTTTCAGTTGAACGATGATGAACCGTGTGTTGTCAACATCGAAATGGTCACGGAATTCCTCGGGCGGGAGAGGAGGTTCGTCATAGAGTGGGTCGAACGAACCCATGACCGTGTGCAACTGGTGTGTTGATTCCTTGAGGGAGATAGTCGGTCCAGCGTGTCCCTCTGCTGTGAACCATTTTTCTGCGGCCTGTTCGGCTGTCCATGCGAGGGCCTCCTCACCATCTAGGTCATCCAAACCATCGGTTGACCCATCGTGTGGATTGTAGAGCGCCGATAGGGTGGTCGTCAGGAGCAGTAGGACGAGAAACGAGGGTAGTGTGGCGCGACTCATGGGCTTCCCGACTTCATCCCCCCCTTTTGATAATTGACGCTCTTAGAGCGTAGTCGAATCATAGCCATCTGTCTCTCCTTCACCATCCCTCTATTCGTCATCGTGCCTCAAGCCACGCCAGACGCGGTGGGTGAAATGGTTCGTTTGAGGGTGCGTCACCTCGAGGTGAGGTGTCATCAAAGGTTGTAGTAGGCGGCTATGGCGGCATCTGTCTTGGCGACTGAAGCGCGCCAATCACTCTCACTCTCCATCAGCGCCCGAATCGCATCCACATTCTCGGGAATGACATCTGACTCCTGATGAATCGCTTGGAAGTAGTATAGCCTGTCGCCACTTAGGGAAACGCCGTCCTCCCATACGAAAATCTCGTGCAGGTCACCCCACTTCCGGCCTATATCACGCGCCATCTCCATCACTTCAGCAGTCGTCGTTATCTTGTTGTCAGCACCATGCATCACGATGACTCTCGGAGTGTTTTTCCACATCTCCAAGATGCCTTCGGTGGTAAGGCCATGACCAGCAGGTAGGTCTGCGACGATTGCGTGAACATGCATTATCGTGGTAGGAACCGCCACCGCCAGTGAGTTGATCTCAATCTCTGGCTTGACTGTCATCACATCGGGCCCGTGATGGCTGGGTACTTTGAGAACAGGTTTGATGGCGTTAATCGGTCCCTTTTTGGAATCGCCGGGGTCGGCGGCACGGCGAATCATCGTACACTCTACCTTGAGGGAACCACACTGCTCATAGAGAGGAACTAAGGTCCGTGACAAGCCAGTGGTGTTGCAGGAAACTACGCGAGCCCCCTCCACCCCAAGACACTCCGAGTGGTTGGCCGAACTCGTGTATGAGACCCCAGTAAGTGCGTGTTTTTCACCGCCTTGGAAGAGGTGTTTGATTCCCGCCGCCTGATATTTGGCCAGATTTTCAGCACCCATTTTTCCGGGTGAGCAATCGACAACTATGTCTGCCCTCTCCAACAGGTCAGAGAGACCCCCGTGACAGAGATAGCCGTTGTCAGCGAAGCGGGCGATTCTCTCCTCGTCATCGAATGTGCAATAAAGCGGAAAGCCCTTCTTGACTGCCAAATCACAGCCGAAGGAAGGACCAGTCTTGGTGACTCCGACGATTTCCATGTCATCCTGTGCATCGACGGCGTCTGCCACCCGTTTTCCTATAGTGCCGAATCCATTGATTGCAACCTTAATTACCGCCATTCGCCGACCACACGCACCCTTCGGGCGAACCGAGGCGGGGGCAAACTGTCTATCAACATACCCGATGAGAGAAGAGACGACAGAAGGATGAATCCTGATTATAAAAAGAGAACATACACCCACCTCGCCGCATGACAAATTGTTTGTCTTGAGGTATCGGGCGCACTCTACATATCCGGACGCCAATTCATTGGCCCGGAAGGGATGACAATCTGCATGAGTGGCGAAACCACCCTGTTTGGAGAGGTTGCCGTGCGTCATTATCAAGAACAGGTGGGCTCGGCAACCTGTTGGGGAGAGGTATGCGCGAGAAGGCTCTGATGAGTATTCAACTCAACCGTGACCTCGCCAGTTTCATCGATAAAGCCCTTGAGAGAAACGCCGCCGTACGAATTGGATGGGGTGAGGGAGGAGACCCGAAACCGCGTCAGGGAGAGATGGGAGTTGCGGCCCACCTCCCACTCGGTGCGCGAGTCAGGCTGCTTGGAAATCTCGCTGAAATGACCGCAGTTTGTGCGAGCGGGGGGAACTTCACACTCGAGGGTAATGCCGGTGCGATGTTCGGTGCGTGGAATTGCGGTGCCAAGTTGATAGTAGAGAATGAATGCGGCTCCCGCCTCGCCATGGGCATGAGTGATGGGACTGTCATCTGCCACTCTTCAGCGGGCGTTGAGGCGGGGGCGACGATGAGTGGTGGACTCCTGCTCATCCGTGGGTCTGCGGCCAAGAGAGCGGGGTCGGGAATGAGTGGTGGAACCATCGTGGTGATGGGTGATGTGTCCAGCGATGTCGGTGCCAACATGAGTGGGGGCAGAATCGTTGTCAACGGTAGATGCCCACCGCCCGGCGAGGGCGGCATCAGCAGGGCCATCACCGTCGATGAACAGAAGGAAATCAACGAATTATTATCAGAACACGGCGTCAAGGTGGATGCAGATGCAGTTATCATCGAGGCGGACCGTGACCACCCGACGAAAGTCACCCCACCGATGCCGGGGATAGATGGTCAATTCGAGACCATCACCCTAACATCTTCCGGAATGTCGAGGTTGCACAGCCATGCACCTCTCGACCTACTCACACTCGTCCCACTCAGAGGAGAAGAGAAGGGGATTCTCCTCCCCCTCCCCGTCATTCCGAAGTTGCACTCCGGAGCAGGATTGGCCGGTACATTTCTTTCTAGACAACCGTGTCTCGTTATGGAAGAACCACGACCCATTGATTTTGTCTATGTGACACAAGCCAATCTTCACAACCTACCGAAATTGCTGCCCGATGCGAACGGGGCTGTGCTCGCCCTCAATGAATTACCGCAGATGAATGATGCTGAGATTGATGCTCTGACGATAATCTGCCGAAGTCTCCTCGGTGATGAGACAATGGTGTTGATTCAGGATGTGGTCGACCGAGTTGGGCTGACGCACCGGCTTTCCGTCGACCTTCACTGTGATGGAGTCATTGTGTGTGCGGCCACTGCTGCCAAACTGCCGGCGGCGGCCGCCTTGCCAATGACTGGCCTTTCAGCCCGAGAACGGCATTTGGCTAGAAACAGAATCTCTCAAGGGATGTCTCTTCCATGGTCAATCAGTTCCCTCGATGCCCTGATAGCATGCGCCGCCGGCAGCCATTTCATCGTCTCCGACCCATTTTCAGATGGTGAAAAGCCGAAGAGTGGGAAAGCGGTCGCCGGAGCGGTCGATGAGTGGCTCGCTGGTTTGGATGCGGAGATGCGCGGATGGTTGGTGGAGATTGGCGAGGATGGAATCGACCAACTCAATCGCAAGCATCTCCGCGCTCTCGATTCTGACACCGCCAACATGACCGGCATTCGGCTAGCCGGTTTTGACCGGCCGATGCCGCAATGGCTCGGGAATTAGATGGGGTGTGATGGATGCCGACTGTCACTTTCGAACAGCAGACAATTCGCCACCTGCAACTCTCCGCGGACATCATTCACGACGCCAGCCTGTGGCGGGAGAGATTGAGTGACATCGGATGTGTCGTCGAAAGATGCGATGAGGAGGAAGTCGAAATCGAGGTCTTTCCAGACCGCCCAGACCTGCTGTGCGTCGAGAACATGGTGCACGCCACCCGTCCTTTTCTGCATGACAGGCCTTCCGAACCTCTCCTCTCCGTCACACCAGGCACCATCTCCATGAGAGTGGACAGTTCACTGGAAAAAGTGAGGCCAGTGGTATATGGGGCGGTGGTAAGGGGAGTGGATACGGGACACACCGAGGAGGCGAGGAACAAGTTCATCCAAGGGTTGATGGACCATCAGGAGAAACTTCACTTCGCAGTCGGCAGAGGTCGTCGACGCTCATCCATAGGGGTCCATGATCTAACCAATCTCAGACCCCCATTCAGAGTTGTCACGGTTGACGAAGGGTATCGGTTCACTCCTCTCGGAGAAGAGAGAGAGATGTCTATCGGGGAGATACTACGACGGCACCCCAAAGGAGTAGATTATGCACACCTTCTGCATGGTTTGGACCGCTTTCCCGTGATTCTCGATGCCGCCGGTGATGTTCTCTCTTTCCCACCGATAATCAACGGCAGCCACACGACCGTGACGGAGAACACCACTGATTTCTTCATCGATGTGACAGGGTGGGATAAAGCGGCCTGTGAATGTTCACTTCTTCTCGTCTCTCTCTCTCTCGCAGTGCGCGGAGGGTGTGTGGAGAGCATCGAGTTGACCGATTGGCGGGGGGTGTCCACCTCGTGTCCCGACGGAAGCCCCCTGCAACATCGTCTACCCAAACAACTTCTCGATGATGTGTTGGGGAGGGAATTCAGCGATGATGAAATCGCTGAAGCCATCAACAGAATGGGAGGACGAATGGTTGGCAGAAGAGTGGTGACGGACGGGCCACTGAAGAGTGAGAGGTGGGCTGATGGCGCCGTCGGCAGTGATGAATACATCATTGAAATGCCTCGCTGGCGGGCAGACATCCTCCATCCCGTCGACCTCGTAGAAGAGGTGGCCACCGGCATTGGATACGAGGACTTGGGCACATCGACCTCAAACCAATCAATCCCAGGGATACCACTGCCGAGGATGTCACTCAACAGAAGGGTCAGGGAGAGTATGCAGGGTCAACAGATGCAACAGATACAATCTCTCACTCTATCCAATGAAAATGACCAATTCACCAAAATGAGGAATCCACCCGTCGGCGAAGTGACTGTGTTGCATAACCCGATAACCACAGAACACACGATAATGCGCCAATATCTATTGCCTAGCCTCCTGAATCTACTGGCGGCAAATCGCCATCACGAACTGCCTCAGAGGACTTACGAGTTGGGTACAGTGGTCCGCGACCATCACAATTACGAGAGAATTGCATGGGCCTGTGCCGAAGTGGGGAGTGGGTTCACCGGTGCGAAAAGCACTGTCATGATCCTCCTGCGCGACCTAGGTTGTGACGCACACTCGATTGAGGTCGAATACTCACCTACCGAGGATGGTGACGGGCCTTGGTTGGCCGGCAGAGGAGCAGTTCTGACCATCGGTGGAGTGAGGGTAGGAGAAATAGGCGAGGTAGACCCAATTGTTGCAGACCTGTTTGAACTGCGGGTGCCGATTCAAGCGGGAGAATTAGACCTCTCCGCAATCGTCGACCTGATTCCAGACCCTGTTCTATGAATAGGGTGTGAATGTGCCGTCTTCCCCTCTGATGTGGGCAGTCGCATCATAAGTTCCATCCGGTTTTTTTCTGTACCAATAGCCATCGCTGCTCTGCACGAACCCTTCACCATCGGCCGGCTTGACATCATCTCTCTCCTGCGGCGCTGGAGCAGGTTGCCCCTCTGGAACGCCGACCCCAAGTAGGTCCGGAGTCTCTGCGCCAGCCTCAATCACGCTTTTCCCAGCGATTACCCCGCCGGATTCACCACCAAGATGTGGTTTTGTCAGCAGGTCCAGTGCCGCCTTGTATTGGTCATCCTCAATATGGCTGCGGTCGGCGAGTATCTCATCTGCGTGAGTGTCGCCTTTGCTGTAAATGACAACTTTCGGCTGCTCGGCAGCCGCCGCCTTTTTCTTGAACGGCCAAAACCCCTTCATCGGACTTCAAAGAGGGTGTCGGGCCTTAGAATGTTGTATGCCTTGTTGCGATTTCAGCGTTTTTTTTCCCGCTTTGACACATCCCCGAAGCAATTTACGGGGGAGTAGGGGGCGAAAAGAATTGATTCAGAAGATACACGGTTAGGAGAAACCGTTCAAGAACCAAGCCAACTCCGGAGAGCGTGCGAAAGGGACCTCTGGCCATCTCAGCGGTAATCATCATGATGCTGGTAGCATTCATCTCCTCCACCTCCTTCGAGCCGAACAAAATTGATGAATGGGAGTACAGTATCGAGGAGAAGGTGTTTCTGAGTGCGAGGAATTCGAGCAATTTCACCAGCAATCTCTCATGGGGGCCAAGTTCCGGCCTGAATGCCTTCGTCGCTGTCGGGACACCTATGACCATGTCCATCAACATCACCAACGGAGCGGTCATCACAGATACCGTCAACTTCACTATTCTCAACGAGTATCAATGGTCATGCGTCTGGTACGGCACGAACCAATCCTGCACATCTCCGATGAGTATCGTGGTCGCCCCAGGGCAACTCGCTTGGCCTAAGTTCACCATCGAGGTACCCGAAGTGGTGAACGGCACACCCGCCGCCTTCGTGCGCCATCCATTCACATTGACAGCGAAGTCCGGGTTGGATGGCGTCGAATTGGACTACACCTTCACACTCGAACCTGACGAACTATTCCAAGCCGAATTCGATTCAGAATCTAACGACCTGTCACTCGACCCGGCCATGAAGAAGAGAGTCACTCTTGTGGGCCACAACACCGGAAATTCACCAGCAAGCCTAGTGGCGCGCCTCGTTCCTGTCAACGAACAGGGTGAAATGGTGGGCGGCTATTCTCCCGAACTCTCCTATCAACACGAGGGCTGGATGGTTGGACTGTTTGATGTTCACCATCTCAATGGGCTCGGTGGTGGAGGCGTCGAAGCCGATGGTACGGCGACCTTTGATGTCGAGGTTCAGCCACCGAGTCTCACCGCTGGCAGTGAGTATATCGGTGTCCTCCTCTGGAGTGCGAACAATCCCTATGAGACGGACCTCGTGGTCATCAACGCCTCGATTCTCTGGCACCGGGATGGCGACATGCACATCGATGACGGCTGCGATGGGGGTGATGTGTTGCCGTTTCAGAGTTGCTATGTTTCGATTTCCGTATCCAATCTTGGCAACCATCAGGACACCTTCGAGTTGGTTGTTGAGTCTGATGAGTGGTTGGAACCATCGCTTTCACGCTCGGTGACAATCCTAGAGAAAGGTGAGGAGCAACAGGTTGCCACCCTCACTCTTACCGTTGATGGTTTGTCTCCCGCCTTCACACACGGTGGCGCTACCATCATACTGCGACTGGGAAGTGGCGAAGAACTGGCCCGCGCAAGTGTGGTGCTGCGGGTCGCCCCTCTAGTAGATTGGGAACTCCATGCCGTGGAGAACAGTACCGATTCACGGGACAACATCTCTGTAGCCTTCACCATGAAGAATCTCGGAAATGGCGATGATGGACTTCAAATATCCCTGCATGTCGATATGAATGTCGAACACGCGCTCATTCCACCCGAAGGGGCGATTCACGGTTCGGTGAGTGGGCAACCGCGCTACTTCGAGATTGAAAGACTCGACCCCGGAGTCAATTTCACCTTCAGGGCGTGGATGCACCTCCCCCGCGACATGGATGCAAACGGGACTGTGACCATGACTGTCAATATGCAGAGCACTCTGCGACCCGAAATGGTCTTTTCAAGCGAGACGAGTGCCGATTTCCTCGCCGAGAAATATCGGCCGGAAAGCCAACCCGAAGAAGATTTCTGGCTCGACTTGGAAATCGCCATGTCAAATATCTGGAATCAATTCAATGGCCTGATTCTGACAATACTCGTCGCCGTCGTCGGGGGTCTCTTCCTTCTCAAGGCGGTTCAACATCGGCAGGAGAAGGAGAGAGAATGGAAGGCGAGGGTCGCTGCCGCGGAAGGCGGACCACCTGAGCAGCCGGATGAGTGGTTGGCAAAGTTCGACAAAACATCAAACCGACCCCCTGCGAGTGCGGGTGATGCAGGCAAACAAGCCCCGAGCATCGCTGGAAAGGTCTTCCAAGACCTGTTCAAAGCAAAGTCGCGCAAGGTGAAAAAAGCACCAGAAGTGGCGCCACCAGACGAGAATCTGCTCTCAGCAGCGAACACCGTTTTCACCCACCACGAGAAGAATATCGAAGGTGGTCGCCTCGACGATTTGGCTGGAAAACTCGTCGAAGCAAAGAGCAAGCATCCGGCCAACACCCTACTGCCTGAAGCAGAGTGCCAGCACGGACGTACCGTCAGGAGGCCTAAACATGCGGGTTCGGCTAGCAACAGTGATGCGGCCACATCCCACTCAAACGCATTCACCACCACCCATGCACACCGTGATTTGGGCGAGGAATCGGAGCAACCAAACCCATCGGTTGAGGGGACAAGGCGTGCCACCGATAGTGGTATTGGCGAGGGCAACGGTCAGGGTGATGAATTCGACTTTGACCTGTGAACCTACTCGACCCACAACCTTGATGCGGTGGACGAGGGCAGAAAGGGCAGGGCGATTCGATGTGGTGTGCAGGAATCGATGAGGCAGGCAGAGGGTCATGCCTCGGTCCTTTGATAGTCGGCATCTGCGCCATACCTGAACAGGACATTCCACTTCTTGATGAGAGGGGGGTGGATGACTCCAAACGGATTTCTGCCGAGCGACGGGCAGAACTCTATCACTGGCTGAAAAATGAAGGGAAGGAGCGGGGTTGGGCCGTCGAATCCATGGCTGCCTCAGCCCTGCACATCGATGATTGGATGAGTCACTCATCACTGAATGACCTTGAAATCGAGATGTTTGCACAACTTGGAAATCATCATCTTGAGGTGCTGCGGGGAGAAGGTGGAGACCTGATTGTCGATGCTTGCGACACAGACGCCGCGAGATTCGGCAACAAAGTCGCATCGAGATTGACCGGCTGGCCTTGGAAAGAGTGCCGTCTGGTCAGTGAACACGGCGCCGATGCTCGGCATCTTGTCGTTGGAGCCGCTTCAATAATCGCCAAACATGAGCGCGACCTCGCCGTCGCCCACCTCAGCAGAGAATATGACATCGAATTGGGTTCGGGTTATCCCAGTGATGCGAGGACAATTTCTTCACTTCCCTTGCTGATGCAGGGTGCCGAACCGGATGCCACCCTACGCTGGTCGTGGGCGACCATCAAGAGCGCTTGGCAGGTGAACAGAGGGGGGCGGTGTCCAGTGAGAACAGCTGCGGAACCGCTTTTCAACCGGTCAACCATCTTTGACTTCTGAGCCAGCCCACTCCGTCCCTAATCAGTCAGCCAAGGTATTGTTGAGACATACATCATACATTGATTGAAAAACTGAATAATTGTAGTATTATACATCCCAATCATCTCTATCTTCTATCAACCATGAGCCTCACAAAGCAGAGGGGAATCCAACCGCATATCGGCCTACCGATTGGATAGAATGAAGAATTGAAGGGCTCACCGCGTGGATATGAGTGCGTGGCAACCCGATGCCGAGACCACTCGCCTGATTCGCAAGTACGCTCTGCAGAATGCTTTGGAGTATGATGGAAAGGGCGAAGCCGGTTCCGTGCAGGGTAGAATCCTCGGTGAGGTCCCAGAACTCAGACCACACGCCAAACACCTGTTCGCCCTTCTCGGACCAGCCGTCGAAGAGGCAAACCTGCTCTGGGAGATGAAGGGGGCGGATGCAGTTCGGGCTCTGCTCGCCGAAGAGGCTCCGGATGCGCTTGAGAAGAGGGTCAAGAAGAGGCGAGAGGGGTTGCCCGACCTTGCCGGTGCAGAGATGGGGGGTGTAGTTCTTCGTTTTGCCCCAAACCCAAACGGCCCGTTGACCCTCGGACACAGTCGCGGTGTAATCATCAATTCGCAGTACGCCGAGATGTATGAGGGGAAGGTGATACTCCGCTACGACGACACCGACACCAAAATCAAACGCCCTGACCTAGAGGCGTATGATTGGATTAGAGAGGAGTTTGTCTGGCTCACTGGCAGGGAGCCCGACATTACCATCGAAGCATCATCCCGAATGCCAGAATATCTCGCTCATGCAGAGAGATTCATCACCGCCAACCACATGTATGTCTGCACCTGCTCTGCTGAACTATTCAAAGAATTCAGAATCAACCGAGAGGAATGCCCCTGCCGAGCCCGAACAGTCGCTGAGAATCAAGAATTGTGGGGCGAAATGCAGAACCGGGAAGGTGACCTTGTGGAAGGGTCGGCAGTGGTCAGAGTCAGAACGGACATGACTCACAATAACCCAGCATTACGCGATTGGCCAGCGTGGCGAATCCAGAGAACACCACATCCCAAAGTGGGAGAGAGATACCGAGTATGGCCGCTATTGGATTTCCAAAGCGCCGTGGAAGACCACCTTCAAGGTGTGACGCACATCATTCGCGGCAAGGACCTGATGGACTCGACAAGGAAACAGGAACTGCTCTACGAGATGGTCGGTTGGACATATCCGGAAACCCTCTATTGGGGGAGGGTGAAGGTTCATGAGTTCGGGGGTTTCTCCACTTCACAGATGCGGATGGACATCGTCGACGGTCTCTATGAGGGGTGGGATGACCCTCGTCTACCAACAGTGAGGGCGTTGCGGAGGAGAGGATTTTCAGCCGAGGCATTCAGACGATTCTGGTCCGAATTGAGCCTTACCCAGAAAGATATCTCCGTACCTCTCGATACGTTGATTTCCCATAATTCCTCAGTCATCGATGAGACATCACCTCGGCTCTCTTTCATCAGTGACCCGGTCAGGATTACCATTGACAGCAACGAGGTGGAGATTCCAGACTTTGCCGAGATTCCTCGGCATCCACTCCATCAAGAAATGGGTTCTCGCAATTGGCCGCTCTCGACTGAGGGCGGCTTGGAGGTGTTCATTGAAAGGGATGATTTCCAAGCCGCGATGCGAGGAGATGGGTTGGTGCGATTGAAGGATTTCTGCGATATCCAACTTAATGTCAACCAACCTGAAAAACTGTCAGGAGAAATTACTTCACTGGCAAGGACTGATGGGAGAGCCATCATTCACTGGTTAGCGGCGGGTATGGAAACCGACGCAACCCTTCTCAAAGCGAGTGAAGATGGAGCATCTAGCGAAGACGGCCTACGGCGAATCATCGGCCTGCTGGAGAGGCATGACCACCCCCACTCGACCGTGGTGCAACTGGAGAGAATGGGTTTCGCTATCATTGAGGACTCCCCCTCGGATGGGCTCTGCAACCTCGTCTGGTCACACGGTTAGGCAACTTCTTCCTTCGTTTTCACGGCGTCGGCGTAATGGTGTTGTCTAGAGCGGGATGGGCGGTGTCGTGCCACAGGAGAACGCCGAAGCACACGGAAGGTACCACCCTGAGCGGGATGGGCGGATTTGGCATAGTGGTGCTGTCTAGAGCGGGATGGGCGGTGTCGGGAAAATTGAGTGCTGGGTGTTGGGAAAGGCGAGGTCGGCCGGCAGGTGGTTCAGGGGGGCGTGGCCGTGATGTGGTCGGCCGA
>CAYFFQ010000012.1:0-4206 GCA_964342465.1 uncultured Candidatus Poseidoniales archaeon | reverse complement strand
GCGAGGTCGGCCGGCAGGTGGTTCAGGGGGGCGTGGCCGTGATGTGGTCGGCCGAGCGAGGTCGGCCGGCAGGTGGTTCTGGGAAATCTATGCGCGCCGAGTGGTTTGAATGCTCACTTCACTCGTGTTCTGCCAAACGCTTGATGGCAGGAAGCGATTCGATTCGGGCCAACGCTTCGCGGTAATCGTTGGGTGAAAAGTAGCCGGCGAAGGTTCCATCCGCGCCAACAGCGACAACTGCGTGTGGTTTGCGCTCATTCATTGTCCCGATAATCTCGTCCACGATGTCATCGAGTCCTACTTCCATGACATCAGCATCCATGTGAGCGCCGACAGTCTCAACAGCCACATCAGAGCCATCGGCGACGGCTGCCAGCACTTGGTTCGGAGTCATTATTCCCTTCACCCTCTTGTCATCACCGAGCACGATGAGCACCCCTCGTCCGAGGGCAAGAAGTTTTGCCGCCGACTCGGCGATGGTAGATTCCATGTCCACAATATCGTGTTCATCCGTCAAAATCAAATCCGATACCCTCACATCATCCATAGTCAATCCCTCGGGTGCAAGGATAGCATATAGGTTCATGAAGATGACGGAAAATCTGCTTCACTTTCAGGAAGGAGAATCAACGCAGAGGCAATTCCATCTTGACGAATCAGCCTCCCACCCAACCAGTGATGCTACAATTTCAGTGACGATTTCGCGGAGGAGGACACCCACCCACCCGTTGCTTTCAAAGAGCGAAGGAGTCCCCACGGGACGGGGAAGGAGCCCACACAGGAGGTTGAAGGGGATGAGGCGGCGATTTGTCCCTCTGCTGATTATCGGCTTTATGGCTCTCTCTCTCGCCCCACAGGACCTTCTCGTCACCGATGTGTCGGCTCAGGTGACCTGTTGTGATGCGAGGGAGATGGACTATTTTCTGCTCGGCGAGGCCGACCAAGCCGACAAAGGGGTCCTGAGCCCATTTTCCGCCGACCTCGGCGACGGAAACGAAGTATGGGTCACAACATCGGTAGCATCCCTGACTGAAATCGCTCGTTGGCGAATCCCGCAAGCAACAGTCGGAGACTATCCAGCATCCATCTGGACACTGAGAGTGGATTACGAGGTTGAGAATGCAGCAGGAGTGCAGGCAAATGTCACTGCCGAAGTCAAAATAGGCGGAAAGTCTTGGTCCGGTTCATCAATCACCCAACCATCCTACACACCGGGCAGCGGCACCATCACAGTCGATGTCGATGTGGATGAAGAAGGGTCTATTCACTCGTCAGGTGAACTCATCGTGGTGGTTCTGAGTGTCAGGACTCTGATTTTCAACTCACCCGGAGATAATGCCGGAGTCAAGTTCATCTGGGGGTCAGAGGAACATCCCTCAACTCTCGATGCGACTCTCCCCATCGTTGGAATGGATTGGCAGCCCGCCATAGTCGACGGCCATTCGGTGCAGATTCCTGTCGTGCTGATATCTGGGACTGGCGCAGCCATCTGGGAGAAATCGGTGGGCGAGTTCAAAATTGACGGAGTGGTTGTCGACACTGTCGTAGCCACAGTCCACAATCAAGGCGCACAAATATACCTCAATTGGCAATCACCCGAAAGTGCCACCGATGGCGTGTACGAGGTCAATCTCTCCCTCAGCCTCTCCGACACCCAATCATCACCCTTGGTAGGTGGATTCTCCTACGCCCTCGTCTTTGGTGAGGGCAGTGGGAGCGGACTAGGTATCTTCCCGGCCGACGAACCTCTGCGTAGCGGAGGAAGTTCGTTGGACATCGAAATCGATGCGGCGGTGGAATCGGGTGACAGAATCCGCCGCACGACCCAACTCGAGATGGAAGGGGGGATGTCAACTTGGATTCGCTGGGGTCTGGACAATCTCGGTAACGAGTCACTTGATTCCCTTTCCCAATGGAGAAGAGTGCAAGGCAGTTCTTCAACCGAAGCGACAAGGAACAACCATCAAGTCGACACTGTGGAGATTCAGGCACTAGAAACCCACCTTTCCGGCCGCGCATCCTCCCTCAAACTGTTCCTCTTTGATGGACTGATGCTCGACCCTGCTCGCCTGTTGGGGGTGGAACCCATCGAAGCGGCAGCCGCTCCGACAGTGAACATAGACATGCACGGTGACTACGGGTTTTCAAGTTCGAAGATAACCATCACCATCGAATCACTTGAAAACATCAAAGTAGGAGAGAAAAGTACACTATTCGACAATTTCGTACGGCCGCAGACCGCAGCCAACCCCATTTGGTCGGAACTCACTCTTCAGGCAAGACTGACCACTTCGCTGATGGTGGGGATGGCTGCTGTGGAAGGAGAGGGTGTTGATTACTCGCACAAAAGGGTGGTAGTCAGCGAATCCATCACCGTACCAGCGGTGGAATTGAGTGGTGAAGAGATGGTAGACTTCCGAGTATCATACGTCGTAGGAGACATCACACACGCACCTTTGCTAACCCTCTTTGAATCATTGGCAGTCCTCGGCGTTTTCACCCTCCTCGCATCTAGAATGACGCGCAATAAACCGCGCACAGGGTTTTGGTTGACCACACTCCTCTATCTCATGGTGTGGGGTTATTCGTACCTCTTCGCACTACCGCTGTTCATCATGCTCGCAGCACTTGGAGTGGTGGGGTTCATCACCCTCGCGGTCGCCATCGTGACTCCAAAGGTCACACTCCATGACCCAGTGAGTGATGAGGTTGCTGCGCAATCCATTCTACCGTTCTTCTCCAAGCGCAGTCGGAAATCTATGATGGTCATCCAATGCCCAATCTGTGCGGAACCCATCCGGCTGCGAGAGGTGAGCGGGGGCAGGGTTCTCTGTCCTGTCTGCGAGACGCGACTGAAGGTTTCTTGAACCTCTCCTGATTTTCAAGTCCAACAACTCGCCTGGGGCAGTCGCCATGGTGGAGTCTACCCCCGAAGGGGTCTCTTGACGATAGCACCACTCTATCATTCGCCCTACCCAGTCGTCATGGTGGAGTCGCCCCCGAGGGGGTCTCTTGACGATAGCACCACTCTATAATTCGCCCCACCCAGTCGCCATGGTGGAGTCTACCCCCGAAGGGGTCTCTTGACGATAGCACCACTCTATAATTCGCCTGACAACACCATTTCAGCAAGGTCTGAGGCAGATTTTGGACTCCCATCCCATACACTCTTGGCGGCATTCAGGGATGAATGGAACTCCTTCTTGGTGGCCGGTATCATGATTCGCCTCCACACCAGTTCCTCGATTCTCGCCGTCGATTGTCTGCTGTTGACCAGTTGTGGGAGAGCGAGAGTGCTCAGGGCCTCTGCCCGACCACTCATGTCCAGCGACGACCACGCTTCGCGTGTGCTGGTGAGAAGTTTGCCGTCAATGTGTTGAAGAGCGCTCATATCACAATCGACTAATTCTGTTATGGGTGACAATCTCACCTCACCTTCCAAGTTCAGGTGCTCCAACAGTGCCGCCCACACGGGGTCACTACCTGCATCCAATGCATCATCCCACCAATTTCCGGCCAGTAGCCATGGGCGACAACTCCTCATCAATCGTCCATCCGGAGCCATCATCTCGGCGAGAGCGGCTGCCTGCGCCGTGGTTGAGAGACGCCCTTTCAGAGGTGTACCACCGTGGTCCCTTCTCCCAATCGTCAAGATGGGTTCGATGATGAGAGTACCGCTTCCTCGTGGGAAGGAAGTTGATTCAACCTCCTTAGAGGTTTTTATGACAATCAACGGCTGGTTTGCGGCCCTCGGAAGGAAGCGGCGGGAATAGGGCTGGCTGCGGTCTAGGAGAGCCGCTTCTATTATCGCAGATGCAACCGAACTTTCTCGGTTTGGTTCTGTCAAGATAGTCACAACATCTCCCTCTTGAATCTCAGAGGTGAAAGTGCGGATGGCATCGGCCAGCGGAGAAAACGCCTCCATCTCCAAGAGTGACCGCATGGACTCGGCGACAATGCCGACCACCAAAAAGCCCGCCCCCGAGAGACATGGGTGAGGCGAGCGTGGGTGGGGGTGGTGAGGTATCGACTCTCCATTTTCCGAGTCGGCAATTTACTCAATCTCAAAGTGGGTTTTGCTCAAGACGATGAACCGAGGATTTTGGGGCGCAAATAGGGAGGTCGCGCCTATCGCTCCACCATCGGGCCCGCAGAGGGTACCCTTTGCTTCACCGATTGGATAACGCAGGGTCAACCACCGACTTG
>CAYFFQ010000011.1:51759-62948 GCA_964342465.1 uncultured Candidatus Poseidoniales archaeon | reverse complement strand
GGTCACCAGCGAGGGAGTCTTGGTCACCAATAGGGGAATCTCGGTCACCAAAAGGGGAATCTCGGTCACCAGCGAGGGAGTCTTGGTCACCAATAGGGGAATCTCGGTCACCAAAAGGGGAATCTCGGTCACCAAAAGGGGAATCTCGGTCAACAGCGAGGGAGTCTTGGTCACCAATAGGGGAATCTCGGTCACCAGCGAGGAAATCTGGGTCAGAGGATAGTTCATCCACGCCTGCGAATTTGGTGAGGAGAAACAATACCGTCAATAGAGCGAGAAGAGCGAAAAACGCCACCCAGTAGTCTCCTGGTTCGGATGCCTTCTCACTACTGATATCTCCCCCGTTGGATGTGGTCTCAGTACCGTCATTCGTCACCGTCTCCGTATCCTCGACTTGCGAGAACAGTCCAATGGGTAGAGATTGCAGCACCTCTCCAGCGGAGAGTATGTCCAGTGTCCCACCATTGGCGGCCTCCACCTGTTCGGAAGAGATATTCCAATCATGGATGTGGCCGGCCACACTACTTCCTTCACTGGTCGCTAGTTTGGTTAACACTTCTTCTGATGCAAGTCCTACATGCAGGTCAAGCAGTCGTCCGTCCGAGTCGAGCAGCGCCACCGCTGGCAGCGGAATGGAACCGAGGTGGCGATAGAGCGAGGCGTTGTCATTGATGACTGGCCAATCCACAAGTTTGTCGAACCCCGCCTGCGCCCAACTTTCGTTCGTCTCACCCGCATCAGCCCAGACGGTGACCACATTATATCCGGAATTTTCTGCCTGCCAGTCATCGAGTACATCGAACTGAAGAGAGCAGAAGGAGCACCATGAGGCGGCGAAATCGACGATGGTCAGATTGCGCGCAAGACCGACCTGTTCCTCAACAGTCGGCGTCACGACCCACTCCACGTTATCGAGGTCAAATCCAGTCTGTTCTCCGACCGGAGTGCCTTCATCACTCAACAGGAGGGTGTCATCGGCCCGGCGCAGTTCGAGGGAGAGTGTGGAGTGGTCACCATGGGTACGAACTTGGAATCCGCCATCTTGTGCAGTCAGTTCAACGGTTAGTCGCGGCGCTGGCAAGTCTTGGTCATCGGGGGGCTGCACCAACTCTGAGTTGTTGTCTTCCACAGGAGGGGCAGTCTCGTTCTCAGTATCATCTGGTGGAACCTCGGGGGGTATATCGGGTGGAACCCCTAGTTCTAGAGGTGGGGTCCACGGACCTTGGAATAGCAAAGTGTCTGGATGGAAGTCATACCAGCCGAACCAGAAGTTGCGGACAAACGGTACCACAACGAGCGGGTCAAGGTCACCCGCAAGCACACTCCCGTTGCCGACCGACCATGCCCCATCATCAGTGAGCAGGGTATCACCTTGGACCTGAGCCGTGGTGGAGTTGTTCCAGCGGTAGATGCGCACATCGCCCATGTGCATCAGCGCTAGAGCACTGTCGTTTCCATATGGCAGCAGCGTGGGGATGTTTTCCATCAACTCATCCCTCGGAAGCGCCACTGGGTCCGACCCTTCGGGGAGATAGCCGATGACCCACTCCTTGGGGGGAAGTGTGCCAGGTGCAACATCACCAACAGGGAACCAGATATCGGGTGATGACTCGTAACTAGGGTAGGGATTCATTCCATAGTCGCGATCAAAGTTTCCATTCGTGGTTGGTCGAGCGAGGAAGAGCACCTCATCGGTCTGCTGACGGATCCAGCCGGCGGTGGTGAGTAGGTTGCTCTCCCATTGTAGGTGGTCTCCCACATGCACTCCTTCGAGAGCGACTCCAGTGTGTTGGGACCAGAGCGACTCAGTCTCCCGGTCGTACATCACCATCGTGTTCTGGTAGAGCTTCCCTGAGACACCGAAGGTGGTGACGTTCCCATCGATGGTTCGGTTCCAACTGATTGAGGTGCCGCACAGAGGACACCAAGTGATGGCGAGGGCTCGTCCGTCAACCATGTCATTGGCGATCTCATGCCAGTTGAGGATTGCCAGCGGATAAGCCTTCGCTGAGCCATTTTCCAGCCAATGAACGATCACCTTGTCATCTGGGTCAAGCCACTCTCCATCATCCCACTGTGGGTTGTCAATCGCCGGTATTGCGTCCATCGGTATCACATATATGATATCCGAGTTCTCCACATCATGGTTCTTCGCCGCCGCCAGCAGGCTGGCAGTTCCTGCTACCAGCAGCAGCACCAACACCAGCGCGACCGGTCGTTGCATAATGCCATTCTCTCGTTTATCCATCATTCCTCTGACGCCTCTGGCGCACTAATCGGTTGCTTGGATGGGTTACAGCCTCTGCTGAAGGGTCAAGGGCAACATGAAGGTTGAAGCCCTAAATGGCATGTCCACCAGAATGGTAGGGGCCGCCGTGGCAGAGGGATGAAAGAATGTCGGCGCCTGCAATCCGTCCCGACATAGAAGAGAGGCTGACATGGGTGGCGCAGACCGAACCATGGAGCATCACTGATGATGATGACCGTCTCGCTTTTCTCATCAACGCCTACAACCTGAGCGTTCTCGGCCTCGTGCAACGATTCTGTCAAAACTCGCCCCGATTCAGCCGCCGCGGCCTCTCCGACCCATTCAACTTCATCCGCTTCTTTTTGCTGTCGAGGGTGGTGGTAGGCGGACGGCGTATCAGCCTCTATTCGCTGGAGAACCGCTGGCTGAGGCGGCGGTTCTCTGAACCACGCATCCATTTCGCACTCAACTGTGCTTCAGCATCGTGTCCGCCGTTGAAGGAAGGGCTCTATCGGGGTGAGTCTCTCAATGATGAACTGGAAATGGCCACCCAAAATTTTCTCTCCAGCCCAAGCGGTGTGCAACTCGACCGCGAGGAGGGGGTCATCCGCCTGTCACGCATATTCAAGTGGTATGCTCGCGACTTCGGTGGTATCAAGGGTGTTATCGCATTCATCGCCGAGAAACTGCCAGAAACTGACCGAGACTGGTTTCTTGATTCTCATCGGCGCATAGAGTGGATGCCCTACGACTGGTCACTCGTATGAGTGCCATTTTTTTTCACCTACTCGGTGAGATTGTTTCACACCGCTCCGATTCCCACCGTTCGGTGGATGTCTCGCAGTAAGGCGTTCCTCGATGGCCCGAGGCTTACTCAATCATCCTTCTCGAGGATGGCGAGCGCTGCGAGCATCAGGTTGGTGAAGGTGTACTTCTCCTCTTCCGGTCGATTCTCAGTCGGGTACTCGTACCACGACTCCACGTTACGGATGTCGGGTGAACCCCCGTAGGCCTGGTACGCCAGAATGTATTCGAGGGTCTGATTGTAGAAGGTGGCATTGTCGGAGATTCCACCGAGTTCAGAGTTGTAGGTCAGCCCGAAGGGTATGCCGTGGCTCTTCACCTGTGTCTCGAGTGCGAGAATCTGCCCGAACCAGTCGATTTCACTCACATCGTGTGAACAGACGGAATCGTGCGTTCCCGAAGCATACCCCCACGGATTGTCGGCGATGAAGTATGCGAATTCCTCACCCGCGGCCGCGACAGCCGCGATGGCCGCCTCCAGCACGTCATGATAATCGATTCCGTTGCCCCAGTTGGTGTTGTTGCATTGGTAGGCTTCGTTACCTCCGTATGCCCAGTTGGGGAAGTTGACCAGCAAGCCGATTCCGATGTCCGGGTGCGCAGCGTGCATCGTCTGCATGTAATCAACCAACTCATCAACCGACTGGTTGAGTGTGAAACCGCAGTTGTTGTCCCTACCTCCCTCAATCACTCTCGAAATGGGTCCATCCATAGTGAAGTAGTCAAGTTCTCCTCCCGCCTCATAGATTCTTTCAATCTTCGCCAATTCAATGGCTGCCGATTTCTCGCCGTTCTGGTCGTTGCAGCCGCCGAAGTTCAGGGTGCCCCCTCCCTCGACAACGATGTCGACATCATGCGCTCGCAGGACATCCACGATGGGGGTGAGATTGGTGCGCACGTTTGCGACCTCGGCGATGAAGAAGCCGAACGCGTCGATGCCGGCCAGCGTCTCGTCCCATTGCTCGGTCTCGTTGAACATGGCGGCCTTGCCTCCAGCGCCGTTGGGATGCATCCAGTTCGCGAATCGGAATTCGGATGCTGTCGGCTCGGATTCGAGAATCGAAAGCGCGGCGAGCATCGTGTTGGTCAGTGTGTACGGCTCGGTCTCGGGAAGATTCACGCTCGGGAATTCGTACCAGCTGTTGATCATGCGGATGTCGGGCGAGCCACCATGGTTCTGGTAGGCGGTGATGTATGCCAGGCTCTCATTGTGGAACTCCGCGTTGCTCGATGTTCCACCGAGTTCGGAATTGTAGATCAACCCGAACGGAAGCCCATGTCCTTTCACTTGGTTCTCAAGGTCGATGAGCCGCTGGATCCAGTCGACCGTGGTCACATCGTAATCGCAGTCTGCAACATGCGTCGCGGAAGCGTAGCCCCATGGATGGTCGACCAGCACGTAGGCGAATGACTCGTTGACGTCCGCCAACGCCGAGAACAGCTCTTCAAGCACGAAGTCGAATGTGTGGTCGCTCCAACCCACCCGGTTGCAGTGATAGCGGGTATGGTTCCCATAAGCCCAGTTCGGGAGGTTCGGCAACCAGCCGATACCGATGTCCGGGTGCGCAGCATGAATCGCCTGGATGTAGTCCACCAATTCCTCTATCGATTGGTTGAGAGTGAAACCACAGTTTCCATTCCTCCCCTTGTCGATGACGCGAGATATCGGGCCGTCCAATGAGAGGTAGTCGACCTCACCCCCCAAGTCGTAGATGTATTGCATCTTGATGAGTTCGCGCCGGGCGCTCTCCTCCCCGTTGGTATCATCACAGTTGGTCTGGATGCCAAGTGTGCCTCCACCGACGACCACGAGTTTGATGCCGTGAGTGTCGGTGAAGTTGATGATGGCGGAGACGTTGTTGTTGCGGTCGTCCTTGATTTTGGCGATCGGGAAGCTCAGTGCATCGATTTCTGCAGTTACAGTCTCCCAGCCTGTGTCGGAATCGAACATCGTGTACTTGTCAGGGACCGCGGCCGGCTGCAACCAGTTGCCGAAATCGAAGTGGGTTGCATCAGGAGGAGGAGGCGGTGGAGTAGGATAGTCGATCTCACAACCATCGGCATCAACTTGAGTTCCCGGAGGAGTGACGGGGCACTGGTCGTTCTCGTCATCGACGCCGTCGCCGTCCGAGTCGAGTTGTGCGGCGGAGCAGCCGGAAGGGTCGACAGTCGCAGCGCTCGCCGTGTCGGGGCACTGGTCGTTCTCGTCATCGACGCCATCGCCGTCCGAGTCAAGTTGTGTGGCGGAGCAGCCGGAAGGGTCGACAGTCGCAGCGCTCGCCGTGTCGGGGCACTGGTCGTTCTCGTCATCGACGCCATCGCCGTCCGAGTCAAGTTGTGTGGCGGAGCAGCCGGAAGGGTAGACAGTTGCAGCGCTCGCTGTGTCGGGGCACTGGTCGTTCTCGTCATCGACGCCGTCGCCGTCCGAGTCGAGTTGTGTGGCGGAGCAGCCGGAAGGGTCGACAGTTGCAGCGCTCGCTGTGTCCGGGCACTGGTCGTTCTCGTCATCGACGCCGTCGCCATCCGTGTCCGTAGGTGGTGCGACGACTGCACAACCAAACTCATCCACCTCCGTGCCCGCGAGGGTGTCGGGGCACTTGTCGTTCTCGTCATCGACGCCGTCGCTGTCGCTGTCAACCGGACCGCTCGCATCCATCACGCCATCACTTTCATCAAAATCAGTGATGATAATAACTCCAGCAAGCATACTCACAACTATGAGCAACGCAAGAAATTGTTTGCTGAGATGCGCTTGTCCAGTCAAAACCTATTCAACTCCATTTATTCCTCGTCAGGTTCCAAAAAACAGGAATAGCGGCATGTCGGCGGTCAGGGTCAACGTGATCTGTCCGCCGTCGGGAGTTGCAGTCATGGAAGAGAATGCGGCATAGGCATCAATCGGTGGCCATGCCGTGGTGTTGGTCGGTGTACTGTCAAGAACTGTGACTGTGCTCACACCCGCGGGCGCCGCCACTGTCGCTTCATAAGACCCAGAACCGGTGTACCAGACGACGGAATGGGGATTCGGTCCAGCCACATCAATTCGCAGTATGTTGGAGTCTCCACTATCAACCAATGTGACATCACCCAGAGCGAGACCGGCGGTCAGCGCCAGAAGCAGGTGCAGGGTCCAGCCAACCTCCTTGGGTCCGGATTTCCCAGTGCTACCATCGGAGTAGGTCTTCGACTCGTTGTAGAATACGCCATTCAGGTTGAACTTGTGTAACTCATCATTACCCTTCCACGTGACTCGGTCCTGGAGGGTTCCGAAAACGACGAATGACACGTTCGCGGCAAGCGCCGAATAGATGCTCGTTACAGCATACGCCGCCTGCTCAACCTCGGTCTGTGGTAGGTGATTGGGATTCTCGGGGTTGTCGTTCCAAGTCGAGGATTCGGTGACCACGAACTCGACATCCGAGATGTTGGCGTTATTGGTCTCGAGATGCTGGCGGTGCGTCCTCACCCTGTCACCGAGGTTGATGCTCTCATTCCACGCCTTGTGGTGGTGGATGTCGATGACATCAACTTGATCGCCGGCACGTGTTGCCAGTTGGTCAAAGAGGTCCACGACCTTGTAACCAACGCTGGAGCCGCTCGAGCCCCCTGATATTCCAGCTGGAACTATCTTCGCCTCAGTATCGAACTGTACTATGGCATCATGGAAGAGGACCAGAAGGTCGGCATAATCCGCGAACGTTTGAGTATCCCAGTGAAGATTGACCTCATTGTCGAACTGCCAGTATTCAATCGCATCCCCCTAACGGCCAGCGAGCGCATTCAGCCAAGCTTCGAAGTCAGCCTTGTCGGAATCGGTCTGCGGGTACTTCGGATTCGCAGTACTGTCGAGTCCACTGTGCGTAGGATACACGGTTGCCAATATGACGAGGTCAGCGTTCGGAAGGACGATTGAATCAAGTTCGGTCCAGTCATATCCGCTGCGGTCATTGACGAAGTTCCCGAAGTGGGTCCCGACGATGTTGATGCGGATGAACAACGCCCCGGTCTGGTTCAACTGCTCCTGCTCGCTCCAGAATTCGGTGATGTGATGAATTCCGACGCCGACTTGTGCTGGTATCGGGGGCTCGGGCTCCTCTGTGCAACCTGACGGGTCAACCGTCGCTCCGGCTGGCGTGTCAGCGCAGAGGTCGTCTGCATCGAGCACTCCGTCGCCATCAGTGTCTTTTGGTTCAACTCCCGGTTCGTCACCCGGCGGAGGATCAACTGCGTGCAGGCAACCAGCCAGCAGAAGCATCCCCGCAAGCATACAGGAGAGAAGAACACGATTCGCAACCATCGCCTTCGGTTTGATGAAACTCGTCAATTAATTTTCGTAAGCGTTCAGCCCTTTCAATTCGTGATACCGCGACGGTGCACGGGCTGATCAAGACAAACTGACGACAGCACTCTCCAATCGGGAGTCCTCACCTCAAGCATCGTCACCACTTCGGTGGATGTCTCGCAGTGCGGCGTTTGACGATGGCCGAACGATTACTCAATGTGTTATTCGTGAGAACGAACTCTGCGGGTCATGGGGTGAAGGTGCTGTGTGCTTCGGTGGCTTGCCTCTGCTGGTTTCGACTCATACAGAGGGTTTGCCCCAGGGGTGCCATGTAGGCGGCCTTGAACGCCATGTCAACATCGTTCATCTTCGCTATCCTGCTCTGCCCCGCGGACCATGTCCCGCTATCCTTCTTTCGCCCTAGGTCGCCCACCAAGATGCTTGCGAATCCCTACGCGCTGTTCACTGGATGAGTGCGTTTGTCAATGGCCTCAGCCACCTTCTGCAACAGTACATCGTTGCTTGGGCGCTGCGAGAAACGACGGCTGATGTGACGCATCACAACTTCTCCCTCATTCGAAATCAGGAACAGCGAGGGCATAGCGTACTTTCCCGGCCGCGCCAGCAGCGCCGGCACATCCATCCACTCACGCGAAGTCGCAGCCACTCCGAACGCATCGAGCACCGCCCCGGCAGCATCGGAGAGGACTGGGAAGCGGCTACCGCTCTTTTTCAGGGTCGCCGCCAAACCATTCGGTCCATCCGTGCTGACCGCCACGCACCTCACCCCGAGTCGAGCGAACCGTTCTGCGTCCTCCTCGAAACCCGCCAGTTGCTTGTCGCACATCGGGCACCAGCTTCCGCGGTAGAACACCAGCATCGTCCAGCCATCACCGAGCAGCGAGTGAAGTCGCACTTCTGTTCCATCAACATCCTTCAATCCGAGGTCCGGAATCTGTTCACCTATCTCCATCGAACAGACCTTTGCGAGTCCTCAAGTATCAGTTGACCATTCAACGGTTGCATCATGCTTTGAACCGCAAGCCATCCCTAGGAGAATCACCTTTCTTCCACTAAGACCACAGGCAGATAGTGGCCGCCGGTTGGTTGGGCAGTATCACTTCTCTCTCGTTGGGTGCGGGTCCCACGCGGCACTCCGCACTCTGTCGGCCTTTGCTCACATTTCTCGTCGGGCGCGGGTCTCATGTGATGGATGCAGGGGTTGCGGTCAGCGCCACACCCATCTCTACTCGGGCGCAGGTCCCACTTTCCGCACAGACACCATTCTAAGGCAGAATCAACAGATATGAGTTCACCAAGGAGACGATATGTCATATTCCGATGCAGGTGAGACATCCCGTACGACTCGCTGTCTTCTTGAAATAGTGTGACACTCGGTCTTCAGTTGATGCAATGCTCACACATTCACGATGTCAAGGGAAAAACACCCTGCAAACCGTGCAAACTCGTTCTCTCGAAATTGGAATTTGCCTCCTCACAGATGAAACCGGATGACCGCTCTCTAGAGAGGGTCAGGGCGATAATTGATGAGGCGTCCCCAAGGGGTTGGGAAGAGGTATGGAAATCGCTCCTCAGAGAGGGACCCAAGATTGACGGGGGAGACATTCTCTCTCTTCAGGGGCGGGAGGATTACCTGACAGCAGAAGAGTTGGAGGTGTGGGAGGAGTTCGCTGGGAGTGAGATTGATGACATAGACCGCATTCACTCGGTCAACCTTCCACTTCCGAACGGCGATGAACTTGAGAGATGGGAAAGCCCCATCGGCTCACCCGCCCCAAATCTGACTCCTGTTCTAGACCTTGCCGAAATCTTCGTTTCTGGCGAATCGTCTCAGCGTGGATATAGGGAAGACTGGTATGGCATAATGGGGTTGTGTGAATATCTTCCCCAATTTGACAACTCAGACGAAACCCATCTCTACAAATGGGTGTATGGTAGAATCAATGAATCCGCCCCCCTTCCTGTGCCTTGGGATGTTGATGACCTATGGATCCAAAACCACTGCACTGGACTGGGATGGATCCATACCTTCCATCCTTTCATCAACTATTCCTGCATGCACCTGTGTGAGGTCTCACCCTACAGAGTTTTCAACAAGGAACGCAGCCCCGATGATACGATTTTCTGGCTGGAGGCGGATAAGCAACTAGGAAGAATTTCTAGGAGTTGGAAGAAACTGCTGGCAAAGGGAGGCGAGGAGATCAACAGGGCACTGCACATGCCGAATCTAGTGGTGGCTGGGAATCGGTTGAAGGTTCTCCTCAGAGGGAAAAACGGTTTCACTCTAGGTTCGATTCCCCAAGATGCCAAATTATGGCGCCATCTGCTCGCCTGGTCCCTTTTCCATCCACACACCCCCGAAAATCGGTATCTAAGGGCCATCCAGTGGGAGTTGCTCGATGATGGCGAGGTCATGCACGTCGCCCCACCTCCAGAGATGAGAGGCCTAGAACTTCTGGGAAACACGGTTCAGGCATTGGGCTGTTCAGCAGAAGTCGTCGGCGAATCGTTGTTGGTGATGGGCGAATCCGGTGCCCATTACTCCGTCAATCTCCTTGGAAACAACTACCCCACTACTCTCTTCGTCGAGGCCTTTCATCGGTTGGAAAATGCGCGGACGAGAACCGATGGGATTCACATCTGTATCACCTTTGAAGAGGGCGAATCAAGTCATCTGCCTCTAGCCGACCGACTCGCCACATTCGCCCTCACACTGCGAGATGATGTGAACAGTTCACAGAACATTTCCACATTGGAGGTGTTCATGCACGAATGGAGTGAGATGTCCACTCTGGCCAATAGTAGGGAGGTGATATTCAAAGAACTGGGTCCACTCAAGAAGGACACTGCAAGAACAATCAGGGAGACCATCGACAAACAACTCGACTTCGCTTGGAGCCTGATACGAGAGCGCCATCCCGATGGATTCGTCGAGGTTGAAGAAGAATTCATGGATGAATGGGATGATGACGACCATGTTGAATGGGATTTTGGAGATGACGAAGAGGATTTTATCCTAACCAACTTAGATGATGAGACCGTCCCCCCCAACGAGGAGCATTGGAAGACGGAGGCAGAGGCGCGCGGTGAGACACATTGCCTCTGACCCACCACCCGAACAACAATTCCTCCATTATACACGGATGATGCCGTTCTCACCAGTTGAATCTTGCATCCTTCATAAGAAGTGAGATGTGTGTTTCCTTCGGTGGGTGAAAGTGGTCGAGTGTGTGATATGTGGTGATGAGGTGGATGGTGGTAATTCAGGATGGTGCCATCGATGTGAACGCTTCGCTCCCCATCTTGTTGGAGTGGACCATATCGCTCGACCATCCAGAGAGGCACGCAGCGAAGTCAACGAACTTCTGCGACCCGACAGAGGAAGGTCCAACAAAACCCGCTGGCGCCGGGTAATCAACCACTATCCCGAGAGCGAGAGTGATTGGGCGTTCAGAGATGACCAGCCATCGCGCCTCCCCCCCTCCCCTTGGTGTAATGACGAAGATGAGTGGATGAGACAGGTCGAAGAACATGAATCGGTCTTCAGGGTTCGAGGAGACCCCGATCCTGCTGACCGTGCTAGGGTGTTACAGCGAGGCATAACCCTTTCAGACGGCTCCCACCTCTCTTGCATTTCAAAGGTATGGGCCCTGAATGGTGAAATCCTCGATGGCCCCATTCCCTTCAAGCACTTGCTCATGTCCCTGAGACCTCGGAGTGGGGAACGGGTGATGACTGAAGGTTGTGACTGGCCGAAGTTGCTCAAAACACTCTTCGTACCCACATCGATTTCGGCCACTGCTGGGATGCCGCACCTCAATCGTATAGGCGAAG
>CAYFFQ010000011.1:0-51659 GCA_964342465.1 uncultured Candidatus Poseidoniales archaeon | reverse complement strand
TCAATCGTATAGGCGAAGTTCGCCGCATGCAGAGGTTGTTCTTGCGGAGACTGCATGGCCCGCCCAATCATCCGTTGAACGGCTTGACTCTCTTCACTAAGTGGCTTCGCCTCTGCCACACCATACCATTAGGGGATGTCGGCCGACATGAATTCAACGATGGGCGGCATGAGCGCGTCTTTGCTGGGATGGTCAGGGAATTCACAGTAGTCGATTGGGATGAATTGGAGAAATCCGGCGGGCCATGGGTTCCACGTTGGCGGGAAGTCTCCGAGAGGCCTGATATGAGGAATTCACTTCAATCGTGGGCGGGGTCAATACTGCGAGTGAACAAGGACAGATTGCAGTTCCGCGTCATCAAGAATGGAGGTTGGACTTGGCTTTCACTTCCACCGTGGCCGAAACTTTGGGCGCTTCTTGTCAACTGGTCTCTTTCCCCTCCGAGTTCACCGGAACACCAGCGAATCCGTGCCCTGCAGTGGAATTGGTTTTCAATCGATGGTGTAATTCTTCCAGAGGATTCTGAGCGTAGGGCGCTCGTTCTCCTCCGTTCCATCTGCGAATCGAACGAGCGACTGACACTTGGCGACGACGATGATTCGACTATCTACATCGAAGGAACGTCTGGTCTCTTTTACTCGGTCAGACCCGGCCCAGGTGCTCACGGTGCTAGATTCTCTGTGCGTGGTGCAAGGTCTATCACTGACCTTCAAAACGGTGAGGGGAGGAAACTGTGCATCCGCGAGGACCCCGAGTTCACACAGTTGCCAGCCGGTGACGTGGTCGCGAGTGTTCTGCTCACTCTGATGGATGACCTAGTATTATCGGAACGACTTGAGCCACTATCGGCATTTATTCAAATGTACATGCGCGGGCAGCTCCGCAATTTGGGCGCGGTAGAAGAGTTTGAAGAACCGGGGTGGCTGATTAATCAGAGGCACAGATTCCATCTCGGTCGTCAGCGGTGGTTGACCCTCTATCCGACTATTTACCGAATCCTCACAAAGCTGCGGATGGGCAGCAGAGTGTTCATACCGCGCCAGATACTCCAAGAAGGGCGAATTGAGGACACATTGGTGCGTTGGGATGTTGAGTCAGAATCAGAGAGAGAATTGACCGAGGGCCTTGCTAGACTCGCAGGTTTCAGGGAGGTTGAAGATGAGAGAGGCGGCCACGAACAGGTCATGGAAAGAGTAGAGGTTCCCGTAGAGGGGGTGCGCCGAAGATTGGTTGAACTGCTCGGTCCGTTCGAGAGAAGGTACGGCAGAGCCGGAGAACCACCGTGGTGGAATATCTTCCCCGACCCCATTCCTCAGCAAGACTTGCCCGAAGAATTGCCGGCGGACCTCAACAGGCCTCTTGATGACCCCTTCTTTATATAATGAACACCGCTTACAGAGCACAAGAATCGGTGTCAAGAAAGTCGGCGGATTCATCTCCGGCCATTCACCGACCACACGAATCCTCGCCAATAGAGTCAGCGGATTCATCTCCGGCCATTCACCGACTCCTCCGAGGAGGATATACCACCGATTCGGTGAGTTGATGTTTTCGCTTCGTAGGATGGCTGTCCACAGTCTGAGTTACCAACTGATGGTTTCGTCTACTCCACTGCTCGCCACTATCATGTCAAGTCTGTCACGAGGTATGTCAGTTGCCACTCCCTCGCTTCGTCCCCTTCGGCATTCACTACTCCACTATGATGACAGTTGAGAGAACGGCAGTTTCAGTCATCAGAGATACTGTGAGCCGCTGATTTGACTATGTGGTGCATCATCCGACACCCGATGAGAGAGCATCGGGGCACCTTCCTTCTCTACCTGTTGGCGTTTTCATTTTGTGCTGCCTCGGTGACTGCATCCCCAGAAGCGATGGAATCTGGAACTCCACTCAGAGGGGTTTTCGGGGGAATCACCATTGAACTTTCCAACAATTCGACTACGAGTGAGAGCCTGCCGATGGCTCAGTTGCCGGTCATTGCGGAGGTCTATACCGCGACATGGTGCGAAAACTGTGTGCCCGCCGAAGAGGGCTTGATGTCGGCTATCGGAGAAAGTGGAAAAGAGACGACCATCCTCGCCTTCCATCGGGCCAAGGCAGAGAGCGAGGACCCATTCGGTGTGCTCGCCGCAGACGAGAGATGGGAGACGAGATATGGCGATGCATCAGCCGCAGCGGTCTCAATCAAGCGCGCCCCACCAACCATGGTCATCAATGGAGAATGGATGCATGCAGGCAGTGGTGGCCTCGATGGTCAAGCACTTGCCCCATACTACTCCGAATCACTGGACAAACCATCCAGATTCAGCGGGGAACAGGGCCTCTCAAGCCTCTCATGGACACCTGATGGGTCTGGGGCGGGTGTGGTCGAGTGGTCACTGCAAGCGGGCGACTGGTTGCCTGAAAACAGCGAGTCGCTTCTCTTTGTAGTCGAGCATTCAGCAACATTCGAAGAGGGGTCAAATGGCCTTGGAGAATATCACGATGTGGTCCGTGAGATGATAGAACTCAACGGCTCTTCCGGCCAGTTGGACCTGACTCCGATGCGGGCTTGGGAAGGCGACGACCTCGCCTTGGTTCTCATTCATCAATGGGAACTTCCGGCGCAGGATGGTGGCGACGAAGAGGGTGGCGGTGGTCTGTCGAGTTTGCCGTCGGTATCTCCAGTGGCCTTGGCCCTGAGTTTGGTGGCTGGTGCAATCTACCTCTCCAAAAGGATGAGACGCTGAGCAGACGGTCCCACAGGACTCATCGTCACTCTGCCGCCTTCGTCATTGATGGCTCGCTGCTTCAATTCATGACTTCTCGCCCACGCTTCTGTCATCGGGTGACCACCTCTCAATGAGTTCTCTGAGGGTTCTGCCAGGCGAGACTTGATGATTCAATCTGGCATTCACAGCACCGACGCTTAGGAGGAATATCTCGGTGGCAACACTCTTTTTACTGACACCTCTGATTCCGAACTTGTCGATGCCAACGATGGTGACCATGGCGAGAAGTGTGTCCGGATTCTCCGTTCCCATCGGCCCCTCACCAGAGTTGTCGAGCGTGTCGATTCGCTCCCTCATCCACTTTATGAACGCCTGCCTCTTCTCAATGTCGTCGTTTCGCAGGGACTCTACCAATCTCATCTCATATGCATAGAGAGCATTTTGTCGGCCATCGAAGAGACCATCTTTTGGGTCGATGGGGCACTTTTTCGCCCAGAATAAAGTCTTCATCCGCACTTTAATCATCTTCGTGAGTTTATTGATGTCTGAAGGTTCGATACCCAACCTCACAGCATCCTCCTTCCAGAATCGGTAAGGGATGTTATTCCGTGCCGCCAAGACTCTGATGATGGCAATCGCACAGGCAGTGATAACATAGGCGGAGTCCTTCTCTATCCGTTTTGAGTTTTCATCTCCATCGTTTTCACCCACCCCTTCAGGTGGCGTAGCTTCGCACTCATCATCACCCGACTTCTTCATGAATCGCGTCTGGTTGAGGGGGAGAGGCCCATACCCATCACCTTCAAGTTCCTTGTCGAAACAGTACTTGAGATAGGGTTCCGCTGCCGTGGCGACATCCCGCGAACCAGTAATGGTCATGATTTTCTCTCGAATTTCATCTCTCATTCTTCTCGAATCCTGACCGGTGAATTTCTCCACCCGGCCAAGTTGCCTGAGTAACTTTCGATTCTTTTCGCAACCATTTTTTTTCTGCCCCCAATCGGTAGTGGTTCTCTTCATGCCCCTCTTGCTGCTTCGACTGTCGTTCCCGAGGGGGGTGTTGTGGGCCCCCTCTCCAAATCGTCCACTCTCGTGAAGTTCGTCTATCATATTCTCTTGGGCGACGAGGCCACAGTCCCGACAGACCACCTCTCCTAGTCCATCGTCAACTCGCATCTCCCTGCTCCCGCATTCGCCACATTTCGCATCATTTGTTCCATTCATTCCAATTTCTCCTTTCCTTTCTTGTTATGTTCAGGAATACGACTCAAGGTTGGTGAAAATCATATCCGTTCTTCTGTTGATTGTTTGATTGCCGCAGTTAGCATTATTATCGCTGCTCAAATGGCCGGATAAATCCTTCATCACATCACCTAATCGCCGTTTTCCTTTACGCGCATCAGTTCTACTGATACTATTTCAACCATTTGACTCCCTGCATCACTCTCGAAGAGGCAGCCGAACATGAAACTCATATCTTTGAACATGCACCATTCATGTTGTCCACTATCTCCCCTTAAAAGGCAATCGCTTTGCAAGCCATGCCGGTAAACGGCGTCTTGCGAATTACTTACGTAACCATATTTCTAACTCTCTTATAAACCCGACGAAACAGTTGCGACTCGCACATATTTTTGACCGCTATCACTCTCTTGGAAGCCGCCAGCGGGGCAGTGTCTACCCGAGAACACCTGTCGCCAAACACTTCCCTCGGTCGCAGAAGCATACTCCGATGCACTCCCCCTTCACTCATAGGGGCACACTTGGGTCATTTCCCTGCTTCGCTTCGCGCCCACGCGGGAGGTTCCACCTGAGTGGGTCGAGCAGGAGGTCCCAGAGATTTTTTTTCACGCACGCGGGTAGTTCAGTTTCAGTCATCTCCCCTCTCTCCACTCAAACCTTCAAGAACCCCCTCGCATCATGGCTTGGAACCGGGGGTCAACAGATGGTGGAGGAGACTTACCGAGGATTGACCATGGAGGAGGTTGAACCGCGCGGTCCACCCGAGTGGCTCATCTCCCATTGGCGCACCCAAATGCAGAATCCACAGGATAAAACCCGTGGTGGCCCCAACCACATACTGACTCTCCACCCGACTGAGGCGGCTCGGCGGCAGGCGTTGGAACACCTCGCCGCTGGCGGCCATCATTCCCCCACGGATAGAGAAAACCATCACACATTGGACAGTCTCGTCTCTTCCCTGCAAGCCGAGTTGCGGCTGCCGAGAAATCTGCACTCAACAGGGCCATTCTCGGTAGTGATGCACCATCAATGTGCAGAGGCTGCCAAACGCCTTGAGTTTCCCTTGATGCACGGTCTGCCTGACCATGAGTGGGGCAAGGGAAAGACAAGGGAAATCGCCAATCTCAGTCATTCTCTGAGAGAAGAGGAAGTTGACCCAGAAATCACTCCCGACCTCACATCTTTCCGAAGGTTGAGCAGAGCAATCGCAGAAAAGTTGGGGCACACCCACCCAGACGATCTGCTTGCCACTCTCACCAAACAGCTTGAACAACTTGACCCCGAAGAGCCACCTTTCGGTTTGGCGCGCATCGATGGAATCGTCATTCTCGACCACCCGCCGGTCATATCAGGGATGCGAAGCCGCCTTCTGACAGCCCTGAACAGGTTCAGGCCGATACATGTGCTGGCGAATCATGGCAGTTATCGACTCGGAATCCATGGCCTCGTACCCAACGACATATCGCCAACCCGCACACCTGATGATTTACCCGATTGGCTACCCGCCCACGACCTCTGGTCGGCGGATTCATCGGTTGCGGATGAGGGAGTGGGCGATGAGAGTGATACTGGAGATTCGGTTGGCGAGAACTCAACATCCCTGCCGGTCAGGATGCTGGTCACCAAGAAGGAGAGAATGGTTGAGGCCACTCATGCGTTGGTAGACGCTGCCATCAATTCGGAATCCCCGCCGTCCTCCATATTGATCGTAGACCCCGCTCTCGACGCCAATCATGAGCGTTGGTCCTCAGCCTTGGACGCCCTCGGTATCAGGTTATCATCTCCACCTACCCCCTTGATTACGAGTCCGGGTGTACATTGGCTCACCGCACTTACATCGTTGCCACACGATGAAGATGCTTGGTCACTCTCACAATTGCGCGCCATCGCAACCCAGAAGACCCTTCGATTCAGTGCTAAATGGTTGTCTGAGGAGCAACACCCGAGCCAGCCCGAGGTCAAACCTCGCCCTCGCATTGACATTTTGGAGGGGTTGGGGCGCGGTTTTCATCTGATGGCGGGAGAGGGCGCTCTGCATCGTTGGCTTTGGGCGGCATCGAGGGAGCCGATTGCCGGTGCCTATCAAGATGAGGATGCACACGCCAAGAGATGTGAAGAGAATCAATGGTGGCTGCTCGCATTGGCGAACCGCCTCAAGCCACTGCTCTCGCCAAGAGATGCCGCTGCCCTCGCCGACCCCACCCTGAGAATCGGATGCATGAGTAAAGTCGCTCTTCCTCTCCCTGAGCCAGACCTGACTGCCGATGCCTGGCTGGCCACCTTGGCTGCCGAATTGCGTTGGTTTGCTGCCCTGAGGAGTCTCGATGGCGGGGTGAACTCGACTATCGCCGGTCTACAGAATCTGTTCGCCGGTCACTGTGAGATGAGAAATATGCAGAGAGTGTTGAACATACCCCATCCAAGTGGTGGTCGAGAGTGGGTGAGTGAACTTTCCGACATGATAAGAGGCATGACTCTAGCAGGAACCGGAATCTCTGAATCGGGTCTGCGTCTTTTGAGTCCAGCCGATGCGTTGGGATGCACCGCCGACCTCGTCATTCTCACCCACCTCGACTCAGAATCGTGGTCCACCTCCCCTCCCACCATCCCAGGTCTGTCCGAGAACATCCGTACTGAAATGGGAGTTCTTCCCCCCGACAGTCGTTTGAGAATCGCACGCCATGTGTGGAATCACCTTCTTAACGCCGGCCGCGAAGTCATTGTGATGGACACGGCCAAAGATGAAGACGCACAACCCTCGGCCCCATTATCCGAATGGTTGGCCACTATGCATTGGAATCCTGTGGCCCCGCCCAAATTACCCTCTTTCATATCACCCGATGAGGTCAAAGGCCTGTACGGAGACGTCAGAAGCCGTTGGGGTATCGCTCACCTAGAGAATGAGGGACCCTTCCCTGTGGCTAGACCATCAGAGATTGTCGATGAGGGTGACGGCGAGTTCGAACTCGTAGTCACCGGCAGTCACCCCCGTGACCTTCGGCAACGGTGTGGGATCGCCATTCATCGCGCCAAGAACCCTTCCACCTCACCCCTCAATCCCTCTTCCATCACCATCCCGATGGATGTGACTCTCGTTGAGGATAGATTGGACAGAGCCCCGCATCAAGGTAGCCATGAACAACCATATCTCGACCCCAAGAGGATAGGGGAACTGCTCTCCGTCGAAGGCTACAAAATGCAACCCCCCAAGCATCCGCTGAAGGTCACTGCACCCCGCTTTCACCCAAACTGGCCCACCATCGGCTTGAAATCGCCAACATCATCGGCCTTGACGGTGGACCCTCGACCACTTTCCCCCGATAAGATGGGATTGACTGACCACGACCTCAGACACGGATATGTCTCAGGCCCCAAAGCGAGCGTGAAGGTATGGTCTCCCAGCCGTTTGGCCATGTGGTTGGTGTGCCCTCGAAAAGGTTGGCTTACAACCCGCCTCAGGGCTGATATGGAGGATGCTGAAGATGACGATGTGGATGCGAGAACACGGGGGCAGGCGATTCACGAGGTGTGGGCCGATTTCATCTGCTCACAACTCGGCTGTGAAGTCGGTGAGGAGCGCGAGAACCTCACACCCGCCAACCTGTTTGCCACCGGAAAGGGACAGAGCGAACTGAAGAAGGCTCTTCTAACAGTGATTGATGAGAAGGTGCCTTGGCTGGGTCGGGCCGATGCCGTCGCCTCAACACGCAGACTCGACCTAGTAGGCCTCAGTCTGAGAGAATATGAATCCGCCTTGGAAAGCGGAGACGCCTCGAAGATGGAAGGAAGGTTCAATCGCCTTCTCCAATACGAATTGCAGATGCAGAAAACCGCCATCGCCGCCATCGAGTGGCCGCTTGTCGCTGACGGCGATGGGAAGGGAGTCCTTCTGACTCTGCCCGAGAGGGAAGGAGACGATTCCGACCCCGAAGTCGGCGATTCTGACCTCGAACCCAGTGATTCCGACCTTGAACCCGGTGATTCTGAGACCGAAATTGACGGTTCCAAATCCGAAGTCGGTGATTCTGGCCTCGAACCCGGTGATTCCGACCTTGAACCCGGTGATTCTGAGACCGAAATTGACGGTTCCAAATCCGAAGTCGGTGATTCTGGCCTCGAACCCGGTGATTCCGAGAGGGTTCAGGCCCCTGCTGAGTCAGTTCAGACCACTGCCGAGACAGTTCAGGCCGCTGCCGAGATAACTATCACAGAACAGGAGTCAACGACTCGCCTCGGTGATTCCTCTATGGAGAAGCCACCCGCCTCAAGTCAATCGAAGAGCGAGAGCACCACTGAGCACGATGCTCCGGAGAGCGATGCGACAGGTGAGAAGAGTGACCCCCTTCCAGAGTTCCGCGTACGAGGGACGATAGACAGAGTGGAGGTCATTCCCCACCCTGAGAGAACTGATGAATACATCCGCGAGGATGGAGAGAAGAGTGTATGCCCGCTCGATATTGATAGCGGTGAAGAGTGGAAAGCCAAGCGACTCATCCTCATCCGCGACCTCAAGTCAGTGGAAGGACCGAAGCCTCGGTTTTCTGGCAAGCGTCACCAGCGGGAAGTACTCGAAGGAGTTCAATTGGCATTGTACGCCCGTGCATGGGAATTGACCCATCCTGGTGACAGGGTGATTGGGGTCGGCATCTCTGAAATCGGCGAAGAGCCCGGCTACTACATTGAGGCCGACCCCGACTTCATCGGATATCTGAGAGAACTATCGATAGGGGATGTAGGCTCTACCACTGACACGCTCTTCAGAAGGCCGGGTGAAGGCCACAGCAAACCAACCAGCAATTCGTTCAGAGCGTGGATGCGCCACCGACTTTCAGCGGCCAACCGAATCCATGAGATGTCTGCGAGCGGCAAGGTCGTCGCCACCCCATCAAAATTCGCATGTGGTTATTGTCAAGTGAAGGATGTGTGTGGTCTGGCTTCGGTGGTCGGGGGTGACAAAAAATGGAATTGAATCGTGGCCAGACTCTCGGGCTGAACCTCGACATGCACATCGTCCTTGACGCTGGTGCCGGAACAGGAAAGACTGCTTGTATAGTTCAGCGAGTCCTCGAACACTACCTTTCAGAGGACCAGAGGGCGACTCGCCTGCTTCCTCCAGGCCTCCGAGAAATGGATTTCTCAGGCGGTCTGCTGACGACTCCCCCGACAGAGAGAGAGGACCTGCGGGCATGGAGGGGGTTGCTTCCGACAGAGGTCGTGGTCCTCACCTTCACCGTCAAGGCGGCGCAGGAGATGAGAGACCGTCTTCGGAGCGAACTGGCTCGCCTCAGGCCGGGGCCGAGAGGCGAGAGGGATGGTTTCAGGTTGGACCCTCGGATTCGCAACAAGGGTCTGATAGAACAACTCAACATGTTGTTGGATGAAGCCCCGATAGGCACCATTGACTCCTTTCTCAACCGATTGGTGGCCAGCCATCGCAGCCTCCTCTCAACCAGACCCACACAAGAACAGATGTCGGATGCTCAGCGCGTGTTGTTGATGGAAAAAGCCCTCTCCTCGCTTTGGAGAATCAGAAACGAAAGTCACGCTGCGGACCTCGGCGTGGTTTCGGTGGATGCTGCACAGTTCATGTCGGCACGCAACCGCCTATCACACCAACTCGGTGGCCGTTCGAGAACCCAGCGCATCATAGCGAGGTTGGTCGGAAGTTCCCTCTTCGTCGATTCGGTGAGAAGGTCTCTGAGCGCACACGGTGACATCGATGCGGATTCTCTGCGCGCTCACTTTCTCTCTCACATCGAGGAGGGCGAGGTGGCTGGATTGGCAGACAGTCTGCATGGAGTGGGCGAGAAATGGCTCAATGCTGTCAAGGAGTGTGCAACCGACCTTGAACTGGCTGCCGGCTTCGCCGGATTGACCAGAGTTCGCTGCCTTGACACTCTGATAGACCGCGGTGTACCGAGTGACCTTTGGGATAAACTATTGTGGATTCGCCACTTCCTTCTCGCCGTCTGTTCATATTCCGAATCTTTGAAACCGAGTCCCGGAGTCTTTCCCCGCTCCATTCTGCCGAAGGGGGATGCTTGGCCGAGTGGAATGAAAGGGTTCGGCAGCATAAAGGACAAGGATGCGAAGGAGAAGATGAAGGCCGCCTTGTCTGACTGTAAATCGGAGGTCAGCACCCTCTTCTCATCATTATGCGGTATGCGGATACGCGCTTGTGCTGAGATAGCAGAACTGCTCGACCCGCGCCTCGGGCCCCCCCACTGTCCGGCCGATTCGACCGTCCGTCCGAATTTCATATCCGACCCGTTCCCAACATACATCCGTGAGGGAAGAACGGCTCTGAGCGCAGACCATGATGCTCGCATGGTCCAAGACCTGTTGCTCGTCCACCGAGCCGCTTCAGATGTGCTCTATGAATTACGAATCAAGGAAGGAGTGCACGACCATTCCGATGTCACCGATGCCGCAGAAGACCTACTTCTCGCTCGCTGCCCGCGCATCGCTCGCAAATGGTATCCCCGCGAGATGGTGTCTGACCTCGACCGAATCGACGATGGCCAACCATGGCGAGACGACCACATCCATTCTGCTCTCAACCGCGCTGATGAACTGCTGGAGAGGGAGGGGCTGGTGGAGGGCGAAGCCAAAGCTGTCGAACAGGCGAAGGATGACCTGTTGAGGCGGTGGCAGACATTGTTGGAGATACGCCGCCGTTTCCGCGCCTTCATCATCGATGAAGCGCAGGATAATTCCAATCAGCAATGGAGACTGTTGGCGAGATTATGGAGCGAGAGAGAGAGAAAGGAGGGTGACCCAGACCCCCCCGATTCCCCATGGCAACCGACCATCTGTTGGGTTGGGGACCAGAAACAGAGCATCTACGGATTCAGACAGGCGCAGGTCAGTGGAATGGCACGCTACACCACCCACCTGAGAGCCATTAATGAGCACGAATACGCCAGTGAATCACGCCTCTTGGTGAAGCCGGCTCTACGCAGACGAGATTCTGCCCGCGACCCCCGCCGCGTTGACATCACCAGTTTCGTTACCGGTTTGGAGTATGTCAATCATCGACCGATTCCTGAAGAGGCGTGGGTCGCATTCGACCGAGGAGACGACAACCGAAGATTGCCTCATCAGGATGTACTCAGGCGAAGTCAGGGTCATATCGACCTTGTCACCAACTATCGGACGACTGGAGACCTATTGGAGACGATGAATGAATGGTGGGTCGACCTGTTTGACCATCGGCACAATCTCTTTCCCGGAGATTGGTACGCCTCGGCCAAGAGCCTCAGAGCTGCTCGGAGTGACGATAAGGGGAACCTTGAATGGCTCCTGCCGATTGAGACAGAACAGGCACGAGACCCGGATTCGGACATGAAAAAACCACTTGACCCGTTCTCATTGGGCGCCGGAGCAAAGAGTTCACAATTGGAGAATGCACTCGTTGCGGCTCGCATCCGTGCTCTCGTCGACGGCAGGCCGACATCGGTAATCGCCCCCATGACTGAACCATCCGCTGAGAACACGGAGATGGGTGGAGAGGATGAGCAGGCTGAGCAGGGCGCTCCTGTGGAAAAGGAATCCTCAGACCCACAACCAAAGGAGCAGAGGAGTGGGGCAAGTGCGGAGATGGTCGTGACCGAATTGAAACCTCTCCCTAAGGTTCCTCCTCGTGACATCATGGTTCTGATGCCGACCCGCACCCACATGGATGACCTTGTCAGGAGACTCGATGCACTCGGTGTACCTGCCTTGGCTGACCTAGAAGGTGGACTACTGCAGCAACCAATAGTGTCTGCACTCGCCGCACTGGTTCAAGTCGTGGCCCAACGGGAAAACGTCAACAGGGCTGCTCGACTGGCGCGCACCCCCCTCGTCGGTTTCAATGACTCGCAGTTGGAAGCCTACATCGCTGACCGAAAGGGCGGCCGAGACCTGTTGGCTCGGCTTCAGAGACACGCGGTAGGAGATGCGCAGAGAGAACTGTTCTGCCGCTGGAAGAAACTGGCTGACTCCAACAGGATGATGCAACTTCTCGAGGAAACTCTCGACCATTCCGACCTGCTGCTCGCCCATCCCGGTGCGGTGGACAGACAATATGCGGAACAGTTCCTCGCCCTCGTGCGCTCTCAGATGGCTGAGGCGGGCGGCGACGCCATCCTACTCGCCAACCGATTGACAAAACTCGCCTCGGTGGATGGAAAACTACTCCCTGGAGAGGCGATGCCTCCATCAAATGCTGTAAAAGTGATGACAATTCATGGCTCCAAAGGTCTTCAGTCGAAGGTCGTAGTCGTCTGTGGCCTCTTCTCAGAGAACCAGAGCAACCTCGGTATGTCATACAAGGACAACATTCTCATCTCCGGTGAGATGTTCGGTGCAAAACCGAAGCCGTGGAAGAGTCGTGATGAGATCCACAGCGCCTCGTGGAAGATGTCAAGCCAGATTCTCTACTCACAGGTACAGGCCGAGGCGCGCCGTCAGTTCTATGTCGCCTGCACCCGAGTCAAGGACCTGTTAATCCTTGCTGGGGGACCAAAAAACTGCTCTCTAAACCGACATTCAGGCTCAGTTTCGGTCAGGTGGGACTACAAACCTCAGCCGCGGTTCGGATGGATGTGGTTGGAAGCGATGAGACAGGCCGCTAGACGCGATGGCCTTCTGACGGCTCCTTGGCTGCTCCCTGGCGATGAAGGGATGGCACCCCCTCTCCCATCTCGTGGCAATGGAGCGATTGAGATTCCCATCTCACAGATGCTACAGGACCCGAATCTCGCTCCTGCGAAATTGAAATCCTTCCCCATCTATCACCACCCCGACCTGTTGCTGCCCGACCGTGTGGTCCACTCACCTCTTGTGCGCTTCAACCGCCTCGCCCAGTCGACGAGGCTTGATATTAAACTTGAACCATATCAAGCGGTGAAGTTGCAGGGCGAGCGGCGAGTGCGCATCGCCCCCCACATGCTCGACTCAGCCAACGCCTGTATGCGTCGCCACTGGTTGAGCCATTACATAGGATTGGATAGCGAGGCCATCAATCTGCCACTGGAACGCAACTCAGAGGGGGGCGAATCATCCCAGGCCACCGCCGACTCTCAGGATGCCGCCATCCCGGAAACCGGCCGCCATTCCGCCACCTCCACATCATCTGAGGAGAGCCTGCGACTTCCGGATGCGAAGGAACTCGGCCTGCTGTTCCATCGATTAGTGGAACTCGGTCTGCCGAATCCCGGAGTGGATTCCGGTGAGCCGACAACCCCGCTGCCCGAGCATTGGCTGAAACAGACCGATGACCAATTGACGAACCCGAAACTCATCCATCAGGTATTGGATGAGATGTCCTCTGCTGACATTGACAAAGAAGGGACTGCGGCGCTTTTGATGGAGATGGCGGAAGCACTCAGACAGGGAGGGTTGGGGCGGAAGGTGTGCGCAGGCGAAGAATCTGGTATGGAAAAGACATCCCGCGTCGAGGCTCTGAGAACCGAATGGCCATTCCACATTCGACTGGACATCCCTCTCGATGACGTGGCCGACACGAGGTGGACTCCACATGGCGAAAGAGTCGTTCAGACCCTCACTTCCATCACTTTCCAACTCGATGGTATCTGTGACCTCGTGCTCTGTGAGACCGACGACGAAGGCGACAACACGATTCGGGCGTTCGACCTGAAATCAAGCGGAGCATCGGAGATACTCGACCCGCCGGAAAATCCGAAGGGTTCACTCTTTGAAGAAGTCCAAGACCCCCTTGATGAGGAGGATTGCAACGAGGCGGAGAGAATGATGCTACAGAAGCACAGATTCCAAATCTATCTCTACCACCTCGCATTGGAGAATCAGGAGAAGATGCGCAAAGATTTGGGCATTCCACACCGCCGAGTGGTCAAGCCGGCGATTGTTGTTGCCGCGACTGGCCGCCTCATCACTTGGAGTGATGAGCGATTTGCTGAGATTGCAGGAGAATTCTGGGAACTGTTAGCGAAACTGGCAGCAGTTGAGGTGGAACTTCGCACAGACGAGAAGAACTTTCCTCGATTGAGTGGTGAAGAGGTCGCCATCTGTCACAAATGCCCCTATTTCATCGGAGCGGTCAAACTCTGTATGCCGGCTAATCCCAAAAGGGAAGAGAAACCGGCCGCCGCTGGCTGAGATTGGTAGTGCGGACTCTCCCACCACAGGTGTTGAGGCGACTGTTGAGGCGACTGTTGAGGCGACTGTTGAGGCGACTTTGGGCCGCTGGCTGAGATTGGTAGTGCGGACTCTCCCACCACAGGTGTTGAGGCGACTGTTGAGGCGACTTTGGGCCGCTGGCTGAGATTGGCAGTGCTCACTCTCCCACCACCAGCACATCGGCTGATGATGTGATGCGGAGGAAACTGCTGAAGACGGTCGAACAACAGGTTCAATGGATGGCGGCCCGTGGGGGCAAATATGACAACCGAGGGGAGATTGGATTGGCAGGCGATGGCGAAGTTCTCCGAAGAAATGTGGGAATCTTCCGCCCTGCCCAGTCTTGAGGATTACATCAGAATCCCCGCTCTGTCACCGGCATTCGATAGTGAGTGGAGTGAAAACGGCCATCTCAACGCCTCCATTGACCATTTCCTCGGTTGGCTCGCCACCATCGAAATCGATGGTCTCTCCGCCAACATCCACTCACTCGCTGGCCGAACCCCGCTTCTCGTCCTGCAAGTGGAGGGAAGCGGTGCCGGCGAGGTGTTGTTCTATTCCCATCTCGACAAGCAGCCTGAATTTGTCGGCTGGTCGGCGGGAAAGGGGCCGTGGAAGCCGGTCCGAGAGGACGAATGGCTATTTGGCCGCGGTTCTGTCGATGATGGTTATGGAGGCTATTGCGGCATTCTCTCGATAATGGCTCTCCAACGACAGGGCATCGCCCATCCTACCTGCACATTCCTCATTGAGACATGTGAAGAGAGTGGTTCGTTTGACCTTCCCCACTACTTGGATGAACTCTCTGGCGAGTTGGGAACTCCGGACCTCGTGGTTGTTCTCGACTCGGGATTGGGTGACTATGAACGGGTATGGTTCACCGAGAGCCTGCGTGGCCTCGTTGGCGGTACCCTGAAGGTTGCAGTCACCTCAGAAGGAGTGCATTCCGGTATGTCCAGCGGAATAATCCCCTCTTCCTTCAGGTTGGCTAGACAGATTCTCTCTCGACTCGAAGATGAGAACACGGGAGAGATTCTTCCGAGTTTTCTGCACACCGAGATAACCGAATCTCTTCGGACCGACAGCAAGGAGATAGTGGATGTGCTCGGTGATGCACTGATAACCGATTTTCCGTTTCTTGATGGAGTTCAACCCCAGAACTCCGACCTCGTTGAAGCCCTGCTCGCTCAGAACTGGAAACCGACACTGAGCGTGACCGGAGCAGAGGGGTTGCCGCCTCTCTCTGCGGCAGGGAATGTTCTGAGGACACATACGACATTGAAACTGAGTGTCAGAATCCCACCAGGTGTAGATGCTGAAAGCGCATCAGCAAAACTGAAGCAACTGTTGGAATCCTCACCACCTCTCGCTGCCCATGTCACTTTCACCGCCGAGGCGGCTGCCAACGGTTTTGCCGCACCGCCGATGCCAGAATACCTCGCCTCCGCTCTTGACAGGGCGAGCAGCCAATCATTTGGCAAGGGTTCCATGCCTTTCTATGAGGGTGGCACCATCCCCTTCCTCGCCATGATGCAGGAGGCATATCCACAGGCGGCATTTTTGGTAACAGGGTGTGCTGGGCCGGGCAACAATGCACATGGCCCAGACGAAAAACTGCACATACCTACCGTCAAGGCATTGACTCAATGTGTAGCGGCCAGTCTAGCCTCCATAAGTGAAAACATTTGACCAACCCTCCGCCGCTCTCCGCTGGGCCTCCAAAACGGCGAATCCCCTCCGCATGGCGCTTCCGCTCAAGGCCGCCCCTATGGGGCGGCGGCTATATCAAGGGCAAGCGGGTGGGCGATGTGAGTGGTAACCGTGGCCGAGACAGAAACAGGCACAATAACTCCGGAGGTCCGAGTCCGCCAATTGGAGGAGGAACTGGCCCAGCAGACTGAGCGTGTGACCAAGGTCTATAGTGCGTTTGAACAGGCTGAGAAGGAGATCGTGCAACTCAAAGCAGAGATCGAGGTTCTTGAGAAAGAGGTCATCGACAAGGAGCTTGAAAGAGAGGGGCTCAAACAACTCCTCGGCGAGAAGGACCACCGAATCAGAGATTTGGAGTTGAGTGCAGCGAAGAGAGGCAAGCAGGTCGACCACCTTGAGCCGGAACTCGAGAAGATGGAAGAGAAGTTCACCCGTGAGAAGGAGCGATTGACCCGAGTATTCGAAATCGCTGAGGAACTCGACAACGACCTTCACCTTGCTGTAGCGGAACTGAAGGCCCGTGACAACTGGTATGTGGACCACATGCGTGTCTTTGAGGACCTCAACAGAGCCATCAAGGCTAGGTACGAGATGATTGAGGCTGCCGTTGAAGCGGAGCGCAAGAGCCAACACATGAAGAGAGCCATCAACGAGAAACTCGAGGAGGCGATGGGTGCTCGCGCCGAGGAGGCCGCCGCCGAGGCCGCCGCCGAGTCAGCCGCCGCCGAAGTCGAATCAGCCGTCGAAATTTCCGAAGAGGAGTGATTCCAAGGGGGTAAATCTCTGCCTGAGGGAGATGCTGCGAACGGCGCAGACGACCCACAGGCGACGGAAACGGATGACTCCGACATAGACGAAGCCGTCGAAGAGATTCAATCCTCGTCATCCCAGCCGATTGAATCCGGCATTTTTGTCCTCACCAGAGCACGCAAGGTGATGCTCGCTGTTGGCATGATTTTCATCCTCCTCCCTCCGACCCTCTACTTGGCGGTGGGTTGGCAGATATACATCACTCTCGGTGCAGCGGACCCAGGGTACGGTGACCAGACAGGACACACCCCCGCCCAGTTCAATGTGACTTGGGATGACCATGTGGAGTTGGACACCTCCCCTTACTTCATGGAGGTCTACGAGGAGTTCACCATTCCCTCACGAACCGAAGGCATCTCACTTTCCGGCTGGTGGGTTGCGGCGGAGAATGTCTCTCAACCCGCTCCGACAGTGATGATACAGCATGGGATTCGCTCATCCAAAGCGAGTTATCAGGTATTGATGAGTGCCGGCATGCTTCATCGCCACGGCTTCAACACGGTGATGTTAGACCTGCGCGACCATGGGATGAGCACTATCGAGGATGGTCGCGTCAGCATCGGAACCAAGGAGTACATCGATGTGATGTCGTTGGTCGATTGGCTGATTGAAAACAAGTCCATTCCGCAGTCAAAAATTGGCCTGCTCGGCAACTCGATGGGCGCTGGCACTGCGGCGATATCGTTCGGCCAAGACAGTCGCATCCAAGCCGTCGCTCTTGATTCAGGCTACCTTCACCTCGACAGAATCGTTGAGGAGGAATTGGCGAGAGAGGGTTATCCGACCTGGCTGTTTGAAGGCGCACTTCTCTCCGCTTGGCTGTTCGGTGGAGAGAGTCTGCTCGACCCATCCCCGACGAGTGCTTTCGAGAATGCAGGTCAGCGACCTATGTTCATCATTCACGGAAGGGGTGATGAAAGAGTGGGAGTCCACCACTCCGAAGCGATGTTGGAGATGGCGGCTGAATACGATGTCAATGCATCATCTTGGTTCGTCGACGATGTTGGCCATGTCGAGATGAAACTCATCCACACCGTTGAGTATGAGCAGAGAATCTCAGAGTTCTTTGGTAGCGCTCTTGCCTGAGCCGTATCATCGCGCACCCTTGGACACACCGCTTGGGATGGGAGTCTGAGCAAGACCCGTCGCCGTATCATCGCGCACCCTTGGACACACCTGTGACATGGGGGGTGCGGGAGAGGTGCTTCGTCGTGCCACCGCGCACCTCTGGATACACCATTACGGCTGTTCTCTCTGATGGGAGACTCTCCCCATCACTCCGGCCGATTACCGCTGGCGTCACGAATCATTCTCGCAGGCACTCCTCCCCACACCTCTCCGGCAGGTATTTCGGTGTACTTCGTCAAAACGGCGTGACCAGCCAGCACCGCCCCATCACCCAATACACAACCGGGCATGATGAGGGACCTTGCGCCGACGACACACCCATTCCCGATGGAAACTGGAGCGAGCACCAATTCACCGCGCTCCACAACATGTCCATTGATTGCGGCATTCCCTCCTATGACCGTTTCATCACCGATGGAGACCATGAAACAGTCGTTCAGTTCTGGAGAATTGATCTGCACCCCTCCCCCGATGCTGCATCCCATGGAACGATAGTAGAGGTTGGCCAGCCATGAGGGTATGACCATGGCGAGGAACGGTTTGGCCAGTCTGTGCAAGAGGGAGAGGAAGGCCCACCTGATAGTGAGCATCGATTTGAGGGGAACTCGCGCTTGTGGAAGGCGAGGGCGGACAATCACGCCGAAAGTACCGACCACCAGAAAAGTCGTCACCCCCCACAGGAAGTAGGACGCTCCACCTCCCAACCCGAGGACCACCGCCCGTGAGAGGAGGTCGTAGTCAGCAGTCAACTCAAAGAGGTGAAGCATCAGTGCTGCGCCGGGAATGCAGGCGAGACCCCATACCGTTATACAGAGGATGATGACCAGAGTTGATAGAAGGTGTTGAATGATTGGGAAAGTCTTCATCTTTAGACCTCTTTCCGAGTATTTCGGGGTATCATTCGCTGGAATTGCTTATCTCAGATGGAGCCACATCAACTTCTGCATCTGCGTCAGAGGCGGCGATATCCGCCGCCGTTCTGCACCTTTCATCTTCAGCGTCTGCCGCTTCCATACCCGCCTCTAGGTCTACCCTGCTGGTTATCAATGTCCCTACAATTATGACCACTGAAACGGTGAGAACGGCGATTCTGCTATCGAACATATCCGATGCCACAGCGTAGAGCAGCGGGCCGATGACCGCTGCTGCCTTGCCGATGAAGCCGAAGAATCCGAAGAACTCAGTCGTTCTGCATTCGGGAATGAGTTTTGAGAACATCGACCGTGACTGCGCCCCGGCCGCTCCCATCACACAACCTACGACAAGCCCGAGTACGATCCACTGCAGATTGACACCTATGCCCAGTGGAGCCCATACCTTTTCACGCACCAGATTTGGCCACCAGTCGGCATGGCCCTCCCCCATCACCGAGGGATGGCCATCACCAACGCTTCTCTCGCCATCGATGTCCTCAGGACCTCCTTGGAAGGAGAATGAGAAACGGTGGTCGGTGTTGTTGTGCATCGCTGTGACCAGACCCCTTGCCTCTTCCGCGGAGAGGTTCGTGCGACTGACCGGCTCGCCCTTATCGGTGCTGCTCGCCGGTTTGACGGCGACAAAATCCCAGAAGGCATTGCGGAAATCCGTGTCGCCTTCACCTTCAAGTGAAACCCAGTCTCCCGATTCACAGCAGACTTGTCGTCCATAAAGTGTGGTCAACTCGTATTCTTCCGTCTCTTCATTCCAGTCATATCGGAAGTCATACCTCTGATGGTCGTCCGCAAGTTCGAGTGGTGCGAAACTGACAGCCGCGATGGCGACTCCACAATAGATGATGAGAGCCGTCATCAACGCCTCTTTGGTGCCGATTCTGTCGGCCAGTTTTCCAAACGCTATTGACATCGGCACAGCGACGATGTTGACGGTGAGGAGCAGGGCGATGTTCATCACTGGATTCAGGCGGAGAACCGCCTCACCAAAGGCGGCAGCCATCCCGTTGATGGTGTTGATTCCATCAAAGAAGAGCAGGTAGCCGACAAGAAACAGAGCGAGCACCTTGAATCTGCGAATCTCACGCAATGTGTTGGCGAGTTCGCTCGTCGCCACTTTCAACGCTCCGCCGATGGAGTCTATCGGTTGCGGATTGGGAATCTCCGGCTCGGGAGTGTTCCAGAAGAGCCGCATACCCCATCCCATCCACCACACTGCCGACGAGACAAAAATGAAGGGCAAGCGCCACCCTCCCTCGAATCCGAGCAACACACCGAGGTGGACGAGCAGGAGGGTTGAGCCACCCATGAAACCGTAGGCGTATCCCCATGATGAGACATGGTCCATGCATCTACGGTCGGCGAGGTAGGGCATGAAGGCGTAATAGAAGGTGTTTCCAGCGGCGAAGCCGACATTTCCGATAATGAAGACCGTGGCAAGGAAGTGGTAGTCGTATGGAGCAGTGAATGAAGTCACCGCCATCAAGGCAGTCGCTGCGACACCGAAGATGGTGAACCACCACAGCAACTTCTTCTTGATGGGTATTCTGTCGGCGATGATTCCGATGAGAGGCGCGGCGACCGCTACAATCAGCATCGAGAAACTGTTCACATAACCGTAGAATGAATCCCCTCCCCCGCCATTGGCCGAGTTGTAGAGACTAGCCATGTATTGCGGAACGATGACCGTCAGCACAGTGAGAGCCCAAGCCTGATTGGCCCAGTCATACCAATACCAACCCTTGAGAGCCCTTTTTGCGTCCTCATCCATCTCGTCAATCAACTGCTTGACCAGTACAGGGTCACTCTTCGTTTTCGACGCTGTGCCGGCTCCACCCATACGATGAGAGGAAGTGATTTGCTTCTTAGCCCTGCTCCCTGCACCTTGAAACATTTCCAGTCAATCGAAGCGTGCCCCATCGCACCACTCTCAAGCGATGGGTGGATTATTGAAGGTGAGAGGCCGCCGGCATGATGAGAATCATGCAATCCACCCCATCATCGGGAAGTAGAGGCCTTCTCCCCTCTGGACAAGAGGCGTGTAAAGTCCACCATCTCATCAAAGCCCCAGAGAACACCCCCGGTTCTGTGCGCAAGAGGGAGTCGTGGGATGCGAATGAACTGGCAACGGTCTATTCATCACCCGAACGTCTACCTGATGGAACCTTCTGTCAGGCACATACGGTCATTTTCAGGACGCGTGGTTGCGTCTGGTGGTGGAATTCTGGATGCACTTTCTGTGGATATTTCAACGATGTGAGAGACGATGTCACCTACGAGAATCTGATGGCTCAGTGGAAGTCTGCGAAGGAGAGAACCGACGATTTCGCCGGCTCTGATGTCATCAAAGTCTACACCTCTGGCACCTTTTTCGAGGACCGTGAAAATCCCCCTGAGTGGCAGGAGGCGATACTGCGAGAGACCCATGCGAGAGGGTTGCGACTGATAGTTGAAGCGCGAGCGGAGATGTGCACTCCCGAGAAGATGGAATGGGTAGCCTCGCTTCACCCCGGATGTGTGGTGGCTATCGGACTGGAAGCATACGATGACGAAGTGCTCAGACACCACTGCAACAAGGGTTTCACGACAAGACAATGGAGGAATGCTGTCAAGATTCTCAAAACTAATGGGTTGGAGGTCAAGACCTACCTGCTGTTCAAACCCCCTTTCATGTCGGAGGGTGACGCTTTGGAACAGTGCGTGAAGTGGGTGCATGATGTCGCACCTCATTCCGATGAAATCAGCATCAATCCGATGAACATCCAGAGAAACACGGTGGTTGACAGACTCTTCAGGAGTCGGGAGTATCAACCTCCTTGGTTGTGGTCCCTTGTTGAGATGATTCACCGATGTGACGACCTTGACTGCCGGGTCATCGTCCATCCGACAGCGGCGGGCCGTGTGCGTGGGTCGCACAACTGCGGAAGGTGTGACAAATCCGTGGCCGCCGCCATCGAGCGATATTCCGTTTCAGGAGACATCCTTGAGTTTGATGGGCTTGGGTGTGATTGTCAAGATAGATGGCGAACCGAGGTCGCTCTCGACCTGTCTGTGCCTATTCCGCTCGGAGTCGGAACAAGTCGGCGCGGTGAAGCCGCGGACACCCTCAGAGCGCCGTGAAATCTATCCCGGCGAAAGCCGGTAACTACACCTCTGAATGATGGTACGAACATCATCAAGAGGGCGGGGAGCGCACATGTTCGGCACTCGACCCCCGCCTAATGCTTAAGGGCGACTTTCATTTCGGAAGATTGCCTAAGGCAATCTGTGGTGATGATATGAGTGGACTACCCGAAATGACGCAGGGGGATGGTGAGCCATCCGCCTCTACCGCAGTGTGGACATTGAGTTTGGTCGGAGTGCTCGGATTCATGATACTCTATGGAGTTCTCTACCCCGGCCATCCCTACCCCGGATTGTCGGATGTCATCCCTCTTTTCAGCGAACTCGGGAACAGCGTCGTGTGGTTCTTCTTGGCTGGAATCATTTTTGGTCTTGGGATGCTGGTGACCATGCTCGTCGGGGAGAGCATGGCGGAGTGAGGTGAGAACATGGAAGTAAGGAGCATCTTCATTTCATACATCATCTGGCTGCTGTTTGTCCGATTCCTCACAGCCCGTGGATTGGGGCCATTCGGCTCATTTGCGAGAGACCTTTCTGGATTCATGCTCGGCAAGGGGTTGGGGCCAGCGGCTGAACTGATGGCCGAGAAGCCACAAGGGGCCGCAAAGGTGTGGTTCGCCCACGGCATCTTTTGGTTCATCATCGCCGCCACCCTCACATTCCTTGGTCTGTGGAGCACCTATGAGCCGTACGCATTGCACTCGCTCGGGGCAATCGGATATGCACCGAGTGCTGCACAGGCGAGTGCAGCGATTCATGTTACCACAGCATTCGGGGCACTCTCGATGACTCTGTTGGCGGCTGGGTTCGCCATTCAAGCCCGCCTATGTGGTGGCCGCATGGCCAACGAAGCGACCACGGCACTGCTTGCATTCGTCTGGTCTGCAATGGTCGCTGCGGGGCTGGTCATGGCACATACCGACCTCATCGGGGAGGCGGTGTGGTTCGAACTTCCCCCAATCTACTACATGCTTCTGTCCATTCTCGCTCTGCCACTTTTCGTCAATCACCTTCTGACGCAGGCTTCCTCCAAATCGCCTGTCTTGGTGCCACAATGGTTCATCATCATGGGATTGGCGGCTTTCATCTGGCTGGGGCCGATGTCGATGATTCTGCTCAGCGGCGAGAACCACACCCTCGCTTGGCTGCTGGTCAAGGTGCTGTTCGGTGGCTGGCTCTTCTCGCAGGCGATGGGAATCGCCCACCATGTCATCCCCACTGCCCTCTCCCGCCCACTCTGGTCGCACTCGCTGGCCAACCTGACCCTGTTCGGGACATTCCTCACCTTCTCTCCTCTTGGCGCTGAAGCGGCTGTCGCCGAAATGAGTGACTTGATGCGGTCTGTGGTGGCGATTCTCCTCTCCCTCTCTCTGCTCCCACTCATCGCCGCCGTCGTCAACCTGACAAAAACCGCGAGTGGCAGGGTGTTCGAGTCGTACGGTGTCAAGTTTGTAGTCATGGCGACCATTCTTCTCATCCCCATCGGTTTGGGAAGCCTCTTTGCCTCAGTCTCCGCCTTTGGCGGAGGCAACGAATTGAGCCACATCGCATCGACCTTGGACATGATGGCAGTGTGGGGTGTGGTCGGAATGGTGTCTCTAGGAGCCATTCATGTCCTCTTCCCACAGACGACCGGCCGTTCTCTGTTCAGCACCTACAAGACGAAGTTGGCATTCTGGTTTTCGACAGTGGCGGTTATTGGATTCGGTGCAACCCAATTCATCGCCGACTATGTCAACCACAACATCTCCGGAGATGTCGCAACTGCTCTCAGTGAGGCTGGGGTGGTTGCTCATGGTGCGGGCGAAGTCGAAGTCTTTGCCGCGATGCTGTTCTATGGCTTCGCCATCGCTGGAATTTTCACCGCCCAGAACATGTTGCAAGGAGCATTCAGGGGTTCTCGCCTCGGAGAGGATACTCCTTCACCTGCAATATCAACCGGCCGCATGACCATCACTGGAACGACAACCATCCGCCGCCTGATGGCCGCTGGTGCAGGCCCAGACACAGTCATCGAGGTGTTTGAATCGAGTGGTGAAGACACAATCGCACTCACCAATGTCCCAACGGCTGCGGATGCAGTGGCCGACTCGCAAGCGGAGCAGTCGGAATCGAGTGAAGAAGGAGCAGAATTCGACGGTGACGATGAGCCGCAGCCGGCAGTTGACCTGAGGAGCCTGCTGAAAGCCGACCTGGTGAAGATGGCGAAGGCTGCCGGTCTTTCATCCAGCGGAACGAAGGCAGACCTCATCGAACGCCTCAACGCCTGAAGACCATCAGACTCCATCCTTGTGAGCGGTCGTAGCGATTGTCCACTCAACGGTATAGTTCAATAGAAATCGCCCTTCTGCTGGCCCTTTTCATCGCGCAGTTGGCTGACATTGGCGCCGACGGGACGCCCTCATGATGGCCCTTTCCACCACGCAGGCGGCAGACATTGGCGCCGACGGGACGCCCTTCTGCTGGCCCTTTCACCACGCAGGCGGCAGACATTGGCGCCGACGGAACGCCCTTCTGCTGGCCCTTTTCATCGCGCAGGCGGCAGACATTATACTCGGAAAGGCCAATAGCGGCGGCAGCCACAGCGACTCTTACAGGTGATTGAATGCGGATTGGGCTGGTCGGAAAACCGAATGTCGGCAAGTCGACGACCTTCGCAGCCCTCACCGAAACCGCAGTCGAGATCGCAAATTATCCCTTCACCACCATCGAAGCCAACATCGGAGTTGCATACATATCTGCACCTCATACCTGTCCATGTGCAGACCTGCGTATGCGATTGGAGGATGAGGGAAGACCCCCTGAGTCCGGTGATCTTCGCGGGGGGAGTATCTGCGGGCCAAGGAGAGGTGCGTGTGTCGGACATACGAGGTTGGTCCCCATCACTTTGGTGGATGTGGCGGGCCTAGTGCCTGATGCTCACCTTGGTAGGGGGAGGGGGAACCAGTTTCTCAATGACCTAGCCAACTGTGACGCCCTGATTCAGGTGGTCGACGGCTCCGGTGGGACCGACATCGAGGGAAATCCGGTTGGGCCAGGGGCTTCCACACCTGAGGAAGAACACGACTTTCTCATAGAGGAATTGACCGAATGGATTGATGGAATCATTTCTTCTGGTTGGGCCAAGGCGTTGCGGAGGATTCAATCCGAAAAGGATGGTGGATTGTCCACATATCTCGGTGAGCAACTTTCTGGCATCGGTGCTGATGCGGCTCAGGTAGCCAAGGCGATGTCGAGAATGGATGACGGCCCACCGGTTTCTGAATGGGGGGTTCCTGAACGGAAGGAATTGTCAAGATGCCTCCGGGAGGAGATTTTTCCACTGTACATCGCCGCCAACAAGGCCGATTTAGCGGATGACTCTCTCTGCTCCTCGCTACGAAGCCGAGTAGTGGGGGAGGGTGGAATGTTCCAATTGTGTAGCGCTGAGACGGAATTGGCGTTGCGCAGAGCAGCCAAGGCGGGAGCAATCAGATACACACCGGGTGAATCTGGATTTGAGGTCAACACCGAGATGGAGTTGAGTGGAGCACAACGGCGCGGCCTTGCTGAACTTGCTGACAGACTGCTGCGTATGGATGGGACTGGCCTTGACCGCCTGTTGAAGGAGATAGTCTATTCGAGATTGGGGAAGATTGTAGCCTATCCCGTACAGGATGAGACACACTGGACCGATGGGGATGGAGTGGTTCTTCCAGATGCGTTGCTCGTGACTGAGGGGACGACCGCCAAGGAACTCGCCTACGCCGTTCACAGCGACCTCGGTGACGGTTTCATCCGCGCTGTCGACGGTCGGACAGGGATGGTGGTCTCCTCGGACTATTCCTTTGAGGATGGAGCGGTCATCAAGATCCACTCCAAGACCTAACCGTCCTGACCGATTCCTCGTCAGGTTGGCCAACTGTAAATCGGATGGTACAGGGCGCAAACCCTGCCCACTGCCCTCTCGACAGTATTCACCCATCGCTTGCCTCGCTGCAAACGGCATCGCCGTCGGATGATGATTCTCCAGACGGGGCGAATATGCCGAGCGTGGGGGCTACGGCCACCCGAGTGAAATCATTCAAAGTCGCCGAAATCGCCCCTAGGGATTCGGCACGGTGCGACCAAGCGCGGGGGCTCCGGGCATCCGAGTGAAATCATTCAAAGTCGCCGAAATCGCCCCTAGGGATTCGGCACGGTGCGACCAAGCGCGGGTGGCTCCGGGCATCCGAGTGAAATCATTCAAAGTCGCCGAAATCTGGTGCGGGTGGGATGTCCTCCGCAGAAGGTTCTGCTGCAGCCATTTCTGCCACTTCCTCAGCCGCTGCCCCAACCACTCCGGTATCGGCCGCCGCCGCATCTGCAGGAGCAGTGGCGTCGGCAGAACCAGATTCAATGACATCGTGAAGTGGCATTTCTGTGGCGCTGAGGTCATCAGCGTCAATCACCGAGATGCTCTCAAGGAAAGCATCGTTCTCTTCTTCGGTGAACCCCTCTCGTCCACCTTTCCCGACTCCACCCAACTTGCCATAATCATAGGGTAGAACGAGTGAGATGAGTGTATGTTGTTCCATACCCAATTCACCGACGGTCTGTAGTCTGCGCAGTTCGAGTAGTTCCGGGTTCTTCGCCAATGTATGCGCTGCATGGGCGAGATTCTTCACCGCCTCGACCTCACCCTCGGCTCGCCGCAATCGAGCCTTCCTCTCTCGGTGAGCCTCAGCCTCTCTGGCGATGGCTCTTTGCATGTCGGTCGGAATTACCACATCGGTGATGTCAACGCGAGTTATGTCGATTCCGAGTGGCAGCGAGAAAGAGTCGAGGATGTCCTCCATCCGGTTGGCGATGATATCTCTCTTTGAGAGCAGTTCATCGAGGGTGAACTCCCCGATGACGACTCGGAGCGTCGACATCGTCGCCTGACGAATGACGGTGGCGGGGTCGGAGACCGAGAGAACCGAGGTCATCGGGTCAATGACCTTCCAGTAGACGACACCGTCAACCTTGATGCTGACATTGTCCCTCGTGATGCAAATCTGACCGGGGATGTTCTCCGGTCGGTCACGGATATCGGTGAGCAGGAAGTGGTCGATAATCGGCCAGCGGAAGCCGAGACCTACGCCATTCACCTTGACCGGTTTGCCGAAGCGGAATTTGACCGCCCTCTCATATTGGTCGAGAATCGTGATTACCCCACGGCGCGGCCAAGTGCCGCGTGGGGGATATGAGGTCGGCTCACCACCAGATACGGTGAACATCGAGCCGGCGGCCTTCAGACCAAGAAGGATAAGGGCAACCGTTCCCCCACACATCAGCCCTAAGATCATCTCTCCGAGGAAGGCCATCACTTACCACCTCCTGAGAGGAACTTCCCAAGAGGACCTGAACCGAGGTCCAGCAGTGTGTCCGGCAGCATCATGATGCGAGTCGCATTGTTTTCAGCCCCAACTTCGGAGAGAACCTGAAGCCGGCGAAGTTCCATCAATGCGGGGAATCGGGCGAACAGTTCCTCGGCCTCTGCCAATTTACTGGCCGACTCACGTTCGGCACTAGCCTTGATGACTCTTGAGCGCGCCTCACGGTCGGCTTCAGCCTCCTTCGCCATCGCTCTTGTCAGGTCGTGTGGAAGTTGCATATCAGTCAACTCGACATGCCGAACATCAATTCCCCACGGGTCGGTGGCATCGTCGAGATTGACTCGGATTCTCTCGGCAACCGCTTCTCTCTCTTGGAGAACCTCGTCAAGAGGGACACTGCCGAATACATCGCGCAGAGCGCCCATCGCCGCCATGCCGATGGAAGCGCGCGCATTGGTCACCTTGTTGACAGCATCTCCGGGGTCTCGTACTCGGTAGAAGATGACCGCATCGATGGTCAGAGAGATGTTGTCCTGAGTGACGACGGATTGCCCCGGTACATCGTTTATCAGCAGACGGAGATCCCACCTCACCATTCTGTCAATGTAGGGAATCACCACCCGAATACCCGGCTTCAACACCCCGCGATAGGTACCGAGACGGTAGACCACCGCACCTTCCCACTGTCGAATTATCTTCAGTAGACTTCCGAAGAACAGAATGACACCGAACCCAAGGAGTCCAAAGACGTATGCAGTCACAGCCATGCAACGCCGTAGGCACCTACCTCTTTATGTGTATAGCCGGCACTGTTCAGACATCAAATTAGGACCTACCCATCCTGAACCATGCTGCTGACCTGATTATTGAGGCGAACCCCCCACGCACTCCAGTATGGCTGTTCACACTACCTGTGACTGGTTTGGAAGAGCAGGTATTTTCAATTCTCTAACACCTCAAACTGAATTCCCAAATGGTATGCAGACAGATTGAACACGCTGTCGCGAATCAGGTCTGAAAAGAGAGCCATTCGATAGCCTGCCCCATGAATCGGCGGTTGTCTCCCTGTTCAATGTAGCCGTTCGCCGCGATGTTGCTGTCTCCCACGACCAGCAAACGGCCCGTCATCTCACTTGCCGCCGCGATTGGCAACACTCCCTGCTCCTCGTCATCATCCAATACGGCATTGAGGTCGAGGTCACCGAAGGATGACTCCGAGGTGCTGGCAACAACAACCGCTGGTTCACTCACCCTCAGAGAACAACCTGAGAAGTAGATGATACCCTCCACTCCTCGTGGGATGGGATGGTCGGAGAAATTGTCGATTAGCACATAGTGAGGAACATCCTGTTCACCGAGCACGACACCTCCGAGTTCCACCTTCTGAGTGATGTGATGTGAGTGGTCGGTCACCCTGTCCTTCTGAATCTCGATTCCGTACGGCTTTGTGAGTTCATTGAGGTAATCCGCATGTCCGAATAGGTCGCCCCATTCCGCAAGGAGTAGAATTGATGACCCGTCGCGCAGATGCGACTGTAGAGCCATCATCTCCTCGATGGTGAACCGCTCTTTGGGAAAGGGGAGGATGATGATGTCCCAAGGAAGTCGTTCGGTGATGTTGAATGGCTCTTTGACGACTTCTAGTATGTGGCCGGATTCTGTCAGCATCTCAGCGAAAGTGGTCAGTCCATCAGCATCGGGATTGGCCATTGAGGAGCCCATGTGATATTCATCGAATCCGATGAAGGCCACCTCTGTTCACCACTCATAACTCCTCGGCCACGGCATTGATGTCGAGAGAATAGAGGGCTGCCCGCCATGAAACCGTGACCTGTTCACTGTCGTCCACGACACTGCCGAGAACTGGAACGGGGGCATTCACATTGAGAGTGACCGAGGTCAACCATTCACCGCTACCGTTGCCACCATCGTTCCATTGGGCGATGATGTCCTCCTTGGCCACATCATCGGCGATGTATGATGAACCGTCGAATCCTTGAGTCATGTCGAATCTGAAGGTGATTGCATCGCCTGAACATGTGCCGCTGCCAGAATCATCCATGCCGCCCTCGACTCCCGAGTTGTCGGTTGCGGCATCGACATCGTCACTGAATCCTGGTCCCGGTTCATCATTGTCAAGACAGTTGACGATAATTTCGACATAGGCTATCATCATCCCTTCGGGACGTTCGAGGTCGAAGAAGAAGTCGTAGGTCTCACCATCCTGCATGGTCATGGTCTCATCGAAGGTAGTGTTGTCCATCACGAAATCGACCTGCCACCTCCCCTTGGCATTGGGAGCCCCGCCATTGTTGTCAGCCTCGGCAGCCATGTAGGAAAAGTAAGCGGGAAAGACGATTGCGAAGACGACTGAGACGACCCAGATTGTGATTGCTCTCTGGGAGCCGAACATCCTCTCCATCAGGTCCACACTCGCACCTCATTCCCTGTGGGCCACCTATCTGTTATCAATGTGACACTGTGACTGATTCACTCTTCTTCCGCCAAGGACCACTCCTTCGGTGGCCAATCAGGTAAGGAATCATCAGGCCAACAACCCTTGGACACCGGTATTCCCTGATTTCTGAAGACCGTCCTCGCCCTCCGCCACACTGGGAGGAGAAAACCAATTGTCGACCGCTCCCTGAACGACCATCGCCAAGGACATCTCGGCAGTCTGGTGGCCCAGTGGGCTAGAAGGATTCGCCACTCGCTTTCGAGTTCGTTTGGAATCAGCCACTCGACGATTGTCAAGCGGCCGGCTGACCCCTGAGTGTGGCCGTAGGACTCCATCGCCACTCCGGCCAAAGGCCCGTCATCAATGACCAATCCTATGGTTCGGCTGGCTGAGGCGAGTGGAATGATGATGGCGAAACGGTCAACCAGCCTAGTCCCTTCGATACGGCGGGCCGACCAGTTCGCCTCAATGACGAGTTGACGCAGCGCCCTGACCGCATCCGTGGGAGTGATGGGCGTCTCCATCTTCAGATGCCGAGGTACACCCATGTGTCTCCCTGACGCCACACGATGATAAGGTCAGAGGTGCGACAACATCGGCGCGTCACGGTCAAGATGCTCGGGAGACTGAATACTGTTGAACAGGGCAGAGGTTCCACTCTTGCCGTCAAGCGTACCGCGAGCGAGGCGGGGCGAACACAGTCAGAGCCGTTCTGACTCAGCCGAACAGAGAGCCGAGACCCTCGAAGCCAGCGTCGTCCTCTTCCTCTTCGACGACTGCTTCCTCAACAGGAGCAGCCTCTTCAGAGGCGGACGCAGCGGCAGGTGCGGCGGCGACTGGGGCTGCGATGGCAGCGCTCATCGCCTCTCCGATGTCGACATCCCCGAGACTCGCGACCAGTGCCTTCACACGGGCGTCGTCTGCGGTGACACCGGCGGCCTTCAGGACCGCACCCACATTCTTCTCGTTGATCTCATTGTCAGCCGAGTGCAACAACATTGCAGCGTATACATATTCCATTTTTTCACATCCTTTCAACCAAACAGGTCACCGAGGCCACCGAAACCGGCGTCCTCTTCTTCCTCTTCCGGCTCCTCTTCGACTGCCGCTTCTTCGGCGGCAACTTCGGCAGGAGCAGTGGACACCGCGGCCGAGGCCGCGGCACCCAACAGGCCCGACAGTTCTTCGTCTAGGGCCGAGGAATCTAACTGGCCAGCGACGGCCAGAGCCCGTGCGTTGGCACGGGAAATGAACAGAGGCATGGTCTCACTGTTGGTGATGTCAGCCTCGACAGCGACTGAGAGGGCCTCAGTCTTCGCCTTCTTGATGAGTGACGGCAATGTCTCTGGAGTGAACCAGCGCACAAAGCAGGCGACGTTGAACGCTCCCGATACTGCACTGGCGATGTCTGCTCTGAGTCCATCGATGTCCAAGTCGAGTTCCTCAGGTGACATCAGAATGCCATCCATGATTGCGCCACAGAGAATGATACCGATCTCAATCGGTTTTATCCCCAGTTTATCCAGCATCAGACCGAGGTCTCCAGGGATGGGTTCTCCAACATTGACGGCTGTGACAGTCTTCTGAATCATCACCTTGCCCTTGTCAATCTTGGCAGGAATGCCGACAGAAGAGAGTTCACCTACTATCGGTCCGGGAGCGAACTCGGTCGCTCCAGCCTCTACGACGATGTCCTGCGGAGCGATGTCGCCTTCCTTGGCGGCACGGCCGGTTCGAGTCTTCTCAAGAGCTGCGAACAACTGGAAGGCGTTCAGGGTGGTGGTGTGGACGAGCATTGGTTGCTCGGCGCTTTCCATCATCTTCTCAAGCATCTCCATGTCGTAACCGGCTCTCTTCCAAGCGAGACGGAACAGCGTCTTTTTGGCCATAGTCATGGTCAGGTCCTGACGCAGTTCGGCTCGCATTCCGAGCATCGCCGTGGCCGGCACACCATTGGTGTCGACGATGGCGATGACACCATCCTGTTGAAGGATGTCGGCGAGTTCGCCGACTCGGTCTTTCTTCCATGAGGCGACCTTCGGAATCATCCTACCTGCACCTCCACTTTGACTGCTGGGCCCATGCTGGTCTTGACATAGAGTGAACGTATGTTTCCAGCCCCCCTCTCGAGTTTCGAGGTGACACGCTTCCACAGTTCGAGAGCATTGGCTGAGATGTCCTCTTCGCTTTGGTCACGGCTGCCGATGACGGCGTGGAATGTGACCTTGTCACGGCTGCGGATAATCACCGTGTCAGAGAGACCGGCGGCAATGACGCCAGGGTCAACATTGGGTGGGACAGGGCGGGGCATCTTTCCACGCGGACCCAAGACGATACCGAGAAATCGCCCGATTGTCGCCATGTGAGGGACTTCTGAGAGGAAGAAATCGTGCTTGCGAGCGAGTTTTCTCGCCCTCTGTCGGTTGCCACCGAGGTCCTCAATCTGAGTTGGGTCGATGACGACGAGCCCAGCCTCGCGCGCTTTGGAAGCCATCTCTCCACCAGCAAAAATGGCGATGCTCACTTCTTTCCCGCGCCCGCGAGGAAGCCTGACATTCTCTTCGATTCTGTTGGCAGGATTCTTGAGGTCAACATCCTTTATGGTGAAAGCCATCTCGATGCTTTCAACGAATTTGCGCTCAGGCGCGCTTTCCAGCGCCTCTTTCAATGCAGTGTTGATTTCTTCTTCCATCTCTCTTCACCCCTGCGGTCGGCGAGGCTCCCCTCTCCCGCAATTCGTGGTTCAATCGAATCTCTCGTCATATTCTCCTGCTTTCACCTTCTGTATGAAATCCTTGGGCTTCTCGCCCTCGATGTGGCAACGCATGGAAACACAGGTTCCCATGACTTCCAATGAGCGGTTCTTGACGCTCTTCCCGGTCAGGTCATCCGCCTTCTCTTTGGAGATGGTGATAATCTGGTCGAGTGTGATGTTGTGGACATCGGGGTCAGACGGGGTGTCTATCTCCCCCACCCAAGAGCCGTTGAACTTCTTGCCCTTGCCGATGACGGTGGTGCGAATTCGGCGTGCAGTCCAGTTGTCTGACATCTTCTCACCTCACTTCTCGGGTTCCGGCCGACCTGCTTCCCCTATTTAACCGCCGCGAGCATATCCAACCTGATCTCAGACCACTTTCTCTGTCACCCGCACATTGTCGGCGCGCATGGTGATGGGTATCGGGACAGCCGCTTCGTGCAGTTCCACGGTGACTTCTTCCTTGCCTTCTGATACGGCGGTGATTCTCGCTCTATTACCCTTGAAGTGGCCAATTCTGATTTCAACGGTATCGCCCACTTCGATGCCTGCAGTCGCCGCCTTTGGCTCGAGATAGTTGCTGACAACTTGCAAAGGCGCTTCACCTGGAAGCACCTTGGAGCACCCTCTCAGGGGTGTGGTCACTCCACCAGCCCTGCCGATGAGTTTCTCGACGAAGTGCTTGGCACTCGCCTCTATGAATATGTAGCCACGCATCAGGTTTGGATGAACGACTGAGAAGACTTCCGACTGAACATCCCGGAGCGAACCGGTTCCGGACAGTCGTGCGTGTATCTCATCAGCAATCTTCTGTTCCTGTCCGATGGTCGTCTTGAGCATGTAGAGAAAGGCGGAGACATCTCCGTACATCTCACCCAATTGTGAAACAGCAGGCCTCTCCTGCATCGAACTCACTTCCTCAGCATCACCAGTCTCTTCAGGACTGAGAAAATTGATGAATCCAGGGTCCACCCACATCGCCACATCGTAAATGGTCCGTGGTTCGACATCCTCGACATCAGTCACCAGCAGAATGGGTGTCACTTCATTGAGTCGGTTGCCGAACTCGATACCACGGGGGGCACCACTTCTGACGAATTTCAAATTGTCTTTGGGAATGGAAGTTGCATCCTCGACTCTGGTTTTGACATGCTCTAGGTCGTTGGGGTCACCCACACCATAGACACCATCCCACCGGTCAGGGAAGTCACCGGTCGCCTCACTTCTCTTCATCAGGAGAACTCGGTCGGCATTGCGGATGAAGACAATGAATCCATCGGACATTCTGATACCCCCTTTCCATTTGTTCAGCCGACGAGCCAACTGAAGAATTTCGGAAGTTCGGTGTCCATCAACCACAGCACCACGAAGCCGATGAACCCGAGCACGAACATCCCTATTCCACAGACCCAGACTGTCTGCCTGAACTCCTGCTTGCTCGGCTTACGGGCCATCCTCAGAATGCGGGCCCATGAGCCCTTTCCGAAACTGCGCACCCACGATTCGAATTGGTCTTGGCGAACCTGAACCCGCTCTTCGAAGGACTTGGATGTAGAGTCACTGCTGGCCATGGTGTGAACCCCTTAGGGTTCATTCCGACATGGGGACCCTCTTTAACATCAGCGATTGGGAAGAGGTGTTGAAACCTTGGCTTCAAATCTCTCGGACGAGTGGGCGAGGGTTATGGAGAATGGTCGCGCAATCGGCGGGGTCAGCGCTGATTCGGATTGGGCGTGGTTGTGGAGAATAGCCGTGCTTTAGGGGTGGCGGAAGGCTTGGAAATGGAGATGCCCTGTGCGGAATTGAGGAGGCAGCGCCTACTAGGTACGAGGTGATAATCACGAACTTGACTGCCCACTTATCCGATTGATATGCGACTAGGGCAGTTCAATTAATGAAATCGAGGTTGCGACTGCGCATTCCTTGCATCTGCTGGTGCGCAGTCGCTCCGAAGATCTGTTGACTCTTCACACCCGTCAGAACCAGCAACACCCGTAGTTCATTACCCATCGTTTCGTCCACCGTGGCACCCCAGATGATGCGGGCGTAGGGGTTGATTCTCTCGCGGATTTCCTGAGCACATCTCTCCGCCTCGCCGAGCGTGAGGGATGGACCACCCACCACATTCACAAGTGCCCCGCGCGCATCTGAGACATCGATGTCTAGGAGAGGGGAGGTCAGAGCCTCGACAGTCGCTTCCACCGCCCGCTCGCTACCAGTCGCTTCACCGAGACCGATCATCGCCATTCCACCACCGTTGAGCATGACACTGCGCAGGTCCTCGAAGTCGAGGTTGACGAGTCCTTCTTTGGTGATCATCTCCGTCACTCCTGCAATCGAGCGCATCAGCAGTTCATCAGCGACCCTGAAGGCTGCCTCGATGGGAAGGTCCCTCACCCCCTCCACCTCGAGCAGTTTTTCGTTGGGTAGAACTACAACCGTGTCACAGACCTCTCGCAAGCGTTCTAGGCCCCATTCCGCATTTTGTCTCCTCAGAGTCCCTTCAGAAGTGAACGGATAGGTGACGACGGCTATGGTTAGAGCGCCAGACGCCTTGGCCAAACGCGCCACGACATGGGCGGAACCAGTTCCAGTGCCACCGCCGAGGCCGGCGGTCACGAATGCGAGGTCACATTCGGATACGATGCCACTGAGAGTTCGTTCTGATTCGTATGCCGCCTTCTCACCCTTCTCAGGGTCGCCGCCCGCACCGCGTCCTCTCGCCGTCCTGCCGATGAGAATCTTCTTGTCTATCTTTGAACTCAGCAGGTGCTGGGCGTCGGTGTTCACCGCATATCCCGAGATATGTTCGTCGTTCAGCAGTCCTTCATCATCGAGGCGTTGAACCGTGTTGCAGCCACAGCCACCGCACCCGAATACGCGGATTCTCGGTGCGAGGCTGGCCAAGAGTTTGACCAATTCCTCGTCACCGGGGTTGATTTCTACTCCCTCCATATCTTCGGTGTCTTCTGTGGAAATTTCACTTTCCTGAAGTTCCAACACCCTGTCAATCAAATGGCGCATGACCTTAGCGCCGCTCAAGCAACCTTAACCTTGACGCTGAATCTTTAGGTGGAAGCAGCCGTTATCACACCTCTCAGCGATTTCCGGTGGCGTCTCATCCGCCCGATTTCAAAACGCTGAATTGGCGAAGTTCAAAGTGGAGGTGTGTCCTCTGTCGCCTTGATGCGAAGCAAGACGATGGTGCTGGTGATTATCCTGCTCACTCCGACATGGGCCTATCTGATTACAGACCAGGGAGTTCTGAGTGAGGCCGAACCGCGGGCTGAAAGCACACCGAGCGTGTGGTCGATGACCGACGCACCGACCATTCAATCCGGTTGGTCGCCTTCACTCTGGCAGCCGAATACCAATGGGGCCCTGTGGGAGGTCTCGATTAGTCCTGACGGCAGCAAAGTGGCGGCCGTGGAGATTGCTGACAACAGGCTCTTCGTCTGGAACATCAGCGATGGGCGGGTTCTCCTCTGGGTCGGGCATTCTGCTGCAATGGTCGATGTGGCGTGGCTCTCCGATGATTGGGTTCTCGCCGCCGATGGCGGGGTCAACTGGTATTCCTACGAGGTGATTGACAACGGACAAGTGACTCCCTCTGAGACCACCCAGATGCGAACAGGTGTATGGACCGACTCACTGGCTGGCACATACGACGGCTGGCTTTGGGGGTTGGATGTCTCCACCAACCATTCCAAGGTGGTCATGTGTGGTGACCTCAACCACATCGGCATGGGGGGTGAGGTGGTTGTCGCCGACCTCTCTCATTTCATCGATGGTTCTCCTGCCAATGCCCAGAGCTTCTTTCCCCAGTATTGGACACCTGACTGCGCCCTCTCCACCGATGGTGCGACAGTGGCCGCGCTTGGCAGGAACATGACCCTTCAAGGCGGAAATGCGACCTTCCGAGATGTCGTCTACGGAGTTTCAACCGCTGACGGCTCGCTTCTCTGGGAGCGTCATGTGGCCGGCCCCAACTCTACGGCGTGGGCGGTCACTTGGGAGCCGGGAGGCGGCAGTTACACCATCGCTTACAATCACCCCTCTCCCCTTCAGCAGGGGCAGTGGGAAGGGGTCGCCTCTTCGTACGCAGAGGCCGATGGCACTCTATTTTGGTATTCACCGATCCCACAGAATGTAAGTAGCCTCGAATGGCTTCCCGACGGCTCATATCTCGGCGTCGGACTCTATGACCCGGGAAGAATTTCATTCATCGACAACAGCGGCCAGATTCAGACCGATTTCGGCTGGCACTCGGTTATATCTTCCGGCAGCGGTCAACCTGAGGATGTGACGGCGGTGACCACTGCCACCATTTCCAACGCCGGCACCGCCAATCAATTACTCGCATCAGCAGGAAAGGATGGCGGGATTGAAATATGGAGAGTCGATGTCACCAACTTCGAGATTACGCCATACAGGAGAGTGGGCCCTGCTCTGGTCAGGGAGATAGCAGTCGAGCCGAACGGCGACCGAGTCGCAGTCGCAGAATCTTCGGGAGTGGTTACCATCCGGTCGACGACCAACAACTCCATCCTCTCTCAATGCTTCCACCCGGAATACGGGCAGGTCGTCTACACCATAGGATATGCAAAATCTGTCGGGTGGGTCAATGGTGAGGCGTACGGGGGCTTCAGCGATGGCGTCATGTTCTCCTGCAATGAGCACGGCAAGCACTCTTGGGTGTTCGACCTGAGAAACTATCAGACAGTCGGAGCGTTTGGGAGAATCGTTTGGCAGCCGACAGGAAACTATGCGGCCATCTCATGGTCTTCCAACACCACCAACACATCGAGTGACGGGCATGTGGCCATCATCGACCCGATGTCGGGACAGTTCTTCAAGGAGTGGCAGTATGCTGAGACCCACTGGACGCTCGCCTTCAATGAGTTCGGCACCAAACTCTCCTCCGTCTCACAATCAGGGGCGGTTCGCCTGTGGAACACGAGTGATGTGATGCCCTCCAACTGGATGGATGACGGCTCCCCATACAGTCACAGCGGATATGTCGGTGTCAACAAATGGATGCCGGGTGCGGGAATGCTGGTGACTGCTGGATGGGACAAACAACTCATCATCTGGGATGTGCAGGCGCAAGCCCCGATGACCACCTACAACCTTCTCGATGAAGCGTTCGCGTTCACTTTTATGACAAATTACGGGCTGATGGTGGTGGCCACCGGAGATGCATCCACCTCACAGAGCGGGCAACTGGAGTTCTTCGATGTGATGAACAACACACGGGTTTCCACCTATTCTCTCAACCATATTCCGCGCGGGCTTGGGGTGACCCAATCACAGGAGGGAGTGGTGGTGGCCAATCACACCGGCACTCTGCTCATTCTCAAGAGAGATGCTGACGGGGATGGATGGTCCGATTCCGAGGACGCTTTCCCTCTCGACCCGACCCAACACGCTGACAGTGATGGCGATGGCTGGGGGGACGACCAGACTCAGGAGAATGGTGATGACTGCCTCAACACCCAAGGCACCTCTTCCGTGGACCGAAACGGCTGTGTCGACAGAGATGGCGATGGATACAGTGACCCCGATGCCAGTTGGCTAGCTCATCCAGACGGTGCTGGCGATGCCTTCCCCGATAATCCGCTGCAATGGCACGACAGTGATGCTGACGGATATGGAGATGAGTATTCCTTCACAGTGGGCAGTGATGGCCTCAGGGCGGGAGAGTCCGGTGATGCTTTCCCCAATGACGGCGCACAGTTCCGCGACCTTGACGGTGATGGCTGTGGTGACAACTACACCTATGGAATCGACAATGGCATGAGAATCAACGAAGCGGGCGATGCCTTCCCCTCTGATGCGACTCAGTGCAACGATTTCGATGGAGACGGATATGGTGACAACTACACCTACACGCTGGACCAGAGCGGGCTCAGGGAAGAGAATGGAGATGCCTTCCCAGCCGATAATCTAGCGTGGTCTGACATCGATGGGGATGGTTGCCCCGTCGATTCTGCCACCGGCTTGTCCATCGACCTCTATCCGACCGATTCGGAGTATTGTGACGAACAACTACCCTTCTGGCTTCCCGTCAACCTCACCCTTCTCATCACCAACGATGCTCAGGTATGGCATGTTCAGGTCTCCTGGACCTCGGCAGCCGAAAACACCGACATCATCAGGATGGAGGCGGCGTTGACCGACAATCAAACGACGACTCCCGATGAATCCGATTTCACCGCCATTCAGGTATGGACTTCGACTGGCGCCGAGAGTGAGACACTGACGGTTGATGCGGTCTCAGGCAAGAATCGCCTTCACATTCGCCTCACTGCAATTCCCGATGATGGCGATTCTCTAGTCAGGAACTGGACCGCGGACTGGGTTGGCGAGGTGAATGACAGCGGTGACGGTGGCACTCTCAATCTTGACAACCTGATGCTGACGGGACCTTTCGGAGATGGTTATGTGAGACACAATCAGTCATTACTGGCAGGTATCCATGTCGAGGAGTGTACCCTTCTCTCAGCCGACCGGCAGAGACTAGGTGTTCCCATCACCACCGAGGTGGATGAGATGGTAGTCTGTGGCGCCATGCTGGTCAAGACAGCATGGCCTGACACCTGCAGAATCGAGACTTGGGTTGATTCACAGGGCAACACACTTCCACAAGAGCAACCCAATCTGATAGATGTGACTCCGTGTCCCGAAGATGCTGCATGGGTTCTCCCTCACAGAGTCATCTCGGAGACGCCGATGGACGAGAACGCACCGGTGAGCAGAAGAGACCCGGGTTATGCGATTGGAGGGGCGATTGCCTTCCCTGGCACACTATGTGACACGGACGAGTTGAACGAAGGGCCGATGCCCGGACAGACGACCAAACCGACGGGAGAGCATTGGACCTGCGTGGATGGCTGGAAGATAGTCGCATCCACTTCCTCACCTTTCAATGATACCGGCGGGAATGATGACACAGGAGTCAGTGATGAGGGGGGTTCATTCTCAACCTTCTGGTATGCGGTGATAGCGGCGATGTCCATCTTGATTCTGCTTCTAGCGGTGCTTGGGATACGCTACAACAGGAGGAGTGAGAGTCTCACCTCATCGCTATACACTGACAACGAGGGGGCAGTGACCTCACCCCCTCAACCCCCTCCCACACCCGCGATTCACCCGCCATGCAAGGTGTGCGCTGGTCATGTGCAGGAGGTGTCCAACCAAGGTGCGCGCTGGACTTGGTGCCCTGCCTGCCGTGAGTGGCGAGACTACCTCGGCAACGATTGAAGGAACTCATTTCACCTACTCGATTTGGAGTATTCGTGATAGTTGACGACTGGCTGGAGGGAGTTGATTGCTGCCTGCAGTTTGGCGTTCGCCGCCTGCTCCTCTCTCTCGATGGAATCGACTTGAGAACTCAGCACATCCAAGCATCCTCTCAACTGGATTGAGAGTGCAGTCGCCAATCCGCTTCCCGCCATCGTCCAACGACCGAGGGAGGTGAGGACTTCGCTCACCGCAGTCTGCATGCCGTCCGCAGAAGTGAGCACGAGACCGGAGGATGTCCGTTCGGGTGGGCCCACCGTCAGAAGAGTTCGAATCAGTGATTTTACGGGTTTCTTTGCACCCTTCAGAGAACCACGGCACACTTCGTTGGCGTGTATCGCTAGTAGGTGTGCATCTATGTTGCCCAGCGCCAATGGGCGGGCCAGACTCTTCATCACACGCGATGCCGAACCTAGGTGAAGTTGGATTCTGCCCATCGTCAGTGAATCAGTGATATCCGTTCTCAGGTCTTCCTCGGTTGGTTGGTAACCAGTTTTGGCCCGAATTTTTGCAAGGATGGAAGCTTCCTTGGTGTGGGTCTTGGCCGCTTTCAGAGCCGGTTTCCACTTCTTTCTCTGAGACAGAATCACAGCATGTTCTCTCAGTGCTTCGACCAGCATCTCTTGGATTGGCAAGTTACCGTCCTTCTTCCTAGCGAGTGTCGCCGACAACTCCTCGGCCATCACCTCAGCCATCTCCAATCTCCCTTCGGCAGCATAACTGCGGAGTTGATTGAGTACCGATACAGGGTCATTCATGCCGAACATCTCCCCATCTCCCGTTCCCTGAGGGACGCCCACCCCCCATTAACGCCCCTCCTGAATTGGGCGCGAGACTGGGTAGTTGTGAATCGGGCTGTAGGGGTTATGTGGAAGTCCAGCCAACTATCGTGATGCGCCTAGAGTGTGATTTGCCGTCAGCCGCGCCTCACTGCGGTATCGTCGTCCTTTCGCTTCACTTCTTGCGGCGGACGGCGCGGCGCTTGACTGTCTTCTTCTTTGAAGATGGGCGTCGCCGCCTCTTCTTCTTTTTCTTCGGTTCGTCATCCTCGTCGTCATCGCCCCAGTCGTCTTCGTCATCCTCGTCGTCAAATTCATCGTCATCTTCGTCGTCGAAGTCATCGTCATCTTCGTCGTCGAACTCATCGTCATCTTCTTCGACGACTTTCTTCTTCTGCCGCCTCTTCTTCTTGGTGCTTGAGTCGGTGGCGAATGGGTCGTCCTCATCTTCGAGAGTCTTGGTCTCGGTCTTGCGGGTAACACCTTCCAACTCAGCCAGCGCGGAGTCAGCAGAGTCGCCTGAGCCCCCTGATGCACCCCCCATGAACTCAAGCATCCAATCGTCCTCTTCGTCGAACTCGTCATCGTCGCTCTTCTTCTTTTTACTCGGGTCCTGCGCAGCGAGCACACCCATCAGTATCGTGAAGAAGAGAAGCAGAAGATTGAAGGCACCGACTGCGATGATGATGACATACGGCGGGCTGGTCAGACCGGGTGGTTCCTCTGCTTCGGGTTCACCACTGTTTATGGGGTCGTTTCCACTTTCACAGAAGGTGATTCCACTGATGTTCTCATAGCAGTTGTCGACATAGAATGACATGGTGAACGTCTTGACATTGCCAGCCACATCGGTTGCTTCAATCTCCAGTTTGTGGTTGCCCGGGGTGGTGAAGGTCGCTGAAGGTTCATCCATGTCGAAAACGAGGGTGGCTGGTGGAGCATCGGAGGGTGTGACATCAGCCACCAGCGCCCATTCATACTCAAAGTTGTAGAAGCCGCGGAACTCAATCAATCTGTACTTGACTTGAACGAGGTCGACATCGTCAGATGCGACACCGTGGATGCGAATGTTGTCACCGTAGAGATAGGTACTCTCTGAAGAGGGTGAGAAAATCTCTATTCGAGGCGCATTGGCGTCAATTGACCAGTTGCTGACTTTGCTTGTCAGGGAGTTGCCAGAGTTGTCGATGAGCAGTGAATCGACAGTCAGGTCGGCAGTCTCGATGGAATCTGGGATGGCGAAATCCCAAATGAAGTGAGTGGATGAACTGAGGAAGGGTGTGGCGCGGGTAATTTCACCCTCGGGAGTGAAAGTCAGTCCCGTGCCGTTCTCGGAATTGTAGTCATCCGTCGCTACCGAAATCTCAGGAAACTCGAACAGTGGTTCGTTGCTGTAGATATGCAGACGATAATCACCACTCTTCAGTGCTCCACCTTCCATTTCTTCGCCACCGAGTGGGTTGATGGTGATGTAGGCATCAGGGGAGGTTGTGTCCTCGTAGACCAACCAAGCGTTGGAGCGGTTGGTGACAGCATCTCTCGTGTTACCCCAGACATCTGCCACAGTGAGTGCATACCAAGTCTCCTGATTGAGGTCTGTGTCGAGATAGACCTCCCTGAGGATAGTGGTTTCAGCAGAGTGGGCTTCGTAATTGTCCAGAATCAACTCCCAGCCTTCGTCATCAGAGATGTTCCCCGCCTCACCACCTGGCAATGGAGAACCGTGATGACGCCAAACCGAATAGGTCTCATTATCTTCAGCAATCGTGTTTATCCAAGAGATGTAGACCGTCCTCTGACCGCCGTGAAGAACCGGTTCGGCCATCATCACAGGGGCTGGTGCGAGAGTGTCCTCCCTCACCGGAAGCGGGATACAGTTCTGCTGAAACCGAGTGTCCTCATAGGTCGCATTCAGATGGTTGTAGCGGGTGACAGAAGTGATGCAGTAGTAGGAGAGCCTGTCCTTGTCAGCCGGTACCGGAACGATTGCCTCTTGGACTCCATCGGGGACGGTTGCCACGAGAGTGGCTTCCAAGGAGAGGTTGCTGGCGGCAGAGAGTTTGGTCCATGCGTGCCAGACATGGTAGAATTCCCCTTCGGCGCCCAACTGGTCTACCCAAGTGACCCTTGTCTGCGCCCCACCGATGTATTCCGCCTGCACGTTGGTAGGTTCGGCAACCCACGGGTCGAAGGCGTTCTCCATGATTGGCCCAGCGAGTGAGGTGGGCAGGAATGAGGTGTTGTGGTTCCCTCGTGCGTCTGCCGTTGTCACCGCGTAGTAGGCGGCTCCCAATGTCCCCCTCTCAACCTGATAACGGTAGTTGGATACCCCGCTCTGAACGGTGGCGATGTGTTCTACATCGGGGTTCGTGGTGTTGCTGAACGCTGCTCCAGACCTCCAGACATGGTAAATCGCCCCCGGCTCGGCGGTAAGGTCCGCCCAAGTGACAGTCGTGTTCCCCGTCCCTCCGTTTGGCTCGGCTTCAAAAGAGGCTTGAACTCCCTCCACGCCATCAGGTGCCACATTGTCTTCAGCAACAGGAAAATCCTCAGCCATGGTATTGACACCACCGATGAAGCGTGTGTCCTCGTAGTTGAGATAGAGATAGGTCACTGAGTAGTAGGCGTCGACATCGGTGTTGGGTGGTACGGTGTAGGTGGCGGTGGACTCACCAGCCGGTTTCATGGCGACCAGTTCCTTGTCCAACTCCGGCCAACTCGCTCTCGTCGCCGGAGAGAGATGTCGGTAGACCTTGGAGATGTATGCATTGTCTCCAGTCTCGAGCAGGGTGCCCGGTTGGAGTTGGTTGAGGTTGATCCAATCCACCTTAGTCTTCCCCGTCTCTGGGAAGAATGTGGCATTCACTGAAAACGGAGCGGTGATGTCATGGGTGAATTCGTAAACAGGCTCTGAGATATGTGCCTGTCCCAATTCCATGAAGGCGATGATTGTGCCGTCGTCGAGTTGAGTTGCGATTCCGTAGAAGTACGACCCATTGACACCCGGTGGCAGCGGATGGGTGACCGCATGCTGTTGTCCTGGGCATGAGACGACGTTTCCGGTACAGGCCGAGACATTGGCGATGTATGGGATGGAGCCGTTTTCAATCACGCTCTGATTCATCTCAGTTGCTGAGCGATAGATGAGATATCTCGACGATTGCAGGTTCTGAGCGATGGTCAGATTCTGTGTGTTGATGTTCTCCCACATGATGCTGGTCGACTCCGCTAGTGGGTCGAAGGAGACGGCGATGTTCTGGGCCTGCATATCGGTCGGTGACGAGGCATCGGCTGAGACAGCAGGCACCCCCGGAGCCATTCCCATAGTCAAAATCAGGATGGCCAGTAGCAGCGATTTGGTAGTATGACTACAGCGCACGCTCAATACCTCCGTAGTGGTCGGTGGTGACGAAGCGGTTATGAGGGTGACGCAGAATGATACGCATCTTCATCAAATCCTGAGGCATTCACCTTTCCTCAACATCTTTTTCGCCCCCCTTGGGGGCGGCGGATTCACCTGAGAGTTCATTCAGTCCAGAGATGAAACGGGTTGTGAAAGTATAGATTCCACCCACCAGAGAGAAGCAGAGAACCGCAGAAAGGGCGTTCAACCCACCGCCGAACAGGGGGATTTCGGACATATCCGCACTACCAGAGTACGCCTGCCAAGAGGCGACCACCCCCCCGATAAGGGTGATGGCGAGCCGGTCAGCGCGACCGAAGCCACCGTAGTTCCTCCCGAGCCCTACTGACTGTGCCTGAGTACCCATGTAGGAACCCATCAGTGTGGCGACCGCGGCAGCCCAGCCGAGATGAGGGGAAGATATCCAGGCGCCATTCACACCGATAGCGATTATGATGCCGATGTCGACTATCCGGTCGATGGTGTGGTCGAGATAATCACCAAATCGAGTCGTCTTGCCATGCAAACGGGCGATTTGACCGTCTAGACCGTCACAGAAGGCGGCGAAAGCGAGCAGAACTGTCGCCGCTAGGATTGAACCAGCGCCACCTCTCGGGGCGGTGGCAAAAAGCCACATCGAGATAGCGGCGACGGCGAGCGAAAACCATGAGATGTGGTTGGGATTCACCCATCCCAAACGCTCGACGGCGGGGTTGAGCAGAGCGGTGAATCGGCTACGAAGTTTATCGAGCGCCATCTCAGCCACCGTGAACCATTTCAATCCAGTCAATACTCCGCTCGGGGCGTTCCGGCTTGAAACCATCTCTCAGCCATGAAACGATTCGGGCTGTTGTGATGGATGTCGAGTCGGTCGAGGAATCGACTTCGAGAACCGGCGTCTCTCCGTCTTCCCCGATGTCGTTCCATACACCTCCCATCAACTCCCATTCAAGATTCTCAGCGATTTTTTCCGACGAATACCCTCTCTCTCTCAACCGCCTCTCAAGAGTATTGGGGTGGCAACGGATGATGACGATAGCATCAACTGGCAACAGATGGGAGAGATGACCATCCACCAGCAGGTCGACACCGCCCTGCTCCGACCACTCTTCGGCGAGCATCAGAGAAAGTGCATCGACATCTATCGGCCGCGCATCGTCGTCGGGGTCCACGGCACCGATGAGACCACGCTTCTCCGCCAATTGCTTTACAGAGACTGAGTCATATCCCCCCTCTAACCCCCTCCCCTTCTCTATGATGAGTGAAGTGATGGTGGTTTTTCCCACACTCGGGGTTCCGCTGACGGCGATGCGCACACCCATGTCGGCTCCCCTGCTAGGGGGGTTGCCCAACTCACCCATAATGGGAGGGTTGTTTTGCAGGTAAGGAGAACTGGTTCCATCTGAATGGGTTCCATGTGAATGAGTTTATACAGAGGTACCCCACTACAGTATGCCGAGGAGGAGTTGGAACCGTGATAAGAACGACAGAAGCGACGGCGATTGTGCTGATTGTAGCCGAGCCGGGAAGAGAGAAAGAGGTGTATGGGGAACTTCAGACGATTCCTGAAGTTGATGAACAGATGTTGCTGTTTGGAGAATATGACCTATACGCAAAGATAGTGTGTGAGGATTATGCGCTGCTCGGCAGCGTCGTAATCAACAGAATCAGAGGCATAGACGGTGTAGATTCGACCAAGACTTTGACCGCAGCCCCATTTTTGTGAGCAGCGCGGCTTGCCGGCCAACCTCGGGAAACAGGGGATAGTCGGCGCAGGTTTGACTATGGGACGGCTCTCGTCGCCCTGCATGGGCGAGAGAGCAGAGGTGGAGGAGATTGCAGATTCGGCTCCTGATTCCACTTCCGGCTTCACAAGCGCCGAGGGGGTCGGAAGCACTGACGGCTCCGCCACCGACGAAGGATGGGGTGGAGTCACTCAACTGCTCAATCCCGCAACCTCAAAACTTTCTCTGATGCTGGTATTCATCCCGCTTGCTGTTTTCTTTGGCAACTTCACCCACAATGCCCCCCTCGCCTTCGCGACATCGATGGCAGCCATCATGCCACTAGCGTACTTGATGGGGGAGGCGACTGAACAGATAGCCCTCAAGACCAGTGACACGGTTGGTGGATTATTGAATGCCACATTTGGAAATGCGGCTGAGATGATAATTGCCTTTTTCGCGGTTCTCGCAGCCGCCACCGCTCTAGAGGTTGGTGACGCCGATACCGCCGATACGATGATTCATCTCGTACAGGCTTCACTCATCGGCTCGATTCTTGGGAATCTCCTTCTCGTTCTCGGACTGGCGTTCGTATGGGGGGGTATTCACCACAAAGTTCAGGAGTTCTCACCTACTCAAGTTGGAGCCAACGGTTCACTCCTGCTTCTTGCCGTCATCGCTCTCACTCTTCCGACTGTGTTCGAGTACACGGGGAACGGACATTTAGAGGCAGTAGTCTCTCTCTCACACGCTACTGCGCTGGTGCTGTTGGCGATGTACGCCCTCTTCCTTCTGTTTCAACTCCGCACTCACTCCGACCTATTCGCCACTGATGCACATCACGGTGTGGAGGAGGCTGTTATGGGCAAGCGACAGGCGTTGTTCATGTTGCTCGCCTCGACGATAATGGTCGCATGGATGGCCGAAATCATGGTTCATTCCATTGAGTCGGCGGCTGATGAGTGGGGTCTGCCGACCCTTTTCATCGGTGTCATCCTTCTTCCTCTGTTCGGAAACGCTGCGGAACATTTCACCGCCGTGAACGTCGCCGGAAAGAACAAGATGGACCTCGCTTTCTCAATCGCCGTGGGCTCAAGTACTCAAATCGCTGTTTTCGTTGCGCCGGCGATGGTCATTCTAGGGTGGGTCATGGGAGTTCCCCTCACCTTCCAGTTCGGGCTGTTCGAGACCGTCGCTACTTTCCTCGCGGTCATCATCACCAATGCCATCGCTGCGGATGGTAAATCCAACTGGTTGGAGGGCTCGCTCCTACTCGGAACCTACGCCGTTCTAGCGATGGGATTCTACCTCTATTAGACCGAATCTTGTGGGCCGGACTCAGGGCTATGTTCCCGAGTGACTCCGGCCAAACTCGGGAAACTGAAGAATACTGGCCAATACCGCCGAAAACCGCCGAAAACCCACGAAATTTGCAGAAAACTGCCGAAAACCCGAGAAAATAGCCTCACAAAACCTCAGTAAAAATATCTTGAAAACTGCCGAAAACCCACGAAATTTGCAGAAAACTGCCGAAAACCGCCGAAAACCGCCGAAAACCTCCAAAGACTTCGGCAAAACTCGGGAAACTGAAGAAAACAGACCGAAACAGCCGAAAACCGTCGAAAACCGCCGAAAACCGCCGAAATAGATTGAACCTTCAGAGTGCCTCAATAATTTGAGAAGTACAGCCATTTGGGCTTACTAGCGGGTTGCAGGCAACAGGTCCATCGGGAATCCAGATTTGATATTCCACCGAATCATCGTTTCCCGGGAAATCGGTGGAAATGAAATGGGCGCCACTTGCCAGTGCTGCTTCAAATCTGGTGTAATTGTTCTCCTGCGCTTCAACCGTATCGCTGTCGGGCCGAGTCCTGACGAGGAATCCCTCTTCAACCGCGCTCTGGATGGCATCCTGTTTGTTGACCGGTTGCGTCCAAGAAATCAGTGCAGCAGCAGGGTCATCTTCATCGACGATTGCAAACATCGTGGCATTGATAAGCCCGTCATTCCTTTCAAGATAGGCATCTCTTATTCCCCCCTTGTCAAGAAGAGCAAAGGCCGCCTTTCCCCGCACATCATCAAGAAGGGGCCAGCCATTTTCAGTCACAGCGCGACGCAGTGTGGACCTACCATTTCTCACATCATCAGGCTCGATTCGCCTCTCCCGCTGCCAAATTTTGTCTATGTCCATCTCAATCTCTTCAAACAGATTGATTCCATCTACGACCCATTCCAAATCCTTCGGCTCGACGAGTATCCATAGTGGTACATGCTGCGGATTTTCATCAGACCAGTTCTTCAAATCCTGTAGACAATCGGTGAAAGCGGAGCAGGTGGTGACAGAATCATAGGGATTGTGATAGACTCTCAACCCAACCCCTGGAACATACCAGACATCCAACTCAAACTGTCTCACCCCTAATTCTTCGGCCTGTGTGGCGAGAGGCGCGTGGGTGTAGTTGTAGTTGGAGAGAAAGTCACTACCAAACGGGCGAATGTGGTACGAGTTGTGCGTTCCCTTGACCTGAATATGGTTCATCCTCAGTTCGGGTGTGGGGTCGGCTATCTCTGCCTGTTCTTGAGTGAGGCAACCGGCGAGTGAGGTGGCGAGGGTCAGCGCCGCGAGAAGCAGAGCGGTGAGCCAGCGCATCGGGCGGAGAGGCGTGTTCCCCTTGAATTAGGCGTTGCCGAGACGCTGGGAAATTGAGGCGGAAATCCACATTTTATTCCAAATCAGAGACCATCGAAGGTGAAAACGACTTGAAAAATGAGACCGGAGTACACATTTCTGAGGTGTTCTTGGAGTTCATTTGGCTCAATCCGGCTGTTTGAGGTAGAGATTGCCTTCATCCATCCAGAGCAGGATTGCCCTCTTCCATCAACCGCATGATTGTCCTCTTCCAGCCACAGTAGGATTGCACTCTTCCATCCAGAGAAGGATTGCACTCTTCCATCCAGAGCAGGATTGCCCTCTTCCAGCCACAGCATTCAGATTTCTTGAGGTGACCTTGAGTTTCGATTAATCCACTTCGACCACATGAGGAATCCGGCGACCATGGCGACCATGTGAGCGGTTGAGGTGAACAGACTGATACCGTTTCCAAGATGATTCCATGTCTCGAAGGCGACGATGAGGAGTGGGACGAGCCAGACTATCCTACTGTGATGGGCGGCGGCTCCGATGACACCATAGAATCCGGCCGAACCGCCCATCCAATTCCTCGCCATCCCAGTTGAAATCAACTCACTTTCCGGCCAAATCGCGGCGCCGACATTCATTCCCAAGGAGACTGTGACGGCGGCGATGAAAGTTGTGGCGAGGAAAATTGACATCGTGGCCGATGCGTTTTCTCGGGTCTCGAACGATTGAACGAAGATGATGAAACCAGTCGTCACGAATAGAATGTGAACCAAGGTGTTGTGATAGAGAACCATGACCAACATAGTCGTCAGGAAAGTGAGAGGTGCGTCGATGAGGTCAGCGGGCCACAGTCCACCACTACAGTCGAAGCCCGAATTGGGAAGGTAGCAATCGTGTTCAGGGCCGAAGGAGGGGTTCAACCAGATGAGCCAGACAATTGAGAGATAGGCGAAGGTGAATTTCCGGTCCACGAGCAGGGGAAGGGGGCGCAGAGGTTTCCCCTCACTATCGCACCAAGGCCAAGACCACGGAAAGAGTGGTTTGAGTAGTCGGGTCATTTATTCACCCCTGCGGCGGGTCGATACCGTCGTAGTATCGGGCGACGGCTGCTTCCAAATCCAGTGCGGCTTGTTGTTCGTTCAAGGTCAGGGTGACTCCATCTCTTCTGATGAGTTTGCCATCTACTATGACATCGAGGCAGTCGCTGTTTGAATAGAGCAGATTGGCGAGTAGGCGGCGGTTTGTGATGCCGTGGGGGCGCATGCGGATATCGTCAAGATTCCATGCGGCCCAATCCTTGGAGTCTTTTGTCGCCAACTTCCACGCCTCGCGTGGGGGGAGGATGGTGGAATCCCAATGGTCGTGACGCTGAATCAGGGAGGCGGCTTTCGCCTCGGCGCGCATGTCAAGCGAGTTGTTCGACGCGGCGCCGTCGGTTCCGAGTCTGACATCGACGCCAGCCTCAACCATCGCCGGATATGAGAGGGTTCCGCCGGTGGCGAGTTTTTGATTGCTGACGGGACAGTGAACAGCGTGCGCTCCATGTTGGGCGAGTATTCGCATCTCCCGTTTGGTCACCCAGCCGCAGTGGGCACATACCGTTCCCTCAGTGAAATAGTCAATCGAGTCGAGATATTCAATGGGATACATCCCCTGTTTTTTGTGGCATTCAGCGACTTCCGAGCGGGTCTCGGATGTGTGGATGTGAAGGCGAGCATGGTATTTTCTGCTCATTTCGCTCGCCCTTTTCAAGACCTCTTCGGAGCATGTGTAGACGGCGTGTGTGGCTATTCCGTATTCGACCCTCCCACTTGCAAGAGAGCCTCCGCGAATCAGGTTTTCAAGTTCAGAAAGAACCCGTGCATCTTCAGATTCCGCTCTGTTTTCAGGCGGTGGCCATGCGGTTGTCGGCCCGCAGATGATTCCACGAATTCCCGCCTCAGCCAACACCGGTGCTATTGCTGCGGGGTAGTGATACATGTCACAGACGAATGTTGTGCCCGAAGCAATCAGTTCGGCAACTCCGGCGCGAGTTCCAATTTCAACGAAATCAGGTGTGACTCTTCTCTCGGTGGGGAAGATGTTCTTCTCTAACCACTCTCCGAGGGTGAGCCCTTCGCCCATTCCTCGGTTGAGGGTCATGGGGAGGTGGGTGTGCCAATTCTGAAAGGTTCGGGTGAGGAGGCGGGATGACCCGTCAATTGTGTTTTGCACATCTTCTTCGCCTCGCGCTACATTCCAAGAGCCGTCGGCTCGGATGATGAAATCCCCCGAATGGATATTGCAATCGTCGTCAATCAAGTGCGTATTCTTGTACAGCGTGACTTCCGCTGATTCATCGCTTGCAGACATGATTCCACACCCTCCCAAGTTTCGCACAGGTATGGTGTGCATCATGGTTTTGATGGCGGGGTTGAAGAGAGTCGGCTTTCTCGGCAGGGATGAAATGGCTGACGACCCGTATCGAACCCTCGGAGTATCTCCCGATGCGACAGATGCTGAAATCAAGCGAGCCTACAGGAAGTTAGCGCGGCAGCATCACCCGGACAGGAATCCAGGGGATGCGGCAGCTGAAGGACGATTCAAAGGGATCCAAGCCGCTTATGACCTGATAGAAACGCCGGAAAAACGGAAAAAATTCGATGAGCAACAGCGAATGGCAAACATGTTCGGCGGCGGAAGAGGCGGCGATTTCGGCAACTTCCAATTCAATTTTGATGGTGGCGGTGGAATTGAAGACATCCTATCCGCATTCATGGGTGGTGGAGGCAGAAATCCATTCTCAGGAGGCAGCAGTGGCACAATCTTCGACCAGGCCGGCAGACCACATCAGGCAGGTGGGCCGAGAGGAAGACCGTCCCCTCAGCAGCAGAAGCCACAGAAGGGGGCGGACATCGAGGCATCCCTAGACCTCACTCTCGAAGAGGCTCGAGAGGGCGTGAAAAAACCGTTCACAATCGGTCGGCGTAAGCAGTGCGAGACATGCAGGGGTGGGGGTTGTTCCACATGTGGTGGTCAGGGAGTGGTACGCAAGACCAGTCAGGTGACTGTGACCGTTCCGGCTGGTGCTGAACACGCTTCAGTGATGCGATTGAAGGGGATGGGTCACCACTCTCCGAATGGGCTCGCAGGAGATTTGTTGTTGACTGTGAGGATTGACGCTGACGAGGGGAGATACTGGGAAGGTGGTAGGTTGATTCAGACAGTTGAGATACCTTACAGCACGATGATGCTCGGCGGTAAGGTGAGGATTCATACTCCGGCTGGCAAGATAGTCGAGGTTGATGTGCCGCCCAAATCTTGTTCAGGTGACAGGAGGCGACTGCGCGGGCAGGGCTACAATGGTGGGCCGCTCGATGTCGAACTCGCTCTCGCTGAGGCGAACGCCGATTCAGGGGTCGGGGAGGGCGGTCTCACCGAGGCCCAAGTTGCCGCACTCAAGGCGCTCAAAGACTCCGGCCT
>CAYFFQ010000010.1:28083-67762 GCA_964342465.1 uncultured Candidatus Poseidoniales archaeon | reverse complement strand
GCGACAGCACCTCAAAATAATCAATGATGGAGGGTGCTGTCGCCCCGCCCGGATTCAAGGGAACTCACCAATTTCAAAAAAAAATTCGGTGCCTTCCGAGAACCGCGAGTTCTATGCAGAGAAGGGCGGGTTATCAATCGATGTTGCACGGCGCCGATGCACCTGATAATTCAGCGATGTCGCGAGTGCATCATCACCCCCGCCCGGATTCCAACGAACTCGCCAAAATCTTCAACGAAAGGGTGAGTTTCTCGGTGCCTTCCGAGAACCGCGAGTTCTATGCAGAGAAGGGCGGGTTATCAAGCGATGTTTCATGGTGATGATGCACCTGATAATTCAGCGATGTCGCGAGTGCATCATCACCCCCGCCCGGATTCCAACGAACTCGCCAAAATCTTCAACGGAAGGGTGAGTTTCTCGGTGCCTTCCGAGAACCGCGAGTTCTCCAATCTAAGGGCGGGTTATCAATCGATGTTTCATGGCGCCGATGCACCTTGAGATGAATCGATGTCGCGAGTGCATCGGCGCCCCCGCCCGGATTTCAACGAACTCGCCAAAATCAATGACAAGGAAGGCGCCGAGAGAGGGATTTGAACCCCCGCGTCGTGAAGACAGTGGATTTCGAATCCACCGCGATACCGGGCTATGCGATCTCGGCTGCAGCCCCGCCGAGACGCCCACCTCACTTCAATTCAAGGGTGTCTGGCTGCCTGTCTCACGATTTGATAAGATGGTCACTCACCCTGTACCGGACCTAGGATAGTTGACCTCTCCTCCATGTTTCCCCCGACCAAACCATCCGCCCCTCCTTCAATTTACACCGTGACGATGGTTGGTTTGAAGTGGTAAATCAGCCTCGCAGAGACATGCAGGTAGAGGTTGTGCATGATGGGGTGACTCTCACACAGAAATGCGAGGTAGGGGCGACAATCCGTGAGGTTCTCAAGACCCTGCATATTCACCCGAGCACGGTATTAGCCGTTCACGAGGGTGTAATCGTCCCTCATGACAGTAGAATCGAATCCGAAATCAGGATTGAGACGGTTATCGTATCTTCCGGTGGATGAATACGGACAAATTGCCATGAAATAGTGGTTTTTCAACTGAATGGGTTGCACTCAAGCAGACTGGAAGGGTATCACGATTCCACTACTCATCTCAGGCATAGAATCCGGTGTCTGCCTCTCTCCTGTCGAAACTAGATGGCAATTCAGCGACTTCGTCGAGGTCGAAAAACTGCCGAAGCCTCTCAGCCGCATCCTCGGTATTGTCCAGTTCAATCGCCAAATCAATCCCGAGATTTTCAGAGATGAAACGGACCATACGGTCGGCCGCTAACGTATCGACGCTGGTGCCTACCGTCTCCCCGATGATGCAGATTGCCGATTGACCGAATGTTGGCGCCAAAGATGCGACAAGTCCCGTCATACCAATCACACCAGCAGAAGGATGCTCTCCAGTCACATCTAGCCCCAACCCTTCCATGACCTCCTTTTCTTCTGCGGTTGCACAGACGATGTGGATCTCTTCACTCCCCGGTTCGGAAGCGAGACCGGCAAGAATCAGAACTCTTCCAACTCCAGCCGCTGATGTCTCCTCGAGAATCCGTGAGGAGACTTCGTATTGACCTGAAGGGGTGAGCGGCTGGAAGTTGCTTGATAGTGAGAGAATCGCTGTGTCATCGGCAAGTCTGACCTCGTGGATATCCAGACTCGGTGGCCTCAGGAGTCCGTCGGTGTTCAGTGTCGCGTGCGGAGGGAGGTCGGGATGGAGGATTCGGGCGACAAGTTTGTTCTCCTTCTCTGCGACCAGTGTATCGACGACCAGTTTTCCGACATTCCCCACCCCTGGTACGGCGTGTAGGAGGTGGCTGTGGGCGGGAAGTTCAGTGAACCCGTTTTCCCACACTATGCGGGTACGCATCACTTCTTCGCCTCCTGCTTAGGGGTCGGGAGTGCCTCCACCCATTCGGGGGAGTTCACCCTCTCATACTTGCGCCTAAGGGCTGCGTGGGGGTCTTGTGGTGAGAACTTCAGGGGCGCTGCTGCTTGCGCCGGTCCGCCGCATTTCTCACAGGTGGTTCTCAGACCATAGGCCCTACATTGGCGGCACTTCTGCATCTTGCTGCGCCCCATCCTCATCTCCTCTGAGTCGTTTGTCATTGTCTCGGTTCAAAGCGATTGCCCTGCACGGTATGTGAATGTGAATGATGGGGGTGGTCAAGGTCGCCTGCGAATCTACGATTATGGTCGGGGTGGGGGTCAGACGTGCTGGGAAGTGATACCGCGGGTTCGCTCACTACACCCACTCCCCCTTCGGGGTCACACTCGCTCGGAAGTGGCGGTTCCACCACCGGAGACAACAGCGGGAAGGGCGGTCGCCTCGACTGACTGCCACGCCGCTTCGGCGGCTTTGTAGTCCGGCGCCGTGATTTCAACTCGATATCTCGGCGCCCCGTCATAGTGACAGGTGACCATCGTCTCGCCTTCACTCCCAGCCTCTTCGGCGGCGGCGAGGGCGTCTCGTATCACTTCGATTCCATCTTCGGAAGTGACGGTGATGTCAATGAAGCCGCGTATCTGTACGAATGGCGGGATGATGTTCTCGACGGCTATTTCCGTGAAAATCTTGCACCAATCACCTTCGAATCCCGCCTCGGTGAGTGCAGTTGCATCGATGGCGCACTCCTCGAACGCGGAGTAGAGTGTGCCAAAGGTGTTGATGAGTGATATACGAATCTCGTCCCTTTCAGAGTCAGACCACTTCACCTGCTCAGCGGCGAATGAAAGAAGTTGCACGGCTCGATTCTCGTTCTTCCATTTCTGCATCGCTTCCCTTCGGCGCTCTTCGCTGACCGATTTGAGGGAGAGTTCAACACTCTGTCTCTCCTTCTTGACTTTCAGGACCTTTGCTGCGAGTCGCTGACCCTTGCGTACATGGCCGCGGATGTTCTTGACCCATCCTGCGGCAATCTCACCGACGAAGATGAACCCCTCTTTTCCATCGTAGGCGTCAAGTTTGGCATAGGCGCCGTTCTTCTTGACTTCGGTAATCACGCAGACGACGATTTCGCCTTCTTCTGGCCAATTGTCACCGTCTGCCGCCATATTCTGCCCGACTCCTGCGAATTCACTCCAGCTCTTCAACGATTCCTGCGCTGACAAGTTTCGCCTTGCCACCAGCAGGCTGGGCTAGAGTTGCTCCACAGATCTTGCAGGACACCTTCGTGCATGCTTTATCGAAGATTATCTGTTCGTTTCCGCAATCGCGGCATCCGACTTTCACGAAATTTCCACTCATCCACTGTCACCTCACTCATCCGTCAGATTGAATTTCCTCGCCCGCTTACACTTCGGAGTGTGTGCCTTTCCGGTCTCAGTGCAACGGTAGAGAATGTTGACTCGGCGAGTCGGCTTCTCTCTCCCTTCGGGCTTTGGGCGTGGGAAACCACGATATCCGGCAGTCACCCGGCGGAATCTTCGCTGACCCCATTTGAGTTCACTTGCCTTGCGCTTTTTGACCCGCTCCACGGTGTGGATGGTGTGACGGCCGGCGGCCGGACTGTAGCGCTTGACTTTTCGTGGACGATTGACCATTCAACAACACCTTACGCCCTTTGGGCGAGTGGCCCACCAACGACCCCTATTTGAGAGTGTCGTGCGAAATCGAAGGTCCGAATCACCATTGACGGAGTGGCAACATGGTCAATGTTCAAGGTGATGCCCCTCATGGGAGGAGCGATACCGATGCTTCCGGATGGTGAGATTCTTGCTCGGTTCTGGATACCTCTGTTGCTCTTCCCCATTGGCCTCGGCATGGCGATTGCCAACGAGAGGAAGAGGAGAATAGTTGGTCGTCTCCTGCTGCTCCTTACGGTGCTCGTTATCGCCAGCCATTCAGCACCCCTAAGTGAATCTATAGAAGGTTGGTCTCTGCACCTATTAATCATACTCATCGGGCCGTTTGCAGCGCTTCTGTTCGGCATCTGGATAGCCCTGTTTTCCGGCCCGATTCCAGTTGCACCTCTACCTCGTAGGAGCCGTATCATCGGCTTTGCTCTCATCGCTCTTTCAGCCCTCTGGTTTCTGTGGATGCTCTTCTATAATAGGCCGTCCCTCGACGGCTTGGATAATCCGTGGTGGCGGCACTTCGTCACCAGCCTCCTCACCTCTTTGGTCATCTTCGCCGGATTCGCCGCCGCCGCCGCACTCATCATGGGGGATGAGCGATGGCGTGAAGCGACGGTTATGGCCCTCCTCTCACTCGCCTCCTTCGGACTTGTCATCTATCTGCTGGCGCAGGGAACGGTTGGGGACGACCCAGTCTACTGGCGCAGTGCTTCGTGGGGTGCTCTGGGGGACCTCGGTGGAATGTTGGTCGGCGGAGGATTCTCTCTACTCGTTTTCGTGACGCTGGTGTGGATGGGGGAGCGGAAACTGGGGGTACCACCCGAAGTTGAACCCCTCTCTACCACCGAAAAAGAGCGTGTGCGTGAGATTCTTGCCGATAATCTGGAGGATTCACCATGAAAAAAGTGGGGGACCCGGTGCGCGATTGGCGTCTTCTCTCCATCGTGGTGCTTGCATTGGTGATTCTCATCTTCATAGCCAACATGCACTTGGAGGTCAGAAATGAGGTTGAAGATGTCGACATCTTCTCACGTTTCTCCCACTCAGCAGTAATCAGTTTCATCATCATGAGTGGTACCCTTTTCTTGCTGACGATGGCTCTTCTCCACAACCATGCGAGGGTGATAGAACAGGCGCTCGGCACACTGTTGGCTGCGGCGGTTGGTGTCTTCTTGTTTGGATTGATGGTTGATTCGGGCTGGGTCGTCGCCGGCATCGATGCCGATGTGTGGACCCAGTTCTCCACCGGAGCCATCAGAATGATGATTTCGGGATTAGCCATCCTACTCGCCGCCTGCATAAGTTTCGGCTTGCTGTTGACCTTGGTGAGTGGGCGAGCGGTCGAAGCAGACCCACTCCTCGAACTTGAATCCACATCCTTCACCGAGCAAGAAGAATGAGCAAGCCTCATAATGGAGTGGTCGGTCGGCGGCCTTGCTGAAGAGCAGAAGGTGGTGGCGTGAGTAAGGGTACTCCAAGCATGGGTAAGCGCCAGAAGAGCACCCACATCCGTTGCCGTCGGTGCGGAAAGCACTCCTACCACAAGCAGAAGTCTGTCTGTGCATCCTGCGGCTATGGCGCAACCGCCCGTCGTCGTGGATTTGGCTGGGCTAAGAAAAACCGCCGGCCGAACAATTGAGAGACCGCTTCAGCGCCCTTTATTGAGCGTCCTTTTCAGCGGCCTTCTTGAGCCTCATTCTGAGTATCCGGCTTCAACGCCATTTTTTGAGCGTCATTCTGAGTGTCCTTCTTCAACGCCCTTATTGAGCATCATTCTGAGTATCCGGCTTCAACGCCATTTTTTGAGCGCCCTTTTTCAGCGTCCTTCTTGAGCGTCATTCTTCAACGCCCTTCTTGAGCGTCATTCTGAGTATCCGGCTTCAACGCCATTTTTTGAGCGTCATTCTGAGTGTCCTTCTTCGCCTCCTTGTTCAGCGCCCTTTTTTTTGAGCGTCATTCTTGAGCGTCATTCTTCAACGCCCTTCTTGAGCATCATTCAGAGCATCCGGCTTCAGCGGCATTTTTGAGCGCCTTTTTTGAGCGCCCTTTTTCAGCGCCCTTCTTCAGCACCCATCCCTCAATCCTTTTCAGATGGGCAGCAGGTCAGTTGGACCCTAACTCGATGCCATCCATCCATCATCCCCGCGAGAGATTTGGAGGCTTTGGGTTATTACCAAATACCGACGGCGGCGGCATTGCCGTCAAGGGATAGTCGATGTGCGGCATCATCGGAATCGCCGGCCTGCCTGAAAGCCACATCTCCAAGATGCTGTATGACGGCCTGCTCGTCCTGCAACATCGCGGTCAGGATGCCGCCGGAATAGTCACCTGTGAAGAGGACCATCTCCACCTGAGAAAGTCCAATGGACTCGTTCGCGATGTATTCCGCGAGCGACACATCAAGCGACTGAAGGGTTCGATGGGCATCGGTCATGTCAGATATCCGACTGCTGGCACCTGTTCATCAGCAGAGGCACAACCACTCTATGTGAACTCACCTTATGGGATCACCATAGCACACAACGGCAACCTCGTGAACTCGGAACATCAGGCGAGGCAACTCTACCTCGACGACCTGAGGCATGTCAACACATCATCAGACTCGGAGGTCCTCCTCAATGTCTTGGCTCACGAACTTCAAAAACTCGGCAAGAGACATTTGATGATTGAAGATGGTCTCTACTTGGATGTCCATCAGGTGTTCAAGGCCGTGCGCGAGACCCACTATCGTGTTAGCGGAGGTTATTCCGTTGTCGGCATGATAAACGGATATGGAATGTTCGCCTTCCGCGACCCTTTCGGCATCAGACCTCTGGTGTACGGCAAATTGGAACATGATGACGGCCGTTGTGAATGGGCGGTTGCTTCTGAGAGCGTGGTGCTCGACACACTCGGATTTGAAATCGTCGATGATGTCGCGCCAGGGGAGTGCATCTTCATCACGATGAATGGCGAATTCTACAAACAGCAGTGCCACTCATCACCACTGCTCAATCCATGCATTTTCGAATATGTCTATTTCGCCCGCCCAGATTCCGTCATTGACGGTATGTCGGTTCATCAGGCTCGCCTCAACATGGGAGAGCGGCTCGCTGACAAGATAATGCGACTGAAACCGAACCATGGAATCGATGTTGTGATGCCTATTCCGGACAGCGGGAGATACGCCGCCATTCAGACGGCGGCGCGGCTCGGAGTCGAATTCAGGGAGGGATTCGTCAAGAACAGATATGTCGGCCGCACCTTCATCATGCCGGGCCAGGCACAGAGAAAGGATTCGGTGCGCAAGAAACTCAACCCGCTGCCTTCGGAATTCAAGGGCAAGACCGTCCTTCTCGTCGATGACTCCATTGTTCGTGGCAACACCTCGCGCAAGATTGTTGAGATGGCGCGCGAGGCGGGAGCGAAGAGGGTCTTTTTCGCTTCTTCAGCGCCACCCCTCCTTCATCCCAATGTCTACGGAATCGATATGCCGGCGCGCAGTGAATACATCGCCCATGGCCAATCAATAGACGCCATCGGTAAGGAAATCGGTGCGGATTTCCTCGTCTACCAAGATTTGGATGACCTGAAGGCCGCCTGTACGCATGAATCCCATGGAGCCACCACATTCGATGTCTCATGTTTCACCGGCGAATACTGCACAGGCGATGTCTCGGAGGAATATCTCGAGGTCCTTGAACTTCAGAGAAAGGACTCGGCAAAGAACAACAACGGCTCGGAAGATGCGGAAAAGATTGACACAATCGACATCCATAACGAAGATTAATCTCATCCGAGAGCAAGGACCGGAGGTGTTCACAGATGCGCTGGGTAGTCAAGATGGGTGAGGTTCTTCTCAAATCGCGACCTGTGCGACGATTCATGACCAAGGCACTGAGAAAACATCTCATCGCACAGGCTGAAGTCAGAGGGGCGAAAATAGATGTGAAGAATTTCCAAGGCATGTTCTTCGTTGACCTCATCGAGGGTGAAATGGAAGCGGTTGAGGACGCCTTTCGCCACACCTTCGGCCTCATATCGGCCGAGCCGATGACGAGATACCCACTCCAACTCGATGAAATCGCCGCCGCGGTCATCGGTGATGCGCCGCAGAGAGTTGGGGCCACTTTCGCAGTACGGTGCAAGCGACATGGTGAGAGAAAGGAGTGGAACTCACAGACTTTCGCCGCTGCCCTCGGTGCCGAGATACTCTCCCTCGCCCCACACTTGAGTGTAGACTTGAGTGAACCGGATTGGGAAGTGCGCGTTGCCCTTTTTCCCGACGAGGTTGCCCTGCTGGGTGAGAAGGTCGTCTGCCCCGGAGGACTCCCGACCGGAGTTCAGGGGTTGGTCACTGCCGACCTTGCCAGCGAGGATGATTATCTCGCCGCATGGTTGGTGATGCGGCGTGGCTGCCGTCTGCTCGCCGGCGACCACGCCTTACCAGAATTGGTCGAAAAGGTCTGCGAGTGGGATGCGAGTCACATCAATACGAGTTGGCAGTCTCGGCTGGCGACTGCGCCTGGGCCGGGGCATGTTGGAAAGATTTGGGGGCGCGTCGCTGCAGACATTTCCTTTGCGAGCGAGGCTGATGCCGATGTCAGTGAACAAGAGGATTCCGAGCACTGTTCAGTCGCCCTACTCGAGCCACTGGTCGGTTGGAGTGACGAAGAACTCGGCACGCTCAGGCGACGTTCTGGTTTGTCCATTTGAGGCGCTTGACCCACTCTGACCAACCCCCCTGACCCTCCCTAAGAGTTCAGCAGGGCGCAGTCCAAGGGATTGCGTTGAGGTGTGTCCGACCACTTCGGCGGAAACCCCCCACAGCGATAGCATCATTTACAAGTGATTGACATTACCTTCCGATACAGATGCCATTGACCATCGATGCAGCCAACACTCTTCACCCTCAATCCACCGTCACATCTCTAGCCCTTTCGCCTGACGGCAGTTTCATGGTCTGGGGCGGAGAGGATGAACACCTCTCAATCTGTTCGACCACATCAGCGGAGGCTGATGTGAAAATCGCCGTCGATGGCGGTGTTGGCAAAGTTGCCATCACCAGTGAGGAGATGGTGGTCGTTGGGAGCCATTCTGGAGACCTGCATGCCTACGAAAAAAAGGGTGGCCATCGTTGGACACAGAGCCTTGGCGGGGGATGTGACCATCTCGCCATCTCTCAATCCGGCTCCTTGGTCGCGGCGATAGACGGAGCCCGCCTACTCCATCTCATCGATGGCCGCGGCAGCCTGTTGGCCCATTTCGGGGCGGGTGAACTCGTTCTGCTGGCGGTTCACCCGCGCGGTGAATCTGTGGCTGTGGCCGACGATGTAGGAAATGTCTCTGTCGTAGGCCGCAATGGACAACTCATCTTCGCTCGCCCTGCCCGCGGAGAGCAGGGCGAGCGAATCACCGCCATGGCTTACTGTGAAGATGGTCATCTGTGCATCGCTAGAGAGTCCATCGATGTCACGCTCGGCGACGAAGAGGAAATCGTCATCGAATGGTGGACTCCTCTCGGCGCCGAAGCAGACCGACACCCTCTCCGCCACCCCTGCGAAGTGATGCGACCAGCAGCAGGGGGGATTGTCTGCGGAATGTTCGACGGAGAGGTGGTGCAGTTCGATAGGGAGCGAAGCCCACACAGGCGCTACAAATCACCCTACTCAATCCACGACCTGCTGGTGTTTGGAGATGACCTGCTGGTGGCTACTTGGTTCCATGTTCACATGATTGACGGGAGCGGCGAGGAGAAGTGGCAGGTTGAGCATACTGGACTTACCGAGATGGTATGCATGAGCAACGACGGGAGGGTAATCGCAGTCGGGGGCGACAACCAGAACGACTACACCCGCGAGACTCAGGTTTTGGTGCTTGACAGTGCGGCGAAACCATACCTCATGGAGAGCGGAGCCGACATGGATGCAGACCTGCGCCAATTCTCCACGGCCAGTCCAGCGCAGGTTCAGAAAGTGACAGCGGAGGCGCTTTATGGGGAAGATGAAGATTACTCATCTCTTCTGACCGAATCTGAGTTGAAACAGATGCAGGGTGGCGGCGGTGCGGCTCCAAGTGGCGCTGACGACCTGCTCGGCCTGTTGGAAGCGGAGATCACCTTGACCAACGCTACTCAGGAAGAGTTCGATTTCGAAGCGGCACTTTCAGAATCAGCTGGCAGAATCAACATGCCCCCCATCGCCGACGCCGGCGAGGACCAGATAGTCGCCGCCGACGAGGATGGAACGGCGATTGTCAAACTCGACGGCTCTCGTTCATACGACGAGGACGGTGAGATTGTCGCCCACATCTGGCGGGATGTCTCCAACCGTGTTATTGGAGAGGCTCCGGTCATCAAGGTCAGACTACCCAAAGGGAACCACACCTTCACCCTGACAGTCACAGATAACGACAAGGCGAGTACCTCCGATGCGGTCACCGTTCAGGTTAGATGACCACGAACTCACTTCGCCACTACCTTGCTCGACCCACCATCACCGCTTCCGTGAAACGCCCAACCCTAACTACCAATTGGCATGTGACAACTCCGAGCACAGAATCCTGAATTGGAATTGCTGGTCAATCCAACTGACAAGTGCTGGCAAAATTCATCTGGCAAGGGGTGGGTAAGTTCATGGCGGGGTGATGCCCCCCCTTCCTGTTATGCGAGGCAGGGCTCTGCTCATCTCTACTCTCTTTTGTTCTGCCCTGCTTTCGGGATGTTTCGCAAGTGATTCGCCGCCGACGAAGGTTGAAGAGCCAAGTCTTCCCGATGGAATCTTCGTCACCGGCGCCGATGGTATGCCGGTCGACGAACCTCCACTCAACCTCAGTTTCGTCTTCTCGAATGTAGGCGAAAATGGACCGGAACCTTCCATTGGCATCACTTCATCAGGGTGCATCTTCTTCATCGCCTTAGAGAAGGTGATGCGTTCCTGCGACTACGGAGAATCTTGGGAGAGTGTTGAGGATTATGCATCCCAGCCGACGACAAGCGACCCCTACGGCTGGGTCGACCCAATCACCGACCGCATCTTCAATGTCCAGATGGTCGGACTGGCAACGACTTGGATAGCGTGGTCAGACAACGATGGTGACTCGTGGTTGGGAAACCCACACGACTCGGGGCCGGTACCCCTGAACGACCACATAAAACTCGGGTCTGGGCCGTGGACCTCATCTGGTTATGGAATAATTGGGGCGGGAGGGCCAATCTATGAGACTGCGGTCTATTTCTGCTACAACAAACTGGCCGGAATCTTCTGTTACACATCGTTTGACGGGGGTGCATCGTTTGAAGTCGGAGGCCAAATCTACGGGCTTGCGACCACCAACGGAGGATTGCATGGGGCCATCACCACCGCAGCGGACGGGACGGTCTATGTTCCACCACGCGTGGCCACACCGACAGTGGTAATTTCCAAGGACAACGGGCTCTCGTGGGATGAGCGCGAAATGGGCGAAGATGTCGGCACCCCCAACCCGCGCAAGAACTCCGAAGTGGGAACAGACAGTGCATCCAACGCCTACCACATCTGGACTGGGGCTGACCAGGGGGTCTACATGGCACGCAGCACGGATAGCGGTGATACCTGGGATTCCACCAGTATCAGAATCTCCCCCGCCGAGGTGATTTCCACTACTTTTCCGCAAATCGATGCTGGCGACCCCGGCAGGATTGCCATCACCTACCTCGGTAGCGAAAATGGCAGCCAACTGAATCAGAGTGACCTCGACGGGAACGCATGGAATGGAAATCCACATTACGCGCCGGCGAATGTGAGTTACTATCTCTACATCACCTACTCACTCAACGCTTTGGACCCCGAACCTGTGTTTCACACGGTGAGGGTTTCACCCGACCCTGTGCAGGTCGGAGCCATCTGTCTGAACAGCGGTGACTGTCGCGATATCGGCGGCTCGAACCGCAACTTGCTTGATTTCAATGACCTCCACATCGACCGCGAGGGGCGTGTCTATGTCGCCTTTGCTGACGGATGTACGGACGAATGTGCGAGCAAGGCGATTGAGGGAAATGTCAGTCCAGAGGATTCGAGAAGCAGGATGGGGTCGGTCTACTATCTCGGTGCGGGCCCGAGTCTGTTCGAGGCGGTTGGCGAACTTGAAGAACTCATCTGAACTGGGATGTTGACTAGCCATCAATCTGAACTATCTACCAAGAGGCGACTAGTCATCTGCCCGCACTCTAAACTTGAGGGATTGGGCTTTCGCCGCCAACCCGCGGTCGCCCACATCGCCTGCCAACCGAAATACCAACCAAGAGAGAGAAGCAGCGATAATGGCAGTCGGTAATCCGAGCGCTATGCAGCGATGATGCCAGTCGTCATTTCAGAGCGCTATGCAGCGATAATGGCAGTCGGTGTTTCAGAGCGCTATGCAGCGGTGATGCCAGTCGTCATTTCAGAGCGCTATGCAGCGGTGATGCCAGTCGTCATTTCAGAGGTTGAACCGCATCGCCTGCTGACCGACTTCCCAACCAATGGCCCGAACCCTCGCAGCCTCTGCCGAAGCCTCATCATGGAGTGGGTTCGTATGGTTCAGATGAAACAAAACAACACGTGGGTCACCAGCATTTCGCCGCCCTAACAACCCAAGAGTCTCCTCAACAGGTGGATGCCCTATCTCGCGAGCGTGCCCTCCCAACTCATCCTCAGACCAAAAGGTCGCATCGAGGAGAGCGAGGTCAACAGAAAGCGAGCGAAACCAATCGCGAGGATTCTCGCTGCCGTGAAGTCCCAGAGTCCCATCCCAAGAATCGTGGTCAGGCAGAAACAGCATCCTACTCTCTGAACCAGCGATGAGGAATGCGTATGTGTCAGTCAATTCATCGCGGTGAGGAACCCTTAGGGGCGTGATGGATAATTCTGAAGTAAGTTGCACCTTGTTTCCATCACTGAAGGTTGTTGGAACGAGGTGGCCATTGTCAAATAAATGTGCTAGATTAGGGCTGTTCTGGATCAAGGAAATCATCGATTCCGAGCCATACATCGGCACCCCCTTCACCCCCCACGCCTCACAACCGAATTGTCCCAACCCATCGATATGGCCGAGGTGGGCGTGTGTCAACCAGAGTGAGTCAAGAGTATTGAGTGGCAGGCCGTCGGCATCGGACCAGATTCTCAACTGGTCAGACAATGTTCTACTCGCTTCAAAGAGGTGGCGGCTGTCATCTTCAGCAGTCACGCCCAATGCCACCGGATTTCTCGACCTCGTCGGCCCCCCGAATCGGTTCATGCAGCACTGTTCCACACAACCGGCCTGCGGGACCCCCCCATCCTGAGCACTACCGAGCAGGACCGCAATGACCCCCGACATAACGACGCGGTGGGTGTGGAAGCCCATGAGCCTCACGGTCACCATGATAGAGAGGGGTTCGGTCAATACCCGTGCAAGAACGGAGGTTGGACGGGTGCGCCTCGGCGCAGTCCGGAAAGGGGATTATTTCACTCAAGAATCGTAGGTCAGACGCGGGGCTGCTCCACTAAATCACCTCCCCCCCCATGCTCGTTCAGGACTCGTGGGCAAGACGAGGTCAAGCGCGTGGTCAGAGGGAGCGGGACGATGCTCGTTCAGGACTCGTGGGCAAGACGCTTCTTTCGATTGTAGGCTAAAAGGGATAATGCTGTGACGAGCAGAATGCCGACAGTGAACCACATTGTCGTCACCTCCGTCGGATGAAAGGCGAGTCTGTCCGGCCAAGGACGCCACATATCCGGAGTGTTCATCGGTAATGCGAATTGACTCACTTCCAGCCTAGTCCTCTGAAGTATTCCGATTACCAATGCGACCAACGGGAGCAGGAGCCATACCGGCTGGAATTCTTCACCCACCTCCGAGAGTTGTGCATCCAAGTCAATCATCTCTCGCACATCATCGGATTGAAGCCCCGATTCATCGGATTCCACCAATCCGAGTTCGTATTCAAGAAGGGACTCCAACTCAACCTTCTTCCTCGTCGCGAGAGGAAGAACGATACCTGCACTCAACAGAGCCGCCGGAGGCAACAGTGGCAGGTAGTATCTGATGTCGGTTATCGTCCCATTCAACACCCAAAGTTGAGTGCTATAGACCAAAAACACTGAGAGGAACCAAGTGAAGGAGAGTGTGGCTAGAGCCGGCCGCTTTTCCAACCTCTTCTTCGCCTCCCTCGGCCCGACCGCAACGAAGGCGACCAAGGGGATGAATATGGTTGGAAGATGCACCAATGATGCGAGCATGAAAGCTCCGAGATAAGTGAACGGGTCGCGGTCCATGTGGCCGAGATATTGTCCGAAAAACGATTCGCTCGGCTCGGCGGCACTGACATTTCCATCCTCCTCCACCGCTATCAATTGGTCTGACTGGTAACCGGAATTGAATGGGCCGCCATACCATTCCGCGTTGTATGCCCCGAGCGCAACCCCGAGCACAAGAGCACCGAGTATAACTGGGAGGCTGACCGCCCAAACCCTCCCTGAGCGAAGAGTGGAGAACCAACTCCTCCCTGCATCATCCCCCCCTCGCGCCGCCCTTTCCATGGCGAACAGTGTGAACAGCAGACATGGCAGAACCACGACGCTGGAGTAGCGCATCCAAACGGCACCACCGAGAAGTAGACCGGATGAGAGGCCGAGCAACCAAGTGTGTGCTGACAACCAATCGCCACCTTCGACACCACTCTGCTTCTGTCTTTCAAGGACGACCAATGCTGTCGCAAGACCTGCGGTCAGGAGTGAGACCGTTGAGAGGTCACCCATCCACTGCGCATGCACCAACATCACCACACCGCCGTTGAGCAGAGTGAGTGCAACCGTGATGCGGCCCGCACCACGGCCGACCATTCTCTCGCCGATTGAGTGAAGCGAAACTGCGAGGGTCAACAGCACCAAAGTTCCGTAGAGGGACTCCAAGCCGACAAGGAGAAGCAGGGCTATGACGAGTGAAGGTCCGGGTGACCAGTGGTTCGCCCAAACCAATTCACCATCATGGACCGTCAAGCCAGATGCCATCGGAACGGGAGTTCCGTCCAGATTCTGCCAACTAGCCGACAACCTGCTCGGCAGGTCATCGACGAGGCCGGTCTGGTTGCTCAATGTCGCCACGAATGTGTTTTCGCTACCCTCTGATGGCGACCAATCCAAGTCACGATATTCACGGCGCGGTTGCCCTGCCTTCTGCACTGCGATACTCACTTGGTCAAGTGAGAAACCGTCAGGAATCGTGACTGAGAGGTCGGTGGAAAAAATCTGTAGATTGGGCAATTCAACCCAGCCACCAACCTCACTGATGGCGATAATGGAGTTGTTGAAGAGCAACCTCGCATCCGCCGCCGGTGTGCCAGCTACCGTTCTCGTCCGTAGTTTTGCCGGCATCGTCAGATTGGGCGGCAGCGACACTCCTCCCCCAGCAGCCCCTTCACCGATCAGCCACTCGTCATCTTCAACTTCGGGGTCATCCCACCATAGTGCGAGTCTTGGCGGGATTTCGCCTTCATCCGGTGGCGGCGGTCTGACGATGAGCACCTCCCCTGAGAGATTGATTTCACCTCTCACGACCGTTTCCATCGATGATACCAGACCGATGTCCGCCATTCGACGAGCGGGTTGAATGTCGGCCAGCAGCCAGAGGTCGTCCGCTCCCGAGTTTTCGACCTTCACCATCACCAAACCAAATTGCTGCTGGATGACTCCCTGCCAAGTGCCGGAATCATCGAGGTGGCCCAACAGGACTTCACCCGATTCCCTGAACTGTCTGACTTCGCTACCTGAAACAGGTACCCCTTCGGAATCAGTTAGAGCGAGGGTCACAATCAGACCCTCAAGGTTAGGCCCACCACCAGCGGGTATGTTCCCCGCCTGCTTGGTGATTTGGTCACCATCCGATGAGGGGCTATCAGCGCCACTCCCGTCACCCGCTCCATCAGCCGCCAGCGGGCCGCCGAGTGGCTGCTGTTGTTGATTGCTCGGCGGCGAAGTGGTGGCCGTCAATTCGTATTCTTCGGCTTCTAGAACACTGTAGACGACGGTAGTCGTTGTGTAGGAACCCCTCGCCTCACTCACAGGAAGTGCGAATTTCCCTTCGAGGTACAATTCGGCCCATGCGAAGAAGCCCTCTTCATCCTTCAGATGTTCCTCACAAGTCTGCCCTCGGCCGTTGGCATTGTTTTCACAGGATATTCCGTGCGGATTGGACCAGACGATGGCCAGAATCAAGACGACGACGACGATGGAAATTGCATCCCGCCACATATATGGCACCCCCGTGCGGATTGTTGATTTCATCTCATCTCACCCCTAACTCACCACTACCTATTATCGCCATGATTCGCCTCGTATTATAATGAGTTCACGGATATATACCACGGCATGGTCAATCTCGCACCTCGCCGGTGGGAGTGCGGCTAAGCACTCTAGAATTGTCAACTTCGGCCATACCCAACCGAAGGCATCTCCTCTGTGGAGGGCAAACGGCAAAGAGCACCTCTTTCACCGCCAAGTTCATGGCGAATGGTGAAACGCTCATGTCGGTTGTAGTCGAACCGACGGAAGAGCATCTCAACACAGTCATCTGGTTGCATGGCCTTGGAGCCAGTGGCCACGATTTCGAACCAGTGGTACCACTTCTCGGATGCCCCAACACGCGCTTTGTCTTTCCGCACGCACCTGAAATGCCGGTAACCATCAACATGGGAATGGTGATGCCCGCGTGGTATGACATCAAGACTCTTGATTGGAACGCACCTGACCGAGAGGACGAGGTCCCGATGGCAAGGAAAATCATCATCCCGTTCTCGCACCACTCGCTTGGCACCTCAAACACACTTTCACCCGCTAGTGACATTCAACTCAAGCACTATTTCTGGGGGTGGCCGTGTGCAGACTTATGAGGGAGAGGGGGGGTCACTTGACCTATGTTGCCTCACCAACCAACAACCAATCTCTCAGAACAGCCGACTTCCGAAGGACCAGGGCAAGGGGCTGCGGCACACCCGAGCCAGCCGACGCTTCAGGGTCAACCGACCACCCAGTTTCCAGTTCACCAAGTGGGGCATCTTCAAGAGAAGCCGGCATTCGTCTGGAAGGAGTTTCTACTCGGATTCGGCATTCCAATGCTACTGATGCTTGTACCCGTCATCGGCGGCTTGGTGTCCATCGGTCAATTCAGCCCCAATTCGTGGCAGGAGGTGGAGGTCATCCTCGAGGGGGGAAACGGCACGGAATACTCAGCCAATTTCACCCCCCTCGGTGAAGACAGGGTGGTCCAAGGATGCGGAATCCAAGGGTCAAGAAATGTCTACTTCTCCTGTGAGTGGCAGGAAACGGGAGAGCCGTTGCGCAAGTTTGCCATCATTTCTTATTACTACAATGCGACAATTGACAGGCAGGTGGAGACACAAATTGGCCAGTTTGACATCGACAACGGAACCGTGACCCTTGACGATGGTAACGACCACGGTGAATCTCTCATACTTTACTTCGACCATGTCAATCGTGACTGGTGGGAGTCAGAGCACTCTACGACTCTTGATGGGGTCGCGGAGTTGAGCATCAATGCCTGCTATTTGGGCCTATTTTCATCCCTCGGGTTGATGGCGGCCGGATTCGTGAGCGGCCGCCGCTCAATGAGAATCGGAGCGGCCTGCTCGCTACTGTTCTTCCCCATCTCTGCCGTATTCGGATTCGCATTTGGTCTTTCTAGCATGTGGTGAAGTCACATACATGTTGCCGCGGCATTGCCCGCCAACTTCGGTAAGAGCGGTGAATTGGGCGATTGCTAAGCACTCTAGAATTGTCAACTTCGGCCATACCCAACCGAAGGCATCTCCTCTGTGGAGGGCAAACGGCAAAGAGCACCTCTTTCACCGCCAAGTTCATGGCGAATGGTGAAACGCTCATGTCGGTTGTAGTCGAACCGACGGAAGAGCATCTCAACACAGTCATCTGGTTGCATGGCCTTGGAGCCAGTGGCCACGATTTCGAACCAGTGGTACCACTTCTCGGATGCCCCAACACGCGCTTTGTCTTTCCGCACGCACCTGAAATGCCGGTAACCATCAACATGGGAATGGTGATGCCCGCGTGGTATGACATCAAGACTCTTGATTGGAACGCACCTGACCGAGAGGACGAGGTCTCGATTCGCGCCAATGCCGAACTTGTGACTCGATTGGTCGCCGAGGAGGTGAGTATGGGAGTACCATATCGACGAATAGTTCTCGCTGGATTCTCACAAGGTGGGGCTTTGGCCTTGCACATCGGCTTGAGACTAAAGCAGAGGTTGGCAGGTGTCATGGTGTTGTCCGCCTACCAACTACTTAGTGCCACCTTTTCCGAAGAAAGGAGCGAAGAGAATCAAGATACACCCCTTCTGTTCTGTCACGGCCTTTGGGATGACATGGTACCGCACAGGATGGGTGAATCCTCCTATGAGCGTGTGAAGGATGCCGGTCATCCATGCCAGTGGCATTCCTATAGAATGGGCCACGAAGTCATAATGGATGAATTGGGAGAAATCAGAAATTGGCTTCATCGAGTTCTCTATTGATACACCATTCTTGAGCCCATCGAATCATTTACCCAAGCATGGTCATTCATCTGAACAATGGTTGTACTGCAAACTTAGTGTCCCTAATGCGTGACGCTGGAAAAGGAGATTGTTTTGTTCGTTGTTCTCCGCTCTACAGATATGTTTTCATCTGCTGTGGTAAAAAATTGGATAAACGAGCGGCTCGGCCCCGTTTCATGCGCGTTGTCGGCGAGGTCAGTTCAGGACTTGGGCGAGCCCACATCTTCATGGCGCAACCGCACTACCAAGAACAGTTCCGCGAGGTTCTAGGAGCAACAGCGTGGCCCGGAACCCTCAATCTACAAGTGAGTGGAGACTCACTCTCCTTCTATATCGCCCTCCGTAAAGCCTCAGACATTGAGACTAGAGGGGTGGATGCGGAACTGCTGGCCGAAGTAGAGCGGATTGATACTACGAATGTTGAAAGACACCGAATCTCCGGATTTGAGCGTGAAGGTCGCTCCTTCGGCGGAGCGACGGCATTTCCAGCGACCATCAATCTAGTCGCTGGTGTTGAAGCCACTGAGGTGCAGTGCGCCATTCTCATTCCGGATTTGACTCGACATACCGATGTCGTCGAGGTGATTGCACCCCTGTTTCTGCGTGAGTTCTTTGACCTTGCCGATGGTGACATTCTCGCTTTGAAAGTGTGAAGGGTGTGGCGCACCACCGCGGCTAGAAACCGAGGTAATATCGAGATGACCACCAAAGTTCATCGGCCCAGTGGAGTCACCCAACTCCGTTTCAACAACTGTTTCTGTTGCAGATGAGCCGCTTCCTTCCACCCTTGATACATCCTGTCATCCATCTCTATTGGTGGTTCTTCAAGTAGTTCAGTCCTGAAGTCAAGCATCCTTGGAAACTCGATTCCATCGTGTTGAATCTCCCACAGAATCAACCATTCGGATGATGCCAAGCCGAAGAACTTCGGTGTTCTTGCCTCTATAAGCGCCGCAGAAATCTCCTCGGCCGAAATCGCCTCCAGCGCCACCTGAGCTAGACTTTCGGCGATTCGCCGGACTTGATTCCAGAGAAAGGAGTGGGCGGCGATCTCAAAGCCAACCAACCTCCCATTCTCACGCCAAGGTCGGCAGTAGTCGATTTTCCGAAGCGGGTCCCGCCCCTCCTCAACTCGTGAAAAACCGGAAAAATCGTGTTCACCTTCGAAGATTGACATGGCATGCACCACCCTCTCTTGGTCGTAGGGTTTGGTGAACGGGCGAAGTGCTTCGAGCCGAAATCTGTACACCCTCCTCCTCGCCAGTCGTGGATTCCAATGGTCGGGTGCAACCACCGCACCCCAGATGACAGCATCATCGAGATGGTCATTGACCGCTCTTCTGAAATTCGATTCACCCATCCCTCGCCACTGCTCGGATGGCATGGTCAGTTTTGCCACATTCATCCTCGCACTGACTCCCGCGTCTGTTCTGCTGGAGATGATGAGCGCGGGTTTCTCGACAATTATCTTGGCTTTCCTAATCGCACGAAGGAGGTCCTTCTCAACTGTGCGTACATCAGGTTGAATCTGGCTTCCGTGAAAGGCATCTCCAATATATGAGAAGGCGAAGGCGATGTCGGTTTCAGCGGCCACCTCGTCCACCATCCGCCACCCATTCAGGTGAGACACCTTCTGAGAAGGCCTTCTCTTTGGCCGCCCTCCATCCTTCACTCTTGAGTGAGCATCTCTGCCGCTTCGCCGGCACTGTAGCCAAGTCCACCGACTGACCAGATGAGCGCCTGTTTCAGCCACGGTTGAACCATCGGATTTTTCTTCTCAGGGTCCATCACTTCCACAGCATCTACGATGTTGCGGGCCGCCATGTATAGAACATCATCAACCGGAATATCTGCTAATTCAAGCCGACGGGCGTAGCGCTGAAACTCCTTCACAGCGACAGGGACTCTTCGGCATTCAAGTGCGAAACTGGCGAAATCGGCGATGTACTCATCGTTCTCCTCATCGAGTTGCATAGCCTTCTTGTATGACTGCATGATTTTCCCCCCTGGAATCACATCGTCCTGCATCTCAGTGTTGAACATGTTAGCGAATTCGGCATATGTGTGGTGCAGGGTCGCAACCTCCGGATTGGTCTTGATACTCTCTTCAAGGTTCTTTATCGCACCCTCCAAGTCTCCCCCTCGGAACAATTCAATCGCTGACTCCAATAACTCGTCGGACATACACATCACTCCATTGATGAGGGCTGCTGACAGCAACTCACCTATGAACCAAACGCTCACTCCCTACTGGCAAATCAAAATGGGTTGATATATCGGGTGAGGAGATGTCGCCTTCTGCCGCGGTTCATTCGTTGGCTGATGAATCGCAGAATCAGAAGAAAATGGGTATTTATCATTCTAGGTCGAGGTCGGCTTGCAGGTCTCCCCAAGGGTCCGATTCCGATTCGGGAGTTGATTCCACTGCCGCGGCAACCGGCTCGACCGCCGCCACTTCTGCCCCCGCACCTCCATGTTCGTGCCTGTTGTCCGTCGAACTGACCCTGATTTTCTCCTTCAGTTCATTGATCAGTTTGTAGACCTTGGATGGTGTTCGGATTCCGTATAGACAATCCTCCGGCTCTGAGGTGTTCATCTCCTCTCTGGTCCTCTGGAGTGAGACCATGAATATCATCGCTCTGAAAAATTTACGGAAGAGACCTATTTCATCGGTTGCCGAGGCCACCGCCTCCGAGACTACGCCGACTGAGGTCGAGGCGGTGCGCTCCCTGACTCCGAAACCGCTACCAGTAAGGATGTTGACCGTCCCGAATCCCAAGATTCTGCCGTACCACGGCTGTGAAAGTTTGAGATTGTCTATGTCAAGCAGGGTGATGTTGTGCATTGTGTGAGTCAGCATGAAATCCTTCTTCAAGTATACTGCACGATTGGAGATACCATATCGGAATGAGCGACCATACCATGTTGTCAGTGAGAACAACACGGCGAAGTAAGCCACGCCGAGCAAGAGATACCAGAAATCATCCCAAGTGGGAAGAACACCGCCGTATTCGCTACCGAAAATCCCCGCGACCCATACAATCACATTCTCAATCACAAAGGCGAGTGGTGTCAGAGTCACAACGAATAGAGAGGTGGTGTACCAAGCACCGGAAGAGGACCAATTCATGAAGCGGTTGAACCAAGTAATGACCAGCATAGTGAAGACGAAACCCCACATCCCAAAGAGGTCAACCAACCAAAACAGACCCTTCAGGAATCCACTAGTGTTTTCCCCATCAGGAGCATCGAATGTGTTCCCATACCAAAACAGTAGGTGAACCCCCAACACAAGGAAACAGAGCAGGTATTTCGCTGAAAATGCGAAAAATGTCGGTCGGCAGAAGTAGTAAGCCTCCTCGTAGGGTGTCATTTCAAACTGGTCGTGTACCGACTTGGAGTCAATCTTGCCTTTCATCTCCGATTGGAATGTCTCATCTGTCATGAATAAGCCCCGCTACATGCAATAACAGGTAAGCGGCCGTATATGATTCTTCTCAAGGCCACTAATGCAGGATTCCCCAACTGTGTTCGGCATTCCCGTGCACCCATTCCCAATCGGACAGGGTCCTCACCCCCCTTTCATCCAACACGGTCACTTTTTCAACCCTCAGTGGGTATTCGTTGTAGGTGAAGTGGCTCCTCAAGTGGGCCCTCGTCGGTTGGTCGAATGACCAGTGGGCGCGGCTGGTCGCTGTGACATGCAATCCGATTTGGCAGCGGCCATTCCACACTCTGATTTTGAACTCCGGTAGAGGATTGCCTTCTCCGTCGAGGGATGGATTCTCCTGTGGTTGAATCAGATTGACTTCACACCTCTCGAATCTCTCAGTTCGCTGTCGACCTGCATCTTTGAACATCCCTGTGGCGGCCAACGGAAGACGGTCAAAATCCCGCAGTTTCCACGGCTCGGAATCCGATGCCGTCACGGAGAGCGAGAGGTGTGGGAGCCACCAATCGAGATAGGAACCGTCGGAGAAGTGCAGCATTCCCCAAAACCACGGAATGGAAGGTGCTTGTACGGTCACCTTCTGGAAATATGCTGTTCCTTCAACATCTTCCCCGTCAATCACACCGGAGCACTTTGTCCCATGAATTCGGAGTATGTCATAACCCATGTTGGCGGCATACACATTGTGCTTGTATTCCAATGCCGAAATCTCGCCATTCCACGGTGTCATCTTGAGTGAGAATTGCTTCGGTGCGCCACCCTGCACAGACTCAGAATCCGACGCCAGACGCAACCAGAAGTGCGAGAGGTCAGACGAGAGTCCCATCGACAGGTCCTCACTGGCAATCGGAATCACCGCTCCACCACCCTTGCCAACCTCGTCAGAATCATCAGACCACAGTGAGTGGCCATCGTGAAACGATGTCATGCGACACTCTCTGAGGACCAGCGGTTCGTGCATTGTTTGACCATCGAACCACCACGCCGCAACCATACCGGGGAAGACGATACCCCCTTCGTCATCGACATGGGTTCTGCCCCCCCCCCACCAGTCGTGACCACTTACATTGATTCGCTCACAGTCGCGGGTTGACCAGAGTACCATGAGTTGCCGCGATACACCCTCTCTTTCGGGGTCTGGGATTAGAACCAACCACCACCACCACCACCAGGAGAGGCGGCGCAGGGGTGGGAGGGTGTCGAGGCTCCACATAGATGAGAAATCCCCCTCGAAACTGGTAGGTACAGGGGCAGAATGGTTTTGTGGCATAGGGTGACCTCAGTTCAATTCTTTGCGCTTCAGACTAGATTGTCCCACGAAAAGCGCCCCAATGGTTATGGTAGCCAGCACAAAGATGGAAACCAGCAGCGAGAGGAAGGGGTTGCCAGCGACGACGCTCGGTGGGCTGTAGAAGCCGGCGAGCGCCACCTCTGAACCCCAATCAATAGATTCTGCCACATTGATTACGTATGTCTGGTCAGGATATGCGAGCACTGAGGAACAGTTGATTATCTCTATTCCCCAATGGGAAATGGACATCCATGTCAGAGGATATTGAGGCAGAGTCAGTGAGATCATCGCCATCGCAAACTCCCAAACGCCGAGGCCGATGGCAATCCAGAGGCCGAATTTTGGACTCATCACACCGAGTGTGCAGAAGACGGTTCCGTAGGCGAGCATCACCAGACATGAGGCGAGCAAGACCCCCAACCAAGCCGCCATATCGTGAAACCTGAACAGACCTTCTGACGGTGCGAGCAGGCCGGTGACAATGGCGGTGAGGATGATGAGGGCTGCAGTGTAAGGCCAGACAAGAGCAATGTAGCCCAGCAGTCTATAGGCGAGGATCTCAGCCCGAGCAATCGGTTTACCCATGATGTAGTGGAGTGTTCCTTTCTCCATCTCATCGCGCACCAGTCCAGTGGCGAGGAAAAGTGGTAGGAAAATACCGAGGAGGAAGCCGAAACCTATCTTCCCGAAGCCGAGCACAAAGGAACGGTGAAGAGCCTCTTTCAGAAACGAGTTATCATCTGGGTCTTCGTCGACATTCTGGTCGGGTGATATTCTATAAACAGTATTCGTGGAAGCGTTCATCGTATAGTGAACATTACATGGAACGCGGTCACCGTTGCCATCCTTGTTGGCAGGAAGATAGACCGAATCGGCATTGACCCAACCTTCACCAGTGCAATCCCCATCATCGTCGTGACCTTGATTCCATTCGGTGTAATCACCACTCCAATCGATTCCGTCCTCGTTGACCCACACTTCAGGTGGGTCGGGCCTCACTGAGTCGGGGTCAGGATGAGAATTTGCGTCGTATGGGTCTGTTCCATGACGCAGTTCCTGACCCGTCGGATATCCGTCACCATCCAAGTCGAATGAATCGCCGTCATTGTCCACCGCCTCAAATCCTGTTGACATCGCCTCCCCATAGAACATCAACACCATGCTGACGAAGAGAAATCCTATTCCAAGCACCACCCAGGTTGAGTTCTTTGTCCGATATTGGCGCAGAGTAAATTCGGAAACAGCAGTCGCCTTGCGGTCAAGACGACTCCACACCGTGTTCGTAAGTGGCCTGAAGGCTTGTGCGGCGACATCCTGCACTCGGTGAAGTTGAGTTACCGCCGCATCTGTGACGGCTCCGACACCTGTATTCGCCGGCTGAACCGTCGGAGTCGCAAGTGCGGTTTCGGCTCTCTGCAACTGCGATTCCACCCCGATTGGCAGCGTTGCTACCGGAGATGAATCATCTGCACCGATGAGTGGAGCACTACCACCCTCTATCACAGGCATAGTAGTTGCTGGCTGGTCAATATTTTCGCCACCAGTCCCATCCTCTTCGGGAATCATGCTCTCCCCTCCATCAGGTATCCGAGTAGCGACTCAAGGTTGTCGTCGGGATTCTCGATACCGGTGACGCGCACCCCGCTATCCACACATATTCTCGGCAGTGCGTTGTGAACAGAGGAGAGATTGTTGGTCTCAATCACAAGTTCCCCGCGGTCGGGAAACCTAACCCCGAACACATCGTCGTGGGGAAGAAATGCCGCCCCTAACTGGCGCGGCTTCTCGGTTTTCAACAGAATCCGATGTGGATGCTTATCGAGAAGTTCGCGAATGGCATGCAAATTGCCGAGAGCGAGAAGCCGGCCATTATGTAAAATCACTATCTGCTCAGTGATTCTCTCGATTTCTGAAAGTATGTGACTGCTTACAAGTACGGTCTTACCCATCGCCCCGAGTTCACGCACCACATTCATGATGGTCGTCCGCGCCAGGGGGTCGCATCCCGCCAACGGCTCGTCGAGAATGATGAGGTCGGGTTCATTTACTAGGGCGTGAGCGATTTTCACCCGCTGCCGCATACCCTTCGAATACTTTCCTATCTCCTTGTCGGCGACATCAGCAAGCCCCACGAAGTCGAGGACATGCAGAGCCTTTTCCTTCGCCTCATCTCTGGTGTAGCCGTAGAGGCGGGCGAGGGTAGCCACAAAATCGAGACCCGTCATCCAGTCATAGAGATGCTCCGATTCAGACACATAACCGACGCGAGAGTAGGGTGCTGGGTTCTTGAAAGGGTTGGTGCCGAAGAGGTGAACCGTTCCAGATGATGGGCGCAATCTGCCTACTATCAACTTGAATAGAGTCGATTTCCCGGCCCCATTCTGCCCGAGAATACCTGTCACGCCACCCTTGATAGCCAAGGAGACATCATTCAGTCCATTGACCGAGCCATAGGTCTTGGTCACATGGTCCAACATGATGTGTGGTGCTTCTTCTACTGGTGCCCACGCCTCTCTCTCACCCTCGCCCATCTGCGACAAGTCTGGAATCATCCAACGACCACCCCGTTTTTCACGGCAGAGGGGGATGTCAACACTTTGTCTGAGACCATTAGACCACCTCTCATTCGCGAGTCACCTCTAGAGAAGAAACCCGCATCGAAAGGAGGTAGAGGGCAACGGCATTCATCAATATCAACATGGCGAAACTCCACGATGTCGGATGCCTGTAAGTAGAGTTCAGGCCGAGCATCCACTGGCCTACATGAGCGAGGCAGTCGTATGGCGATAGCAGATAGATGACGCTGCTGTCAAATAGGGCGAAAATCAAGAATGCAACGAGTTTTGTTCCAAGAATCATGCCGATGAAGGCGACGGCGGGAAAGAACTTCCCCGAACTAATCGACGAAAGTGCAAGTCCCAGTGATGTATAGGTGAAGACCAACAGAACACCCGCTGCGAACGCACCGGCGAAAAGCAGACCAGTGTCAATCACATAGGCCCAACCTTCACCGTTGATGAGGATCGCTCCGAGGTAGTACGCTGAGAGAGTGAGGAGAACCACCACCGCGAGAATCACCGCCACCGATACAAACTTCATGGCCGCGTAATCTCGCCTGTTGACCGGCCTTGAGAAGTATAATGCCGAGGTCCCGTTTCGTCGGTCTTCACTGATCATTCCACCGATGATGAGGGCAGTGACAATCGGGTAGGTGCAGGCGTTTCTGAACCAGAAGGAAAGGACATGGCCATACAGGTTTCCTCGTGAGATTCCCGAAATTCGCTCGATTGCATCGGTACCTGAAACCGCTCCAACGGCGAGGAGAATCAAGTCGCCCATCGACATGATGAGCACGCTGAAGATGGCAAGCCGCGTGAGCATGGGCCAAGGTTTGTGACCCTTTGAGAAGAGACCATAGACATGGTAGCGTAATATGGCCCAGTTTCGAACCCACCTGCTGTTCAGTTTCCCTCGCCACGGCCGGTAAACCTGATGGAAGATGGTGCCAGAGGTGCCATCCGATGCGACTTGAGCCACTTGAGCCGTCGCCCCATCGTCACCGTCGCCAGAGGCAATCGCTCCGGCCATGTGACCGCGCCCAGTCACCTGACCACCCTCCTCACCCATGAATTCAGAGTGGGTTGCGGTGGTCGTCAAACCGTCATGAGGGGGGGATATTGTGCCATCGGCTGCGCCTGCTGCTGCCGCAGCCGCCGCTGCCGCCGACTCCTGTGCAACCGCATCGATGGCTGCCCCGTCAATGACCAAATCGTCAGTGACTCCCCCATGCTTGGTTAAATCGTCAGTGACCCCCCCATGCTTGGTTAAATCGTCAGTGACTCCCCCATGCTTGGTTAAATCGTCAGTGGCTCCCCCATGCTTGGTTAAATCGTCAGTGGCTGCCTCATCAATGACCAAATCCCCAGGGGCTGCCTCATCAAAGACCAAATCGTCGATGAAGCCAACATCCAGCCCCTGTTCAGGGGCATCCGCATCACCCCGCAGGTCATCTGGCGAAGGGGTTTCGTCTGCCATCAGAACTGACCCCCTGTTCGCGATGGAGCTGGTGCCACCTCAGTCGCAGTAGGTTTGGTCTGCAACAGGTCGGCGGATGATTTCACCCCATAGCCAAGTCTGTCCATGATGACGAGGAATAGGTCCTCAAGAGAGGGTTCGTAATCTTCCATTCTGCGAATCTGAACCCCTGCCTGTGCGGCGATTTCAAGGACTCTGTCGTAGGTGGTTTCATCATCCCGCACCACGCGCATCACCCGACCTGACCGGCGCGGTGGGAGGCCGGCGTCTTTCAGTGCCTGTTCCATTCTTGAGGCCCCACCCCACACCCAAATCTCGACCTCCCTGTCAATGGCCTTGAGGTCCTCTATCTTCCCCTGAGCGATGAGTTTTCCCTTGTGAATCATCACGATACTGTCACAGATTCTTTCGACATCTTCCATGAGATGGCTACTCATCATTATGGAACGGTCGCCCTGCTTCACCACTTGGAACAGGGTGTCCAACATGAATCCTCTCGCCTTTGCATCCAACCCGTTGGTCGGTTCGTCACAGATGAGAAGTTCCGGGTCGTGTACTATCGAGCAGGCGAGTTTCGTCGCCTGCATCATTCCAGTGGAGAAACTGGAGATAGTCCTGTATCTCTGGTCGCGCAAGCCGACGTATTCGAGAACTTCGTGAGCTCGCTGCATGGCGATATTGGTGTTCATCCCTGTCAATTCGGCACAGTATCTCACTTGGTGAACTGCGTCCATTTCCGGTGTCAGGCAGTCGTATTCAGGCATGTATCCGATGCGCTGGCGAATGCTGTCACCCTCGGTGCGAATGTCGTAGCCGAGGACTCTACCCTCCCCTGAGGTGAGTTTGATGAGGCCGAGAAGGGTCTTGATGAGAGTGCTTTTTCCCGCCCCGTTCGGCCCGAGCAGTCCAGTTGCCCCACCGCTGACTTTCAGGCTCATCGCATCCAAGGCGATGTGAGGGCCATACATTTTGGTCAGTTTGTCAGTCTCGATGATGGCCTCCATCCAACCACCCCCTCTCAGTTGTGAGGGGGAGTTAGCCCTTCAATCTCACCCCTACAGTCTCACAACAATGGAAGACTAGATTACTCTTCAAAAATCAACTCACCTTTTCCTATCCGTGTAGGTGGGCGGCGATTCCTATCGGGATGAATCAACTACTGATGCCGCCCCTGACCTTCACATTTTCCGACTTCAATTTCGCTGAGTGAGAACTGATGAATCAACTACTGATGCCGCCCCTGACCTTCACATTTTCCGACTTCAATTTCGCTGAGTGAGAGTGGATGGGTCAACTACTGATGCCGCCCCTGACCTTCACCGCTATCCCCTTCTTGAAAGAGTGGGCGTCAGCATTCTCAGACATGGAGATCCCATGGCCAACGAGTTCGCCTGCACCGTTCACTACCAATGTCGGCATGCCATACCGCAAGATGCCTTCTACTCGCTCGATGAAACCGTGCATGACATTGCGACCATCGCGAACATAGGGTTCCGCATCGCTATCTATGACAACCCATGGAAGCCCGATTCCACTATCCTCATCCATCATCCGATGGACCCATTTCGCCCCTTCATCGGTAAGGCTCAGACCGCCATCGCCCAACCTCTGGCTAAAGAGGTGGAGCCCTTCATGCAGTATGTTGTTCACCCTGCCGGTCCGGCTCATGACAAACTCAAGTTTTGAGGCTATAGAGTGTGTGGCTTCGCACGATATCCCAGTGAACAGTGAGATTTTATCTGCTATTCCGAATCGGCGGAAATGGTCAACAACCTCAGACCTTACTCTCTCATCTTCGGGTAGACCTTCCCCGAGCAGGTCGGTCAGGCGAAGGAGGAGGTCGCCCTCATCCATCTTGGCATTGTGCAGCAAAGCGGTGGAACCAGAGTCACCCAGCAAGCGGTTGATTAGGTTGAAGATGAATGATTCTATCTCTTCTTCTTCACGAAATGGTGCGATTGCATCCCAAAGAATGCTCGGTCCGAGAATATGCGAGTATGGATTGAGGTCTTCGAGTTGATATGGGGTCAAACCTATCGGTGTATAGATGAGGGGGGTGACTGACGGCCATCTGCTCACTACCCTCTGAACGAGTTCGGAAAGAGTCTCCCTCCAAGGGCCTTCGTCGTTGTGAAGTATTAGGAGCACCCTCTCATCCACAGAAATTGCTTCTCCCATGTGGGTGACTAGAGGGGGTACCCAGTGCAACCATGCCGCGGCATTGGTCATGCGCGGGTGCAGAGGTGTATCGTCACTCCACCATATTCCACCTTTTCGGCATGGTGGAGAATTGAGAATGATTCTCTCCGGCATATTCTCATAGAGCCAGAGGGTCGCTTCCCTGAGGTGTGGATTACAGTGGCTTCTCTCTTCCACGAGATTCCAAATCGTTCCTTCTCTAACCGCCTCTCTGCATCTTGCCAGTTCGGCTTCGGTGACCTGCAGATTATGGCGGGCGAGAAGTTCTATTTTCTCACCCACAGGTAATTGTCTCACCTCGGCGGGAGTGGTTCCCATGAGAGCTGGTGAAGAATGGGGCCACTCTTCCAATGATTGAAGTTTCACGGTTCCGACTGGAGTCAGCAGGCGGTCGTCTTTGGCAAACAGCGCGTATGCAGCCGAGTCAAAGAGGTCAATGCCCAGAGCGACACAGATTGGGAACAGGAGCGGGTGGCCGCAGCCGAAAGCGTGCACAGGGCGCCCCGAAGTGAGTTCACTCTTACTTGCCACAATGATTTCGACCAACTCACGATACCGCTGTCTCTCCATCAGCGGAACGATGCCGCCGATTGGATGCACCGCGAAATCCATTCCCGACATCAATCGGGCCGATTCGGCCCTTAGGTCGGCGTATGTTCCTCCTTGTACAGGTCCGTTCATCAGCGTATCACCGGAGGCGGCGAGTGCCGCCGGCCCCCTCTCGGCGGTGACTCTGACTGCATCTTCCAATTCCTCACGACTCATGTCAGGTCGGCCGAAGACATCCATCATGGTGGCGATGTCAACGCCGATATCCCGTTGAAACTCGACCACTTCGGTTTCACCGACCTCGACATCACCATACACATACTGCTGAAAAACCCCAGAATCGGTCATGACGACCCCCGCATAGTCCAACAGGTGATGGACACCGTGCTCAAGAGCGTGTGAGCGAAGTTCTTCACTTTTCCAAATAATGTAGGAATTGGTGATGAGTGCCTCAAAACCCATATCCCACATCTCCTTTGGGGAGATGGTCAAAATATTCGGATTCACAACTGGAAGTAAAGTAGGAGTCCTGAGAATGTGCCGTTGTGTGTGCAACAGACCGAGCCGAGCATATCCATCCCGCACCCTTGTCTCGAACCTTCCGTGGTCACCATCCCTACACGGAGTTGGAGTTCTTCCCCCTTGCACAGACACGCCTAGACCACCACCCTTCGGGCCAGCCACCCACTTATCCAATTTGGGCAAGTGAGGTGAAATGTCACTGTTGAGTATCATCGGTTGGTGGGTCGTTCCTTCCATCTTCACTGTGGCCGGAGTTATATCCCTTCCAAGCAGGATTCACTTCATCGTAGCAGTCGCCATCCTGCCGGTCTGTGAGGCCGTCGTTGTCGTTGTCTATTCCGTCGGCGCAGTTGCCGCCACTGCCGAAGATACCACCGACTGCGCCGCCACCGTCACCACCAGATAACATGAACATCGAGCCGATTACACCGACGATGAGGAGCATTCCGATGGCCGCCCAAGCGGTTGTCGACAATCCTTGCTGTTTGTGGACTACCTCAACCGTCACCTTCCGTGAAAGTCCATCCGCTCCGGTCTGTTCGGCAGCGTCGGAGATGGCTGATTGCGCCTCCTGCTCGGCTGACATCGTTGCATCAGACGAGGCTTCTGAATATCAATTCGCCTACATGGCGGCGGTGAGGAGGGGCAGTGCCGTGGCCCGATATTCATGGTTTGAGCCGTCTGAATTCGCGTGGAGAGAGAAAGGCAGCCCTCTCGACCCTGTCGGTGTCGTCGTCGAGTCGTCAGTATGCGCGTGGAGAAAGAGTCACCTATCTCGTTTATTGTGTGCGCTACTATGAGCCGTCTGTATGCGCGTGGAGAGAGAGGCGTTCAGTGGGTTCTTCAATGGACTTGGATGGTCAGTAGCGGAGGAGATGTATGGATGAGGATTCCATAATCTCGTTGAGAGATGCGTCGTATTCGCGCCTCGCCGGTGTTGCTATCACTCTGATAAGGCGCCCTGAGGCGTTTTCAATGACCAGTGAGATGAGGTTCTCGCTCAAGGTCAACTGGTGCGCTGTGACAATCACTGCCAATTGGTGGCCATCCTTGCTGACATGGATTATCCAGTCATCGAAGGGCGGCAACGGTTGCCACGACAGGTCATAATCCTCTGGAAGGCCGATGTCAACCAGCGCCAGAGAGGATTCCAAGTCGGCATGCCACGGACTCGGTTTCGCCGGCATCTATAGACCTCATACAAAGGTGATATTTCCTTGCGTGGCGAGAAACTCTCGCACCAAATCGGTATATGACTCCAACATGACAGCGGAAAATACCACTTCGGATATTTCTTCATCCGCCAACAGGTCGTTCTGAATAGACTCCAATGTCCCAGGGGCCGCCCCGCAGGAGACACATGCGCCATCAAGGTTCAACTGCAATTTGAGATGCCGTTCACCACCCTCTTCCCCGAGCAGAGCCACATCATCCACCACCACGCCCCCACCGTGTCCGATTAGGGCGGCTCTCACATCCCCAAGACGAACCATCAGCGCACCCACCAAGTCCGGTGTGCATCCCGATGTGACCAATTCGACTAGCGAAAGCGAACGAAGACGAGAGTCTTCCTCTTCTGAAACCTGTTCGGAAATCCTCGCTTTCGACTCGGCGGCGAGACTCGCCGCCGCTTCCGCCGCATACAGTTCGGCGAGGTCGTCCTCTGCCATCGACTCAGCGCAACCCTTCGTCGGCTAAGAGGGATTGCATTTTCCGCCCTTTCGGGTCAAAGGTTCTTGCGTAGAGGATGGTGGATGGATATGTTAGCCGATCAACTTTCCAAATCAACTCAGGAGATCTTAACAATTTTTTTTGATTGTGGATTTTGAGAAAAATCTGAAATTGATAATGGGATTGTCAGTGGTGAGCAGTGCCATGTTATTCTCCGTCCTGTGTGGTCGTTGACCACATTGAATTTCGCACGACACTTCTCAACATGGAGGCATAATCAGCCGAAGGTGTTCGGATAGATGGTAATCATCAGAGTGACTTCACGGCTGCCTCATAGAGCCCACACACGCCTTCATAAGGGCGGGGAGAGGCAGGGAAAACTGAGGAGAGTCTATGGCAGGAGATGGGCTGTTTGAGATTCGTGGTCTCTGTGCTACAATCGATGGCGAAGAGATTCTCCGCGGCATCGACCTGACCATGAAAAAAGGCCAAGTACACGCCCTAATGGGCAGAAACGGAAGTGGGAAATCCACTCTTGCAAAGGTGTTGATGGGTCACCCAGACTATCAAGTCACCAGCGGTTCAGCCACTCTTGACGGGCAAGACCTCCTATCGATGGAACCGTGGGAGAGAGCACGCGCAGGGGTGTTCATGTCCTTCCAATACCCTCAGGCTATCCCAGGCCTACAAGTGGGGAACTTCCTTAGGAAATCTGTGCAGGCGATCCGTGGCGATGAAATGCCGCGGGCGCGGGAATTCCGTCGGGAGATGAATGCCGCCATGGACAAATTGGGAATGGATAGAAAGTTTCTCGCTCGTTATGTCAATGATGGATTCAGCGGTGGCGAGAAAAAGCGACTGGAGATTCTTCAGTTGATGCTTCTCAGGCCGCAGTTGGCGATTCTCGATGAAACCGATTCGGGGCTTGATATCGATGCCTTACGAACGGTATCAGTCGGTATCAATTCTTCAGTCGATGAGGCCGCCTGCCTGATAATCACACATTATCAGAGGATTCTCGACCATGTAAAACCCGATTTCGTCCATGTTCTCATAGACGGGAAGATAATCACCTCTGGCGGGCCAGAACTAGTCGCCAAGTTGGAGGAACATGGATACGATTGGCTTGAGGAGGGGGCGGTCGAATGACCGGAGAGGGAAAACCTAGCCTTGCAGAACAAGATGCCGCCGACCTCGTTGGAGATTACAAGGCGGGCTGGCATGACCCCGAGACCGCCACCATCAGGTTTGATTCCGGCCTCTCCGAGAAGGTGGTTCGCGACATCTCGGAGTTGAAGAATGAGCCAGCGTGGATGACAGAAATTCGAGTCAAAGCGTATCACCACTTCGTCGCCCAGCCGATGCCGACTTGGGGGAATCAGGAGATGTTGAACGGCATAGATTTCGACGCCGTCACATATTTCCTCAGGTCTGGCAACAAGACCGAAGTGGATTGGGATGATGTCCCCGAAGATATCAAGAAAACTTTCGATAGACTCGGCATTCCCGAGGCAGAGCAGAAGTGGCTTGGAGGCGTGACCGCCCAATATGAATCAGAAGCCGTCTACCACTCAATCCGTGAAGACCTTGAAGCACAAGGTGTGATTTTCTTGGACATGGACGCTGGTCTGAGAGAACATGAGGAGATGGTGAAGAGGTATTTCTGTACCGTTGTACCATTTCAGGACAACAAATTCTCCGCCCTCAACACAGCCGTATGGTCAGGAGGTTCGTTCATCTATGTGCCGAAGGGGGTGCATGTGGAGATGCCTGTTCAAGCATATTTCCGAATCAATGCGAAAAACATGGGTCAATTTGAGAGGACGCTGATAATCGCTGACGAGGGTTCGTCAATCCACTATGTTGAGGGTTGTACAGCACCTGCCTATTCGACTGAGAGTCTGCACAGTGCTGTGGTTGAGTTAATCGCCCACAAAGATGCCCATATCCGCTATTCCACTGTTCAAAACTGGTCAACCAACGTCTACAATCTTGTGACCAAAAGAGCAGTTGCCCACACCAATGCTAAGGTTGAATGGGTGGACGGAAACATCGGCTCAAAACTGACAATGAAATATCCTGCCGTGATTCTCAAGGGTGAGGGGGCACACGCTGAAGTCATATCTGTTGCCTACTCAGGAGAAGGGCAACACCAAGATGCTGGCGCCAAGATTCACCACCTAGCCCCGAACACGACCTCCTCAATCCTCTCTAAGAGTATCTCCAAGGGTGGAGGGAGAGGAAGTTATCGCGGTATGGTGACAGTTTCCAAAAAGGCAGAGAACTGCAAGGTGAATGTCGTTTGTGACGCACTGATACTCGATGATGCAAGCCAGTCTGACACCTACCCGACGATGGAGATTTCCAATCCGACCTGCCGAAGTGAACATGAGGCGAGTGTCAGCAAGGTGAGCGACGAGCAGGTCTTCTACCTGATGAGTAGAGGACATACGGAAGAGGAAGCCATGGCTCTGATAGTAAATGGATTCTTCGAGCCATTCACGCGGGAACTACCGATGGAATATGCTGTCGAACTGAACAAACTGATGGCATTCGAGATGGAAGGCAGCATCGGCTGAATGTGTGGACAATGGAAGGAAGTGGTACGATGGGAGGTGAAACAGAATATCTGGCCATCAACTCACCTGACCGCGCCAATCACTTGTGGCGATATACTCCGTGGCATCGTATTCACCCAACTGGCCAAGTGGACCAGATTCCCCAATGTGACAATCCTATTCTCATCTCCTTGAATCTCTTGAGTGGCGGCGAGGCCCCAAGAGGGGTCAGACTGAGCGCCATTGAGAGTGACCTTGCTCGCGATGTGAATGATGATGTGGCAGCAGCATTCATTCGCAGCCTCAACGCCTCGACCAATATCCGAATGGAAATTGATGAGGATGTTGTAGTGGAAGAACCACTTCTCCTCACCATTCAGAGTGGCGGCAACGGAGAAATATCCAGCATGCAAATAGACATCATCGCTGGAGCGAATTCAGAGGTTGAACTTCTCACTGTCATTGATGGTGAGGCGGACTGGTTCGGATTACTCCGCACAGTTCAAGTCAGGCGGGGGGCCAACTTCTGCGGCACACTACTCAATCGCACCTCACGTGGGAGGGTTGTGAGAGTGGAACAATTTGACCTCTCTCGCGATTCTCAGACCAGATTAGGGACGGTAAATCTCGGAGGTGAGAGGACAAAAGCAGACATCCGCTGCAACCTCAACGGCAGGGGAGCACACTTGCTGGTCAATGGCTCAGTTGTATCAGATGGGCAACAACACAACGACCACCACATCGAAATTGAGCATCATCAAGCAGATACATTCAGTCGCCTGAATTGGCACTCATCGTGTTCTGACAGGAGTAGAACCATCGGCACAGGAATGCTGAAAATCACAAAAGGGGCGAAGGGGTCAGACTCCGCACAGAAATTCAACAACCTATTGTTGTCACGCGATGCTGAAGCAGATTCGATTCCCGAATTGGAGGTTCTCGAGAACGAAGTGGTGGGATGTGGACATGGCACTGCCAGTGGACCGGTTGATGAGGAACAGATGTTCTACCTCAAAAGCAGGGGGTTCTCTGATAATGAAGCGGAGGCGATTCTCGTTTCCGCCTTTCTCAACTCCACCCTCAAAGAGATGGGGAGCGAGCAGTTGCATGACTTCCTGAACAAGATGGTGGGGGAAGCAGGGACATGGATTGATAATGGGATGGCTATTGGCGGCGAATGAGGGGATGAGGTGGCTCTGAATATAGAGGCGATACGCGCCGATTTCCCCATACTGAAGCGCATCCTTCCAAGTGGGAAGCCTCTAGTCTATCTCGACAACGCCGCCACCACCCAGAAGCCAAAAGCGGTCATTGAGGCGATGAGTGATTACTACGAGAATCACAACAGCAATGTCCACCGAGCAGTCCACACCCTCGCCGGTGAGGCGACAGCATCATACGAAAAAGGGCGTCAAGACATAGCCGATTGGTTCAATGTAGACCGAGAACAACTCATCTTCACCAGCGGGACGACCGAGGCCATCAACCTCGTGGTCCACGGCTGGGGGCGAGCGAACTTGCAGAGAGGAGATGTTGTTCTTGTCACGGAAATGGAACACCATGCAGATATCGTGCCGTGGCAATTGATTGCCAAAGAGCGAGGAATTGAGATTCGCTTCGTCTCTGTTGACCCGGAAACATACCGACTAGATATGGAGGAGTTTGAGGCTTCCATAGACGAAGCGCGCTTCGTCGGCTGCGTACACACGAGCAATGTCCTCGGAACGCGAAATCCGGTAGAGGATATCATCGAGTTGGCACACACTAGAGGCAACCGAGGCAAGGGTGCGAGAGTTCTCATCGATTGTGCGCAGGCATCACCGCATGAGCGTCTTGACCTGACTGAGTTGGACGCTGATTTTGTTGCTCTGAGTGGACACAAGATGTGCGGGCCGACGGGCATCGGCGGCCTGATTGTCAAACCCGAAGTCCTCGATGAAATGGAGCCATTCATGGCTGGTGGAGATATGATTGAGGAGGTGTTCCTAGACCACTCGACATTTCAGTCCGGCCCATACCGATTTGAGGCCGGCACCCCAAAAATCGCAGAGGCTATAGGGTGGGGTGCTGCAATCAACTATCTCGCCCAATTTGATATGCAAGAAGTACACAGGCACATCCACAACTTGGCTGCACACACGGCGCGGGAAATTTCCCAAATCCGAGGTATCAAGGTCTACGGAGACCACAGAGACCCGACCTGCTCAGGGGTGGTTTCGTTCCTCCATGAGACCATCCATGCGGAGGACCTCGCCCACTTTCTTGACTTGGGGGGTTTTGCTGTGCGAACTGGACATCACTGCGCCCAACCACTAATGAGGAAATTGGGGGTTACCGTTACCAACCGCGTTTCGTTCTATCTCTATAATACCAAGAATGAGGCCGACGCTTTCATAGCACACCTGCGGAGAGTTGTGAGTAGATTGGCGAGGTGATGGGATGAAGTTTGAGAATCACGCCAAGAGCAATTCTGGATTTGAGGAGACGGTGGAAATTGTCCGCGAGATGGTTTCTGAAGCGGGATTCGGAATTGTCAGCGAGATTGATGTCGCAGCAAATGTTCTACGGGCAATGGGGGAACAATACCGGCCGTACCATATTCTTGGCGCCTGCATGCCGAAGCATGCGGCGCGCGGCTTGGATGCACGCCCCGACCTCGGAGTGCTGTTGCCTTGTAATGTCGCCATCCATGTAGAGGGGGATGAAGTGATTGTATCAGCGATGGAACCGCGAGAGATGCTCTCCATGCTCGGAGATGCCGTCATCAACGAGTTGGCTGAAGATGTCGGCAACAGGCTTGAGAAACTGATTGATGAAGTTCCAACTCGAACCACTCCGAGGGTCAGGGTCGGTGATCTAGGGGGGGGATTCGGCGAAGGTAGGTGGCCGGCAGCCCTTCAAGAAATTATAGATGAATTCAAAGAAATTGATGATGCGATGGAGAGGTACGAAGTGCTCTATGATTGGGCCGCAGAATGTGATTTACTACCAGAGGGAGAGTGGAATGATGAGAACAAAGTTCACGGTTGTCAATCAGAAGCACATGTCGCCTGCTCACTTGACGAAAATGGGGGCTTCAAGATGTTGGGGGGGGCTGATGCTCAAATCGTGCAGGGGTTGATGGCGATTACCCAACGGGCCATCAATGGCTTGACGGCAGCAGAAGTCGCCGATTTTCCAGCCACATTCGCCCGCGAACTCGGATTTGCCGACACACTCACTCCAAATCGAGCGAACGGTTTTCTCAACATGTTCACCAAGGTGCGCAAAGAGGCGCGTGAGATGAAGGAATGAAAATCACACAATCGGGCTCGGAGTGCATACTAATTCCGAATGAACAATGAGGGAAAAATATGGTCGCCACTCGAGATTCGGTCATGGCAGCGATTCATCCTGTCGAGGACCCGGAACTTGAAATCAGTCTCGTTGAATTAGGATTGATTTACGATGTCCGAATCGAGGAGAAAGAGGGTGGAGTCCATGCTGAAGTCGACCTCACCCTGACCAGTCCGGGGTGTCCGGTGGCCCCTGAAATCATGGCTTCAGTCCATCGTGCTGCACTCAGCGCAGATGGTGTTGATTCAGTCCATGTGAATCTTGTCTGGACACCTCGCTGGCAGCCGAAGGTTCACGCCAGCGAGGATGCCTTGATGGACATGGGGATTTTCTGACCGACGGAACCATTTTTCCCTACCAACAGGAACCGTTGCCCATAACCAACAGGAAGCGTTTCCTCTAACCGCGTAAGCATCTGAGGGCATGGGGATTTTCTGACCGACGGAACCATTTTTCCCTACCAACAGGAACCGTTGCCCATAACCAACAGGAAGCGTTTCCTCTAACCGCGTAAGCATCTGAGGGCATGGGGATTTTCTGACCGACGGAACCATTTTTCCCACACTCGGAGAACCATTTTTCTCTACCAACAGGAACCGTTGTCCCTAACCAACAGGAAGCGTTTCCTCTAACCGCGCAAGCATCTGAGGGCATGGGGATTTTCTGACCGACGGAACCATTTTTCCCACACTCGGAGAACGGTTTTTCCAAACCCCCGAAGCATCTGAGGGCATGGGGATTTTCTGACCGAGGGAACCGTTCTCCCCCACCAGTGGAAGCAATTGAGAGAGTGGGTGTGATTCTTTCTCACTCATCTGCCTCTTTCAAAGAGATGTGAAGGTCGCATTCTTCACATCTGCTCGGCCGCCTTGACCGTGTTCAGCATCAGCATGGCGATTGTCATCGGCCCGACACCACCGGGCACTGGACTTAGGAATCCGGCAACTTCAGAGACAGCGGGGTGGACATCGCCTGCCAGTCTATAGCCGCGCTCGCGGCTCTCATCATCTACCCGATTGACACCTACATCAATCACTGCCGCACCCGGTTTCACCCAATCCGGTTTGACCAGTTCAGGGACTCCTACAGCGGCTACGATGATGTCCGCACCTCGACAGACTTCAGCCATGTCCGCCGTTCTAGAATGAGAGATTGTCACGGTTGCATCAACCCCCTTGCGAGCCAGCAACAGGGAGACCGGAGCACCGACGATTCGTGACCGACCAATCACCACGGCACTCTTTCCCGAAACACCCACACCACCCCACTCAAGGAGACGAACAACACCCGCGGGAGTACACGGAACAAGCCCGTCAGCCCTACCTTGAACCAGCCTTCCGAGGTTAATTGGATGGAAGCCATCGACATCCTTTTTCGGGTCAATCATATCGGTTATCGCCAACTCATCCATTCCACGCGGGAGAGGGGATTGTACGAGAATGCCATGTACGGATGGGTCGGAATTGAGGTTCTCGACGACTTGCACTACTTCTGAAAAATCGCTGGCAGCAGGCAGGTCTATGCGCGTACTTCTGACTCCGACACGCTCACAAGCACGCTCCTTCGCTCCGACATAGACGTGGCTTGCAGGGTCATCACCGACGATTACCACCGCTAGATGAGGGGTGATTCCACGCTCATGTAAGTCAGCGACCCTAGCCTTGACTTCGGCTTCGACTTCAGCGCCACACGCCTTTCCATCCAACACCTTTGCGCCCATTCAATTTGCTGGGTGGGTGATACACTCTTGACGGTTGGGGCGAGAGGGTGACGGTGCGGTTCAAAAAAGGGGGGCCTCTCGCGGGGCACAGCGCCAACGTAGCATAGCTGGTAGTGCTCCGGATTTGTAATCCGGCGGTCGGGAGTTCAAATCTCTCCGTTGGCTTCAATTCCT
>CAYFFQ010000010.1:0-27983 GCA_964342465.1 uncultured Candidatus Poseidoniales archaeon | reverse complement strand
CATCGCTTATATTCGCCAACGGAGTTGAACTCCCTTCGGGAGTGCGCTCGGTCGCGGGAGCGACCGGCAGCATCCTCAACCTTCCCTCGCGGTTGAAGAATGTTGGATGCTCAGTCCAGAGTTGAGGATTCAAATCTCTCCGTTGGCTTCAATTCCTCATCGCTTATATTCGCCAACGGAGTTGAACTCCCTTCGGGAGTGCGCTCGGTCGCAGAAGCGACCGGCAGCATCCTCAATCCGATACAGGTATTCAGCCGATGATGCCCGTCTTCATAGTTGCATTTTTCCTTCTCACAAGAAATGCGACTGCGACTGAAACCAATAATGAGGGAAGGGTAAAACCAGGTAGGCCAGACACCTCTATTTTCTCATAATGGCTCCCATCCCATGAGGCATTCCCGGCATAGTTCCCATCGGGGAGGACGAGGGGCATAGCATGGCTAGAGTTTGTCATTAACTCAATGACCTGTGGGTCCATCTGCTCTAGTTTTTCTCGTGTGCAAGGCTCCCACTCATCACTGATTTGTTCACACATATCTGCTTGGGCACCCAAATAAGAAGTCAGGGCCCAGTAGTTGTATTCGACAGCATTGCACATTCTATCACACGTCTTGTCATCGTAATGGAACCAAGCATTCTCTGGATATGCTGATGGTGGTGATGAGAATTTGCCGCCGCGGGCATTATCGGTCAACAGCAATAGTTCACTCTCACTCTCTGTACCCCATATTTCAGGATATGCACCCCCGTAACCAGTACTTGTGATAAGATGTAGTACCTCTTCAAGTGAGGCATCAAATCTTGGGGAGCCGGGCAGAGCCATCTCCTCTTGAGCGAGGTCTTGCGTGACATAATTGTCCTCAATTTCGCGGGATATTCCTTTGAAGAATCTCTCGGTTTCACCCTCGTTCTCAGTAACGATTAACACTGCTTTTTGATTTTTCATAGATTCGACAACTTGTTCATCGTCAATCTCCTCATCAGCATTGGTATCAAGATACTGGGCCATGATGTTGGCGGCATGAAGAACATAATCATCGGAAACTCCACTTGTTGCGACTATCGGTATTCCGAACACATCAACATGTTTTCCAAAGAAATCATCAAATGGTTGGAGATAATCGGGGATAGGTGTGACATCCAATCCATTGTTCTTTGGATTCTCAGACAAAACTTGAGTAGGAAATAGTCCAAGAATGAGCAATGAGATGAGGAGTGGCTTGTAATTCACAGTTTTTCTGAGCATCAAATATCACATTAAGATTCTGCCCATTCTCAGAACAACTCTTCACCCCTACTGAACCAACCACACCCTAAAGGAGTAGGCTAGAGGGAAAGTGCACATACTCAATATGTGCGTCGCATTGAACTCGTATGTCAGTTCTATCTTACATCTTTCACCGAGGGGCATCTAGCCGCGAAAGGCGGTATCAAAATGGGGCCGGAGATGAGTTCAATCTAATCAGAGAAAGCATCCATTTCGGCAAATACAATGCTGTATTCTCGTGCCAGCAAACAACTAACCCAAGTGAGACGAAGTTATCAAGATGTCCGATAAGGGAATGCATGGATTCGAGGTTAAAAAAGGAATGTGACGGTTCATTGCCAGCCATATCCCTCTTGGCTGGAATCACCGTATTGCTGCGCCTGTTGCGCCTGCCATGTGGCCACCTGTTCTGCCGACCATTCGGCCTGTTGCGCCTGCCAATAGGCGATCTGTTCAGGCGTCCATTCAGTCTGCTGGCCCTGTTGCCGCCGCCACTCATCTATCTGTTCGGGAGTCCAACTGCTTCCGCTCTGAGCGCTCTGTTGCCCCTGCCACCAAGCAATCTGCTCAGGCGTCCACTCTGTTGGTTGTCCTAGATCACTGGACTGAGCTTGCATCGTCGCCCATTCACTGGCGGCGATGGCAGCACTGTCACCTCCGCCGTTCATCTCCGCTTCGAGGGAGGCGGTCGCATCGACATCATCGGCCCACTCATCTTCATCGATGGGGCCACCAGCCCGTATGGCAATCACGATAATGGCGGTGAGCATGATGAACAGACCTCCGAGGATGACCAACCACTCTAGGGTGAAGCCGCGCTGTTGCAGGTCACCGAGCAGCCCCTCGGCCTTCGCTTCATCGACGCTGATTGTCTCACCGATAGCAACCTCCTCTCCATCCATCAGCACCTTGATGTGGAAATGTCCTGACGATTTCAGGAGCCAGTCTATCTGAACTATAGATGAAGAGCGAGGGTCCACACCAACCTGTCGAGCAACGGGGGTGACCACGACTTCTTCGCCCTGCGCGCCCACCTGAATCAGGGTTATCTCCGCCGTACCATGGACCTGCCCGAGGTTCTCCACCGCCACTGTCACGGTGACCGATTGACCACTAACGAGGTCGCTGTAGTGTGAGTATGAGAGGTTGTTCCGGTCCACCACCAGTTTCGCCTCGAGACGTTGTAGAGTCCACATCGCCAGAGGTTTGTTCGGTGAATTGAACTGGATGTCCGAGACCATCTGATGTCCGACCATGTCGCTGCCTGCCACCCAAACATGGACGGCCAACTCATTGGATAGGTATTGTGCGGGGATGGCGCCAGCGAGATTGAAGGTCGCTCGCACTGGGATTGCCTCGCCGGCGGCATTGTGAGAAGGGAGATGCATGGATGAGTTGCCACTGGCAATCTCGTCTCCGTAGGGAGAGGAGCCGTGGGTGACAAGCCAATGCAGTGAAAGTGATTCCCCGTCCAACTGTTCTCTCTCATCAATCTGTAGTTCGACCACCACAGATGAGAGAGATGAAATCGGGATGATGCTGCCCTCTCTCGGTCCGACGACCGCCACCGGTATCGGAGCGGTGGCGTCTACAGTAATCAGGAGTGAGGACATACCCTCATCAGTCACATCACGAGCCATCGCCGGCAGGTCGGTCAATTCGTAGGTTAGTGGGATTGGAGTTTCTGGGGCATTGTTCGGAGCCTTGAGGGTGACCTGCCAATCACCATCTTCCGTTCTTACGCTCTGTCCTCTTCCATCGAGAAGTACCTTTACTTTGATTTCATCTTGAGGTGTGTCACCACTTGGGGAGAACGCTACTCTTCCCGAAATGGTGATGTTGCTGTTTGGTCGCACCCACGCACCATCCGAGGAACGACTTCCTTCATCGAGTGAGACCTGCACCGACTCGGTGACGATTTCCATATCGGTCGAATATCTCCATCTAAGTTCGGGATAGGCTATCCAAGCACCCTGCCCTGCTCTATCCACCACCTCTAGGTCAGGCTCTCTACGCAGACCATCTTCTCTTGGTAAATCCCATGAAAGTACGAATTCGAGGTGAATCTGCAAATCACTGGTGAAGGCGGAGAGGTTTCCTTGCTGCGCCGAGACCTCACAGGAAATGATTTGCAGGTCAAAACTGCTACTGAGGCATGACTCTGAAGTGGAGTTCCATCTCACATTCAGAATGTCGTTCTCGGAGTTCCCAGCGAGGTTGAGTGTGACACCTTCAACATCCGAAAAACCATTCTCCTCAGTGAAGGGTAGGGTTAGCCCATAGACCACTGAAGGGTGAAGCCACTCTCGCACCCCACCATCCCAACCAGCCCCCTGACGATTGATTGATGGGGCTTCATCGCTCATCAGTTGATACATGAAAAGGGTCTGACCCGCCTCTGCTCCGCCACCACCCTCAATCATGTTCCCAGCAGCATCAGAGCCGATGATATAGGCGGCGACAATGTCGCCTTCCAGTCCGAAGGTGTCATCAAAGGTGAAGGTGTAATTTCCACTTGCGCCGCTGAGATTGGCCGGAAGGTCGAGTGATTGGGGCTGGTATTCACCGGCGTCGGCCTCTGCGTCGCCGTCGGCATCATCCTGCCACTGTCGCCACAACATCAGAGTGATGTCGGTGGGAAGTGTCGGCTGGTCGGATATCTCGAAAACAAACTGTTGCGCCGACGACGGTTCAAGATGGTCGTGGTCGGCGATGTTCTTGGACACCACCTGAGGTGGCAAACCATCGATTTCAAACACTCTCTGCAGAGCGACTGTCGTGACATCGTCGCCACCGACGAGGGGAGAAAATTCGACCGAATAACTGACCACGCCGGTAACGGCCGGAGTACGCGTGACGAATGTCGCCACACCTCTCTCAAGATGGGTCGTCGTGCTCTTCAGGATGCCGTTTTCGTAGAGGCGCACCTCGGCCTCACCAGCACGCGGGCCGAACAGAGACTCGATGTTTTCAAACCCTAATTCGACTTCTATCGTGATGTCGGAATCTGATTTCAGGTATGAGGTGTGCTCTGGAATCACGATACCTCGGTCATTAAGAACACGCCATTCTGACACCTTGATATCATTCTCCACACCCTGAGAGGGGCCTACGCCGAACCTCTGTACCCACGGTAGTGAAATCAGTCCATCGACCATCACACCGCGCACCGAGAGTGTGACCATCTCCTCATCATCCCAAGTGGCGTTGGGTGAGAAGGAGAGGGTGGGATGCAATTCACAACAGACCCCCGGTCCACTGGCGTTGGCAGGGGGGGAATATGGCCCCACTGCGAAGGTTTCTGGGAGGATTATTGCATCAGCATCTCCGACAAGGGAATCATTTGGGAGTGGGTTGGCTCCTACCCATACCGTATAGACGAGAGAATTCCTCAATCCTGTCAATTCATACCTGAGAGCAGCCAACTGGCCGTTGCTGAATGAGATGTTGTTGGTTATCTCGACCATTCTCCACGATGGAGTGAGAGTGGCCGAAAGGTTGCTTGCCTGCTCAAGAACGATGGCAGCGGAGTCCCCGCTGTTTAGAGCCGTGAGTGTCACTTCCATGGATGCGGGATAGTTCCAAATCATACTCAGCGGTAAAGTCACCCAACCGCTGTTCGCAGTCATGCTTTTCGCCATGTCATTGAGGCGAAGGGTTAGTGGGTCTGAGGGCTCAAAATGCAAGTTTGCGACAGGCGAATGGGGTAATAACAATCCAGACAGCGTCGCCCCGCCAGCCTGTGCATCTAGCACCAGTTCTGCAGCCACGTATTCCACACCATGCTGACTCCAAACGGGTTGTGAGAGTGCAACTTCGGTCATGAAATTGGTCTTGTCGTTGCCCTGCAATCGAAGAATCCTCGAATCCGAGGCTGAGCCGTGATTCCACGAAGCGACGAGAGTCCCGTCGACAATCAACTGCACCATCAGGGCGGAGACTCCGCTGGAGTTGTCAGGTGAAATCTCAAAAATCAGGTCACCGGATGTGTCTCTCGGAATCCACAGAGGGATGTTGTGCTGACCGGGAAATTTGACGGCGCGTGATAGGTTTCCATCCGCTAGACGGTCCTGTGCTCCCCATGTGCCGATGGACTGGTTCACCACTCCCCACTCGTCAACACCATCCCCCCACAGGTCGATTCTCGGGGATTCGGGCAGGCCAGAAGAGTGAAGATTCACATCGAATTTCTGTAGGTCGAAGGTCTGGCCGCCCCCATACCATCTGAATTTGATTTCGTGGGCTGGCCTCTCAAGAACGGTGAGACCGCTGTTGGTAATGTCGGCCCAGCCGGCGCCATCCAAAGCAATCTGAAGGGAACCGCTTCCAGTGGCGACGGCATCACTCTCTATTCGACTGATGGGCCGACGAGAAATGATTGTCGGCGAGTAGGCTTCACCGTCGCCTGTGATGCTGTCACCGTCCCATGTACAGGCGACGAGGTTCCAATCGTTCGGGTTGTCATCGAACGAATTGACGAACCGGCCCTGAATATGGACGCCATTGATCTTCGATACCGTTCCCGTGCCTTGCGCACTGAGAGTCACCTTCAGGCGAATCGCCGGATGCCTCTTCCAATCGATGCCGCCCAAGTCGGCCCACCTTTCACTCCTCTCCCAGAATCCATCGAGCACTGAGCCGTTGCTCGCATCCAGCACCGACCAACTGACCGCGTTGGCCGGTGCATCGGTGTCGATGCTCATGACCCCGTATGGGCCGGGAAGCGAGCGGAATGATGCGAGCGAAGCATTGGGTCCGAAGGCGGGCGTGGACCACGAACCTTCGCCACCCGGTTTGGTAAGCCTGACATCATCGACGAACCACCAGTCGCAGCATGTTCCCGAACCGTGCGAAAGGCGGAACCTGAACTTGAAATTGGAGTGGAAGGCGTCATTTGGCAGACTGAAAGAGACACTTCGGGGTGTGTAGTAGGGATAGCCTAGTCCTGCGTTGAAGTAGGTGATCTGCCCCCACGAACCACTAGAACGGAGATACTCCACATACATGTGCTCACTGCTGTCGGGGTCTTCACCACAACCCGATTGCCCCTCCCGCATCCAGAAGGAGATTTGGCCTGTGGAAAGTGATGAGAGGTCAATCTGATTGGAAGTGACGCTGACACTGTTGTGGCGAACCGTGAGTGAGCGGGAACTCGTTCCGTTGGTGCCGCAGGTCATGGTGTTGATTCGGCCATAGTACGAATTTGTGGAGGTCCACCCTGTGGGGAGATTGTTACTCCCTTCAAAATCCCAATACTCATCGATGGCTGAGACTTGTAAGCCGGAGTTGTTGAAGTCGATGCCCTCTGAAATGGCTCCAGTCTGATTGAAGTCGTTGGGTTGAGTGAATGAGACCGCTTCGTCGCGCGGAAGCGCCTTCGGCTGCATTTCAAGGGAAATGTTCCTGACCGCCTTCCCTTCTTCGACCTGCACCTTGAATGAATTAGACAATGTTGTCGGAATGGTTGAAATGGATACTATCTCAGATGAGTTCAGCGAGGCGAAATCCCGAATCGCCTCAGGCCCGAGTTCGTCTGGTTGGCTGCCACCTCCATCGGCTTCTTCCAAGATGCCAGTGGCATTGATGAACAATCCGAAAAGTGATGAAGAGAGCATAAGGATGGTGAGAACGAATGCTTGATGCTTCACTGACGAGCCCTCCCTCATCTGCTCAGGATTGGTGCTCAATGTGAACTTTCCCCCTCTAGGGGAAAGTGAAAATTACCGTTGGCTTGAACAACAAAAACAACCTCAAAAGTGGAATATAGTCTGTTGTTTGGAGAAGGAACTGTGCATCTTTGATACACGCTCAACCGACCATGCTACTCAACAGAAATTCCCTGATGTTTTGAGGAATGGTTTGATAATTGAATGGCCTTAGGACGGCTCGGCGGCGGACCACCGGTGCCTTGGGTGTTCGTCGTGGATTTGGGTCGGCTAGAAGCAACATTTCTTCCCGATGAGAGTCGGGTCAAGAATGGGACTGATACCATCTTCACATGGTATGGCCGCTATCTACAGGCGAAGGCTCTCGGCGAGCCGGCCATCAATGGAACTGTCGGCAGCCTGCTTGAAGATGACGGCACCCTTGCCGTCAATAGAGTGGTGATGAAGTCCCTCCGTAATCAGAGCGATATCGATTACTCTTCGTATGCACCACTCGCTGGATTGCCCGAATTCAAGAAGTTGGCTGCTGAATTGGCAGTCGGGCCGCGCCTAGCCAGCCTGCACGATATCGGACTGCACAGCCACGCCGTCGCCACACCAGGCGGAACGGGCGCCCTCTATCTTTCCGCCCGCACCATGTTGGCGGTCGGAGAGACGGTTCTCTTTCGCTCCCGCCGCTGGTCACCTTATGACACACTGGCGGCAGAATGTGGCCTTCCCATCAAGGAATGGCCGATACTCAACACTAGTGGTGAAGGGGGTCATTCTAAGGTTGACCTCTCAGCACTCACAGGCTCATTGGAAGAACTCGCCGCGAAACAGGACCGTATTCTAGCTTGGTTGAACGACCCCGCCCACAACCCTACTGGTCTGTCGCTGGATGAGGCGGGACGTGAAGTTGTCCTCGATGCCTTCATCGATTGTGCCACAAACCATCCCGAAACCGGAGTCACCCTCTTCCTAGACACCGCCTATGCAGTATATGCAGACGAACCGTATGGCTGGTCAGAAACTATCCACAAGAAGTTCTCTTGGGCTGACTGGCCCGACAATCTGCTGGTCTGTTGGGGATTCTCCGCCTCCAAGTCACACACCATTTATGGCCTCAGATGTGGGGCAATCGTTTTTCTTCACCCATCCGAAGATTATGTTAATCGCTTGGGAGAGGTCTGCGCGGTCACCGGTAGAGGAACATGGTCACTCGCCCCACGGCTGCCCCAGTCTGCTTTAGTTGGCATTCACAATGAAGAAGAAAATGCTCTCGCTTGGGGGGAGGAGAAGGCGAGACTCAAGCAGTTGCTGCACCGAAGAAGGCGGACCTTCAACCGAATAATCGGTGAATCGGGTATGCCGCTGATGCCGTCGGATGACGGCTATTTTGCATTCATTCCTTTTGATGACCCCGTTGCGATCGCCGAGAAAGCGGCGGAATCGCATCTCTATGTGGTGCCGTTGAGAGGGGGCATCCGAGTCGGAATATGCTCAATCTCGAGTAAACAGATGGAACGAGCCGCCCAAATCCTCATTGATGCGTGGCATTTCGTGACGGGTTGAGGGTAGCCAACATGCTGCCACAACCGCTGACTTCAGCGGCATAGAGATGGATTGGGACAATGGCCGCCACGAAGAAGAGAGAGGGAAGTAAATGGGGGCCAATACCAGAGCCAACCTCTTCATCGCTTCGTGGCTCTGCCTGTTCACAGCATCCGGAGTGGTCTTCGCCAACCCTTCCTACATCGCAGTCGGCGCACCGATAGGGTTGGCGGGTGCTGTCATGTTCCTCCTCGCATACTCGCGGGTCGAAGAACCAAGACCAATGAGCGAAAAGGATATTCAAGAATGGGAGCCTGATGCGGGTGAACTTCCCCAAGGTGCAGAGGGTAGTATCATGTACAGAATTGACACGACTCTCGATGAGCCTATCAGAACAAGTGTTCTCTGTGGAAAGTGTGGACAGGTCAGTTGGGTTGATGGGGCGCGCCCCCAGACCTTCATCTGTGGTGGATGTGACACCATGCTGTGGGACAAACCCGAAGATGACGATGAGGGTGATGCGATGGTGACTCCGGAGGAGTTGGAAGCCTATCTCGCCGCTGAAGAGGAATGAATCGCCTACCAACAGGGCGTGAGCGACACTGGCGGTCACATGAGTGAGAGTCTCAAGCGAGTGGTGAATCGATGACCAACAGGGCGTGAGCGACACTGGCGGTCACATGAGTGGGGGTCAAAAGCGAGTGGTGAATCGCCTACCAACAGGGCGTGAGGGGAGTGTCAATCAATCCGAATCGCGGGTTGAGAACATGATAATTGTCATCGTTGAGATGCAGAACAATAGTAATACCACGGCAGCGACCAACACCCTATAGAGCGACGCACTGGTTGCTTCATCATTCGACCCAACTCCACCACTTTCTTCTCCATCGCCGCCCTGACCACCGTCGCCTTGACTGCTGCCATCAGTTGGCGGGAAGATGCATGAGCCATCATCTAGTTCGGCATCCGGTCGGAAATTCACAGCGTTGTGATAGGTACAACCCACGATTGTCTCGGCAGACTCGTCATCCTCTGAACCATTGTCGGAAAAACGACATGAACCATCATCAGCCGTGGCATTAACATCGTAGTTCCGTGCATCGGGGTAGGTACAACCGAAGATGGGTGCTGATTGGTATTGACAGGAGCCATCGTCCAGTGTAGCATTCGTATCGAAATTCAACGCACTACTGTTCATGCACCCAAGAACCGGCGGTTCAGAGTAGAGACAAGACCCATCATCCACCGTAGCATTGGAGTCAAAGTTCTCCGCACTTGAGTCGGTGCAACCCTGAACGGGAGGTGGGGGATATTCACATGAGCCGTCATCAATTGTGGCATTCACATCGAAATTGGAAGCGTTCGCGTCCATGCAGCCGAGGAGTTCAACCTCCTCTTCGACGACATTGATTGATGCAAACAAAGGAATCTGTGCAACCCCTACGGGGTCATAGAATGTGAAAGACCAGTTCCAAACTCCGACCTCGTCGAGAGTATGGGACGGTTGAAAAACTCCAATATCTGCACCACTGCCAAAGTTTCCCCCCTGCAACCGCACTTCCCCATCAGGCCCACTAAGGGTGAAACTGAATTCTCGGAGGTAGGAGGCTACCACCGGCGGCGCCTCGTATCTCCAATACACTGACGTGTTGAGAAGCGATTCATTGCTGGGCGAATCAATCTGCGGTGGCTGAACCAATTGCGGAGCCAACCATTCCCTCGCCACCATGAAATCTGAATGGGCGAAGGCTGTTGGCCGACCTCCATAATAGAACTCATTCCAAGTGGCGTTGTTCACAGCCACGAATGACTGACCATCGAAGATATTCGCAAGGTCATTACCTGCTGCGCTATCACGGACATTCAACCAATCATAGAGGTCAGAATATGAAACATCGAACAGTGTTGCCGAATCAACCTGCCTGATATTTGCCGTCTGCACCCATACGCTCTCGGAAGAGTTGAATTGCACCTTCACTCTCCCCGCAGGGCCGCATAGACAATATGCAGTAGCGTGGTATCTCTCCCCCGAATGGGCGACCAATCCAGTTTCACCCCCCGCCGCGGTTCTGAACAGTGGTGTGTCTGTGGTGACCTCAACCACCCTGTCAAGGGGTAGTTCGTCGGTCGAGCCGCGATAATCTCTGACAAGCCGGAGGTAGTATGTCCAATTCCAGTCTGGGCCAGGGTCTTGGTGCGAGGATGTCCCTCCAAAATGCTCGTCCTCAGAATGGCCGACTATGAAATAACGGTTGACCGGTATATCGTAGATGTAGGTGAGCCAAGCGACCAGTTTTGCCGATTGTTCATACATCGCCGTCGAGAATCCTCCGTCCACACGGTAGCCGTTATTGGGGTCAATGTAGGCAGAGTGTTCTATGCCGATGCTGTTGCTGTTGGCGTTGGCATCGTGATACCCTATGTCTTCGTCTGCGACCATCTGCGTGATTTCACCATCTGCGTGATTGAGATTGGAGGAATATGGAGCATCATGGTTGTTGACCACATAATGGGCGGCGACCTGTGCGTCCGCATTGTTGAACCATGAGACCGCCCCTGCATAGGAACCCTGTGTGACATGGATGATTATTCGGTTGATTTCGTTGCTGCCGCGACCAGACTGTGCCCAGCCGTTGGGGTGCGCTTCATCCCACAATACCGCTGGTTTTTGTGGTGATGAGGTGGATGTATTCCGTTGGCCGCCGTGAAACGGCTTATCGGTTGTGTCCATCAGTGATTGGACGCCAATTCCCCTCTCGCCATCCTCTCGGCTTTCGCCGCTTGTGTGAATGTCACCGACCCATGCCGTCTGCGCCGCCATCGACGCCAAGGGGATGGCGAGCAGGAGCAGGACGATTAGAGATGGGCCGCTTCGCACTGATTGAGCAGGTGGCGGAGGGGCAATCAATGCTCCGCTGCAATCAGTCGGATAGAGGCTTATGCCGAGTGGAGTGCGCCAATTGATTGAAGGTGGACCGGCCTGTCGAAGGTGGTGGAGGAAGAGGCGTGGAGTTGGGCAACAACGAACGGCGGATGCTCAAGGCCATGCAGAGTGATGCCCATCGCGTGTGGCAACTCGCACCCCTACTAACCGCTTGTGGATGGAGTGACCAAGCTCATGTTGCTGGGGCCGGCGGCAGCCTCTTCGAAGCGGGCCTCATCCTGCTAACTGAAGAGAGCGCAACGATTTGGAGATTGACCGCGACAGGAGATGATGCGGCGACGGATGGGCTTCTTGAAGAGCGAATCTGGGATTGGCTTTCGGCGCAGGAAGGCGTAGTTGGGATGAAGGAACTACAGGCATCTGGTGTTGTGAGTAAGAAGGAAGCAGGTGCCGGAATAGGTCTTCTCAAAGACCTCGGCATCCAACTCGAGCGTGGACAATTCGTCGTGCCGGCGACAACTGGAGCGATTACCGCTACGATTCAGATGAGAACTGATTTCATCTCAATACTATCCGAAAACGGGGAAAATGGAGTGTCAGAAAAAGACTTGGATGTCTCTCTGGTCGATTACTTCCGCGCTCGCAAGGGAATAATCACTTCATCACAAGAGGTGCATCGCACTTGGACACTCACTGACGCAGGCAGGGCAGTTGCTGAGTCCGACTTGGTTGAAAGACTGAGAGTCGCCGACATCACCCCCGAACTTCTTCAAGGTGAAGAGTGGAGAGAAGCGGAGTTCAAACCTTACGATGTCACCCGCGACGCACCGATACCGAGCATCGGTAAATCGCACCCGATGCAGGCACTCATCGAGAGAATACGCGCCATCTTTCTCGAGATGGGATTCACTGAAATCGAAGGCGACTATGTGACGACAGCAGGGTGGAACATGGATGCGTTGTTCATACCGCAGGACCACCCAGCAAGAGAGATGCAGGACACATTCTATCTCGACAATCCGAAATCCATTGACATCCCTCCCGACCGGCTCCGCCAGTGGGCCGATGTGCACGAACATGGCGGCGAGACGGGGAGCAGAGGGTGGGGCGGCCGGTTTTCGAGCGAAATCGCCCAGAAGGGGATGCTCCGCACTCACACGACTGTGAACACGGTCGGCCATCTCGCAGAACATTCTGATGAACCGTGCCGCGTCTTCGGAATCGGGCGGGTCTTCCGCAAGGAGAGCATCGACAGAACCCACCTGCCTGAGTTTCACCAGATAGAGGGAATAATCATGGAACCGGAAGCGAGTCTTCCGATGTTGGTCACAACCCTCAAAGAGTTCTACACGAAAATGGGTTATCCAGAAGTTCGCGTACGTCCGGCATACTTCCCATACACTGAACCAAGCCTCGAGGTGGAGGTGAAGTGGAGGGGTGAATGGCTGGAGTTGGGGGGCGCAGGAATTTTCCGGCCTGAAGTGTGCGAACCGCTCGGCTTGAAGTGGCCGGTCTGTGCTTGGGGCATGGGACTTGAGAGGCTGGCTATGCTGGTTCTCGGATTGGATGATATACGCCAACTCTACATTTCCGACCTTGAGTGGTTGCGCCATCAACCCATCCTCTGAGAAAAGAACGTGAATGCTGCCCCTCTCGGGATGACTTCCGAATTGACGGACTACTGTTCGGGGGGTCAGGGAGGTCGATGGTGGTGTGTGTGGGGGGGGTAATTGCAGTTTGCATATCGTGTAATGCCCGACCTCAAAGGCGGCGATTTCATCGGTCTTTCGGTGAGTAGAATGCGGTTTGTTTATCCGAATGAATCACCCGTCGCCAACTGATGTTGGTGGAGGGCGACCCACTGCTGCTGGTCGGACAGACCGTCTTTGCCCTCGGTTTCATCGCTACCGGTCTGTATCTCATCATCAATCTTCAAGAGAATCAAAGGCTACATTTCTCCACCCGAGATGCAAAGCAACTAACATTCCTGAAACTCTCTGGCCTACTCTGTATAGTCGGTGGTCTGCTCATCGGCAGTGGCACATTTGCATCGATTGGTTTGGTGATGGTAATCATCATCCTTGCCAGTGGTCTCATTATCAATTTGAAACGAAGGCTTGGCGCCGGATGGGATACCTCCATCGACTCTGAATTCCATATCCATCGGATCATTTCAACTCTCGGATTGAGCCTAATCCTTCTTGAAGGTCCGAGGTGGGGTCTCCTGACCCCAGAGGTCAATATCGTATCTGGTGTCGAGATGACTATTTCACTCGCTGCAGTGGGCAAGGTTCTCACCGGTTTAGGAATGGTCGGATTCGCTTTTTCCATGGGTTATGATATGGAGAGGCTCCTATCAGCGGTGGAGAGGGAGGACATACCTCACACGCGGCTGATGTTGAACTTGACTCTCATGCTCTTCTTCTCTTTCGGAGTGGCCATCATGGTCACCGAACTGGTGGTCGTCTCCCTACTCGGGTTGGTCTTTTTGTGGAGTGGACTGACCATCTCAATCATTCCGATGTGGAAAGAGAGTAGTGAGCAGAACAAGACGACGCGCATGTTGCACATCATCACCAACGTCCAGTTGATTGGCGGGTTCATTTCCTACATCGCCATCTACAACACCTTGCATGGCTCCACCTTCATACTTTGGTTCATCGGGTGACCTCAACCAGATTCATTGGATTGTGTAGAGTTCCACTCCGCTGCAATGCACCCCCTCTCAGGGGATGTCCGAATCAACCCTCTGCAATTTCGGCGGTCTGTTGGAGAGATGTTTGCGGTCAATTTATCCGATTCGTTCACTTCACACCACATAATGTTGGTAGATGGAGACCCGTTACTCCTCGTCGGCCAGACAATCTTCGCCCTTGGAATTCTCGTCTCAGCAATCCATAATCTCAATAATCAGAATGTATTTGGAAAACTTCACTTCTTTAGGGAATCAGATGTCCTGACGAAACCCTTGCTCATCAGCGTGATTATCAGAATATGTGGCAGCCTGCTGGTTCTGACAGGAATCTATGCAACATGGGGGTTGGCCCTCATCATCATAGATCTGATAGTCGTGCTCGTCTTATTGGCCCTACGACGGAGGCGAGTCGAGAAGGGGAGGACTATCGATGTCGAAATATTTGCCTGTAAGGTATTCGCGACAATCGGTATCTCTATCGCTATGTTGGATGGGCCGATGTGGAACGCCATCAGTGGAACTGCCAATGTGGTCGATGGTATAACTCTCTCTGGCCTCTCACTCCACAAAGCAGGTACCGCAATAATTGGGTCTGCCATGGTATTGTTCAGCATGGTTTTGCGTTACGACTTGGGGAGGGCTCTCGAGTTCATGAACCGGAAGGATATGCCGAACACGAGATTGATGATGAGTCTGATTTCGTTACTCTTCTTCTTCTTTGGTGTGCTGCTGATTATCCATGAACTCTTCATCTCTGCGCTGGTTGGACTCATCTGCATCTGGTCAGCGATGACAATTTCTGTGATTCCAATGTGGAATAAGTCTGATGAGAATGAGAAGATGGAGAGGATGCTACACCTTCTTGCCAATGTGACCGTCATCGGCGGCATGCTGGCCCTCATCGGGATGCATAATTCAATGATGTGAAGAAGCCACCCTCTAACGGTTGATTTCCCCTATCCCTACATCACCCAACATATCACTGGATGACTGATTACGCTGCTCTCTGTCACTATCGTCCGATGGCCCCGTCTACTCCCCAGTTGCTCCATTATAAGCAATCCATTGGTCCCAGCGTTGACAATTCTTGCATCTCGTTGCACTCATCCTCTATTTTTTTTGAGGGAGAACCTCACATTATGTGACTACACAAATCCGAACTCGGTAATCCGCGCACAAATCAATTTGAGGTCTGTCAGTTTCTCCACAAATCCGAACTCGGTAATCCGCGCACAAATGAATTTGAGGTCTGTCAGTTTCTCCACAAATCAGAACTCGGTAATCCGCGCACAAATGAATTTGAGGTCTGTCAGTTTCTCCTCTGGACGGAGCCCCAACCGGCGAATATGATGGCGAACAGCGAGAAGGTCACGGTCAGGTCCAACCATATTGGGTAATTATCCTGTACCTCGAAAACGCGGTCGCTGTGTGCTGGCTCATGGCTGATGGATTGGCTGTTGAACTCGTAGGCTCGGCCACCAGCCCCGGGTGGAGCGCCACCACCGCCATCGTTGCCCTTGCCGGAACCGGTTGCTTCACCATGATAACAGAGCAGGAAGTATGGGAAACCGATCATATCTACAGTCTGACCATTGATGTCGGTGTGGGTCTGGGTTGAGCCAGAGCGTGGTGTCGAGACATAGTGGTATGTTCCTTCAGGGAATTCTGGAGTGGGGCCCCACCTACCGTTGCACTCGTCAAGGTCTCCGAGACCCGGAATATACTCCCAGTCATCCATGCCGTTATAGCCGTCGTCGCCAGTCGCCTTCAGTTGGTAACTGCTGCCGACCATCACGACATTCTGTTGGTCATCCCATCCATACATTCCGTAGATTGGATAACCATCAAAAGCCCAACCGATGATTCCCGAATGTTGTGTCGAGTCAATCTTTGACCAATGATAATCAGTCATATCCTCGCCGGCTGCGGGAGTCCAGTGGACACAATTAGCGTCGAAGTGGTAGTGGGCGGTGACTCCGGCCCCGTGGGCGCCACAGATACCAAGGTCTATCTGCTGTCTGTCCTCGACGAAATACTCGTGTTCCAATGCAACCGCATCACTGCCGGGGCCATCCTCCGGCCCGAACAGTGGAACACCGTCCACTGACACCGCCACAGCCCCGCGGTCGGGAGCCATCTCGTATGTTCCGTCGGAGTCGTTCACAGGATTGAGTGGGAATGACCAAGTGTAGTCAACCTCATCGATACAGCAGCCTCGCGTGGAGGCGAAATCATGGCTTGGAATACCGTTGGAATTGACTGTCATGGTGGTTGATGACATGGTCACTGAGATACGACAGGTGAATGGGCTGTTCGAGTTGGACTGATATCCGTAGTACGGATTTAGGTCCTCTACAGGGCCTACTCCCGCACCTTGACAGAGCCAACTCTCATCTTTGCTGTATTCAATCACCTCGCATCCATCAGGTCCGACCGTCGTACCAGGCATCGTGTTCGGACACTGGTCTGTTGAGTCGGGTACCCCATCGCCATCTTGGTCCTTCTGAGAGTCGGAGCAGCCGTTGGCATCAGCAACCTCTGTCGGCGGGGTGTCTGGGCATTGGTCGCCAGCATCACTGATTCCGTCACCATCAGCGTCCTTCTGATTCTCAGCACAGCCATCTGCATCCACCGCCATGTCGGCACCTGTGTCTGGGCAGAGGTCGATGTCATCGGTGACTCCATCGCCATCGCTGTCCAATTCTGACTGAGCGCAACCGTTCGGCCAAACCGGTTCTGCAGGGGAATCCTCACACTCGTCATCTGCATCGACTATTCCGTCGCCGTCACTATCCGTCACCTCTTCCACCGGCGGTTCTTCCGGAATCGGAAGGCGATAGGTGAAATTTACTGTTTCAACTGAATAGAGGCCACATGTCGCCCAAACTTCACCATCACGCTCAACGGTTTCCTCATCAACTGCCATCACATAAGTGCTGGAGCTGGAATTGACAACCCCCTCGATCGTGGACTGGCCTGACGGCCAAAACTCAACCGAGCAAGTTTCAGGGAAGAGATGGATGAGTTCGCCTCGTAGTAGGCCCAAACTGCTTCCTTCTTCAGCCGAAATATAGTGCATCGTCATTCTGACAGGCTCTTCATCCGGTTCAAGCAGAACAAGACGCACCATCTTCGTCTCACTAGACACCCCCTCATCGTCAGTAGCCACGATTTCAACAAGAATTTCCCCCGGGACCGTGAATTCGGTAAAGTTCTCTGAGAAGAGACCATCTTCGCCTACTGATATGTTCGATGTGGAGAATGGTGTTGCGAGAGAGTCCTGAGTGAATTTCTGAATCTGAACTGATACCGAACTCACATTCTCATCAGCAACGAATCCGGTTAGGACGACTCTCTCCCCAAATTCGAAAACTGCATCCGAGGAGAAGACCTGCGGAGCTTCATTCGCCACCACCTGACCAGCGTCTCCTAGTGAATCACCATTCCCATCACCACCATCATCAACTTCATCGGGAAGTTGGCTGGCAAAATATACCGCCAATCCTGATGACAAAACCAATCCTGCGAATATCACCGAAGCGACCACCATCTTTCCATCCATATGCAAACCCTCTTCGCACAGTTTTGATGAGTTGGAATATATATTTTCCCCCTTGATATACGCGTATAAATACAAACCAAACATGTGCGGATGTGTATCGGTGGCTCAATTTCAAGATTTCTCCTGTGTATTCTCTGCATGTGGCGCGAGAGTGTGAGATGACTAGTTGTGCGCAACCAAAAACGGCTCAGTTGGGTGGTTCCCTATTGTGAAATCAGTTTCCGAACATCATCCAAGGCTAGGTCCGGCACCCAATCGACATCACCCCACCAGACTCGCTGGTCACCATCCTTGTCGACGAGAATCGTGCCTGTCGAATGGTCGACCAAGTAATCGATTTCAGGATGGTGACGACCGCTCGTCTCATCGCTTCCGCCCTCTCTTCCACCACCGTCGCCTCTCGCGGATGTGCTGTTCTCCCCACCGTCGTCTCTTGCGGAGGTGCCGTTCTCCCCACCGTCGCCTCTCGCGGATGTGCTGTTCTCCCCACCGTCGCCACTCCCCTCAGCAGACCCGTCGCCACCGTCGCCAGAAGTGTTGTTCTGGTAGCCGTATTCATCGCTTGAAACGGTCTTCAATCCGACATCGAAATTGCCCCAGACGGGTTCCAACTGCTCCACCTCGCCGGTCAGATGTGGCCACTCCAGCCCCATCTGTTCCGTATATGCGGCCAACTCAGACGAGTTGTCGGTCCAAGGGTCCACGGTGATGGAGATTACCTCAACCTGTTCCTGCTCTGCCTCATCCAACTGTTGATACAACCAATTCACATTCGCTGACACGACTGGACAGACATCGGGACAGCGGGTGAACATGAATACGACGATGACGACCTTGCCGTCGAGCGAACTGCTGAAAAATTCCTCGCCGTTCTCATCGATGAGTGAGAACGGCTCGACGGCCACTGCGGGATGGATGTCGTCACCGAAGAAATCATCTGGAATCTCCTCTTCACTTCCAAGACAACCACTAAATGCAGACAGAAAGAGAAGCAGCGCCACCGCACTGCTACGCAAAACCGGCAGATGTTGAGTGGTGGGTGGGTGGGGGGAAGGTGGTTGGAACCACTTCATAACCAATCCAAGGAACTGGTGCAACCGTTCCACCTCTCATTCGTAGATATAGGGCCAGAGTGGTGGATAAACGTAGCGCGGGTCGTAGTCGGATTCCATCTGAACGACATAGATTCCACTCACCATCTCTGAGATGTAGATGTAGCCGCGAGGGTCAAACTGCAAGCCCCAATCGAATGGAATCATACAGGATGCCCAACAATCCGCCATGTCGTACTCGAGAGTCGCCTTGGCATCATCGAGCCATGGCGGCCCAGCAGGGAGATAGTAGCCCATCGTGCGCGTCTCAGCGAGTTGCGTAATCGCCTTGAATCCCCTCTCTGGTTCTGGAACTCCGTTCTCCCAGACGAGGTCCTCCCAGATGTGGCCGTGGTCGGTGGCCCATGCACCAGCGTGGTAGTGTGCCCAGTAGACCGCACCGTTGAGTCCCGTATCGCCGTTGTGTGGGCTGAAGATGTAGCCACCAGGGATGTAATGTTGAGGGTGTGACGAGCCATTCGCCAATTTGCCTTCACCAGGGAGTTTCCACTTGCTCACCAGAAATGGCTTGCTCGGGTCGGTGGTGTCTATCGTCCAGATATAACCAGTATGATTTGCGTTGGAGCCATACTCAGGAGCGATGATGGTGTAGTGCCGCCAGTTCACCCCGTATGTTGGGTCTTCAGGTCCGTTTCCACACTCCTTGGGCCACTGTGCCTCAGGTACATAATCGCTGAATCCGTTGCAGACGAGGTGGTCGTAAGGGACTGCGTAGTGGATGTTGTCGTTGCCCTGATTGGCGTCGAGCCACTCTTCCGCCGTCATGTCGGCGTGGCCGCCGCCGTCTGGGCCATACCAGCCTTCGTCAGCAGTCGGGCAACCCATCCAGCGGCCGACCTCGTTGTTCTGCGGCCATGAGATTCCTTCTGGGTCGGGAACCTGTGGCGGGTTGGAAACATCAACTATTCGAAGACCCGCCCCCCAATACGAAATGTAGAGCAGTTTTTGTCCGGTTATGGGATGTTCAGCATAGACATTGTCGTGGTTGAAAATCGAGCCGCCACAGGTCGTGTCTATCTTGGGTGAATAGCCACCCCATCGGACGATTTCTCTGCTGGTGTTCTGTTGCTCATCGGTTTGCGTGGGGAGCCAAGATTCGAACCCGAGTGGGACATAGAAAATCTGAGTGCCTTTGTAATATGTCCCACTGCTCCCCTCTATCATCTCTGGGTATGGGTCTGCGCCGAACAGGAAGAGATGACAATCTTCACCCGACCATGCAGGATTGGCCGGCTGCCAGTCGCAATAGACATGGACATCCTGATTGTGGAATCCTGCTGGCGGGTTGTTCCATTCTGCTACCTTGACGGGTTCCAACTTGTTGCCTACATAGATGACATCGAGGCGGTTGCCACCGCTGTTGGCATCGTCGTCGTTGGGAATCGGGTCGAGTTCACTGTTGGTCAATTCGTGATTTATGAGAACCCAATTGTTGTCTGGTGTCACCTTGATGTCGATGATTCTCGCCACCTCTGCATAGTATGTCGAGAGAAGAGTGATGTTGTTGGGGCGAGAGATGTCAAGAATTTCAAACTGATTGTATGAAGAGACATAGGCGTAGCAGCCACCCGTTCCATCAGCAAAGATTCTGCAGTCGTCCATGAAATTGCCTTCGATGGCGACTTCCGAATTATCCCCTGGAGTTGGCCCAGTGTTCTTGAATTCGGGATAACATTGGCGCCCCGCCACATTGTCGAGTTCAGGTGGGGGTTTCTCATTACCATCGCAGTTCAAATTGTGGTAGTCAATGAGTTTCATGTTCGCAGTCGCCAACTGATGTTCTATCAGGTCGGTATGACTATGATTTTCATCCTCTATCTCGTGAACTGGGTCTATGAAGTTGGTCATCGGGTTATCATCAATCGAATCACCGTCACCCAATGAAAGAGCGAACCATGCTGCGGTTGAGAGAAGTGATAGTGAAATCAGCACCACTAGTGCATAGACGACCACCTGTTGTTGACTCGCCGCCGATTCATCCACCACGAATCTTCGACGCATGAATCGCACACCAACGCCCTATGGGCGTGCCCCCCGCTCTCAACTTCCATTCAAAGCGATTCCCCCTAATCGTACATATCTGGAAAATGTCCTACAAGAAAAGAAAACAGAGTTAGGGAGAGTTGAAACCATATCTCAACGGACAGACTAGGTTTCCACCCATCACTATTTCTTACTTTGGAGAGTCACTATCAAAGTCATGCAGTCTGAGAATAATTGGTGCAACTTCATCCCACAATCCTTATACTAATCATCTCAATGGCGAAAATGATGAGATACCAGGTAATATTCGTGGTCATCGTACTCGTAATAATGGTGTTCCCAACCAACAATCGGGAACAAATCAGAGAATTGGAAATGAATAATGATTCGTTTGTCAATAGTAATAATTCCACCTCGGAAGAGGAAGTTTTCCTCACCCATGGGGGAGAGGAGGAAGTAGAACTTTTTTCTAGTGAAAAATCAGGTCCGGTTCAGTTCAATTGGACTGTAGTTGAGATGATAATGACCGACCAAATCCAATTCTTTAATTTCACTCATCGAGGCACTACATTCCATCTTGAAGTCTATTATCCTGAGAATGAATGCACAATTCAAGATTTACAGTCAGACAATTTCTTGTGTGTCGCTGGCGGGGGAATTGTCCCATCCGATGGTGAATATTGGGATTTGAATAAGACATGGTCATTTGCATACGGAGTGAATGCTGGTCAGTTGGATGTGTGTCACTTCACAATGCAATTCTACAATTTTGAAACATTCGTCATCGTAGTTGATTATACCTCTCTTGATGAAGGTAGAAAAAGTAGGTTAGAGCCCGGGCCAGACGGGTACATAGTTTTCGACCAAGATTTTGATAACGATGGCCTTGTCCAAGCAGTACCTTGGACTGGAGGAATAACTGGTGCCACCTTTCTTGGCGCTTATGGTACTCAAACGCCGCAACAAGAAACAAAACCACTTCTGAGAATCATGGTCGTTGACATATATCAAGGGGGCAACTCCCTTCTTCAGAAAAAGGTCAAGAAGATGATCAGAGAATTTGAATCAACTTATGGAAATCAACTGAATGTCAGATTGTCGTTAGAATGGTGGGATTCACTACAAAATTCACTCCCCCCGATTGTCGGCGGGGGTGACGACCAAACATGTACTGATTATTTTTCATCCGGAACTACTGATTGGCACAAATTGAAATTCGCTAACGGGCCTGTTAGTTTCAGAAATGAGGACCAGTGGAATAACAGAAAGGCTATCTCTCCAAACTTACGAGGCGCTCATTATGAACTTGTGATTTACATTAATGACAAATTGGGAAGTACACCAAGCACTCACGGATGTGTAAACATGGGAGTGGGGGTAGGGTCAGCCGTTACTTCCTCACACGACTTTGCACTGTGGATTGATGATATTAGTAATTTCCAACAAAGTAAATCTCGTTTTCTTCATTTCATCGGGCATGCACTTGGAGGTGAACATAGTCTCGTGTCTCAAACTACACCGTGGTATCAAATTTGGAATAAGAAATACACAATAATGCATGTTTCTGCCATGAGCGGGACGAGTAAGTTAGACTTGTCAAAGATGAGATTTTCTAGTAATAATGTTGCATGGATGAAGAATCCGACGAATCTAAAGTCGAATGTCAATCTACCCTATCTGAGAACCACTTTCAGCGGCCCTACAATTCAGAATATGCCATCAATTCAAAGAACAATTAATGGCGACCAAACGGAATTCAAGTTGAGTGACATTTTCGTTGATTGGGTGCAGAATCCTTATTGGGGGTCACATAACTGTGAACCATTCTTCCGGACTAATTGGGTAATTGAAGTGAAACAAAACGGTGCAAATTCGAGTACATATTACGAGAGTTTCCACGCAATTCAGTCTGAAAATAGTAAAGGTTGGGACTACTGGCAAGGTTACCTCCGACCCCAAAATGGTAAGCAAGTGAGTAGTGGCTCTGAGATCATTTACCAATCAGGGTGGTCTGATGAAAATCCCCCATTCGAAGCACAGCCTGCAACAGGAAAGCGTCACCCCTCATTTGGAAACGGTGCCCCCTATACCACTGGATATCACGCACAACCAAGGGTTTGCTTATCCATGGCATCCTCGCAAGTAGGCTTACCAAGTGGGATTGAAGCATATCACCCATATATGTCATACAACGAAAAACCGGTGTGGGTGTTTTATCCAGAAATTAATTTCAAACCGGTATCTCCAAATCCGCCATCGGCGTATATTTTCGCTCAAGATTGGAAACTCAGTATTTATCTGAAATAACGAGGTGGAGAAAGTAAATCGTGGAGGTGAGTTGATTCGAACTACATTCAAATCCTTGCTGATATTCGGCATCCTTGCCATGTTGATTTCACCAATTCCATCGATTTCTGGAGCAGAGAATGGGGATGAGAATGAAGAGTTCACGAAATTCATCTTCCATCTCTTCATCCAAAATGACTTTGTGGATTTTGAACTTGTTTTGCCTGCGCCAGTAATAGATTCAGGCGACGCCGTACATCCAATTATCACTGAGTTAGCAGGTAGTACCCCTCTTGACATCACTGAACTTGATGGAGAGTTTGCTCTCCGCCTCAATCAGTCATCCATTTTTTCATTGAACCCCAACAAGGAAGCAATTACGGTAACAAACCAATATACCCGCCTCATGTATTCAGGGAACCGTTTAGGAATTGATTTATGGTCATTCACCCTTGAAATATCAATACCTTCTTCCATCAATCAACATCCATTTGAGTGGAGCAGATATAATTCCAGCAGTGGACATCACAAGGCGTCGATGAGTTACAACTGTGATTGCCCGGATGAAAATTATTCATTGAGTGGTTTTGATAGGTCAAGTGGTGGTACACCAGACCTTTCTATCCAAATGATGATCTCGGGACACAATGGTCTCCCACACTTTCAATGTGGGCCAGATATTGTCGCTCTTTCTCAAATCGAAGTATATCATCGTGACCCTGAGAATCCGTTGCTCTATCCAGACTCCGAAATGCCGTCTTACATATTGTTCGACAACAATAGTAATCAGTGGTCCGGGAATATCATCGCGGGAATGGCTGAACCACCGATAATTGGCGAGTTGGATTCAATTGACACCTACAAGATTCTCCGCGTTGATGGGTATTGTGCAGTCACCGATGAGGAAGCAAGAAGATTATCTGCGGATTTTGAAGAATACGAAATCCAATTATTGACTGACGCAGTTTACTATATCGCAGTACTATGGTTGACATATCCAAGATTTCTCTTATTCATTGGTGTCGGTGCAACAATCGGTGTCTTCTCTATAAGTAGTCTGCCATCAAAGGCATTGTCTTTGACTAGATTCAAGTTAGTACCCTCTTTCATTGAACTGATTGGAAAAGGAAAAGAGACAGAAGATGGAATGAACTTAAGAATGGATATCGAGCGAATCATTCTATCAAATCCTGGCATTCATTTCAACGCCATTCGTAATTCTGAGAAACTCGGCGGCGGGCAATTATCATTGCATCTACGACTCCTAGAGAAAAAGGGAACGATCAGAGGTGTGATGAATGCTAATAAAATGCATTATTTCCACCTATCAACATTGAACTTGAAAAGGAAAGATGAGATAATCAATATGGCTCCTGCGATTGATGAGTCTAACCGTGACGTTCTCCTTCACATGATATCAATCAAGTCTGATTCAGCCATCCCCAAAAAGCAAATCATTGATTTCATCAAGGGTTCTAGATGGACAAAAAATAGGAAGTTCTCTGACCTAATCAAAGCTAATATCATTGAAAAAATGGATTCTGGCTACCAACTATCAGCATCGTTTCATGAACTCTATTCAATAGATGGAAGTGAACTCAAGTTCTCCCCGATTGGCGAAGAGGAGTGATCTAATAGTCAAAAAAAAGTTGAGAATTACCACTGAAATACCCACTCATCAATTCTTTTTTTTATGCAAAATACAACTCAACAAGTAAGCGTTCAGCCGTTGTCATGAGTTGAACTGCGGGACTTCTTCCGAAGTGATGACATTGCTCGCCGCAAGAACTCCCAATTGGAAATCACTGTCGTCAAGTCTTGGCGGTCAACTCGTGCATGGTCACAGCAACACGAACGGAAAGGGCTGAACGCTTACCTCAAAAATTTCAAAACAACAAATTGTTCCGTTGAATGAAATTATCAACCAGTGACAGACATCAATCAGGTAGTTTGAGACGAAAATTGTCCTTCATACGGCTTGTCAATATCAAGTTGCATCACATACAATCCGGTCGTAATGCAGGAAGTATAGATGTAGCCTTTGTGATATTCAGCGGCCCAAAGAAATGGAATCCACTCGAAGTCGTAGTATTGTGAGTCCAAGACCACACCATCCATTCCGTGTGGCAGGTAATAACCGACTGTCGAATCTGTGTAGACAAGTGTCTTGTTACGATTCTGAAGTCCCGCCAACATCAGTTCCTCCACATCCAACACCCAAACCCCCGAGTGGTAGTGTGAGAGGTATATGCGCCCATCCCAAGTCCCACCAAGAGAATTGTCGGGTTTGCCGGGGAGAGAAGTTTGGAAAATCTCCAAATCGGCATTGTGCGGTGAGAAAAGGAGCCACTCCTCGCCGCCTGGGATGAAGTGCTCCTCGGCAAAAGGTATCTCCCAATCGTGGATGATACGCGGCTTGAAGGTCATTTTTCCGTTGACCATCTCGTAGGGTGTCGTATCTATCAGATATGCGAGTCCGACGCCGACAGTCGTGTCGAGAACCTCAGTTGCGAGGAAAGTGAGGTGCATCTTTCCTGTTGGATAACCGAGGTGACTTGCGTCCACCATTTTATCGAATGGTTCTGCGTAGTGGATGTAGGAGGCGCGCCCGCCGTTTTCATTGCTCGACCAGCCGGCATCTGGAACACCGTTGGCATCAAGGTCGCTGAAATTCATCCATAATCCGACTTCTGGGGCGCGCCAAAGACATCCCGCCTGTGAGCCACCGGAGGCGCGACAGAGTGAGCCGTGCCAGAGGTATTCGGCCAAATCGCGTTTCGGATGTGGAACATCAGTGGTATCAAAGATTCGTAGTCCCGCCTCCCAATATGCCCCATAGATGAAGGTGTGCCCGAATCGGGGGTCATTTGTGTCCTCGCCTGGCCAAGTCTGAACGGTCATATCGTGAATGTAAATCCAACCGCCTTCGGTTGTCTCCCAACTCACTTCCGCCTCTCCGACCTTGACGATTCGCGGCAGGTCTCCGAAGGCGGCGAAATTCAGATGGGCGATGGTGATTCCGCCGCAAGCATCGCCGGTTCCTACATCGCAGTCGTCATAGTCGGGATTAGCGACGAAGATGTACCACTCACCATCTATCATGTGTGTGTAGAGATTGTGCGGGCCGGAGGGGTGGTCTACATCATACCATGAATCGACATAATCCGGGTCGGTCTTGTCGGTCACATCCACCAGAGTCACACTAACCTGTGCGGGGTCTTCCCAATTACCCACATTCGGGTCTGAGTTGCCGGGGTCAACCAACTGGTTCTGGAGAATCACATACTCTCGCCCGTTGTACTCGAGATACTTCACATCCAGCACTTGGGTGTAGGGGTCATTGTAGACGCCGACCACTGTCGTGTTGTAAGGGTCGGTGACATCGGTGATGTGCATCTCCTTCCATCCCGCTTGGTAGGCGTATGTGTTGCCATCGGGGCTATCTGCCACTTGAACTTCGGCGTTACCGGGGAGGGTTAGTGGATTGAAATTGACGAGTTCTATGTTCGGAGTTCCGAACTCGTGTTGGGAAGCGTTGCGGTGGTCGTGTTCTTCATCTTGGATGAGGGGGTCCACCAAGACCCAATCAACGCTGCCGTCATCCGATTCAGTAGCGAGCAGAGTGGTCACTGTGTAGATTGATGCTGAGAGCATGCTGATTGCCGCCAAAACAGCAGCAGCGACCAACCTCTTATCCATCGCCACCGCCACTTGTGCTGTCACCTTTTATTTATGGGTGAATGGCGCAATACAAATCGTGACGAGTCATACGATTAGCAGCGGCTTTCGCCGGCGCCTGACTCGACAGCGAGGAAGAACTGCGCTTCTGACTGTGGTTTTTCTATTCACAGCCACCGCTCAGATGGTATCTGCGCACGATGCCGGAACTTTCACCATCTTGGTCAAAGAGAGCGGCCCTACTCCAAATAATCCACAACTTTTCTACAATGATTCAGTTTGGTGGTACAATGTCGATTCCACTGAAAATGTGACGCACAGAATCGTCTGGGATTCCGACGGTGATGGCCTATACAATGGAACGACTGACTGGGATTCGGGAAACCTCTCTTCCGAGTGCGAGAAGGATGAAAACGGCACAAAACTGGATGAAGATTGTGAGATGACCTACGAAATTCCGTTCAACGGAACTTGGGGTGCTGGGGTCTACGAGTATTCGGTGATTCGCTCGGACGGGGTGGTCAATAACGGCACGATTTCAGTTTTTGATGACACCCATGCTGAGGATGGAAGTTCACCGCCGGCGGAGGGTTACGAGTTCGGAAATGAGGATAGTGGGCAGGACTCCGAAGCCGAAGGGGGGGCGGGCGAGAGAAATTGGTTGCTCTACATCGCTGGTGGTTCGGGTGCGCTCTCACTCCTGCTCCTCGGGTTGCTGATTGTGATGGGGCCGGGGAAGGATGTGCTGACTCCTGCTGATGGGGAGCCTGATGAGGAGATGGGATTTTCTGATTCTGACATTGAAGAGATTGCGGAAGAGGAGTGAGTTGGCATTCTACTGGCTGGATTGGGCAGGCGTGCCTGATGAAGAGATGGGATTTTCTGATTCTGACATCGAAGAGATCGCTGAAGAGGGGCGAGTTGGCATTCTACTGGCTGGATTCGGGATGCGCGCCGGCAGTGGGCCACGCGGTCTTACTCCTGACATCGAAGAGATCGCTGAAGAGGGGCGAGTTGGCATTCTACTGGCTGGATTCGGGATGCGCGCCGGCAGTGGGCCACGCCGTCTGACTTCTGCTGAGGGTGGGGCTGATTCGGGAGGTAGTGGCTATCTCGTTCGATTTGAATTGGTGAAGTCGTCTGACAGCCGATGGGCTAAGATGGTCACTGATTTACTGGTTAAAGGGGGTTGCACAGTCGTGGGCTCAAGTACCTACAACAATTTGAGTCCTTCCGCTTGGGTGAGGAGAGTTGCTCAGTCATGGGCTCAAGTACCTACAACAATTTGAGTCCTTCCGCTTGGGTGAGGAGAGTTGC
>CAYFFQ010000009.1:54726-68336 GCA_964342465.1 uncultured Candidatus Poseidoniales archaeon | reverse complement strand
TGACGACGCACCGCACCAAGCGAGTTGGGCTGACGAATTACCACAGGAAGCGAGACCGACCCACACCGAGTGAGGATGCTGCGCAGCGTGGGAGCCGAGCGGGGGGAGCGATGAGCGCTCAGGCGGGCAGGTCGAGCATTCTTCTCAGCGCAGTCAGGGCATCTTGCTGGACATCCTCTGCAACCTCTATGACATTGGTCACCTCGCCGTCGACGATTCTCTCGAGGAGGTCAGCGAGCAGGGCAGGATGAATCATGTACATGGTGGAGCAGGGACAGACCTCTGGGTCTAGGCAGATGACCCGCTTGTCGGGATATTGCGCATCCAATCTCTGCACCAGATGAATCTCGGTGGCCACCCCGATGGTGGTTCCACTCGGAGCTTCGTCCACAAACCTTCGAATCATCTCCGTCGAACCGGCCGCATCGGCCGCCTCCACCACCTCTCGACAACACTCTGGATGGGCGATGACCAACGCTTCAGGGTCGGCTTCTCTCAACTCTCGGACTTGGTCGGTGGTGAATCTCTGATGCACAGAGCAGTAGCCATGCCAGAGGAGGAATCGAGCATCGACGATTGCCTTCCAATCGGGAGATGCCATCGGATTCCACACCGCCATATCGGAATCATCGTAGCCGAGTGAAATCGCCGTGTTCCGGCCGAGGTGTTGGTCTGGAAAGAAGAGTACCTTGCCGTTCTCACCGGCCCGAATCAACGCCCACTCAACCACCTCGGCGGCATTTGATGAGGTGCATACCACGCCACCGTGACGGCCGACGAACGCCTTCAGGTCTGCACCGCTGTTCATGTATGTGACAGGAACTAGGAACGACTCACCCGCCGCTGCCGGCGCGTCCGCATCCTCTCTCTCACAAGGGTCGGCCAACCCACATTGGATGAGCACCTCACTCCAGCAGGCAGACACATCGGAGAGGTCGGCCATGTCGGCCATCGAGCAGCCGGCACGGATGTTGGGCATCATAACGGTCTGCTCGTCCGAAGTCAGAATATCGGCTGATTCGGCCATGAAATGGACACCGCAGAAGACGATGTTGGTGGCGGTTGCATCAGCCGCCTTGCGCGACAACATGAATGAATCGCCGGTTTCATCGGCGTGTTTGATGATGGAGTCCCGTTGATAATGGTGTCCGAGTATCATTACCTTGTCACCGAGGTGCCTCTTGGCGGCGGCGATACGGTTGCTTATTCTGGCCGCCTCGTCCTCATCCATTCCATCTAGAAGCGCACAGCCCGAAAGCGGAAGCGACTGCATCCCATCACCTCTTCGATAATTCGTGCAGCCGCCACCGCTTTGAATGCATCCATGCTCCGAAGTGATTACGGAGGGGGTATTTATCCACGCATGGGAACAGGGAGAAGTGCTTCATGTCGGCGCTGAGGCCGAGGTCTCCAGCGGAAGTTTTCTCGGCCTTCCGGCAGTGAGAAAGGTGCGCCGACAGCGCGCCTATCGCCACCCTGATCTAGACAGAAGACTGACTCGTCAACGGATGCTCGCCGAGGCGAGAATGCTTACTCGCCTCTCATCCTCCCACCTTCCGACCCCAGCACTACTCGCATTTGAAGAGAGTAGCGGAGTGATGGTGCTCTCATTGATGCCCGGCAGACAACTCGTCGACACTCTACGCGATGAGAATCCCCCCGTTGAACGGGTGATGCGTAGTTGCGGGGAGGTTATTCGCCATCTTCACTCACTGGGCGGAGTCCACGGTGACCTGACCACCAACAACATGTTGTGGGACGAACACTCAGGAGTATCCATCATCGACTTCGGACTCTCACAATGGACCACGGATGTGGAGAAGATGGGTCTGGACCTACAGGTCATCAGCGAATGTCTCAACGCCAGCCATCCGGAGCATGAAGGAGCCCTGGAGTGGTTGTTCGAGGGTTACCTTTCAGCCAAAGACTTGGATTATCACGGCTCTGATGCCCCACCACGCGATGCTGCTGAAGTGGTGGAGAGATACCATGAGATACGGGGTCGGGTACGATACCACGCCTAGTATATCCCATCAATCGCTGATAACTTCTCCTTGATTTCTGACCCCCTGCCGGAAATTTCACCAACCGTTCAACCATTCGTACGAAAAGTGAGGGTGAACCATCTCGGCTGATGTGGTCATAGTCTAGATGTCGGCTCAGACGACTGCGGCTAGGGCGCTGTCGATGTCGTCGATCTCCCCTCTCTGGCTCCCCAACTCCGCTCTCAGTCTGGTAAGAGTCGCTTGGCTCAACAGACGCTTTATCGCGTCGGCCTCTCGCTTCAAGTCGGAAAGCCGCCGCTCGATGCCGAACTCCTCTTCCAATACAGGCGCGGGTGAGGTCATCAATACCGCTGAGGAGGTACTCCTCTTTCACACCTACGCTGGACACAACACATTTCCACCCAACAGTTCAACAGCCGAGAGTGGGTGGAATGGGGGTGAGATTCACCAGCGCACCCAACCTTGACACCCAACCTCGACGCCCGACCTTGACGCCCGACACAGACACCCGACACAGACACCCGACACAGACGCCCGACCTCGACACCCGACCTCGACACCCGACACAGAGGCCCGACACAGACGCCCGACCTCGACGCCCGACACAGACGCCCGACCTCGACACCCGACCTTGACACCGAACCTTGACACCCAACACAGACACCCGAATTTGAATGGGCGAGCGCAGGTTCAAAACGGACCGATACGACGAGTGGCCGTGACAGAGGCGAGAGCGAACCATATCTCGGCGCGCGACCTACTCTTCCTCGCCGCTGCAGGATACATCGCAGTTCAGATTCACTGGTCACTGGTGGCCATCGGCGTCTGGTACATCGCTCTGCGCTACCTCGAGCAGCGAGGATTCCTCGATTCGTGGAATGCGACTCGGGTGTTGGGGGTCATCCTGATGGTCAGAACAGCGCGGGGTCATGGTGCTCTAGAAGCCGTCAGTAGGCCAAGGAAGGCATGGAGGTTGTTTGGTGAAATCGGTCTGTGGACCTGTCGCTTCACCTCGGCGATAGTTCTCCTCGTTTTCCTCTTGACCTTCATCGGCACGATGCTCAATCCGACGGAATTGGAAGCAACCTCTCCATCAGAGTTGATTCTCATTCCAGGAATCTCTCCGACCATTCCTCTGGTGTGGGGCGTCATCGGTCTCATCATCGCCTTGGTGGTGCACGAATACGGTCACGGGATAGTGACTCGAGCCCATGGAATGAGAGTGCGTTCGTTCGGAGTCCTCCTCATCGGTCTACTTCCGATAGGTGCCTTCGCTGAACCGGAGGGGAGGGAGTTGATGCGCGCCCCGAGAAGGGAGAGACAGCGGGTCTTCGCAGCAGGACCGGCTATCAACATCTATGGCGGCTTCCTCTGCTACCTCGCTCTGGCCGTCGTCGCCAACAGCATGGCTCCGGCAATCACCGGAGTTCATGCGGAGGGGGTCATCGAGGAGCAACCGGCGGCATCGGCTGGCATCCAGCCGTGGGAGGTGATTACCCACGCAGACGGTGAGATGATGACTGACCGCACCGCCTTCACCGCCTTCCTCGACTCCCACCACGCTGGAGACACCGTCACCCTGACCATACTCTCGCTACCTGATGAAGCGGGAGAGAGGGTGGGGAGAGAGGTGTCCGTGACACTGGCCGACCAATACGAATATCAGATGGAATTAGGGACCGACCCCGCCATCCTCGAAGCCTACGGCATCGAAAAGGGCGACGCCTTCCTCGGCGTGGTCGGGCTGGCCAGCAACGACGCCGGTGCACAACGGCTCGCTGGCCCACTTTCCTCTGAGGCACCGAAGGAGCCGCTACCTATTCTCGCCGGTCTTGCTCTTCAACCCATCCAACTCATCTTCTCGCCCCTGAACTACAAGGGTGAAATCATGCATCTTCGTGAGGCTGAACTTCTATCCTCGGACTCGTTCCTCTCTACGGGAGTGGCGATGGGTTTGATTCACTTCCTTTTCTGGGTGACTTGGATGAACGTTCTCCTCGGTTTTGCCAACCTGATTCCACTTCTGCCGTTTGATGGCGGCCACCTGCTCCGTGACAGACTGCACGACTACTTCTCCTTCTTCGGCAACCTCACCGGAAACCCACATCCTCTGAAGGTTCAAAACGCTGCCAACCGCGTCAGCGGCATGTCAAGTCTCATTCTCTTCGGAATGATGATTCTCATTATAATCGTCCCGATGCTCATCTGACCACCATCATCGGGGGGAGGGTGAGATAGCAGCCATCACGGCTCAGAAGAGGAGATGTTTCATTCTTCCTCGTTAATTTCGTCGAGCGCCTGTTGCATTTCCGGTGAGGAGACCATGACCCTCTCGACCACCTGCTCGACGACGAAGGTGAGGCCGAGAAATCCGATGGCTGTCAGCGCCAACATCTGCCATGAGTGCGAAGTCACCTGAGCGGCGTTGTTCGAGGCGGTCAGTTTGACCACGCCGAGCCATGGAATCTCTGCGCCGGCGACACCGACAACCCAGTCGCTGCGCACCGCTAGCACAGGGTTGCCATATTCATCAGAAAGGCCACCTGCCATGGCATAGGCGGCATTCCCCTGATCCACATCGCAGCGATTGTTATCCCCAAGTGTCAGGAAGCCGGCATGGCCAGGGTCCCATTCGCTGATCATCAGACCATGGCCGTGACCAGGACATCTCAGTTCGGAAAATGTCCAGTTGATCCTCTCGACATTTCGCACCGCCGTCCCCGGCACATCCCAAGTGAGTACACAGGTTCCTTCTTGACCATCTGCATCGATGGAGAGAGGGTCCCAACTCCCCACAGGGCAGAGCCCCCTCCCCCTGTCAGTCGGAGTGGTAGTCGAATTGGCGACTGCTTCAAGCATCACGCGATGAATCACCGGAGTATCATTACCTCCGTTTTTCCGATATATGACGACATCACCCCCTCTACCGTGGGATGTCCAACCCTCCCAAGGGCCGCCCACCTCCTGTGACTCGGCGTACGAGACCACCTTGGTGCGACGCTCAGAGGACATCACCAGAATTAGGTCACCGGGGTCTATCGCCCCGACCTCGCCCGCCTCGTCATGCATCATCGATGAGGATTCGACCACCACCATCGGTGGAACAGAACCGGTGGTCGCCCACAGGGCTGCCACCAGCAGAGCGATGAGAGAGATGGCGAGAATCGCCTCTCGAATCCAGCCAAGGCTTCTGGCCATCTCGGCTCCGCTCCACTCACTCTTCCTCTGTCGCTCTCTCTTCAACATCTCCGCTGTCAGCATCAGTTGAAGTGGAGGCTTCGGCGGGAGTGGTCATGAAAAGAACAACCGCAAAGAAAAGCACGATTAGCATACCGACCAAATCGAAGTGAGGAGCCCAAGTGGCACTATAGGTGTCTCCACTAACGATGGCGGTCAGGTCGACGGTCATGTTCCTCGGGCTGTCGATGGTCTCCCTCGCCAACCCGAACAGGGCATTGTAGAGGAACAGGAGAGCGCCGAGCAGGGCTGGAAATGCGATCATCCTGTTAATGCTCGGCTCTTTGAGTAGTTCAGAGTCGGGAAATCGGTCTACGAGGCGTGAACGCTTCGTCTTCATCCAACTGCTGAAAAAGCCGTCAGGTGTATCATCCAACTCCATTCCCGCCGGCATCTCTCGGCGGATTCCAAGTTCCACCCGCTTCGCCTCGAGAAGAGCCGGCCAGCGGCCGGCCAACAACTTGACCGCCTCGTCACACTCTCCCTTGTTGGAGTTCAACTCGGCGCGAGAATCGGTCTCCAGCATGTCGATGAGGGAATTGCGCACGCCGAGATAGTGGAAGAACTCAGGCAGCACGAAGATGAGGAGAACCATGCCGAACAGCACTCCAACCCAAGTGATGGGGGTGAGACTGCTCCATTCGTTCACCTCCTGTTGAGCGTTGGGGGCCAGCGTGGTGAAGAAAATCAATGCCCAAAGCATCAGTGCAAACCCCAGTGTGGTGAGCATCCCTAGGATGGTCAGATGACTGTCTCTTTTTCTCTCCCACCATTCCCCGAGGGGCTTGGTGACCGACCTCTTCACCTTCTTCCAAGTTCTCGCCACAGACACCACAACCGACACCTGTGAGGGGTTGGTTGATTGATACTGTTTCGGTGGTGGTGATGTATTGTCGGGAATACAAAGGTTTCAAATGGAATTTCACACGGTCCCTAGGGGACCGACTATGATGCTGAGCAGCCGAACAAATCTCAATCGCTCGTTGTTGATGGTGATTCTTCTCTTGTTCACCACGATGATGCCGTTTGCTCTCGCCGCCTCCACCGAGACCCAGTTCGCTGATGGTTCAACGGATTTCAGCCACACCTTCTCAGGAGCCGGAACCGGAGGCACTGCCGGAGTGAATATGCCCTACGGCGCTGAGGTGACCGCCGCCTCGTTCAGCATCTCCGGCTCACCATCCACCACTTCATGGGCGAACGCCACCAGCGACAACGATTTTGGGGGTGCTGGCTCCAATGACGGGCCGATGAATATCCCTTACTTCAATTCCGACTACCGCTACGACATCGGCGTCTCCAACGGTCAGGCCTATCTCGAGGAACTGGATACCGAGGCCACTTGGTCGATGACCAGTGCTTCTGACATCTCTAACGCCGGTGCGACGACCCAGAATCTGACTACGGGGGTAATCGGAGCAATGGAGACCGATATGGTGGGTGCCACCACCAGCGGCTATCTCTCATTCAGTGGTGGCAGTTGGAATTACGCCGGTCCCACCGCCCATCAAGGCGCTACCACCTATGTCGCCCACTGGACCAGTTCATCTCTCTACAACTCTCCAACGATTCAGCGATACAACGCCACAACTGGCGCCAACATCGGCTCAGCCAGCCTCGCCTACAACAGTTGCACTACAAGTTCGACTCGCTACCTCTCCGACATCACCAGCGACGGCAACGGAACGGTGTGGATGACGAGTTGGAACTACAACTACATCTCCAAGTGGACCATCAGTGGCTCAACTTGGTCGTGCGACCAGAACTGGTATTCATCATCCTACAACATCGGTGGAGTCTCATTCGACCCAGTTGACAACGAGATGTATGTGGTGGCGACGAGATATCAGAGCGGAAACTACCAATACTATCTGTGGAGTGTCAACCGCTCCAACCCCGTTCAAGCGCTCTCAAGCCAACTCCTGATGATGGTGCCGAGCGGGCAGGGGCAACCCGCCGGCCTTGATGTGGCCGGCGACCGAGTCACTGTCAATGTCTACTGCACCTATGCGTCCAGCAGCAACTGCAAAGCGCGCAATTGGCACTCCATCTTCCTCAGGGGAAGTGGAAACTGGCCGGAACACCAAGGGGATGTCCTCTTCTCCAATAGGGCTCACTTAGGTATCGAGCCGACTGACAGCGGAAACCTCGGCTGGACCTGCTATTTCACCAACTACTGTCCCGGGGGCAATTCCTACAAGATTCTGACAAACGGTCGCTCCACAGTCTTCACCGCGGCCGCAGCGACCAGCACCGCCACCATCGTCACCTCATCCGCCTTGTCTTCAACCCGTTCCGTCAGCGAACTGACTCTCGGCACCGCCATCAGTTGGAAGCCGAATGGGACAACCATCGATTACGAGGTGACCAACGACGGTGGAGTGACATGGCTCAGCGCCCAATTGGGGGTGAAGGTGCAGTTCGCCAACGCCAGCAATCAACTCGGTTGGCGCGCCTACCTCAACAGCAGCAACAGCAGCATCGCCCCACTCATAGATACGGTCAGCCTCTCCTACACAGGCTCATACATCTCGTCTGGTTACATGCGAATGTACAGTTACTTCTTCGGAGGCGGGTCACCGGTGGCGGCCAAAGTGTGGTGGAACGCCACCCAACTAGGGGGTAGTTCCCTCGTCGTCAAATGGGTGACCAGCACCACCTCATGTAGTTCCACGACCACAGTCGTCAACACCCCCGGCCAGACGGTCAACTTCGGCACCGTCACCTACCTCACCCTCTGCTTCTACTTCTACTCGGGTGGTGGGAACGCCTACAGCCCCGTACTGGATGATTTCCAGGTGGCCCTCTATTCCAACGCCCCGAAGGACGTGCAACTCGACATCGGAGGTGATGGTTCGGACGAGTGGACCTATCAGAACAACCTCTTGACTACCGTGACCGCTGATGGTGCGTCACTCATCAGCGCCTTCAACAACATCATCCCCGACACCGGCGCAGGAACGATTCTGATTCCGATTGAGGTCAGTTCTGCGACGACTGGAACGGTTGAAATCAACTCGTTTTCCATCACCTACACCATGCAGACAGTAAATCTCAACATCAGTTGGGATGAGGATATGGTCCTGCATGAGACCATTGACAACTACGAGGTGGTGACTCGACATGTAATCGGTGAGGATGCGACCACCATCTCTTCAGCCAATCTCGACTTTTTAGCACAACCGTCGTCCGACGCCCCCATTCTGACTTGGAACAGCGACGGGACTCTAGTCGATGATGACCCGGAGGACTGGATTGTTCCGGATGCAGCAGCGACATGGGTCAACAACAGCAACGGAATCCTCGAAATCCACTGGGCCTTCAGAGTGACTTCCAACTTCAAGGAGCAGAACAATGTCGGTTTCCGAGTCAGTTGTACTGATGATAATGGCAACACCCCCCTCTCCCTGACTACCGGACCGGCGGGAATCAGAGTCAACCAGTCTTATGGATTGGGCTGGATGAAGGTGAGGGACAACGATGGTGCCGTGCATCACGACGATGTCGAGGAGATGGAGTGGGTCAAGGCTGGAGAGACCCTCCACTTCCAAGGGGCCATTTGGTATGATGGAACGGAAGACGCACCCCTCGACTCGACTTTCGATGTGGCGGTAATAAAGCGCACCCCTGAAGGAGATTTCCTACAGGCAAAGGACCGCTCCAACCAGTATGGAGAGTTCTTCATCCCAGTCGCCATCGACACCATCAACCGCCCTGATGGGGTTTTCTACGAGGTGCAGGTGGACAACCCAAGAGACCCTCTCAAGGTTCTACCCGTGAACCAGTCTTGGCAGAGGATGATTCGCGTTGATGCGACAGCACCGGCACTCATCGAAGCGACACCAGCGGACAATTCCTACGAAGCCGGATACGATGACCAACTGGTGAGAATCAGGATTCAGGATGAAATCGGCTCTCCCGAGCAACTCACCCTACATTACTGGGTCGAGGCAGACCACGACTCCAACCGCAACGGATTGGCGGACCCCGCCGAATATGTCAACCACACGATGGTCAATCTTACTGATGATGCCGACAAATTGTTCTTCGCCACAATCGATGATTCGCGAAACCCGAACATGGCGAGAGTCTCCTATTTCGTGACAGGAACGGATGTGGCTGGCAACGCACTTCTACGCTCGGACGGTCCCGGTTTTGACTACGACCTCGTCACCTACAGAACCCGCAGAGACATGGACTCGGTGTTCACCGGACTCCATTGGGCAGGACATGAGGATGGTGAGCGCGCCTTCGCTGGTGTGACCCAGCAACTCACGCTGGGGCTGGTCGATGCCAACGGCCTCATCGATTTCACCGATATCAGCCTCATCTTTGATTTCGAAGGCCCCGACCCAGATAGAGACCAACAACGCCTCTCCTTCAGCGGCTCGAACAACACCTTCTGGACGGATGATGATTACCTCGTCATCTCCCCCTCATGCAGTGTCCTTTCCGACGAAACCTGCGGGGCCGAGGTTCTGACCAACGAGACGGGGATGCCGTGGGTGATGGTCACCTTCGGATTCCAGTTCTCCTGGGACTGGCCGGACGCTGACCTATCAGATGTGTCATTGGAGTTCACCCAACTCGGAACCCCGGAGCCGCGTGAGATAATCTTCACGGAACACACTTTCCGCGTTGAGAACGACCTTGTTCTCGATGCTTCCACCTATCAGGTGAATGATGTATCTGAGCCGAGGGTCGGCCCTGTTTCGGATGGCAGCAGAGTGGTGCCGAATGACCGCCTCCGCTGGTCGGGCCGAGTCGTCTACGAGGGTAGTGATGTCCCCGCGCCTCGCAATCTCGGAATCACCGTGGAGGTGTTCGATGGAGTGCAGTATTGGTCAGACGGCTCACTCACCGATGACGGCGGCTTCAGCCTTGAAGTCCCACTTTCAGCCGCGCCCACACTCGCTTCCTCAGAGACTAGGACATTCCTCGCCGGGGTGCGCAACATACCGGGAAGAGGAGAGGACATGACTCGCGATACCGTTTCCACGACCCTTCAGGTGGAGGTTGACCACTCCCCCCCACGAGTTCTAGAGAGGTTGGCTCCGGTGGATATGATTGACATCTCAAACTCCAGCGCCCTCAAGGAGGTCCCGGTCCAATTCATCGGCTGGGAAGATGCCGACCTTTCGGGCAGCCCACAATGGGTCCATTGGTTGATGCGAGATGAGAACCAGCGCCAGATATCATCCGGCTCATCACTGTTGGGTATGCTCCAGACTGGGCAATCAATCTCTTGGACTGGTACGGTTGACCTGATTGGAGATGGGATGAATCCACCACTTCAGGACTACGAAGTCGGCTTCTGGGTCGAGGGTTGGGATTCGGCTGGCAACCCGTTGGCGAATGAAGGGAACTCGAAGTCCGACCCGGTCCGAGAACCCGTTGAGTTGAACGGCGACCAAGAACTGCAGTGGGTCAGATTCGGGGCTCTCGGCCCCCAACTTACTATAGATATGGTTTCTGCCGACAAGGAGATAGTCTCGAACGGTGCAGCCGTCGAGGTCACTGCGTGGATTGCCAATGTCGGTGGTCCGACAAATCGAGGATTCATCGTCGCCTTCTACTCGGGTGATTCGGCGGAGCCTTTTGCCACTCAGAAGATTAACGGAATCGCTGACGAGGCGATTCCAGTTACCACCACTTGGGAAGCTCAGGAAGGAGTTGACCGCGTTGTTGTCATAGTTGACGCAGATGATGAGATAGTCGAAGTCGACGAGACCGACAACAGCGCCAGCATCGGTGTCTCTGTTGACTACGCATTCGGCCTCGGATGGGTTGAGGATGCCCGCCAGAATCTGCTCGCTGTCATCGGCATCATCATCGCCATGATAGTTCTCCCTATCGTAGCATGGGTCTCCCTCAAGGGAGCCATCACCGGCCGGAGCGAACTGTTCGAGGACGACCACCTCTTCGACGACGATGATGACGAATACGACGAAGAATACGATGAGGATGATGACTACTGAGGCTCAACCCCCACTCTCTCCTGCCTCACATCCAGCCCGTGCCGGCGAAAACCCTCTACCAAGTTCAATGAAGTGAGGTGGAATCCGCCCCTGCCGACATGCTGACGGCATCAGCCGGCGACCTTTTCACACAGACCACCGACCAACTGTCGAGGGAGCGCAAGATGAGTGATGGCTTCGAGAGACTCGCTGCTCCTCTCGCTGCTCTCGCGAAGGAGAGAAACTGGACCCCCACTCCCATTCAGGTGACCTCACAGAAAGACATCCTCGCCGGCAGGGACTCTCTTCTCATCGCTCCAACCGGCAGCGGCAAGACAGAAGCGGCTCTGATGCCGCTGCTCTCTCGCTGCCTGACAGAATCATGGAACCCACTAGCCATTCTCTACATCACTCCTCTCCGAGCCCTGAACCGAGACATCGGCAGGAGAATAGAGGAGTTGGTCGGTCGATGCAGCCTGCGCTCGGATGTGCGTCACGGCGACACCCCGCAATCCCGCCGCTCTGCCCAATCGCGGAATCCCCCTCATCTGTTGGTCACTACCCCCGAAACCTGTCAACTTCTCTTGACCGGAAGCAGACTGAGAGAGGGATTGAGAAACCTATCAGCAGTCGTTATCGACGAGGTTCACGACCTCGCTGCCGGAGAGCGAGGCGCACAACTCTCCATAGCCTTGGAGAGGATAGACGAGTTGTGTGGCAGAAGAGTTCAGAGAATCGGCCTCTCAGCAACCATCGGCAACCCTGAAGATGTGGCGCATTGGCTCTCCAAGAACTGCACCGTCTGTCTAGGCCCGACAGAGAGACCGACCCAACTTGAAGTGACAACCCCCAAAGTCACTCCCGAGGACCGCGCATTGTCGATGGAACTGCACGCATCTCCACAAGGGTTGGCTGCACTGCGGAGGTTGGCCAGTCAGGTCAAGAAGAGCGCCCCATGCCTGATATTCGTCAATTCGCGAAACACCGCAGAGACAGTCGCCCAGAGAATCTCGAAACTCGACGGCGACCTGAGGGTCGGGGTACACCACGGCTCACTCGCCGCTGAAACGCGCCGAGAGATGGAGACGGCACTTCAGAGTGGTGAACTGCATGGCCTTGTCTGCACCTCCTCTCTCGAACTTGGAATAGATGTCGGCTCCATCCGAGAGGTCCATCAGATTCAGTCGCCCCGCGCTGTTGACAGATTATTGCAGCGAGTTGGCAGAGCAGAACATCATCTGGGTGGAACTTCCAAGGGGATGTTGCTGGCGTGGAATGTCGATGACATCTCCGAGTCGGCGGTCATTGCAAGACGAGCGATTGGTGGCCAACTCGAGGGGGTCGAGTGGAGGACGAAACCGCTCAATGTCGTTGCCAATCAGTTGGTTCTGCTCGCTCTGTCCGAAGGCATCGTTCCACTCTCCGCCCCTGCAACCCTGCTTGCGAGGGCGAACCTCTTCGAATCCATCACAGACGATGAGGTCAATGAGATTCTCACCGTTCTCGATGAGAGGAGGCTGGTCCGAGTCGTGAAAAGACCAATCGATTCCGAACCGCTAGAATGGCCCACTGCCATTTGGCAGGAGGCGAGGTTGAAAGACCCGAATATGCCGGAAAAACGACCAAAGAGAGAAGAGGTAATCGCCACCGATGAGAAGAAGAAAGAGGAATGGCGGTCAGCCCTGAGAGCAGCACTGCCCCGCCACCTTGAGGGCGGTTGGTTCTCACCAGGGGGCAGAGGGCGAAACTACCTCATCAACCACCTCTCCATGATAGTCAATGAGAAGCGATACACCGTCCGCGATGCGGTCACTCGCAAAGCCCTGGGGAATGTCGACGAGACCTTCGTTCTCTCACTCGATTCCATCGGCGGAGAGGAGGATGGCTCGCAACGAAGGTTCGTGATGGCCGGCAGAACTTGGCTGATAGTCAATGCAGACCCGGAGAAGAGCGAGTTGATGGTCGCTCCAGTCCGAGACCAGAGCAGCGCACCGGTATGGATGGGAGAGTTGCCTCCAGTCTCGGCTGAAATAGCGCGTGAGGTCGGCGCATTGAGAGAGACTGTGGCCGCCGACAGGGGTTGGAAGCCGGCTCTTCGCCGCTTGACCGAGCACGACAGCCACCACGCTACCGAGCACGACAGCCACCACGCTACCGAGCGCGACAGCCACTACGCTACCGAGCGCCACAGCCACCACGCTACCGAGCGCCACAGCCACCACGCTACCGAGCGCCACAGCCACGACTCACGCACCGGCGAGATAGCCGGGGTAGTTTCTCCACCTCTCCAAGCCGATGGTTCCGCATCCACCGAGAACCGGAACCATGCCCGAACCACGGACGACCGGAGTGATGCCCCACCCACCGAAGAGGGAGACTATGGTGAATGGGCTCCGACGGTGCAGACATT
>CAYFFQ010000009.1:46259-54626 GCA_964342465.1 uncultured Candidatus Poseidoniales archaeon | reverse complement strand
CCCCACCCACCGAAGAGGGAGACTATGGTGAATGGGCTCCGACGGTGCAGACATTCCTCGATTCTCTACCGGCCCCCGAACCGCTTGCCGCCTACCCACTTTCACAGAACTCGCTCGGGCATTTGCTAGAGACGGTAGCCGACCACATCGATGCTACCGGCTCTTTGCCGACGGCGCGACACCTCACCATCGAGGTGCGCAAGGACACCCTTGTGCTGAACTGCTGCCACGGAAGCAGAATCAACGCCGCTCTCGCCCATCTTCTTCAGGCGATGGCTTCAACCGCAGACGGCAAGAGCGGCCGCGTCATAATCGACCCATATCGCATCTCCCTTCAGGTTCCATCACTCACCGCGGAGGGAATCATTCACTGGTTGATGGAGACTCCCCCGCGGAGCCTTGAGGACATCATGCGCATGACCATCCCCAACGGCAGGATGTTACGCGCTAGGCTGGTGGAGGTGTGCAAGACCTTCGGAGTCATCGGGCGAGGGGTCGACCCACGTCGAGTAAACCTTCAGGGAATTCTCAATCGCTACCGAGGTACAGTAGTCGTCGATGAGGCACTTGACAAACTGTTCACAGAGAGAATGGATCTCTCCGGTGCATCTCAACTGCTGGAAGCGATTCAGTCCGGAGCGGTCACAATCTCCGTCACGGCAGCAGGACCACTGGGCATATCCCCACGCAGTGAGAGAGACCTTCTACTCCCCAACTGGAGTGATGCCGAAGTGAGAAAACGGCTTGAAGAACGGTTGATGAACGAGAGATGCGTGCTCATCTGCCTTGCCTGCAACGAGAGAATGCGTACCCGCGTGGCGATGTATGGTGCCCGTCACACCCACTGTGAGAAGTGTGGTGGAACGATGCTCGCAGCCGCCCGTGAGGGTTTGGAGGACAGATTGGCGGAATGGGTCGCATCCAACGATGAGGCGACGGGCGCTCGCATGGAGAAGAACGCCCACCTCGTTCGGCAGAGGGGAATTGACGCTCTCACCTGTCTGATGGGGCGGGGCATCGGTGAGGAGACCGCTGGCAGGATTCTAGCTCGCATTCCCGCCGATGAGAAGGAACTCCTGTTCAAATTCATCCACGATGCCGAACTCAACTACGCCCGCACCCGCCAGTTCTGGGGGTGAAGGCTCCTCTGGGGCACTTCTCCTCACTCCGTCTTTGTGTTGGTTGCTTTATAAGGGGGTCGAAGTTGAAGGCTCCTCTGGGGCACTTCTCCTCACTCCCCCAAATCTCCACACCTCACCTATTCGAAGAATGGGGTAGACATACCGGCGCTCACAACCCGCTTCAGATACGGCATTTCTTTGAACCCCATGCTCCACGAGGCGTTGATGTTGGTGGGGCTGACCGGCCGCAACGCCTGCGGGAAGACCACGGTCATGGACTGGCTGGTCGAGAGAGGGTTCACCTCGAACTCATGCTCCGATTCCATACGAACATGGCTTGCCGCCAACGACCGCGAGATAACCCGCGCGAGCCTCATCGAGGGCGGTCGCACGTTGAGGGCGATGGGTGGCGCAGGCATCCTCGCCGAGATGCTGCTCGACAGAATTGGAGAAGGGGGCGACCACGCCATCGACTCCATCCGCACCCCCGCAGAGGTCGAGGCGCTGCGTAAGCGAGATGATTTCATCCTCGTCGAGGTGAGAGCACCTCGCGAGGAGAGGTGGCAGCGGCTGGTCGAGCGGGGCCGAACAGGAGATGCAGAGAACTACGAGCAGTTCGTCGCTCAGGAAGAGGCGGAACTGGTCGCTCACGATGAATCTGGACAGGCTCTCATCGCCACCGCCGAACTGGCTGATATGGTGATTCACAACAACGGAGACATCGCCGACCTGTATCAGCAATTGGAAGCGATGGCAACCCATTTCGGGGAGTGAAACGAAGTTTCCACCCACGATAGAACAGCGGTTCGGCAGACCAGCGGCCACCAGCGGTCCGGCAGACCAGAGACCACCAGCGGTTCGGCAAACCAGCGGCCACCAGGGGTTCGGCAGACCAGCGGCCACCAGCGGTTCGGCAGACCAGAGACCACCAGCAGTTCGGCAGACCAGCGGCCACCAGCGGTCCGGCAGACCAGAGACCACCAGCAGTTCGGCAGACCAGAGACCACCAGCGGTCCGGCAGACCAGCGGCCACCAGGGGTTCGGCAGACCAGCGGCCACCAGCGGTCCGGCAGACGAGAGACCACCAGCAGTTCGCCCAACCAGCGGTAGGCGGGGTGAGACATCAGACAGAGGTGTGAGCCATCCCAAGAATTTGGGGGGTGGTTTCCGATGTGGAGCACCCTGAAAGAGAGAGTTGTCCGGGGGTCACTTAAGGTTTCCACGCGGGTCTTTCGGCCCATCCTCTCGCTGGACTATCACTCCATGACTCTCGAGATATCCGACACCGTTGGCCCCCGCGAAACCACCGTCAACGACAATCACTCTCGTCACCCCCGAATGGTGAATCAGTTTGGCACACATCAAGCACGGCTCGCCGTTCACTATCAGCCAAGCGCCCTTGGTGGGGACGCCGTTGGCAGCGGCGTTGCAGATGACATTCATCTCAGCATGATGGCAGCCGACCTCGACTCGGGTGCCCGATTTCACCTGCTCCTCCTCACGCAGGCAGACATCGCCGCCACATAGTTCGCCGCCACCTCTCGGACCGCCGTTGTAACCATCCATCAGGATGACATTGCGGTCAGGGTCAATAAGCAGTGAACCGAAGTTTGCGCGCGGGCAATTCGAAGCCTTGGCAAGCGTCAGACACTGTTCGATGCGGATTCTCAGGTGCTTCTCCTTCATTCGCTCCACCGCCCAGCCGACAGGGGCTGGGCGCACTCTATCAATGATGCCGTCCCATCCTGCCACAGCAGGCTCTGAGATTCCACCTCCTGTGGTGGAGATGTTGTATTCACCTCCAAGCGAGAAGAGTCCTTGTGCCGATGAGGTCTGAGAGCACACCTCCTAGCCGAGGAGTCTGGTCGTCTGGCCGGCCGAGAAGGTTCAGGTCCAGAAGACACTATCCTCAGAAGGAAGCAGGGTGGTCATCGCTTCCGGCGTATCCTGACCCATCGCAGTGAGCAGGTTTCCGAGCAGATAGAGTGAACCGACCCCGAGTATCGGCGTACTCCCGTCTGCTATACACAATCTAGTAGCCTCGGCGAGCGCCTCATCGGGAGAGCCGACGACGACGGCGCCGGAGATGCCTTGGTCTTCGAACTCCTTCTTGATGACCTTCGCCGCCACCGCCGCCCTTCTTCCTCCAACGGGTTCGGTGATGATTATGTGTTCAATCTCACCTCTGAACACCAACTCCACCAAGGGGTTGATGAATCCGACCATATCTGTCTGAGGTGTGCATCCGAGAATGATGCACCCCGGTGTCGGAGATGAATCATCCTCCATCTCAGCGAGAAGTTGATTGCAGAACTTTCGCATCCCACTGGGGTTGTGAGCAGCATCGAGAAGGACCGGCACACCCTCATGCTTCAACCAGTGCACACGACCGGGCCAGACCGTGTGGGCCATCGCACTCTCGACCAGTTCTGCGGCGCCGTGTAGGAATATGCTGTCAAGTGCAAATCGTGCCAAGTTCGCCGCTTCCGCCTTGTATGGAGACCAGTTCGAGGGCAGGGCAGTCGAATCGACCGGCCTCGGCTCCATCTCCATGGCTGCAAAGGGCATGGCTCTGTTCCTGTCCGGTCGCCACCAGCAACCGTCATGGATGTCTGCAACCGCTTCCATGATTATGTCGCGGGCGGCGGTGTCGTAGGTCCATTTGGCGATGAAGGGGACACCGGGTCTCGCGATAGCCGCCTTCTCACGGGCGATGTCTGCAAGAGTCTCGCCGAGCACCTCGGTGTGTTCGAGGGCGATGTCTGTCAACAGACAGCAATCGGCGGAAGCGAGTCGAGTGGCATCTAGCCGACCCCCCATCCCTGTCTCGATGACCGCTCTATCGACACCAGCATCGGCGAAGGCGATGATGGCGACGAGAAATGTCGCTTCATAATATGAAGGTTCAGTAATCGGTTTCTGCTTAGAGACTCTACGAATCTTGGCCAGAGCCTCATCGAACACCTCGCTCGAAATCGGCACACCATCGATTCTCACCCGCTCCTCCACAAAACAGAGGTGTGGTGATGAGAAGAGACCGCAGCTCTTGCCAGAAAGGGTCAAGGCGTTGGCGATGATGACACAGGTGGTCCCCTTGCCGTTGCTTCCGGCGACATGAATGGAGGGGAACCGCATCTGCGGCATCTCCAATCTCGCCAGCAGAATAGAAACTTCCTCGAGGCTCCTCCTCATACCGTGTCTTTTCAGGGACGAGAACCATTTGCGTATTTCACTCATTTCAGCCAGCCCTTTCTCCCCTTGCAACTCCCTCAATCTAATGGCCTTTCCGGCACCATCGGGAAAAACCCCACGTCTCGTCCCTCGCCACTCACGGCCACTCCATTCGCTTCAAACTCTGCGTACGATGTGGAGATAACAACGCCACCTTGCCGCCGACTCGCAACCCTCTCTTTCAAATGGGTTTTACCGCTCGCCCCACTCATGGCAGAGAGCAGTCGCATCAGCATCCTCAAGGAGGCGATGGGCCAGCAGTGGCAGTCGATGACCGCTATGGCGGGCATGTTTGTGGTCACGATTCTGCTCGCGGTCTACATCCAGCCCTTCTGGGACAGACCTGAAGCGAGGGCCTTCGGAGAGGCGGGAACAACGAAAGTCGGCCTCATCGGGCTGGAGTTCGTTCTCATCATCATCTTCACCGGAATCATCATCTGGCTGGCAAAGAGGGGTCTTCAGAAGATAATCAAATGGTCAGTCCTCTTCATCCTGTGGATTTCGCTATCATACTGCCTCATTCCACTATCATCATACGCATTGGATGACGCCCAACCAGCGATTTCATTCCGCGATGATGTGGAATTGGCTGGAGATGTCCTTCTCATCGATGTGGAACCCTCCTCCTATCTCTATTCGAACTACACCACCCTCTATCGTGTGAGCAACGCAAGTGGTCTGGACAGTGGGGTTCAACCCTCCGTACAGTGGACATTCTCTCTTGACATGGGCAACGAAAGTTATCCCGCCAACCCGGTCAGAGTGGTGGACCATCTCTCCTCCTATGTGATGTGCGACGCGGCGCGATGGTTCGAGTTGGACAAGGTGGATGGTGAGGTACTCAATTCCCACAACTCAAGTTGCACCTTCGGGGCCAGTTATGGGGGAAACGATTTCGCCTTCCTCGACAACTTCATCGAGAGGGTCGACCCATTCCACCCCGAAACCGTCAATGACCATTGGGTGTGGAGAATGCCGCCACAGTTCAACGCCAATGATTTTCTCAAAGGCGTGATGGTGGATGAAGATTCGCTGTTGGTCATCACCTCGCGGTGGGCGGGAATCGTGGAGATTCCCGCCGAACAACATGACGGTGGTTCTGGTGCTTTCGGCAATGTGAACGCGACAATCGAGTGGCAGGTCACTCCGCAATCGGATGATTACTTCACCGCCGTGGCTTGGGGTCATTCACCTTGGTCTGGAGAGGTGTGGTGGAGTGATAATTCCACAGACAGACTGCTGATGCTCGGCAGCCACAACGGCCTCGTAGATGCCTATGTGTGGGCTGATGGAGGTATGGCTGCCGAAGAACACATCAGATTCAACGAAAGAGAGGCATTCGATTCGGAGATACAGGGTATTATGCTCGCAGACGACCAGCGAGACGGCAGAACAGATGTCTGGATCACCTCGGCGGGTGAGACAAGGATGTTCTCTGGTTGGACGATGGTGGAAGCGGCCTCAATCGAAGGTGTGGGTGAGAGCGGCCCTGTTTCCATGGTTCTGCACACCATCGACTCTCCTGAATGGGATGAAATCGGCATCGAACACGGCATTTTGACCATCTATTCGAGCGCCGAGACGGACTTCACTTCGTCTACAGTCAGCGCCGTGTTGTCGACTCCGGTCAATCAACCCGCCTTCATACTTCAGGATTCTGCGGGATATTGGCTTCCCGTCTACTGGTCCCAGATAGTCGCTCTCATCATCGCCACGATACTGATGGTCGCCCTCACCATCCATCCGGAGTGGTACATCGTCAACACCACCGGAATCCTGACTGGAGCAGGTGTCATCACCATCATCGGAATCAGTTTCGTGCCACCATTAATTCTGATTTTCATGGTGGTCACAGCCATCTATGACGCATACGCCGTCTACAAGTCGAAACACATGCTTGACCTCGCAGATACGATGATTGACCTAAAACTCCCGATTCTGTTGGTCGCCCCGCAAGACAAGGGCTACTCGTTCCTAGAGGAGGGTAGTGACACCCTCAGAGAAGCAGAGCCGGCAGTTGAGGATAGAGCGGAGACCACATCACTGCCCTCCGCTGGGGATGCACGACCAGCACCCCCACCACCCCGTCCGAAGAAAGGTGGCGGCGATGCACTCTTTATGGGACTCGGCGATGTCATTTTCCCCGGAATGCTGGTCATCTCCGCCCTCACATTTTTGCCTTCTGGGGGAAGTATGTTCGGCCTCAGCGCACCGATGTTCGTGGCGATGGGCACCCTCATCGGTGGGTTGCTCGGCTATCTCGTGCTGATGAGTTATGTGGCGATGGGCCGGCCGCAGGCCGGCCTTCCCCTCTTGAACGGGGGCAGCATTCTCGGCTATCTCATCACTGGATTCTTAGCCATGGGGAGTGCCGCCATCTCCTTCGGCATCACATTCTTCTGAGGCTACTGGCGCGGCCTGAGAGGCGACTTGGTGGCAACGACGACGGTCCAATCTGAAGTGAGAGGCGTAGCCTGAGAGGCGACTTGGTGGCAACGACCTCGGTCCAATCTGAAGTGAGAGGCGCAGCCTGAGAGGCGACTTGGTGGCTCCGACGACGGCCCAATATGAAGCAACCGATTCTATGAATGGGTTCAAGAGCATTCGGCTTTTCAGCGAGGTGAGAACCATGCTCGACATAACGATGTTCCGTGAGAATGCGGAGACCATCCGAGCTGACCATGACAAGAGAGGAATCTCCCATGAACTCATTGATGAAGTTATTCGACTTGACGAGGAATGGAAGAAGGCTCGTTTTGATGCCGACCAACTCCGCCGCCAGCGAAATCAAGCAGCGAGGGGAATCGCTGAAGCGAAGAAGGCTGGCGATGAAGAGAGGATGAACACCATACTCACCGAAGTCGCATCACTGGGCGAGGAGATCGAAGTTCTCGCCCGTCATGCAGATGAACTGGTCGAGGAACGAGATGCACTTCGCATGCGAATCCCGAACATTCTTCACGACGCGGTACCGATAGGCGAGGATGAATCTGGCAACACGGTTCACAGTGTCCATGGCGAAAAAGGGGAGTATTCCTTCACCCCGAAGAGTCACAACCAGTTGGTCGAGGAGAACAGGTGGGTGGACCTTGCCAGAGCTGCAAAAATCGCCGGTAGCCGCTTCTTCTTCATCAAAGGAGACCTAGCGAGATTGGAAATGGCCCTGCAACTATACGCCGTCGATTTCCTGACCGAGCGTGGCTACACTTTCGTCGAACCACCGGTGATGATGAACCGCAACGCCTACGAAGGAGTCACCGACCTTGCCGACTTCGAGACGGTCATGTACAATGTCCAACCAGACGGACTCTACACGATTGCCACCAGTGAGCACCCACTGACGGCGATGTTCATGGATGAGGTGTTGGAGCCTTCACTGCTGCCCATCCGGATGGTCGGAGTCTCGCCGTGTTTTCGCCGCGAGGTGGGGGCTCACGGACAGTCTGACAAGGGAATATGGAGGGTTCACCAATTCACGAAGGTGGAGCAGATCATCATTTCTCACCCCGACGACTCCTGGAGCCTGCATGAGGAACTTCTGAACAACTGCATCGATTTGTGGGATGCACTCGAACTCCACTATGAGGTCGTCAATATATGCACAGGGGACATGGGAACGGTCGCGGCACGAAAATATGACCTTGAAGCGTGGTTGCCCGGTGTTGAGATGTACAAGGAGGTCGTATCGTGCTCGAACTGCACTGATTACCAGGCGAGGCGGCTGAGAATGAGATTTCGGACCGCTGACGGCAACGAGGCAGTTCACACGCTCAATTCTACGGCGGTGGCGACGAGCCGCGCCCTCGTCGCCATCATGGAGCAGAACCAGACAGAGGATGGAAGGGTGGCAATACCGCTGGTTCTGCAACCCTATATGAATGGAAAGACTCACCTTGAAAGTTGCAATTGGTGAATTAGTTTATTCAATAGAAAATTGGAATGGCCATATTTTCATCTATTCAATTGGATTATTCCGAATCTCGGTGCTTTCAGACTCAGTCGCCCGCTAGTCCGA
>CAYFFQ010000009.1:40003-46159 GCA_964342465.1 uncultured Candidatus Poseidoniales archaeon | reverse complement strand
CGGTGCTTTCAGACTCAGTCGCCCGCTAGTCCGAATCTCGGTGCTTTCAGACTCAGTCGTCCGTATCTATGGCGAGAAGGACAGCACCTTGGTCGACCTGCGCCCCAGCCTCATAGTGAATTGATGAGACAGTCCCCGCCGCCGGCGCGCAGATTCGGTGTTCCATTTTCATCGCCTCAAGAACCAGAAGTGGTTGGCCCTCTTCCACTTTCTCGCCAACCTTACACATCACGGTGAGAACTTTTCCAGGCATCGGTGAAGTGAGCGAGCCTGATGATTCGAAAGCGTTGGCGACGCCCTTCTCAACCACGGTGATACGAGATGTATGACCATCGATGTGAACCCACCACACATCGCCCACCTTGGCGAGGTATGTTCGCCGGCGGCCATTCCCGTCATCGGTGAAGACCTCCTCAACCGAGTCGGTCAGGGTCACCGAAAAGGACGACAGGTCGATGGCCTCGCCATCCCTATCGGCGGCGATTGGGGTGAAAATCCCTCCCCGCTCGACGATGGAAACCGACCACTTCGTCTGGTCGGGTTGAGTGAGGAACTCCTTCATTGGCTCACCCTCGGATAATTTCTTTTCAGCGACTTGAACGGATTGTAGGGGTCTGGGGAAGAGGATTGTTCAGATGACATCGAGCCAGCGAGGTGAAGTCCGGCACTCTCTGCCGCTGCGGCAGCGATGAGTGCCGACTCCATATCTGCAGCAGAACTCCAGCCATCCGGCCACGCCTCATCGATGAAACTGGTAGTCGCCTCACCAAGAGCGAAATTGGGGTGGCTGACGACATCATGCAGGAACTCTATGTTGGTGGTCACTCCAAGGACGACGAACTCAGAGAGTGCCCGCTTCATCCTCTCGATGGCTCTCTCTCTGTCATCGGCGTGGACGACGAGTTTCGCCAACATCGGGTCGAAGTCGATTCGTGCCTCATCCCCCTCTCTCACACCGCTGTCGAATCTGACTCCCGGTCCCTCCGGCGGTCGCCAGACAACCAATGGACCGACAGCAGGAAGAAATCCCTGTGCTGGGTCCTCGGAGTATATTCTCGCCTCTATCGCCCAGCCACGTGGCGAGATGTCTGCCTGAGTGAATCGGAGAGGTAATCCCGCTGCTATTCTCAACTGTTCGGTGACTATGTCGACTCCGGTCACCATCTCGGTCACCGGATGCTCAACCTGTAATCTGGTGTTCATCTCTAGGAAGAAGAACTCTTCTCCTGAGAGAAGGAACTCGACAGTTCCTGCGCCCACATAGTCTACGGCTCTCGCCGCGGCGAGAGCCGCTGTACCCATTCGCCCCCTCAATTCGTCGGAGATGGCGAGGCTGGGGGCTTCCTCTATGACCTTCTGATGCCGTCGCTGTACGCTGCACTCCCGCTCTAGAAGGTGTACTGCGCTGCCGTGTATGTCGCACAGAATCTGAATTTCGATATGCCTCGCATCGATTAACTGCCGCTCGATATATACGGTATCATCACCAAACGCCGCCTTCGCTTCCCGCTGGGCGGCGAGATAGGACGCTTCGAGGTCACCCGGAGAGGTGACAGAGCGCATACCCTTGCCGCCACCTCCAGCAGAAGCCTTCAACAGAACCGGATAACCGACCTCGCCGGCGCTCTTGTGCAACTTCTGGATGGTCTCGGCCAATCTCTCGCAAACCACCAACTCGGCACCGGGCACAAGAGGGACTCCAGCCTCCTTCATCAGCCGCCTCGCCGTGACCTTGTCGCCCATCGACTCGACGGCGTGAGGCGGCGGCCCAATCCAGATAATCCCTTCTGCTTCCACTAATTCAGCGAAATCTGCTCTCTCGGAGAGAAACCCGTAACCGGGATGGAGCGCCTCAGCACGACTTGACCGACAAGCCCTGATAATCGCCTCGGCCGAGAGATAGGTGGAGAGAAGGTCGTCACCAGGGAGATGAATGGCGTGGTCTGCCATTCGCACATGCATGGCATCAGCATCGGCTTCGTTATAGATGGCCACCGCTTCAAGGTCCATCTCCTGACAGGCTCTGATTATCCGGCAGGCGATCTCCCCTCGATTGGCGACCAGCACCCGCGAATAGGTGAATGTGGCCCCTCCCATCCAAGCAGGAACGGACATCGTCTCATTCCCCTCCGTTCCACTCGGCGGCACGATTTTCAATGAACGATGCGAGCCCCTCCTGACCTTCGGCGCTGCCTCGCAGTTCGGAGGTTTTGTCCACAGTCCATTGACGAAGTGACCTGTCATCACCTTCCCATCTGTCGAATGTGAGTGTGAGTCTCTTCGCCTCGGCGACGGCCATCGGTCCGGTCGAGAGAACCTCGGATGTCACTCTAGAGATGGCATCATCAAACTGTTCCACTGAATCGACGACCTGGTCAATGAAGCCGATGCGCAGTGCCTCTTCAACCCCTATTCTCGCTGCCATCATCGCCAGTCGCCTAGTCTGTGCGCTGCCGATTCTCCGATAGACATAGGGTCCGATGACCGCTGGGAGGATACCCAGTTTTCCCTCTGAAAGTGCAATCTTCGTGCGCGACTCACCGATAACATGGTCCATCGCCGCCACTAGACCCGCGCCCCCACCGAGCGCGACTCCATGCACCGCCCCGATGGTGAAACACGGGTGGGACCAGAGGGTGTGGAAGAGGCGGTCGAGTCGCGCCGCGTCTGCTCGGTTCTCAGAAGCGGTCTGACTGCCGGACTCACGCATCCACCCGATGTCAGCCCCAGCACAGAAGTGTCTGCCGGCGCCACGGAGAGTGATGATGCGGATGTATGCCTCGCCCTCGGCATCGGTAAGGCTCCCCCTGACCGCCACTGAACGGTCGGCGAGCCAGTCGAGCAGGTCACAGGCCTCGCCGATGAGATGTGGATTCAGAGCGTTGAAGACCTCGGCGCGCTGGAGCCATAGGTGAGCCACGCCCCCTTCAATTTCCATTCGGCAGAGGTCGGTGGCGGGTCTAGAATCTCCAATTGAATAATTAGACATGGCAATTGCTCCTTCACATCCTGAAAATGCCATAGTCAGTGTCAGGCATCGGCGCATTCAGCGCCGCTGAAATGCTCAAACCGAGCACATCACGTGTGTCGCGCGGGTCGATTATTCCGTCATCCCACAACCTAGCGGTGGCGTAGTAGGGCGACCCCTCGGTCTCGTATTTCTCTAGAATAGGTCTTTGGAACTCCGTCAACTCCTCACCATCCATGGGTGGTTGTCCCTCTCTCTCTCTCTGGTCCTGTTTGACGGTGGTGAGCACACTCGAGGCCTGTGGACCGCCCATCACCGAGATGCGGGAGTTCGGCCACATGAACAGGAAACGTGGGTCGTACCCCCTTCCACACATGGCGTAGTTGCCCGCTCCGTGTGAACCACCGATGATGACGGTGAATTTCGGAACCGCCGCACAGGCGACGGCAGTGACCATCTTGGCTCCATCCTTGGCGATTCCACCCGCTTCGTATTCGCTGCCCACCATGAATCCGGTGATGTTCTGCAGGAAGACTATCGGCACAGCCCTCTGCCCACATAGTTCGATGAAATGGGTCGCCTTGAGAGCCGACTCAGAGAATAGGATACCGTTGTTGGCGACGATTCCAACCGGATATCCGTGTATTCTTGCGAATCCTGTGACTATCGTTGTCCCATATCTCGCTTTGAACTCGTGGAACCGAGAACCATCGACGATTCGCGAAATGACTTCCCGCACATCGTATGGCATACGGTTGTCCTCCGGAATTATTCCGAGCAGGTCCTCGACATCATGGTGAGGTGGTTCAGGCCTTTTGACAGCCAAAGCGACCTTGGATGGCGGCGGCAGGTTCTCAACGATGTTGCGGACCATTCTCAGTGCCTCCTCTTCGTCCTCGGCGAAATGGTCGGCCACGCCTGAGCGAACAGTATGTACCTCAGCCCCACCCAAATCCTCAGCAGTGACCTCTTCACCCGTCGCTGCTTTGACGAGTGGCGGCCCACCGAGGAAGATGGTGCCGTTGCCCTTGACGATGATGGACTCGTCGCTCATCGCCGGCACATAGGCGCCGCCTGCGGTGCATGAACCGAGGACGGCCGAAATCTGCGGAATTCCCTTTCCACTCATTACCGCTTGATTGTGGAAGATGCGGCCGAAATGGCCCTTGTCAGGGAATACCTCATCCTGCATCGGAAGAAAAGCCCCCCCCGAATCGACGAGATAGATGCAGGGCAGATGGTTCTCCTCGGCGATGGATTGGGCGCGGATGTGTTTCTTGACCGTCATCGGATAGTATGAACCACCTTTGACGGTCGCATCGTTGGCGATGAACATGCACTCCCTGTCATGGACCACACCGATTCCGGTCACGACTCCGGCGCTGTGGGCATTGCCGTCGTAGAGTCCGTTTGCAGCTAGGGGACTCAGTTCTAGAAATGCTGAGCCGGCATCACAAATAGCGGCGATTCGCTCACGGGGAAGCATTTTTCCTCGTGAACGATGTCGCTTGACATATTTTCCACCACCACCATTCTGAACCGCTGCCAGCCGGCCTTCCAAGGCCGCTATCAGCGCCTTGTTGTTCTCCTGATTGTCGGCGAACTGCTCATCGCCAGCGCGCACCGATGTAGGCAGTCTCTCCATGTCGACCCAAAGGGTCGAAATCAAACAGGTGCTTGAACGGTGCGGCTTCAAACTCCCAGCATGAGCCGTCCTAAGTCCCTGAGGCCGGGAGCCAGCCCTACTGATAGAAGGCCGAGGACAATCAGCAGTCTCAGATGCCTCTGGCGCTGTTCGAAGCGCCATTCAGCGAAGAACATGATGATAACGAATGAGAGGGCGAACTTGACAACGAAGAATCCCCAACCTCCGCCTGAACCACCATCCCCTCCACCGGAGAGCCGCATGACCCATTCTGAGAGGACGTGTTTCTCCGAATAACCGAATATGTCGACACCGACCCACGATGCGAGTCCGTCCACGAGATGGCCATAAACCGCCAGCATGGCGAGGGGTGTGGCAAAGGCGGCCCTCCGCGTCAGCCGTTCAAACTCCTCGTGTTCCTCACCGGACCTTCCCTCCCACTCCTTGAGTGTCACTCCACTATCGAGGATTCCGGGTATTCTGCCCGAAGAGATGACCTCCGCATACGCATCCCTACCACGATGGTACAACATCGAGATGAAGACAAGAGGAAAGATGAGAACGACGAAGGCCGGCCACAGAGTGAGTTCGTCGGCCGCAGACTGTTCAAGGGCAAAACCGAACAGTGAGTAGGAGGTGAGTGTGCAGGCGGCGATTCCAGCATGGAGGAGCGACTTCTCGAGGTCGCCCCAATTGCGCACGGGATTCTGCCATGGTTCACCCTTCTCCGACCATAGAATCATACTAGGGACGATGATGATGAAGGCGAGTATCTCCACCATGGAGAGGTCATAGAAGAGTAGGATGTGTGAAATCAACACGACGATGGTCGGGAGCAATGAGAGGGTCACGCCACCGTTTCGAGGCCTCTCCACTTTCTTGGCCACGATGCTGACCAATATCCCACACAGCACCACCCATGCCGCCGTCTGGAAATGGATTATCGGTGAGACGAAGAGTTGGTCGACAGCGGCATCGAAGAGGGAAGCATCCTCATGCACCTCGACGAGTACCGCCCACGCAACCCAGGGCAGAAGTGAGTAGACCATTCGGTCGGAAGAATCGATGTTGAGACGGCGGAAGAGCGCTGAAAGCGTCACTATGAACGATACCAGGAGAATCGCGTATGCGGCTGTATCAACCGGATTGTAACTCGAGTCGCCACCCCCCTCACCCACAATCGGTTGGATGATGTTGACATCGAAGACATCCCATATTACCCAGAAGTCGGCCAGCCAACCGAGCAGAAAACCGATGGCAGGAAGAGAGAGGCTGATGAGAATCGCTCCGAGGGCGACCTGCTCATACAATTCCAACCTAGAATCCGGCAATATACCACCTGTTCCCTCCGATTGGGGGTGCGGTTCATCCTGTGAGTCGTCAGTTTCAGCGGCTTGCTCGCCGGAATCATCCATCTCCGCATCAGTTTGAGCGCCTTGCTCGTCCGAATCGGACATTTCAGCGTCAGTTTGAGCGTCAGTTCCAGCGGCTTGCTCGCCGGAATCTTCCATCTCCGCGTCAGTTTGAGCGTCAGTTCCAGCAC
>CAYFFQ010000009.1:27079-39903 GCA_964342465.1 uncultured Candidatus Poseidoniales archaeon | reverse complement strand
GCTTGCTCGCCGGAATCTTCCATCTCCGCGTCAGTTTGAGCGTCAGTTCCAGCACCTTGCTCGTCCGAATCGGACATTTCAGCGTCAGTTTGAGCGTCAGTTCCAGCACCTTGCTCGCCGGAATCTTCCTCTGTGTCATCAGAATCCGGAGATAATTCGTAATTCGCCGCTGATTCGCCATCCGAATCGCTTGTCTGCGAACCTGAGAGCACCACCGAATCGTCGGACTCGTCTTCCTCTTTCAAATCCATCAAGCCGCCGAAAGGGTATCGGCAAAAGAGGTTCACTCTTCTTCGTCGTGGTCGTGGTCACAGTTCTCGTCGTGGATATGCTCTTCGGCCACTTCGGAAGCCTCTCTGAACTTGTGGACATCACAGAAGGTGATGGTCTTGGCATTGACACTGTCTCGAAGAGAGCGGATCAACTGGAATTTCGCCATTCCCCAAGATTGGTCGTAGCCGAGAAACTCAGGTATGGTGATGGAGACATCATCACCATCGAAATCCACTACGAAGTCGTCTGAACCGGTGGTCATTTTGAGAAGAGTGGCCACCATCTCTTCTCTATCCTCAACGACCTTGGTGATTCGGTAGTTGTATCGCAGACTCTTGCCGGCCATCTCATGGTTGAAATCGATGCGCGCCCTCCCTGCTCGGAACATTACCAACTTACCCTTTCGTCCACCGATCTCGACCGGTCCACCGACCTGCAGATTATCTGGGTCCCTGACCTGACGTGCGAGTTGTTGTGGGCCGAGCATCTCCACGGCGTTGGAATCTCGCTCGCCGTATGCCTTGTCAGGCGGGATTTCGATATCGTAATCGGTTTCCGGTTCCGCTTCCGAAAGACTCTCCTCGAAACCGGGGATGAGGCGACCCTCTCCGATGGTCACGCAGAGAGGTTCGTAGGTCTTCGCCTCCTCATGTGAATCATGCTCCTTGGCGACCGCTTCGCGGGTCGTTTCAATCAGGTCACCGGATTCTGCGTCAAACAGGTCATAGTCGATGTAGACGATTGTGCCCTCTTCCATGTCAACCACTCCATACCCCTAAGGGGCGAGCCGCCGACCGACTTCCCCTTTATGAGTGAGCCGGTGCTAATCAAGCCTTGTTCGCCCCCCTGCGGAGCCTGAACTCTCTTTCCTCTCAACGAACCAGAGGGCCGCCGTGGAGAGCACCACCATGACCCAACCGACCCAGACCAAGTGGCTGCCGTGCAGTGAATAGACCGTCAGTCTCACCCTGTCAAGTGGAACCTCATCACTTTCTCCACCCATTCCCCACGAAGTATTGCCAAGCGCCTGTGTCTGTGACCAATCGAGAATGAAGACATGGTCTCCGGTGAGAGATGTGTATCGGTCCGTCTCACTGCGGGGGAAACCAGAATCATCGAATCTGAGCATCCCTGGATTCACTGTGTCGACCACCTCACCCCGACTGTTCCTGACTACCACTTTGACTCCGAGATACCCGTCTCCGACTTTGAATCTCTCAGAGAAACCTGCATCATCTGGGGAGATGACCTCCCATTCGGTGAAGGTCAGAAAGAGACCCTCATGTTCAGTCTCGACTCCTTGAGGTAGGACCACCTGATGACTCGGGTGTGAGCGGTCTATGAGTGTGGTCGTCATAAGATGTCCGAGAAGCAGCAGAACGATGCCGAGATGAGCCGCGTGTGATAGAGTGGCTCGCCAACCCCCCCCTCTCTTGGCCACACCTCGAGAACCACCCTCCTTCGCAACTGTTGCATCAGATAGATGGTGCCGCTGCCGACCATACATTCCAGAGGAGTTGGAGCGCTGCTTCCACGCCCGCTTCGCCAATGTCACCACCAGAACCGTCAGTGCCGGCAGCGCAGCGAGAAGCATCGGCAAGGTCAACCAAGCGACCGCCCCTCTCGAAACGGCGTCGCTGAACATAATCTCCCCGTCCCCGACCAACCTGAGATTGAGGACTGCTCCGAACAGCAGACCCACCCCCAAGAACGAGAGCAGTACCCACGGCAGGTGATCGGCAGAGACACTCTTGCGCCATGCGTAGGTGGCCAGTGCGGCGGCGACAAGGAAGATGAGCGGGGCGCCGAACATCTCGTGCATGGCCAGTGAAGTGCCGTCGATGCTGGCCAACATCAACATCCATGTCAAGGTGAGATAGATGGAGCCGATGACTACCGGTGCGGAGCGAGCCAATCGTGATTGCGTCGACCTCTCGAAGAACTTCGAAGCCCACCGCGAAAATCCATCCTCTGAATCATCGGCATCACCGATGAGCATCGGCCAGATGAATGCCAGCAACAGCACGGCGGCGACCTCGACACCGACGAGGTAGGCGTAGACCGAGGTGAGAATCAATACGACTCCAGCCACCGTCCACACTCTCTGTCCGGTTTCATCGGAACTGACCTTCAGAAGCATCATCACGACCAATAAGAAGCCGACAGCCGCATCGTCGGAGAAGAGAGAGGCGAGGACACAGATGAGCATCGACAACTGTTGCCAAGTCTCGCCGAACAACTTCTGACGAACCTCTCCGAAGTCTGCGAACAATATCAGAACCGGCGCCCACGCAAGAAGCAGTAGGAACGGCGAGGGAAGCATCTCTATCAGGCTGACTTCAACGAGGAGGAGCGTGAGGCTGAAAAAATATGAGAGTGGCAAAATAAGCAAGAGAGAAAGTGTGGCGAGACAACCCCTTCGCCACCTCTCACCAACCTCAAGTCGAGCCTGTCTCACCACCAGCCAGGAGACGAGAAGAGCCATCAACACCATCAGAGTCATCAGATAGGTGGTCACTTCAGTACCGGCCAATCCACTGCCCTGCAATCCCATAATCCGTCCAACCGCAGTTTCAGCCTGCCCCTCGCCACCCTCGCCGACGAAGGCGTGCACCGATGCCCACACCCCGTTGGCCCGCGTCACCATAGTCGCATGGATGGAGAACCATCCGGGCAGAATGGCGAGGGCGGCCGCCCATCTCGCGGCTGACCCCCCCGGCGTCACCCTGAGGTGCAAGAGGAGCAACAGCGCCAACCACGGCAGAAGAGATGCCGTCTCAACCGGGTCCCACGCCCAATACCCACCCCAATCGAGAACAGTGTAGGCCCAAAGACCACCCATGCCGATGCCCACACCTCCGACGACCAGTGCGGCACGAGCCGCTGGAGTCACCGCATCGACAATCCTCTCTTCCGCTCCGTCCTCGCCACTGAACATGTGTGCGAGGGCCTTGACCATCACCACCATGCACAGCGAATAGAAGAGATAGACCAGTGGGGGGTGAATAACCATGAGGTCGGTCTGCAAGAGGGGGTTCAACTGCCCTGTCCAAGTATTAACAGAGAGGCGGAACGGACGCATGATGAAGGCGATGAGGAGGAGGCCGAGGACAAATCCATGCAGTATTCTACGCTCCAATTCTGAAGTCGGAGATTCTCTCACTGAGACATCATCGCGGTCCGTCAAAGCATATCCGCAGATGGCGAGGAGCGCCGCCCACAACAGCGTCGGTCCTTCTCGCCCCGCCCACCCTGCACTGAGGCGGTAGAGGAACGGCATCTCCTGACCGCCATACAGTCTCACAAGGTCATACGAGGTGTCACTTGTGATGAACAGGTAAATCAGGGCAAGAAACGGGAAGACCTGACAGAGAAGAACCACCCGCGGAAACCACACCCTCTGTTGGATGGAGAGTTGCTTGGGTGAGACGAAGAGAGATGCGAGGGTTGCCGACAGAGCCACCCACAGCACCCATTCCATGCCTTCAGCGAGTCGGCTTCAGGGCATGGCGATTTCGGTGCGGCGGCATGCGAAGTTCGAGGCGAGTTCAAGCGGCGGTCATACAAACGGCGATTTCGGCGCGGCGGCATCCCCTCACCTCTCGGCGTATGATTTGGATTTCAGCAGTTTTCAGGGGAAAAGTAAGGGCCCGCCCAGCGGGCAGCCGTAGTGCATGGCAGTCACTTCGCAGCGGGCAGCCGAGGTGCTCGGAGCCAAATCGCCGCTTCTCACCAGCCGTAGTGCTTGGCCCGACTGTATCCGAATGCGAGCATCGCCGGAATAATGCGTTTGAAGAAGAGACTCGGCCGCCTGAACAAGAGTCTGAGACCGACCATCGCCTTGCCACTCACTCCCATATCGGACATCTCCTCAGGAAAGCACCTTCCCATCACACTCATCTCATCGTCAGTGAGTGAATATAGTGCGGTCTTACCTCTAAGGATTTTCTCATAGGGTGGGAATTCCGATTGCCAGAGTGCTGGATATCCGGCGAGAGCGTCTGCCGACCAATCACCGGTAGCGACCGCCTCAGCAGCGGTCGTTGCAGCGAAAGAGGCCGATTTCAAGGCTAGGTGTGAACCGCCTTCGAACAGCGGAGAAGTGAATCCAGCTGCGTCACCGACCATCATCAGACCATCGAAGTGGGTCACAGAGTGGGGGCCGGAAATAGGAATCGTGCCGCCGAAACCGCGAAGCGAGACAGCGGCATCACGCCACGGTGGATTCTGTTTATCCAAACCCTTCAGTCCACTCTCCTCGATAAACCTGTCCAGCGATTTGACGGCCCCCTTCTTATCCTCAGAAACCAACCCTACATTGGCCCTGCCATCCGCCTTTGGTATCATCCACAGATACCCCTTGGTGGCATAATTCGGCCAAATATAGAAGTCTAGATAGCCATCAGTCGGAACATTCGCCATCTCGTATTGCATACCTGCGATTACCTTCGGGCGGGGGTTCAAATCCAACAACTTGGATGTCACTCCCGCGACTCCTGAGGCGTCGATGACCACCTTTGCGTGAATGGGGAAGAACTCGCCCTTTCCCTCGCATAGCCAACCCTCAAACCGGCCGCCCTCCTCAACACGGCTCATTTTTCTGAGTTTGTGGGAGAGGTGAAGTGTAGCTCCCTGTTTGACCGCCTCACTGGCCAACCATCTCTCGAAAAGATGTTTCTCCAACACATATCCTGGTTCACTCAGTTTCTTCGCTGTTCCATCGGGAAATAGAACCCGGATTCCCTCCACTTCTCTTGAAATCACGCTATCTGGGAGTTCCAAACCGAGATTGTCGACCGCCACCTGAGAGATGCATTCTCCACAGTGGACCGGAGTCCCTATCTCTGCGTGGTCCTCAAGCAGAATTACGTCGAGGCCTTCCCGAGCGCTGTGAAGAGCCGCAGAACCACCCCCCGGGCCGGCCCCTATGACGAGGACATCGCACTCAGTCCGGCCATCCGCCATAGTCCGTATGGGGTGGACTCGCTTCATGAACAACTCGGTTTCGGTGGTGCTTCAGGCATCCCGTCTGGGCAGGCTGCCGCCAACCCCCTCATCCTCGATGTTTGAAAGGTGGGAGCCCCTCCGATAGGCGTGGGTTGGAAGGATTTGGGTCAATTCATCGCCGCTCTTGAGGCGGAGAATGAGGTGCTGCGAATATCAAGGCCAGTGGATGTGACTTACGAGGCGGGATGCATCGCTGACCGATTGGTGAAGATGGGTGGTAAAGTTGTCATATTCGAGAAACCGAGGTTGCCTGATGGAAGTCAAAGCGACATTCCGCTGGTCATGAATCTCTTCGGTAGCCGAGAGCGAGTTGCCAAGGCCCTCGGTGTGGCAGAATTCGGAGAAATCGGAGAGAGGTTGGTCGGAATGATGAAACCCGATGTTTCGGAATTGATTCGTCGGCCGTGGAGAGGACTCTCTCTCGCTCTCGCCGCTAAAAACATGGCACCGAAGTTAGTCAGAAAGGCACCCTGCCAGCAGGTGGTTATGGCCGATGCCGACCTGACGAAACTCCCCATTCCCAAGACATGGCCGCGGGATGGTGGACAATTCATCACCCTCCCTCTCGTCGTCACCAAAGACCCTGTGAGTGGTGAACAGAATCTCGGGATGTACCGTTCCCAAGTCTATGGGCCGAAGGAATGTGGGTTGCATTGGCAGATGCACAAACATGGTGCGGACCACGAATCCGCAGGCAGAGGTCTGACAGACAGAATACCAGTGGCGATTTGCCTCGGCGGCCCACCTGAGTTGATTTTCAGTGCAATAGCACCGCTTCCCGACAACCTTTCGGAGTTCATGTTCGCATCATTCCTCGGAAATCAAAGGACAACCATGGTCAAAGCGAGGACTCAGGACATCATGGTCCCTGCAGAATGTGATGTGGTCATCGAGGGCTACTGCATACCGGGAGAGAACCGCACTGAAGGACCGTTCGGAGACCATTTCGGCCTCTACAGTCTTGAAGGAGATTATCCCATCATGCATGTGACTGCCATCACTCACAGAGAGAAACCGATGGTGCCGATGACAATTGTCGGTCTGCCGCCGATGGAGGATGGATTTCTCGGAGAAGCGTTGACCGACGCTTTCCTGCCGATTCTGAGATTCCAACATCGAGATGTCAACAAGATGTTCATTCCAATGGAGACCGGTTTTCACAACCTCGCCATAGTCGCGACCAGACAGAGATATCCTCGTCAGGCGAGAAAAACCATACTTGGGCTGCTCGGTGCCGGGCAGTTGATGTTCACCAAGGTGGCGATAGCCGTGGATGAAGCACATCCGGTCAAGGACCTCAATGCTCTTCTCGATGTATTACACTCCAATGTCGACATCGCCGCCGACCTCATCACTCTACCAGGGATGGTGGCAGATACCCTTGAGGCGGCGGCGCCGTGGGAGAACGTCCATGACAAACTGCTCATTGATGCGACTACCCTGCCGACTTCCGACCCGAGGAAGGGTGGAGCCGACTTGCCGCGCGGGACATCGTACGACAAGACCCCTGATTGGCGTCGCGGTGTGGAAGAGGCACCCGGCATCTCCGTCGAGTTCTGTGCGCGGGTTCGCGCATTGGAGGATGTCTCGGAAGCGATGCTACTCAGGCCGTCGATGCTCGTCATCACCACGAAAATAGCCGGCTCCCCCTCTGCTGAGCGGGGAATTGAGGCGATACTAGACCCCGATGGATGGGCCGTTCAAGTGGAGGCTTGCCGACAGCAAAGGAAGCAGATATTTCAATTGATGAATTCAATTTGGCAATTGGATGGGTCTGAGCATCTCAGGTGGCTTTTCATCACCGATGACGATGTCAAACTGCACGCTGGTGGCGCCAACAGAAAACTCCTGTGGCAACTGACCCTTCGATTTGATGTCGGCCGAGACCTCCATTTCGATGATGTGGGGCGCCGTCTCGCCTGGGATGCGACAGCACCGATACCTCACCCCGGCAGGTCGGCTCTGGCTGCGGCCGGTCAGGAGGTCTCGGCACTCGACCCTCGTCTACCCATCCGCAGTTGGCCAGCCATCACCCTTCACGATGGCGCAACCATCGCCAAAGTCACCAACATGGCTGGCTATGATGGCTATGAGAAGAGGGCTTGGGCACCCAATGTCACGAGGTGGTGAGATGAAGACGCGGGACATCCTCGAATTCGTCAAGGTGGAGCACACTCTCTTCTCCCTCCCCTTCATTCTCATGGGATACACTCTCGCTTGGCGGGAATACCGCGTCCCTGAAGTCCTGCCATATTATTCAATTGACTTATTGTTGATTCTAATTGCTGCTGTGGGTGCGAGGGGGTTGGCGATGACATTGAATAGAATCATCGACAGGAATATCGATGCTGCCAACCCCCGTACTGCTGATAGGCACCTCGCTTCCGGAAAGATGTCTCTTCCCACGGCATGGCTCATCGCTGTCATTTTCTTGGCCATGCTTCTCGTCTCATCCTGGCATCTCAATGAGGTGGCATTCAAGATGTCTTGGTTACCAGTTCTCGCCTTTCTGGTTTACCCATATCTCAAGAGATTCACATGGGCGTGTCATTTCTGGTTGGGCTTCTGTCTCGGACTGGCTCCCGCTGGAGCGTGGGTGGCGGTCACTGCCGATTATCACGGCTGGGCAGCCATCACCGGACTTCATGAGACACATACCGAGTTCCTTTGGTACCCCGAGATTCTTGCTATTTCTCTCTCCGTCATGGTTTGGATTAGTGCGTTTGATTTACAATACGCTCGTATGGATATTGACAGTGACAGAAAGCATGGGGTCAATTCTTTCCCATCTCGTTTCGGTGTTGAAAGAACCTACTATCTCACCTTCTTTTTAACTATTACTTGGGTCGCATTATTATTGGCATCCGGTCTGCATGGATTTTCTGATGGAGATTTTCGAGCGTGGTACCGTTTCCCATTCTGGATTCATGCTGTCTTCTTGACTGGGCTGTTGAACGCTCTTGTGATTCAACGAAACAAGGGTGAACTCGATGAAGATGAGATGAAGTCATTTCAGAAACTGTGGTTCTATGTCTCTGCAGCCACAGGTTGGATTCTCTACTTTTCACTGATATGGGTTGAATATACCAATAGCGGGTTGATGGATTGATGACGAAACTCGCTATTATCACTGGTGGCGGCAGGGGTATCGGCGCCGCCACCGCCAAGCGGCTCGCCCGCGATGGTTATCGCCTCATCATCACCTATCATTCCGATTCAAAATCCGCCGAGGAGGTGGTTTCTGACATCAGGGCCCTCGGCTCGGATGCAGTTGCGATGAAGGTTGATTGCAGTGAGGTGGATGAGGTGAGAATTCTCGCTGAACATCCGTGGGTCAGGGTCGGAATCGATGCCTTGATTCTCAATCACGCCATCTATGAGAGAGTTGGGGCAGGAGAACTCGATGAAGAGGGGTTGACGCGCACCCTCGAGGTCAATTTCACCGGTGCTTTCCGCGTGTGGAAGGCACTCTCCCACCACCTGAGGGATGATGCAAGGATTGTCGTACTGGGGAGCCAACTAGGCATCAAAGGAACCGCCACAGGCGCTGACTATTCAGCCTCGAAAGGGGCTCTTCACGCTTGGGCGAGGTCACTCGCCGTCGATGTGGCAGAAAAAGGACAGCGCGTCAATGTGGTCGCCCCTGGGACGATTGAAACCGATCTTGTTGCCGGAGACAGTCCTGAGCGTCGGGCGGAAAGGGAAGCCACCATCCCTATGGGAAGATTGGGGGGTGCTGAAGAGGTCGCATCAGTAATCTCATTTCTCATCTCCGATGATTCATCCTATGTCACAGGGGCCATCATCCATGTCAATGGCGGCCTGTTTCGCCCTTGACTTAGGAAAGAACCATCACCACGCACATGAGTTGAAAGACCACCAAATCAGGGGGCATCACATGGCCGGGCACGAGAGCGACCCTTTCGACCTCTCCAAGGCACTGGCCGGTGCCGCTGCCAGTCGGCTTGACCCAGCGGTGGCCAAGTTCCGCCTCCACTCGGAATATGGGCCGGCCGGCGACCAAGAACAAGCAATTGATAAATTAGTTTCTCAATTGGAAAATAGTCAAGAACGAGCAGTCCTTCTCGGGGTCACAGGGTCGGGAAAGACCTTCGCTATGGCTCACCTCATCGAGAGGCTGAACATCCCGACGCTCATTCTGAGCCACAACAAGACCCTCGCAAGACAACTTTGGCAGGAGATGTCATCACTTTTCCCGTACAATGCCATCGAATACTTCGTCAGTCACTATGATTACTACCAACCCGAGGCCTATCTCCCCAAAAGAGACCTCTACATCGACAAGGAGTTGCAGATGAATGAGCGAATCGAACAGGAGCGATTCGCCACCGTGGCCTCTCTGGTCTCAAGACCGGATGTGGTAGCTGTAGGCACGGTCTCAGCCATCTATGGTCTCAATCCCCCAGAGACCTTTCTCAAGCAACACGCCCGTGTCCATGTCGGCCAGAGCATTGAGCCGTTGGACCTTGTGAAACAATTGGTGGAACTGCAGTATCGGCGCGTCACCGGCGAGATAACCCGTGGCGAACTGAGAGTCAGAGGTGAGGTGGTGGATGTTTGGATGCCGAGTCGTGACGACCCATTGAGAATCTGTTTTGACTTCGACGGTGTGACCAGAATCGAAGTGTGTGAGGCGGTGTCGTGGGAGCCTGTTGACCATCTTGAGGAGGCTTGGGTCCACCCCAAGGAGTTCTTCATGACCACCCCTGAGAGATTCCAAGAGGCCATCAGAGGCATCGAGAAGGAATTGGGAAAAAGATGCGACCACCTTGAATCACTCGGCAAGCAGATTGAGGCACATCGGTTGCAGGGTCGCACGGAATTTGACCTTGAGATGCTCAAGGAAACGGGCCACTGCAAGGCGATTGAGAACTATTCAATGCACTTCGATGGCCGTCAGCGAGGCGAGAGACCGTTCTGTCTCCTTGACTTCTTCAAAGCGTGTGCCCGCCAATTCCACGGCTCACCGGAGAGGTTTCTGGTGATAATGGATGAAAGTCATGTCACGCTCCCTCAACTGAAGGGAATGTATGCTGGAGACCGCTCCCGCAAGGAGGCTCTCATTGAACACGGATTCCGACTTCCTTCCGCGGCGGACAATCGCCCCCTGACGATTCAGGAATTTCAAGCGTTAGTTCCACAGATGCTCTATGTTTCTGCCACCCCTGGTGAGAGAGAACTTCGCCATCTCGCTGAGGTGACCGACCAGACCGTACCGAGTGAACTGCTGCATGTGGAGGGGGGTGGTGGGGCGACACTACCTGATGTGAGGAAACCGAAGAGAGCCCCCTCCCTGAAAACTACCCTCGAACAGATAGATGGTGTTGTTCGCATGGAGATACGGCCTACTGGACTGCTCGACCCTTCCATCGAAGTGAGACCGACCGAGGGACAGGTCCACGACCTCTTGAGTGAAATCAATGCCAACATCGAATCCGGTTGCAGAACTCTCGTCACAGTTCTGACCATCAAATTCGCCGAAGAGGTTTCCGAATATCTGCAGAAAATGGGGGTGAAGGCACATCACCTGCATTCAGAAATCGATACTATTGAGCGCTCTGAGATCATCAAAGCCCTGAGGTTGGGTCATATCGATGTCATCGTCGGAATCAATCTGTTGAGAGAGGGATTGGACATCCCAGAGGTGGCCTTGGTCGCCATCTTTGATGCCGACAGAATGGGTTTCCTACGCAATGAGAGGTCGCTGCTACAGACCATCGGTAGAGCCTCCCGCAACGATTCTGGCAGAGTGATTCTCTATGCTGATAACATGAGTGATGCGATGGCTTCGGCGATTACCCAAACCGTTGCCAGACGGGCGGCGCAGGAGATGCATAACGAAGAGCAGGGAATCACGCCCCGAACAATCGCCAAACCGCTGCCGGTGATGGGGGTCGAGGCGTCAGAGTTGATACTCGGAACCGCCGGAAAGGCCACTGGAGGTGGAAGACGCTTCGTCGGTGGACATGGCGGCCAGAAAGGGAAGGTTCGCGACGAGAGGGACCTTGCCGCCAGATTCGGATTGGGTGGCCAAGGATGGGTCGGATTTGAGGATGTCCTGTCCAACATCAGTCAGCCTGCATGGGCTGCGACTGCCGCCACCGTCCTCGATGATGGGACTGCTGTGGGCGGGGTGGTTGCTCATGGCAGAGGTGGCGGAGGAGTGGTTCGCCCGACAGCAGCAGAGCAGGGTGGGGGCGAAGTCGATGATGAACGGCTCATCCGCATGTTGAGGAAGGAGATGAGGGTCGCAGCCAGCCGCTTAGAATTTGAGAAGGCCGCCCAATTGAGAGATCGAATTTTCCAATTGGAGAATAAGCAATAACCGGCTTGAAGTCAATTCATATCCTTACGCCATCTGAGCCGGTCATGGTCAGGCGGATGGAGATTATCATCATGACCCGCGGACCTGAACTGTACAGCACCACGAGGTTGGCCGCCGCCGCCCGCCGAGCAGGTCATGGGGTAAGTTATCTCAACCCCACCAGATGCACCATCGACCTCTCCCAGAACGGTGCGACTGTTCTCTATAACGGAGAGAAAATAGTTCAGCAGATGGACTGCATCGTACCGAGAATCGGTGCATCCATCACGCGGCACGGCCTGACCATCCTCAGGCAATTCCAAGCCGCCGGCATACCCGTTCTCAATCACAGTAACGGAATCGCTGCAAGCCGTGATAAACTGAGGTCACTGCAGCGATTCGCCAGTTCCGAACTCCCTATTCCTCGCACCGCCTACGCCCGTGGTGCGAGTGACCTGCATCACTGTATCAAAAATGTCGGCGGCCCACCGGTGGTTCTCAAACTTCTGCAGGGAACCCAAGGCGTCGGAGTGATGCGCTGCGACACTGTAGCCAGCGCAGAATCCGTCATCGATGTGCTCGCCCGTCTGCATCAACCGATAATCGTTCAGGAATACATCTCCGAGGCGAACGGGTCTGACATCAGGGCCATTGTCGTTGGGGGCAGGGTCGTCGCCACGATGCGGCGAACCGGTAGAGGCGACGATTTTCGTAGCAATATCCACAGGGGTGGAGTGGGCGAAGCGGTCTCCTTGGAACCGGATGTGGAGAGAATCTGTGTCCAAGCCTGTGAAGTGTTGGGACTGCGATTCGCAGGCGTCGACCTAATCGAGTCCGATGATGGGCCACTGCTCATGGAGGTCAATTCCTCACCTGGGTTGGAAGGAATAGAGAAGGCTACCGGTATCGACATCGCCGCCGAAGTCATAAAGGACATTGAAGAGATGGTCGGTTGAGGGTGAAATTCTCCACCTTTCCCCACCCTTTGAAACCGTCGGTGAGGGGTGGTTTCCTCCTACCATTTCATGCTTCTCGGCCGGAAGTGGTTCTCTCTCCGAGGTCAGGTGTGTATTCCAAGATGTACGAGTACTTGCGGCCGCCCTGAAACCGCGGCGTTACTCTGAGCACCTCACCACGATGGGGGGCCCCTCACCTTCATGACACACCCTCCTCTCGCAACCGGTTATGGTGGAACCCTCACCTTCATGACACACCCTCC
>CAYFFQ010000009.1:15297-26979 GCA_964342465.1 uncultured Candidatus Poseidoniales archaeon | reverse complement strand
ATGGTGGAACCCTCACCTTCATGACACACCCTCCTCTCGCGACCGGTGATGGTGGAACCTCGGGACTTCGACCTGCCAGTGCGTGATTACCGCTTCCCGTCTGAGCAGAGTTGCGATGAATTGCTAGACCAGATGGCTCGAGCGGGGGGATTCACGGCGACAAAACTCGCCCTCGCCCGCGAGATTCTGAATGACATGTTTCACTCTCTGGAGAGTTCTGGTGAAGAAGATGGAAGACCGACCTGCCTCAATTGGCTGTCATTCCCCGCCTGCCTCTGTGCAACCGGTACGAGGGGGTTCTTTGTCGAGGCCATGAAACAGAAGAAATTCAACGTCGTGGTCACAACCTGTGGCACACTGGACCACGACATAGCCCGCTCCTTCAAGGAGTATTATCACGGAGCCTTCGAACTCGATGATGCTGAACTGGGGGAAGCCGGTCTGAACCGGCTTGGCAATGTCATCGTACCAAATTCCAGTTACGGTGACATCATTGAAGAGGTGCTCCTACCGATGTTGAAGGAGATTGAAAAGGAGAGAAGGGAGATTCTGCCAGATAACCCGTGGCGTGGATTCGGCTCCATTGAACTGTGTTGGGCCATTGGAGAGAGAATCGATGATGAATCGAGTCTGCTCCATTGGGCTGCGAAGAATCGCATTCCCATAATCGTCCCCGGCATCTACGATGGTTCCGTCGGGGCGCAACTATTCATGCACAGGCAAGGCTCACCGGACTTCAACATCGACCTGTTGGCTGACCAGCAACACCTTTCTGACCTTGTGTGGACCGCTGACCTTTCTCACGCCCTCATGGTTGGGGGAGGGATATCCAAACACCATGTCATCTGGTGGAACCAATACCGCGGGGGATTGGATTCTGCTGTACAGGTGACCACTGCACCCGAGTACGATGGTTCTCTGTCCGGCGCCCGTCTGCGGGAGGCGGTGAGTTGGGGTAAGGTCAGAGCGGATGCACCGCAGGTTGTGGTGGAAGGGGATGCTTCGCTGCTCCTCCCCCTCCTAGGTGCTTCACTTCTTGGAAGATGAAGAATCGAATAGTCCAATTGCTGTCAGCCGAGGGGTGGGTGCTTCACATCTTGGCAGCATCTTCACTGCTGAGAGTCGAGTCTGTGGGCGATACACTCCATCAGTCCCAGTCTGAGTGGGGTCAGAGGGTGCCAACCTTCCCCTCTGATTCGGAGTAGCGCTGAGTGAAGCGGGGTCAGGTCTGGGCGGTCAATCTGTTCATCGAGTTGGACGGGAATATCAAGAGGAATTAAATTTTCCAATTGAAAAGTCTGGGATATTGCAGCGACCACTCTGTTATTCAACATCTCCAACTCGTTCCTGAGAACCCGATGCGACCACGGGCGGCGACCACACACGTGAATTGTCCCCTCGGGTATATCCGGTAGCATGTCAGCCACGGCATCAACGACATCGCGCACATGAACCCAATGGCGAGCCGCCCCCTCATCCGCATCATCCACACCTGAACCGGAAGGCAGGGCCGCGAGGATATTCTCGATGTCATCCGGCCCCCAATCACCCGCCCCTTCGGGAATGTAGAGGTCGTGAAGAACGAGTTCACAACGAGAGGTGGCTGGATATTCATCGCTTTGAGTGGGCCGGATGGCGAGGTCACAATCCTCAGCCGCTCCGGAAGTCCAACAAACAATCTTCAATGCAGTTGAATCATCACAGACGACCCCTGCCCTCTCCAATCTCAGCCTTAGATGCCGACCAAATTGTGTGTGAGCCCCGATGAGATTCACACTATGCATCAATTTCCCTCAGAGATTAACTTCGGCTTCTATGATGCGAGCGACATCCTCGAAGACCGCCAACACCTCGTCACATTCACTCTCAGTCAAGTTGATGCAAGGCCTCAGTCTGATACTGTCAAATCCTGAGTTCAGGGCTAGAACCCCTTTTTCGAGAGCCAATGTTCGGAACCTGTCCCTCATTGTGCGGTTGGGGAGGGTGAATGCAGCCAATAGACCGAGGCCTCGGACATTGCTGATGAAATCATACCTGCCAGCCATGTCGTGCAGACCATTCATGAGATGGGCGCCCACTTTGGTGGCGTTGTCCAACAGTTTCTCCTCATGAATCACTTCGAGGATTGTAGCCCCTCTTACCATGTCGACGAGATTTCCTCCCCAAGTTGAATTGATTCGGCTGCTGGTGCTGAAAACATTGTCATCACTCTCCTCGACCTTGTCGTTGGCCATCATTCCGCAGACCTGCATCTTCTTTCCGAACGCAAGCATGTCCGGCTCGATGCCGTAGTGCTCCCACGCCCACATCTTGCCGGTGCCTCCCACTCCCGTCTGGACTTCGTCGACGATGAACAGGGCTCCAATATCGTGGGTTGCCTTCTGCAACCTCTGCAGATATTCTGGGCGGAAGTGGTTGTCGCCTCCCTCGCCCTGAATCGGCTCGACGATGACCGCTGCGATCTCCTCGGAATTCGCCTCTGCTGCGCTGTAAAGAGCCTGAATGCTGGCGTTTTCAGTCGTTTCAAGACGAGATTTTTCAGACTCGTCAAGGGGGAATCTGATCTTGGGATTTGGAATTCTCGGCCAGTCGAACTTGACGAATCGGTCAGTCTTGGCCGGGTCGGTGTTGGTCAGAGACATCGTGTAACCAGACCGGCCGTGAAACGCCTCCTCTAGATGGCCGATTCTAAGGTTGGGAAAAACTGCATCACCAGGCAATCCTGCCTCTTCCCGCTTCTGCTGTTTCCAATCCATCGCAGCCTTGAGAGTGTTCTCCACGGCGAGAGCGCCACCGGCGACGAAGAACATGTTTGACATATGTGCTGGACGGGAAAGTCGGGCGATGGTGTCGACCGCTTCTGCCATCTCCACGGAATAGAGGTCGCTGTTGGTGATGTTGTTGACGGAAATCCGCCCCAACTCATCAGAGAGTTCAAGCAGCCTCGGATGATTCCAACCGATAGGCAGAGAGGCGAAACAGGAGAACATGTCGAGAATGTATCGCTGACCTCTGCTGTCGTAGAGCCTGCTTCCTTGGGAACGGGCAAGGTCAACGACGAAATCAAAGCCGTCGGTCAGGATGTGTTTGGAGAGAATATCATGCACCTGTTCACTGCGCCTGCTCGCCATCAAGAAGGCGCCACACAAGTCTGTTTATTGGATTGCCGATTGAGGAAGGTTCTTCCTGTCTGCACATACATGGGTTGCTGAAACTCTGATTTCCCAATAGACAATTTGAATATCCAAATAGAACAGTTCAATTCCATTCTTGATTCTCTGATCAACACCAATTAAGGCGACTTTCTCGCTTCTGGTTCGGAGTTGAGATTATTGCCTTCGGATAGAGTAATCCGATGCTGACCCAATTGAATTATTCGTTCATCTAGTCGCGACTGCGCCGGATGGCGGAAAAAATTCTATCAGAGCCGATATGCCACTATATTATCCGCCCTTCCAATTGAAAACTGATTACGCATAATCCAAGAAATCCTCCTATGCCCCGTTGAAAAAATGAACCACTCGGCTCACAATTTCAACTGAAACTTCAATTATTGTCCGATTGACCAATTTTCGCCTTCCCAATTGAACATTCAGAGATTATCCGCCCATTTCAATTGAAAAACAACAATGAAAAAACGGCAGATAGTTAATATACTGATTCGCAGCGTGCGACAATGACCGAGTAATGGGATGCACGGCTTGAGAGTGGGATTGGAATGTCAGATGGTTCATTTAGGATTGAGGAGTTGAAAGGGCGGGAAGTCTTCGTGAAGAAGACCCGCGTGGGCGTAATCGTGGGTGAGAGATTCCACCCCAATGAAAACAGAGTGCGCTCGCTCAGAATTAGAGTTGATAGTGGAGTCGCGGATGAATTCATGCGCAAGCCCGCAGAATACGCACCGCTCTCCAAGGAGTTGCTTCACAGCATTCAATCCGATGACACTGTAAAACTGTCGAAGTCCATGAGAGAACTTCAGCGCAGGTGGCGCAACACCATTCGCATCGATGAGAAACTGTACGCGCCCGACGAACTGATTGACCGAGCCGTCCTTGACACCCAGAGCGAAGACCTCGGCGTTGTCGTGGGACTGGTGAAGATGAAGAGAACATACCGTGGAGTGACTGTCAAAGTGAGAGATATGGTCCGCAGAAGATTCCGTCTCGATGGTGACACCATCCACATTCCGGTACAGTTCCTCTCCCGTACAACACCAATGTTGGATGAGATAATCCTTTCACGCACATTCGACAAACTGAGAGCACTTCCTTCCTACATCAAGTTGAACTCCGGTGATTTAGACGATCTCGTCCTCGAAGAGGAATGACCAAGCCGGCCCATCGCAATTGTTTAATCCACCCCTACGGTGGCGTGGCTGCTCTGGGCGGGTAGCTTAGGTTGGTTGGAGCACCCGGCTGATAACCGGGAGGTCGCAGGTTCAAATCCTGCCTCGCCCACCTTCCTTTACATTGATGTCGGCGAGTTCGTTGGAATTCGGGCGGGGCGACAGCACCCTCCATCATGGATTATATTGAGGTGCTGTCGCATGGAACAACGATTGAATGCCCGCCCTTTGATTGAAGAACTCGCGGTTCTCCGAAGGCGCGAAAGGCCGGTCTGGGAGTTGGCTCGTTTTCGTTCGGGAACTGGTCTGGGGCTTGGTTCGAGGTCGTTCTGGGAGTTGGTTCAGTTTCGTTCAGGAACTGGTCTGGGGCTTGGTTCGAGGTCGTTCTGGGAGTTGGCTCGGTTTCGTTCAGGAACTGGTCTGGGGCTTGGTTCGAGGTCGTTCTGGGAGTTGGTTCAGAGTCGTTCTTGGAGTTGGCACAGGTTCAGTCTTGGAGTTGGTTCAGAGTCGGTATTAGAGTCGGTTCGGGGTCTGTCTTGGAGTTGGTGGGGAGTCATCCTGAAATTATTGTCGGTGGGATGGGTTGAGGTGCGAGAATGGGTCCGCTCTAGAGGAAGTCGGCCGACATTGTATTGAATGGATGGAGTGGCGTGTAGTCCGATGGCTTCTCTGTATGAGCGCGAATTGAAAGCAGTTCTCGCCGGCTCCGCCGATGGTGTGAGAGCGGTCACGCGCAGTTGCACACCGGTAGAGAAAGCCCGCGCCATGCAGGTCATCCGCCGCCCCTTCCTCGTTGTGAGGGCGGCTGGAAGCGGCTGCGCCGGAGCCGGCGACCTGTTGGCGGTCCGTGGAGACATCTCATTCCCCATCGAGGTGAAGTCGACTAAGAAGAAGAAACTCTACCTCTCAGGCAGACTTTGGCAGCAGTACTGCGACCTCAAGAAGGAGGCTGAGAGATGTGGTCTGATGCCCATCTATGCCATGCGTCTGAAAGGTGTGCGGGGTGATTCATGGCGGATTCTGCGCATCAAGACTGAGAGTCTGAGCGGCAAATTGTCGGTCATCGGTAGGACGGTGCCGGCCCTTCCACTGACAAAGACGGGCAAGCCACATCTCGATTGGGATGCTGGATTGCCACTGCACAAGTTCCTCGCCCTGCTCTGTCGAGATGAGGAGAGTTATTCGCGCACCGCTGAGGTCCTATTGGCGAAAGTTTCGGAGTTCACTCGACCCTCCGAGAAGAGAGAAGGGGAGGCGAGCGTGGTCACCACTACCCCAGAACATGAGAGAGAAGCGTGGATGGGGAGATTCCGGCTCTAAGTTTTACTCTTCGTGAGATGGTATGATTTACAAGAAGTACAATAGTAATATCTCTGCATCGTTCCACGGTTTTGATAAACCCTCTTCTGTTCTGCTTTCGCCTGTGATACGGTCTTAAAGTTCCCTTGTTTTCCATAGCATTTCTTCTCTGGTTTGAGTGCTTTATTCTTCGGATTGGTGCTACGTGAGTTTCCTTTTCTTTTACTCTGTCGCGCACCACATTCGGGACACTTGAAAGAAGATGTGACAATCGGTGCATCACAGACTCTGCACCCGCGCACCGTTCCTTCCTCTGCCATGTCAATGACCTCAAACTCCTTCCTTGGGGTGGAATAAAAGGGTATTCCCGTCACCCTCTGCGGTTGCTTTCGGCCATTGTCAACCTGAGGTGTTGGGCTAGGGCTGGAGAAGAGGGGGTCCACAAGAGAGCGGATGAATGGCGGTGTGGTTGTCATTCCGAGGGTCTGCTCAACTCAGAACCAGAGGAAGATATCTCCATCCGATGAAGGCGGCTAGTGGGCAGAGGATGAAATTGACCATCATGTAGGTAAGGGCGGGAAGCCTATCACCGGAATCCATCAATTGAATGAAATCAACGCTCAGTGTGGACATCGTGGTGAAGGCTCCGAGGGCACCCACTCCGGCGAAGAGCACTATTTCGGAAGTCACCTGTTCGTTGACCATAGCCACGGCGATGAGAATTCCGAGCAGAAATGAACCGAGCACATTGACGATAAGGGTGCTGAAAGGGAAATCGGAAGGGTTCCACTCCTGAATGGCATAGCGGGCAGTGGCTCCGATAGCCCCACCGAGAGCGACCAGCAACAACCCCTTCAGCTCCATGAGAGTGGTTCGGGTGGACTCTCACTTTTCACTATGATGCGAGAGAGGTGTTGAACAAACCTCATTTCACAATCACTCCTCGCCAACCTGTGCCCCGCCTTCTCTTCATCACCGGAAACGAGGGAAAACTGGCCGAGGCCCGCGCCCATTTCTCCCAATATGGTTGGTCGGTTGAAAAGTTCCTCGTCGATGGCAAGGTGCCCGAACTGGTGGAACCTCAGGCCGATTCCCTCGAAGAGGTGGCCGAGGCGAAATTGAAGCAAGCGCTTGAACTGCTCGGCGGCAGCGTCGGAGGGGATGCCGTTCTGGTCGAGGATTCCGGCCTGTTCATCACCTCGCAGGGCGGCTTTCCGGGCATCTATTCCGCTCCGATTCTCTCTCAAATCGGTTTGCATGGGGTATTGCGTCTGATGGCTGGAGAGAGTGAGCGAAGCGCCGAGTTCCGCGCCTCTGTCGCTCTCTACCATCGCGGTGACATCATCATCTGCAGGGGTGTCTGTCGCGGTCACATCGCTGAGGAGGTGCGGGGTGAAGGCGGATTCGGATATGACCCTCTGTTTGTCCCAGAGGGAGGAGATGGCAGGACATTTGCGGAGATGAATGCCGGTGAAAAGGGTGAGTTGAGCCATCGTGGGCATGCCCTCAGAGAGTTGGAGAGAGTGTTTTCGTGACAGTCGTCCTTCCGTCATAGTGAAAGAGGGGTCGCACCTGCTCGCGGCCGCAGGGGATGAGACGTGACCTTCGGCAGACTCCTGTTATGGCTCACATTGGTGTTGGGCGTTCTCTTCCAGTTGTTCCTCTCAGGAGAGTGGGAAGATGAGATGTACGGTTACATCTTCACCGCTGCTCTGCTGCTCCTCGCCCTCTTTCTCGTCTCCACCGGGGGCAAGCCGAAGAGGCGGAAGCGACGACCGGCTGGAAAGAGTGTAGGCACCACTTCAAAATCTGTAAATGAAGAGGAGGCCTTCGACCTTCCCGAAGCGGTCCACGAAGATGATGACGGTGGCAGCAGAAGGACGCGCAAGGTCGCTTCTCACCAAATCGGTGACAACGGTGAGAGCGGTGACTCCGAAGCGGTGCGAGAGTCGGCAGACGAGGTCATTCAGTTGGATGAGGCCGACATCGACGAAGAAGTTCATGTCGCCGAGGAGTTCGTCGTCGACATCACGGCAGAGCAGGTGGAAGAGGCCGACATCGAAGAGGTCGTTGAGAGGAGGCGGGACCACCGGGCGGATATCAAGCGCCGAATCGAGGAGAGGCGTCGTGGTCAGTTGGCCGAGATTCGAGCCTCAGCCGCCCGAATGTGGTCCAAGCATGACGAGGGCGAGGACCTTCTCGCAACACTGTCCAAGCCAGGGCATGGGCTGATAGTGCTCGATGAGCCGGAAGAGGTCGAGGCTGGCCATCCCTACGGTGCCACCTATGTGCGCATCGACGATGCGAGGGTAATGAAGGTGAGAGTGCCTCTCGATGACGGCTTCATCGCTGCTAGTGAACCGGAGGCGGAAGTGGATGTGGACATTCTTCCTCCGCCACCCGAAGGGCTTCCTCTTCCACCTCCACCTATGACAAGCCAGTCAAAGCTGGATGCCATGAGAGATGAGATTGGTGAGTGAGATGGACAATGTTCTGGTGCGGAAGAGAATCGAGGTCGAGGGGATCTCACCGGCCGGTGGAGTCATCGAGGAATGGACCATCAACAGACCCGACAAACTGAATGCTCTGAACAGTGAAGTGGTGGCGGCGTTGAAATCAGCATGTGCCGATGCTGAGTCGGACTCCTCGGTGAGAGTAGTCGTCATCCGTGGTGCGACACCGCTCAAGCCGAAGGAAGGCAAGCGAGCCAAGCCGGCGGCCTTCGTCGCCGGAGCCGACATCACCGAATTCGTCGGCAGAAACAGCGAGCAGATTCGCCCGCAGTTCGAAGACAACGCTTGGGAAGCCGTGTGGAATCTATCCTGTCCGACCATCGCCTCAATAGATGGATTCGCCCTCGGCGGTGGCAGTGAACTCGCTCTCTCCTGTGACCTTAGAATCGCCACCACCCGCTCGAAATTCGGAACCCCGGAAATCAATCTCGGTTTGATTCCCGGCGGTGGTGCGACTCAGCGCCTCGCCCGTCTCGTCGGCTACGGCAGGGCATTGGAGATGGTGATGAGCGGAGAGATGGTGGATGCCACCAAGGCGGCCGAAATGGGATTGGTCAACATCCTGTGTGAGGTTGGTGAACTGAGCGAGCGCACCCACGAAGTGGCTTCCAATATCGCTGAAAAATCCCCACACGCCCTGCGCATCGCCAAGCAAGCGGTCAGAGGTGCGCTGGAGCGCCCTCTGACGGAAGGTATCGAGTTTGAGAGAGCCCTCTTCTGCGGCCTCTTCGACACCGAGGACAAGGAGATAGGCGTGAACGCCTTTCTCTCTCGGCAGCAACCACAATGGAAGGGTTGCTGATTACGGGGTGAAGCGAGAATGTCGAGTGAAACCGATTATCTCGTTGAAGCGAAGGATATAGGCAAGGCCTTCGGCGACTTCATCGCCCTTCATCCCCTCAATGTGAGAGTTGCATCGGGAGAGTTCTTCGGAGTTTTCGGTCCCAACGGTGCTGGCAAATCGACATTCATCAAACTGCTGACCGGGCAGTTGCGGGCAACTAGTGGTGGAGCGCGGGTTCTCGGCGTCAATGTCAGAGCCGACCCGCGCGAAGTGAAGGCGAATGTCGGCATCGTTCCCGAATCGGAGAGTCCTCCATCATTCCTCACCGCCGCAGAATATCTCGAGTTCGTGGCTCGTCTCCGCCGCCTCGACGACATCGCTGGCAAGGTTTCGTACTGGCTGGAATGGTTCGGCATCCCTGACAAACGCAACACCCTGTGCAAGGACCTCTCCAAAGGTCAGAGACAGAAGGTCATGTTGGCCGGAGCCCTCATCCATAGCCCCAAACTCCTCTTCCTCGACGAACCGTTCGTCAATCTGGACCCCATCTATCAGCGTAAATGCAGAACCCTGCTGCTCGAAATGGTAGCATCGGGATGCACCGTTTTCCTCTGCACACACATCTTGGAGGTGGCTGAGCGGCTCTGTACCCGTGTTGCAGTCATAGACCGAGGTCATGTGCTGGCATCCGGCAAGGTATCCGAATTGAAGGAATCTGATGAAGAGACGCTGGAGGATGTCTTCATCCGCCTCGTGGGAACTTCATTCGAGGAGATAGAGGCGATGGAAGGAAGCGAGGAGGAGTGACTCTGGCCACTCACTACTCACCACCAACCATCTCGGAATCGTTCTGGGTCACATTCCGCATGATGTTCCGAGAAGAGTGGAGACAGAACATCGACTTTGCCAAGCGGCGACACATAGCCCTCTTCCCACTCCTTCTCGCTCTTCTCTCTACCATCGTGACGGTTGGGCTGAGATACCTCACTGGAGAGGTTCTCATCACTGCTGATAGCGAGCAACAGGCATTCACTTGGGACCAGTTGAAGTTCTACATGCATGGAGGAATCTTCATGTTTTCTCTTTCGATGGGTTCTTTCGCATTCATCGGCAGGGTGATGGTGTCCCAGAGAGGAGGGGGAAAGATGTACCTGCTGGCGACTCCAGCAGTTCAACCACTTGACCTTGTGACCAACTATTTCGCCTACTTCACCAAGGAGGTCGCCTACTATGTCTTGATGCTCCTAACACCCGCGGTCATAGGCATGGCAGGGGGAATCCTCCTCGAACAGTTCGCAGGACTCTCAACACCCCTCGAATGGTCCTCACTTCCCGTGGTTCTCCTCGCACTCACCTCGACTCTGTCACAGGGACTCGCCCTCTCGTTCGTCGCTTCGGCGCTGTTCAGTCGCGGTGGAAGATGGTCATTCATGGTGGCTGGTGTGGGTGTGGCGGCAGCGCTTCTCGCGGCTCTTGATGTGGTGTCTGTTCAATACTTGATTCCCGGGCTGAACTACCAGTTCACACATGAACATTGGATACCAGTGGTCTCCCTCCCCCTCTCCTTTCTGCTGGCTTATTTCGGCGCTCATCTCGTTCCCGATGATTTTGAGATTCAGGTACGGACCCGTCCGCAACTACTCGCTCCCGTCTATGCACGACTACCCTTTCTCGGAGGAGGTGTGTTGCGTCTGCTGGTGGCGAAGGACCTCGTGGACCTCTGGCGCTCCAACACATTGGTCAAGATGTTGATATCCTACACCGTTCCTCTGGTGTTTCTCCTGTTGTTGGCCTGGTTGGTCGACTTCGCTTCGTTTCCGATTCCGTTCAACCTCCTCTCCTACGCACCGTTTCTCGGTTTCTTCGGATTCCAGTTCTACTCATGGTTGAACGGCATGGATGCTCCTGACTACCTGAATGGATTTCCAGTCGCATTACCGCAGTTGTTGCGGGCGAAAATCGTCGTCTATTTCCTGATAACCACTTGGATCTCAGTGATTTTCCTCATCGTCATGGCGCAGGTTCTCGACCAGATGTGGGCCCTCCCCGCCGCTCTCATCGTGATGCTCGCCAATTCCATCTATATCGTCTCACTGACAGCTCTTCTCATGGGTCCCCGTCCCAACAAGGCTATCTTCGACATCTCCATCATGGGCTGGTTCTACGCTGGAACCATCATTCCACTCCTCTCACTCTTCCTCATCTCGTTCACTCAGGGAGACATGACCATCTACGAAAACTGGGGTCAGATGGTCTCTGAACAGGGGCTCAACGCCACCACCGCGGTGTTGGTGGAGGAGAATAGTGCAGGGAAGGGTCTGAGGGGAATTCTGCTGGTAAGTGCCGCCCTCGTAATACTCGGTCTCTCCTTCCTCGCGATGCTTGACAGAAGGTGGGGCCGCAAGCCCTTCGAAAACTGAGAGATTGGTCAACCTCCCACTTGTAGGGGTGATAGGGCCCGTGTGGCTAAAACCTCTGTTTGGTCACGGACACCATTTCAGTTGTAGTGGGATGCAGGCAGAGAGGAAAACTTCTCACCTGCCGCTTCGACCCCCTCCCAATTGTAGGGGATGCAGGTGCTTTGCGAAATGGGATGTGGAGAATGGTTCTGTGGGGTGGCGAAGATGAGTGCCAACTGATGGATTGGGAAGGGCAAACCGAGCCGCGGGTTGATGGCTCAACTCGGTGTGGAGAATGGTTCTGTGGGGTGGCGAAGATGAGTGCCAACTGATGGATTGGGA
>CAYFFQ010000009.1:0-15197 GCA_964342465.1 uncultured Candidatus Poseidoniales archaeon | reverse complement strand
TGTGGAGAATGGTTCTGTGGGGTGGCGAAGATGAGTGCCAACTGATGGATTGGGAAGGGCAAACCGAGCCGCGGGTTGATGGCTCAACTCGGTGTGGAGAATGGTTCTGTGGGGTGGCGAAGATGAGTGCCAATTGATGGATTGGGAAGGGCAAACCGAGCCGCCATCGGTGGGCTGGCGAGGGATGCGCCGCTCCGAGCCGAGCGAATGTTCGCAATTTCACGCCATTCCTAACCTTTTATCAGATTACGCCGATAAATATGGCCCTACGCCGCATCTTCTGATTATGGGCCGCAGGCAAAGTGGCGTGGATAGCGTCTTAACACCCTTGAACTATAACCAAAGGTTATAGCGATTTGAGGATGGTCGGAGAGGCGGGGCTGGTGAGAGCGACATGGCGCGAAAGGGACGTGGACGACCGCAGCGCCAAAACAGAAGGCGCCAACAGGCACAGTATGAGGAGTTGGATAAATATCCTGTCATGCCGCCGCACGCGTTCGCTAGAATCGTGCGTGACCTGCGCACCCTGAACATCATCTATCAGGCCATTGAACCACCACTCAACAAGAAGGAACAGGCGCAATTTGAGGAGGTCATGGACATCTTCGTGAAGTCTTTGACGGCTGATATCGAAGAGATAGACACCGACCCTGATGGATACCTGCGAGCGGCGATGGACCAGATCATCAAGTCCTATGGGATGAAGATCAGCAAGAAGTCGAGGTCGAAGATATTCTACTATCTCCGCCGCGATCTCATAGGGTATGGAAGAATGGATGTGCTGATGAACGACGCCAATGTGGAAGATGTCTCTCTCGATGGAACAGGTATTCCCATCTTCGCATATCACCGGAAATTCGAATCTGTGGAGACCACGATATCGTGGCCAACCGATGAAGAATTGGAGTCATATGTCATCAAGTTGGCACAACGTTGTGGAAAACACATCTCTGTCGCCGAGCCTCTGCTCGACGCGACGCTGATGGATGGGTCGAGAATCGTGATGAAACTCGGCCATGAGATTTCCACTAGGGGTTCCACCTTCTGTATCAGAAGATTCCGAGAGGACCCCTTCTCCCCATGTGACATCATCGCCTTCAGAACGATGACCTCATTGATGGTCGCTTATCTCTGGATAGCCTTCCAGCAGGGCGTCTCGATGCTCTTCGTCGGTGGAACGGCGTCGGGTAAGACGACGACTCTCAACGCCATGGCTCTGTTCATCCCTTGGCAGATGAAGATAGTGAGCATCGAATCGACCAGAGAGGTCAACATTCCCCAGCCGAACTGGATTCCAGGCCTCACGCGACAGGGATTCGGTGGTGAATCCGATGAAGGCGTCATCGGCGAGTTCGAATTGTTGAAAGCGGCTCTGAGAGAGCGACCTGAGTACATCATCGTCGGTGAGATTCGTGGTGCAGAGGCATATGTTCTGTTCCAGGCGATGGCGACAGGTCACTGTTCCTACTCCACCGTCCACGCCGACTCGGTGCCCTCACTGGTGCACAGGCTGGAGAACAAACCGATTGACATTCCAAGGGTTCTGCTGCCAGCTCTTGAGGCGTGTGCGATTCAGATTCAGACCCGTATCAATGGCCGCCGTGTCCGTCGCACCAAACAACTGGTGGAAATTGTGGGAGTGGACCCGCACAGCCTTGAGGTCATAACCAATGAGGTCTTCAAGTGGGACCCCTCGAGGGACGACTTCGACTTTTCCGGCAAATCGTATGTGTTGGAGAAGATAATGGTGAAGATAAACTACTCTCAAGAGCGTATGCGCGACGAATTGAGAACGAGGAAGCGCATTCTCGACTGGATGGTGCTAAATGATATCCGCAAGGCCGACCAGGTCGCTCAGATCATCACCGAATACTATGTCAGGCCGCAGGCGGTATTAGCCAGAGTCGATGGTCTTGCGTGAGGGGTGTGAGGGTTGGCCAGCAAGCCGGAGGAGAAAAAGCGGTTTGAGGGTATGACCCTCACTGGTTGGCAGCGCTTCTCGAACATCATGATAGGCCGAGCGTTGAGGAAGAAGACGAGAGAGGATGTCGAACTTCAGAAGACACTTCTGCAGGCGAACATCAGGGTTATGCCGGAAGTCTACAAAGCGACGGCTATTATGTCGACGGTCGCCGCCTTCGGTATTTTCCTCAGTATTCTCGTCTTCGCATTCTTCCCGGAAATCGGAGTCTTCGCCTGGTGGGAATCGCAACAGAATACCGAGACCGTATACCCCTGCATCGATTGGGCTTTTTGGAACAAGGCAGACATCAACCCAAACATACCTTGGCGTGGGGAGGGACCGGATGGAGTCTGGGTCGACTACGGTGGATGTCCATTCTATGAGACAAAAACCGTCTCGGCTGGCGTCCGTTACGGATTGATATTCTTCTGTGGGCTGTTGGGTCCGTTTTTCTCATACAAGTATTTCATGGGCAAGGCCGAATCCGAGAAGAAGAAGCGCTCGGAGAAGTTGGAGAAATATCTTCCCTATGCAGCATCATACACTGCGGCGATGTCTGCCGCCAATGCAACTCCAGCCAAAATCTTCAGGTCACTAGCCATGAATGAGGAGATATATGGCGACATCGCCTATGATTCAGCGATGATTTATCGAGACATCAACATGCTCGGGATGGACCTTGTCACGGCCATCAAACTGTCAGTCAATCGCGCCGCCTCCCCGTGGGTGTCGGAATTCTTCCAAGGGATGGTCGGCACTCTCACGTCGGGTGGCAATTTGAAGATCTACTTCCTCAACCGTGCCGAGCACTACATGCGTGAAAACCGAATTCGCCTCGGAGTCTTCCTCGAGACACTTGCGATGATGGCTGAGTCGTATGTCGTGGTGGCGGTGGCGATGCCCCTCTTCCTCATCGTCATGCTGGTCATCATGTACTGGGTGTCTGGTGCTGGGTCTGAATTGTCAGACGGAATGGTTTATGGGGTGGTACTAGGAGTTCTTCCGGTCATCCACATCGCATACAGCGCTCTTGTGTGGCTGATGAGCAAGGAGCAGGAGATGTGAGGTGGCAGTTTGGCACGGCGCAAGAAGAAGAAGATTCGCGTTGACCTCGACCTACCCAAGGACGACACCACCAAACGGAACTTCTGGACTATCACCCTCACCGGGGCATTTCTCGGCATATTCTGCCTCGCCTTCTGGGCGACCAACGCCTCGCTTGTTTTCGGGGTACTCGCTCCAGCACCCCCCAACGGCAATCCGGTCTTTATCAACACCGCATGCGGATTCGACCCGAATGTTGCCATGCCCGATTACGCCGCCAACGAATCGTGCTTCTTGACCAAGGAGCGGGCGGCGACACAGACCATGGTGATTGAGTGGAAGAACATCAAACCCCCGGGAATTGGTAAACTGTTCGATGTGCCGGGAATTGATGAAAATCGGTTGGGCAGTCTCGCTCACCCGCCTCAGCCGATGCGCATGAAATGTACGACTGTCGCAGACGAGGATTTCCCCTTCACCGTGACCATCTGGGAGCCCTCGCCCGGAGGGGGACTCGGACAGTCGTATCAGGTCTCGGCGGTGACCAATCAAGATGATTGTTTCATTGATATCGGCAATGCCGCTCCGGCTGCGAACTGGGAGGTGTGGTTGCAGTTTGACAGGGGTCTGCCAAACATCAAGGAGTTCACCTTGACCATCGAGGTTGATTCCTATGACGGTATTCCCGACTGGATGAACAACGCCTCTCAGTTCATCGGGCCTGAGGTCAATCTCGGTCCATTCCAACTCAGGCCATTCATCTTCATCAACTGGTTCGGTTACGGTTTCATCCTCATCGCCTTCCCCGGTGCTCTCTACTGGGACCGCCAAATGAAGAAAATAGATGCAATCGAGGAGAAGTTCCCCGATTTCCTGCGTGACTTGGCGGAGTATTGGAAGGGTGGTCTTTCCATGACCCTCGCAGTGCGAACTTTAGCAAATTCCGAGTACGGCGCTCTCAATGAGGAGGTCAATAAAATGGCCCAACAACTATCCTGGGGAGTCGCCTTCGGGGATGTCATCGTACTGTTCGCCAACAGAGTCGGCACACCACTCGTCAAACGTGCAATCAGCCTGATTGGAGAGGCGAACAAGGCGGGTGGGAAGATCTCTGACATCCTCGTCACCGCAGCCAACGACAGCCGTGAAATCAAGTTCCTTGAGGGTGAGAGAGAGCGAGCCATAGCCTCGTACATCGCCGTCATCTGGACTTCGTACATGGTTTTCCTCGGCGTCATCGTCGTTCTCGCCAAGGTTTTCATTCCAGCTATCGCATCATCAAATTCCGGTGACGATTCGGCCCAGATTGGGAACATGGTCATCCGTTCCATCGACCCGCTCTTCTTCCTAGTCGTCTTCTACTATGGAGTCAGTGCGCAGGCTTTGGGTAACGGGGCGATGGCTGGACTGATGGCTACTGGCAGACTCTCCAGCGGAATGAAACACGCCGGTATGATGCTCATCATCGCCACGCTGTCGTTCAACTTCGTCGCCTTCTCTCCCGACCTGCTCGGCATTCAGGGCGACATGGGTCTCAACCCGGGAATCGGAACCTTCGCTCCAGGGTGATGACGGATGAGGTATTCGGTCTACCGACAGAGCGGCACAACACCCACCTCACGCGGAGGGGGGGGGCATCAATTCTCGGACGGTGCTGCACAGGTGCATGTGCTTGAGATGTTGACCCTTTTCTGGGTCTTCTTCCTATCCGCCACCTTCATTTTGCAACTGCAAATACCCGACCCCGTCTCAACCTCCTCAGATGGCCAACTGCGACTGGCCGCTGAAGATGCCTTCATCCAGCAGATGGGCAGCGATGCGACGGACTCTGCAAACCACACCAACGCCCTCGCTGAGAGCATTGCTGAGGGAGACTTGGATTCTACCTGTGACATTTTGTTGAATGGCCTTCCCGATACGGTTCAAGGAAACTGCTGGCTGGCTAGAGACCAGGGGGAACTGGTCAGATATGGGGCAGGTGGCACGCAGTCTGGACGGACCATCTCTGTTCACAGGTTGGTGGTGGATGGTGGAGATGTGTGGACAGTCACTCTTCAGGTGTGGTATACTGGAGGGGTGTGAATGATGGAACGGAAGGATGATTCAGCTCAACTTCTGCTGGCAACCGGCATCGTCCTGATGCTCTCGCTTCTATCGATGGCGTGGTTCGGTATCTCCGTCGCTGGTCTCGGTGAGCCTTACGACCCCGGAGAGGGCGAAGTGCTGCGGGTCACTGAATCTGTTCAAGGGACATGGGAGGCACTCATCACCAACCGCACTCAAGAATTCGTCACCGGAGGGGCCGACTGGCAGGAGGCGGTGGATGCCGCAGTCAACTCGTCAGCAGAGGACTTGATGCGGCATGGAGAGCATCGAGGCGTAGAGGTCGCCATCACCAATATAATCGCCACCAACAACAGCGGTGTCTTCACCGTCACCTGTGACATTGGTATCGCCGACAGGCATTCGAGAATGCAACTGGCGGCATGGCAGGCGACTATCCAACCGGTCTGAGGCCGAGAGTGACGAAGTGACCTTTCACATCGGTTCACTCGATGGTTTTGGGGATGTGTGGGTCCATCACCCTCCGCCAGATGGGTGGTATGATTGAAACCCAGAAAAGAGCGAAATATCCGGACGGCAACTGCGGTGCGTTCGGAAAGGGTTTGAGTTTCCAATAGGGGAGGCTCGCTTCGAGATGGTGGGATGAATGTCGAGCCAACTCAAAGAGGGTGAAGCGCGTGAACCGCTTCTCGGTCTGCCATGAGTGGTGTTCGGTCTGTCTCTCTCCCTCCCCCCTAGTAAGTCCATAATGTTCGATGTAGTTCACATATTCCAGCAGAAAGATGGCCACCGCCGCCTGATAGACGAATGCCAACACTCCCCATTGTCCAAATGTCAACCAGATGGCGGCGACGACCAATCCCTCGACAATCAGGCCATGCAGGACCGGATTCATCAACGGTGAAGTTGACTTTCCCCTCTTTTTTCTGCGCCCCCTCTCTATGCGCCAGGCGCTGAACAACTGGCGTGGCAGGGATTGGAGTGCATGAATCCACAACCCTCTCCCCTGTGGTGCGCATACTGGGTCGGAAGGAAGGCCCACGTTTTTGTGGTGGTTGTAGTTGTGCTCGGTGACGAAATGGTTGTGCAATGAGAGGGTGAGATTGAGTTTTGCCAGCCACCACCCGAAGGATTTGGGACGAGTGTGTCCGAGTTCGTGGCCGACGACGATTCCTGAAGTGCCACAGGCTATACCGGTGGAAAAACCGGCGAGCAGGGTGGTCACTCCGAATCCATCCAACGACACTCTGTAGAGCAGCAGGGCGATGATGAGTGGGTTGAGAAGAGCGTGGGTGTAGAGAATACCTCTCAGAATCCCTTCTCTACGTGGTGGGGTGCTACCCTCGCGGCTCTCACCTGAGAAGTGGTCGAGGATGGGAAACAACCCCAATCCGAGAAAGATGGCTAGTCCACTGAACCAGCCACCGAAGAAATTGCCGACGAGTCCCGCCATGGGAAGAGCGAAACTGAGACAGTAGGCAAGCCACGGTGTCTCTTCTGCATCCATTCCTTCACCGTGACCCATACCACTCCTCATTCAACCAGCGCGCAATTCGCTCGGGAACATCATCGTGCAGATGTGAGTCGGCAAGCCTCCAGCCCGCACCCTTGGCGCGGGTGACTTGGTCGGCTTGGATGGCGCGGATTCGCTGGAAAGAGGCGAGATAACGTGCTGCGCCGCGATGGGTGTCTTTATCCCTCATCCTTATTCTCTCACGGTGTGTCTTCTCATCGTGAATCGTCAGAGTGACTCCGACAGCGATTCCACCTGCTGCTCGCCATTCGGCGAGCAGCCTGTTTGCAGGTATGATGTGTGCTCCCTCGACGATTATGTCACATCCCTCACTTCGGGCGCGGTTGAGTACCGCCTCTACACCCTTCTCAACCGCAGCACAGGTGTCAATCCAATCGGATACAGCGTCCGTACTCTCCCCTACGGAGAAGGATGAGCGGAAGAGGGCTGCGTGCTCTCTGCTTGACATCTGGCTTCTCAGCACCTCACGAATCATATCTGTGCTGACGACGCGGAAGATGCCGAGGTTAGACGCCACGCTGACGGCGGTGGTTGATTTGCCGACTCCGGATGCTCCTGAAAGGAGCAGCAGACGAGGTGGTCTCGAAGGTGTGCCTCCATCCACTCACTCAACCTCCTGATTGCCGAGAATCGGTGTGGCTAATGACGCTTTTCGCTTCACCGTTGAATGGCTTTCAGTTCAAGAAATTCGTCCAACCCGTGCACGCCAAGTTCCCTCCCGTTGCCAGACATCTTGTAGCCACCGAAGGGGGCTGAGATGTTGAATGGCCCACCGTTGATACTCACTTGACCGGTGCGCATGCCGCGAGCAAACCTCAGGGCGCGCTCTTCATCACCCGACCAAACTCCACCGGACAACCCATACTCGGAGTCGTTGGCAAGAGTGAGAGCCTCCTCTTCGGTGGCGTAGGTGATGATGGTAAGGAGTGGCCCGAACACCTCCTCCTTCCAGATTCTCATCTCTGGAGTAACATCACAGAAGGCAGTCGGCTTGACATAGAATCCACCATCAACGCCGTCAGGCATTCCGAGACCGCCGGCGAGCAGAGTCGCTCCCTCATCAATGCCGCTGGCGATGAACTCCGTCACACTCTGTTGTTGGCGGGCTGAGGCCAAGGGGCCGCAGCGAATGGATTCATCAAGCGGGTCGCCAGTAGTGAATCCGTCCACTCTTGCGGCTACGATTTCGACGATTTCTTCCTTATTCTTCTCAGGAATGATTAGCCTAGTGAGTGCTGAGCAGGTCTGGCCGGAATTGGCAAAACATGCTCCAACAGCCGATTTAGCCGCCCTCACCACCTCAGCATCATCCAATATGACATTGGCGCTCTTGCCACCCAATTCAAGAGTCACTCGCTTGACAGTCGGCGCCGCGGCCTTGGAGACTCTGACGCCGGCAGATGTCGAACCGGTGAATGATACCATGTCGACGGAAGGGTGGCCAGAGAGATACTCACCGACTTCCGAGCCGTGTCCACTGACGAGGTTGAAGACGCCAGCGGGAAGCCCCATATCATCGATGATTTCGGCTAGAACGAATGCGTTCAGTGGCGCTTCTTTGCTCGGTTTGAGAACCATCGTACAGCCAGCAGCAAGAGCTGGGGCGACCTTCCCGATAATCTGATGGAGGGGGAAGTTCCACGGAGTGATGAAAGCGCAGACTCCCACAGGCTCCTTCACCACCAGGGAGTTTCGGACCTCCTCCTCCCACTGATAATTCTCGAGAACCTTGGCATAGGACCGCGCCACCACTCTCGGAGTTCCGACCATCGCCATTCTGCTGTACCCGATGGGTGTACCGACCTCGGCGGTGATGAGTTGTGCCAATTCCTCCCCTCTCTCCTTCAGGGCAGTGGAGATATGGTTGAGATACCCCATTCGCTCATCGACGGAGGATTGTGACCATGAGGGGAAAGCCGCTGCTGCGGCGGCGACAGCGGCATCGATATCGGCCTGACTTCCAGCCGGAACTGAACCGATGACGGCTTCTGTGGCGGGATTGACCACCTCGATGGATTCATCGCTCTCGGGGGCGACCCACTCGCCGTCTATGTAGAGATGTTCACGCTTCATTGAATGGCGGCAGAGAGTCGCCCTTTTTGGATTCATGTATTTGAAAAGAGGTTGGCCCGTCGCCCTATCATGGCAGTTGTTGTGGATGTGGATTCATCGGGTGTGGCGCTCGTCCGATTGACCGCTGAATCGGCAGAGAATGCCTTCAGCATCGAGACGATGACAGAAGTCTCATCCAAACTTCATGATCTGATGGATGATGACGAGGTAAGTGCCTTCGTTCTGACCGGAAGCGGGCGCTTCTTCTGTGCCGGAGCAGACATCAACGAGTTTCGCTCCTGCTATGATGAGGGCAGCATTGAACAACTTGTGCAGGGATTGACCGACATTCTCCACCCGCTCCTCATCTCTCTGAGGCAATCTGATACAATTTATGTGGCGGCGATGAATGGTGCAGCCGCAGGAGGAGGTCTTGGCCTCGCACTGGCTGCTGATTATCGAATCGCTGTTCCTGAAACCAAAATCGCAGCAGCCTTCTTCTCTCTCGGCCTCAGTCCGGATGGCGGCACGACTTGGTTGCTCCCGAGATTGGTCGGAGAACCCGCCGCCCGCCGCTTCTTCTTCAACAATGAGAACTGGTCGGCGGAAGAGGCGCTGGCCGCCGGTGCAGTCGATGAGGTGGTGGCTACGGAGAACCTGATTGAAAGGGCCACAGAAGTGGCTGCTGAGTGGGGGCGGTGGGCGAAGGCGAGCAAAGAAGGAACCAAGCGGCTGCTCGATGCACAGTCAACCAATGACTTCGCCACTCAACTCCTACTTGAACAGAGGGGAATCATCTCCGCAAGTCTTACTGACGATTTTTCGGAGGGTGTTGACGCATTCCTCGAAAAGAGAAAACCGCGCTTTGAATGATGAACGAGAACTGAGCCTCGAATGATTACATTAAACCCGTACTTCATTAGGGATGTGTCGCTTCTCACCCTAAGGTGTGGTGATGGTTGCTTTAACATGGGCAACCTCCGTCGTTTGTACGATGAACTACCCCTCCGCCCCAAAGTGTGGTGATGCCGAGGTGTACCCGCCGCGCCAAGTTCTGTAAGATTGCAGTCAACAGCCGAGACTCGTACCAATTCTTGAAATTATCAGTAATGCCAACGCGCCGCGTGACATCTCTCGACCAATTCCCCCAACCTGCTGATGAGAGGGTCATCTTCATCCTTGAACTGGAATGTCACCCGACCCGTTTTCCGAGCCAATAGGTCTGGTGGGGTCAGGTCGGGAATGTAGGCAGTGGCGATGAGGAAGACACTCACATGCCCCCCAAAAACGACGACATTGCAGAAGGACCGGCCATCCTCACGAGTGAGACGGAAATCACCCATCTCATCCCGCTTCACCGGCAAGTTGTGCGACCCTTTCTTCACCTCCTCAACGAGCAGTGACCAGAGGTAAAGGTTCTTCTCTCGCGACATCCCCTTCGCCCACCTCACCTCTTTTCTGTCCTCAGAAGCGGGAAAGGTTATTCTCCCACGACATCCCTTTCGCCCCTCTCTCCTCTCGTCCAGTCGTAGAAGCCCTTCCCGCTCTTCTTGCCGACCTCGCCCCTCTCCACCAATTTCTGGAGTAAGGGGTGAGGTCGATATGACTCATCTCCGAACGCATCTGCGAGGTTGTTGAGAATATCGCACCTGACATCCAAGCCGACGAGGTCGGTCAGTTCGAGTGGTCCCATTGGATGACGGTAGCCGAGCCTCATGGCGGTGTCGATGTCAGCGGCCGAGGCGACACCATCGGCGAGCATCTTCACCGCCTCATTTCCGAGCACCACTCCGAGCCGTGAGGTTGCGAATCCGGGGACATCCTTGACCACTATGGTTGCCTTTCCCATAGCCTCTCCAATCGCCTGCGCTGAAGCGATTGTTCCCTCACTGACCGTATCATGTCGTACAAGTTCGAGAAGTTTCATGATTGGAACTGGGTTGAAGAAATGCATTCCTATCACTCTTTCCGGGCAAGTGGTGGCGGCGGCGATTTCACCTATTGACAGTCCAGAGGTGTTGCTCCCGAGGATTGCGTGAGGGGGGGCCAGCCGCGAGAGGTCGGAGAAAATACGGGATTTCAGTTCCTTGATTTCGGGAACTGCTTCGATGATGAGGTCAGCATCGCTGACCGCTTGTTCGAAGTTCTCCGTAGGGGATAGATTTGCGGCCCAACTAACCTTCTCCTCAAGAGTGGTCTTCCCCCTAGCGATGCCCTTTTCCCAGAACGAGTCAATTCTTTCCATGCCCGCAGTCAGACCTTCAGGGTAGGCGTCATAGAGGCTCGTATGCCAACCGACCTGAGCACAGACCTGAGCGATTCCAGCCCCCATCGTCCCTGCGCCGATGACCGCGACCCGTTCGATGTGCATGAGCAACCTGACGGGTGCCGTCTCCTTTACGATTCCGAACTTCGGCCTGCCTCCCTTCGTAGTGGCCAGACCCCCTCTGAACGCCGATATGGCCGATTCCGATGTTCACCCTCATTCCGGCGTAATCACACTCCCTATCACGAAAAGGGAAGGGTGCGCGGGAGGGGGTGGTCGAGGTGACCTGTGTGGGGTCGAGGTGACCTGTGTGGGGTCAAGGTGACCGAGGGGTGGTTGAGGTGACCTGTGGTGGGTCGAGGGTAGGGGAGAACCAATTTCGTGTCGGGTGTACAAGCAGAGAACGATGTGGCACAGCATTGTGGAGGCATTCTTGCATCAAGCCGGATGACTCGGCATATCGGTGAGGTGGCTGGTCATTTGGAAGAAGAATCAGGTCTGTTGTCCCACTCTCTTCCGTATGCAGCGAGGGCCGACTGAAAGAGCCGCTGCCGCGGCACATCGTGTTCCAAGAAACAAGTGAACGGTGCTAACTCCTTCACCAACTCAATGGTGGCGACATAGGCGCCATAGATGAACGGGTCAGCAACATCACAGTCGGGAATGTCAAACCCCAACCGCGCGAGACCCCTGCGAGTGTCATCATCCCAGATGGTGTAGGTGTGGTGGACAAAATGGAGGTACCCTGACAATCTTGCGAGGTCACTACGCGCCTCCCTTGTGAGACTCTCAAACAATAGTGTGTCGGGGTAGCGCACAGCATAGAGGAAGAGCATCACCTCTCGCTCCACATCCTTTCTCCAAGTGCGGTGTCCATGCCCCATCCAATCGTCTATCATGTCCAACATGTTTCCCGTGTAGGGGCGATAGACGCGGTAGAGCAGTTCCTCATAGACTTCGGGTGATTGGCTCTCATGGAGATGGTGGGCGGCGAAGAGTTCCGGCACTCGCGCATAGAATGGCTTCAACTTCTCGCGGTCGAGATTGAGCAGGGAATATGCCTGCACCCATACCACCCAGTATAGGTCTCAGTCCTTCCACTCGCGGTACTGGATCCATTCCTTCTTGAACAGAGTATCCAGCAGGGCCTTGTCTTCGTCGTTCGGGAGGTTGTCATTGAGGTACTGCTCCCAAGCTGCATCATCGCCATCAAATGGTTCGCCGGTGGTGGTGGTTCGCAGATCGACATACTTACCGACTGAGCGGTGGAATCTGTCGGAAGGGATGTATAGTTCTGTCTCACCTTCCGTTCTGCCTTTGTTGATACGAACCATTTCAGCCTTCAACTCCTCCCAGTAGAGGTTGCGACTCGCTTCGTTGAGGTGGTCACGGTCTGCTGGTTCGGCTGACTCACGCTCATCGAAGCGGCCTTTGATGCCGTAGACATAGGCCCATTGTGCAGAGGTCGATTCGTCGACGCCGAAGAGGTCGAGGCCGGTCGAGACCCATTTGTTGATGTATTTCTGCAGCAGAGCCATGGGGATGACTCCCTGCTTGACGATACGGCGCAGGCCGTTCGCTCCCGTTCCAAGATGGAAAGATTCCTCTTTAAGCATCGGTCCCATGCTGGCGGCGAGTGGCTTGAAGGATGAAGTACTCAGCATCTTCAACTGGTATTTGCCATCTCTGTCGATGAAGTGGGTGAAGCAGAAGAAGTCAATCCAGTTTTCAATCGGTTCGTTGAAAGAACCGAGAAGGCGGGGGCGGTCAGCCTCGGCGCGAATCGGATTTGATGAGGAATTGCGTTCGAGTAGTTTCTGCGCCTCCTTGCCTCCTGCTTCACCGAAGTACTTGCAGAGGATGTAGGCCATCTGCCAGCCGTGACGCTGCTCCTCGCACATCACTCTCAATGCTGACTTGCGGTCGTATTCGGTTGGTGCGCTGTCCAACAGATGCCACTGCTGCTCTACACTGCCGAATTCGGTGTCACCCTGAACACTGAGCATTCCGATAATTGCATCCCTGATGTTCTGTTGGGGAATCTGCATTCTTCGCTCCCACTTTGGCATTCCCTCAAAATCACCGAACTCAATGGTCTCTCCGGCACTGTCCCAGTCAAATTTTACTTCGAATCTGTAGTCTCCGAGCCACGCAGGGTCAAATCCGATTCTCGTCTGCCACTCTCCAAACTGGTCTATCCACGATTGGAACGCCGGTTCATACTGCTCTATCACTTCTGTTGGACTCATGTCTTTTCGTCTCCCCTCTTAGTTTTCAATCCATGCAAACAGGTCAATTGCACCGATGGTTTCCACTCAATGCAGTTCTTCCTTAGGGCTTTGATGCCGAATGGTGTCTGCAAACTCCTCGATGATGTGTTTCTCGATGAGATGGATCATCTCGCAGAGAGTGGACTTGGATACTCCCAGTTTCTTCGCTAGGTCGGTCAGGGTTATTCTTCTTGGGGTGTCATAATACCCTTCTAGAACGGCCTGGTCAAACACCTCCCGCTGGCGCACGGTGAGCAATCTGCGGTTGGTCGTGTGGCCGAAGCCGAGAATACGGTGGGTGATGTTGTCTTCCTTGAGTTTGGAAACCAGCACCCTTGCGTGAGCTTGGTCAATCACAAGGTTCCACTCAACCCAACCATCTCTAACTTCAAACGGTGTCTTGGGGACCGCTTCCGATTCCATCAACGGGCGGAGGAAACCGCCACCACCCTTGCCGATGTGGAGGAGTGCTTCGATTCCAGTGTCGAACTCTTCAAGTATGGTGTATTCGGAGACACCATCCATTTCGTTCAATGTTTCGCGGATGGACTGTGCGTCCACCCCGACTATCTCCACCATCGCACTCCCCTGACCCTTTGGGAGGGGCATGTGTTCGACGACTCTGAGAACTAAGTGGGGGTGAGCACGAGTGACGATTCCCGCCCAGTGGTGTTCAGGTAGGCGTATCTGAATCAACAATCTCTGCGCCGATACCGACCCTCTGTTCTTCTCTTTCATCTCTCTCGCCCACTAAAATCATAGCCTGTCTGACCTTCTTTGAAGTATGACGATGACAGTCATCGCCACCATTCCCAGAATCATGTAGAATGAATAGTCTGGCAGTTCGTCACCGGCCGAATAGAATCCCACCGGCTCGGATGGTGCTGGTGGGCCGGCGACTGTGGTGGAGAATGAGTTCCAAGTATCGCCCGCTCCGGCTACGCCGTCACCATCGACTGCGTTTCCATAGCCGGTGAAGGTGACAGAGCCGAATTTCGGTGCGACCCAAGTGAATTGCCAAGTGCGAACATCGTTGCCGTCACTGGTGTGGGTCAACTGCTCTGACTCGGTCTGGGTCGATGAATCGATTGGAAGCAGAGTTCCAGCCGAAGCATCGAGATTGAATCCACCACTGTTGCTGCCGGCCTCGGCCGGCCCGCCAATGATAGTCAGTGTCAGTGTGTAGGTCTGTTCGGCAGCGTATTCTAGAGGAAGGCCTTCGAGAGTGACGGTTACATCATCGGATGCAGTGCCACCTCCGTGACAGACACAGCCGCTGGCCACGGTTGTGCCGCTGATGCCATCGGACTCAGCGACCACAGCAGCGCCAGCGAAAAGAGATAACCCCAACAACACCGAAAGCAGAATATCTCTCCTCAACCAAGCCACCCTATTCATCCCCCTGCAAGAGCGGAGTGGGGGTAGGTGTTGATTATTGTTCCCGAACATATTCGGGTCGAATCCCAATTCAGTCATGTGAGATGTTGCGTTCCATCACTTCAGAGAGGATGCACCGGTTCTGGACCACCATCCAGCCGAAATCGTGGGCGTCGGACAACAACTCATCGCTCATCTGCACCCCTGGCTCAAGCCAGAGAGTCCTGACATCGGCCCACAACTCTGTGCGGTGAGAGAGGTCGGCGAGTACATCATAGACCCATTCCGAGTCCAAATGGACGACCACCACCTGTATCTCATCGTCGAGGTCAGCAACACATTCAGCCACTTCAACTCCATGGATTTTGAACCCCCTTACAGCCAGTTCCGAGTTTACCGGATAGACATTGAATCCTCTCCTCATCAACCCCCTCATGTCTCCTAGTGCTGGGGAGTCTTTTCTGAAATCATGGCTGAGGATGGCGATGTTGGTGAACTCCAATGACCGCTCGATGGCCGACTCGTTGTCAAACTTCCTCAATTCATGCATGAAATAGGGTGGGGTTCCGACCATGATGCCCCCTCTCCCGAACATGTTCCTTCGGGTAACAACCGTGTATCGGCGGT
>CAYFFQ010000008.1:45183-74448 GCA_964342465.1 uncultured Candidatus Poseidoniales archaeon | reverse complement strand
ACAGGTCAGGTGGTAAGGGACATTTCAGGTGCCGCAGGCCATAAGACCCACAACCGCGCTTACGCTTCTCAAAACTCATTCGTCTCTCTCACCGTTCTCGGCTACTTCGGAGAAGAACTGTCTCGCTTCCTCCAGTCGCTGGCGGCGGTCACTTATCTCAAGCGACTTCTCTTCCGAGATAGCGACCTGAGGTGATGATAATGTGGACAAAATCCTCTCGTCCTCCTGCGTCGTTTCAACCAACCTACGCTTAGCCCTCTCGAATTGTGTATCGGAGAGGTCGCCACGGTCATGCAGGTCAGTGAGAAGGTGAAGACGGGTGAGGAAATCCTCCCTCTGAGTATTTCGCCACATCTGGTTGGAGAAGAAGAGTTGGGAGAGGGTTGCGGCGAGGGTTCCGACCACACCAATGCCGACAAAAAGCAACATCGTCGCCACCACCCGCGCTCCGAGAGACTTCGGTGCATACTCACCATAACCTACTGTCGTGGTCGTCTCGACGGCCCACCAGATTGCATCTTCGAGATTGAGAACCAACTCACTCTCATCACAAGTCACATCAGCCTTGCACACTTCTTCGAATTTCAGTTCGAACATTAGGGTGAGAACCCCCCCCGCAAGAATCAACAGGGTGACGATGATGAAAAGGTGGGTGATTCGCTGTTGGATGGACACCTCCCCATCATCCGCTAGATTGAGCATCCTGAAAATCGCCTGAATCGCCGGTATCAGCAGAAAGAATCGCAAGACCCCTGCCCACCCGAACCCTGGAATGGTCGTTGCGAAGAGGGGAAAGAGGGCGATAATCGAGAGAGCGTTCCACCTCCACCACTGCACCCTGTCCTCACTTTTCGAGTGGGAATCAGCGAGGATGACTACGAAATAGCCAAGTAGAACGAGGTCGGTGACGGCGAGAAGGACCCATTCCCTCTGATTGGTCACTCTGAGGTTGTTAATCGAATCATAGACGATGATTCCGATGGCGAGCAAGGCTGTTGAAAGCAGAACTATGTCTGGCATGTTGATGAGCGAGCGACGAAGGGGTTCATACCACGGCTGTCGCTCGTTCACGCTGACGGTGGCGGCTGAGAGGGAATATCACCCTTACCGATTTCACTGACCTCAGCCGCCTGATTTGAGAGCCACATCGTTGTACCAATGTGTTCAGAGAAGAGTGCAGGTAGGTGGTCTGACTTTTCCCCATAGGTCATCTCACCGGCGTGAGTCGGTCTGGCGGCACGAAGATACTACCGTTTGCTTCACTGATTCAGAGATATGGACAAGACTTGTGTTCAACAGTAAAACTTGGTAATAACCCGAAGGCAATCTCTGCTGATTCAGAGATATGGACAAGACTTGTGTTCAACAGTAAAACTTGGTAATAACCCGAAGGCAATCTCTGCTGATTCAGAGATATGGACAAGACTTGTGTTCAACTGCACAAGTCAGCGACACACAGCAATGGCCCCTGCATCTGGCTGTTGAATTATGAAACGGTTGATGGAAAATTACAGACTAGCGCCGTTTCACCCGCTGGCTGATTCGCATGACTGAACAAATGGTTCAAGGGTGACCCCGCTTTCGCCGGCCACATGACAGAGATTCACAATGTCATCATCATCGGTTCCGGCCCGGCCGGATTCACCGCAGGCATGTACGCTGCTAGAGCGATGCTCGAACCGCTGATGTTCGGCGGCTATGCCGCCGGCGGACAACTTATGTTGACAAGCGATATTGAGAATTTCCCTGGCTATCCAGAAGGTATCGCCGGACCAGAAATGATGGCGGAACTGCGCGCACAAGCCGAGAGATTCGGCCTGAAGGTAGAAGACAAGAACGTCGAGTCCGTCGATTTCTCGGTGACTCCGAAAAAGGTGGTCGTGGAGGGTGAAGAATTCCTCGCCCGAGCAGTGATAATCTCAACCGGGGCTGATGCCATCTGGCTCGGTGTCGAAGGAGAGGATGAACAGAAAGGCAAGGGCCTCTCCACCTGTGCTACCTGTGACGGGTTTTTCTTCCGTGACCAAGAGGTGATCGTCGTGGGTGGGGGAGATTCAGCGATGGAGGAAGCACACTTCCTCACACGATTCGCCACCAAGGTGACCATTGTCCACAGACGTGAATACTTCCGCGCCTCTAAAACGATGTATGAGAGAGTGGCTAACCACCCTAAAATCGAAATCCGGACATTCCGTCAAGTCAAGCGCTGGCTCTCCGATGAGAGTGGCTTGACAGGTGCGTTGTTAGAAGACCCGCGCGATGGCTCTGAGCATGAAATCGCCTGCACTGGTGCTTTCATCGCCATCGGCCACAAACCCAACACCGGTTTCCTCGATGGTGCGGTCGAGATGGATGATTCTGGTTACATCATCCACGCGGAGAACACGATGACCAGTGTGGCTGGGGTATTCGCCGCCGGTGATGTCGTCGACACTCGCTACCGACAGGCCATTACCGCCGCCGGCATGGGCTGTCAAGCAGCCATAGATACTGAAAAATGGCTTGAAGACCAACAGTGAGGGAAACTGACTCTTCCCAGAGCGGTCACGCCCGCCATTCAGAGAGGTCACAATCCGCCCAGAGGAGCCACATCCGTCACAGGGGTGGAGTACACCTGTCCATCGGCGATGAGTTATTGAGGGCATCACCAACGAGGGAAGTTCAGAGGGGGAGAGGTGTCAGTGGGAACTTCGAAACAACCTCTTCTCTTTCTCCTCACCTGTTCACTCCTCTTTTCGTGCATATCAGGCCTAGGTGGGGCGAGTCAATCATCGGAGAGCGAGGCTGAGAGTGTATCATTCACCGATGTCGCCAACCTCACCGGCCTTGCACAACTCAACCCGGGGCCATTGACCGATTGGGCGGCATACGGGCCGGGAACCGCATGGGGTGATTACGACCGAGATGGTGACTTGGACCTCTATATCACAGCGAGGTTTGACCATCTTGGTTTAGAGATTGAAAAGCGTTTCAATGAAAGCGCGACAGATTTGGAAATCAACACCGCTGTCGGCGAGAACGACAGCGGGCAGACCTATCTGATGAGGAACGATGGTGACAGATTCACTGATGTCTCAGTAGCAGCGGGAGTGAAACTCAGCGATTCGACGGCGATTGGTGCGAGTTGGGCGGATTATGATGGTGATGGTGATGTCGACCTATACATCTCCAATTACGGAGTGGCGAACTTCTCAAATTCAGACGATGTCCTAGGGGAGCCGAACATCATGTTCGCCAACAATGGAGATGGAACATTCACCGATGTAACACCTCTCTCCAACCTCGGCAATCCAGGTCATTCAACGGGGGGGATTTGGGCCGATTACGACCATGACGGGGACCTTGACCTATACGCCCTCAATGCAGGGATGATTGCGGAGGAAGATTACGATGTTCAGGCTGAAACCAACATCCTCTACCGCAATGATGGCGATTCAAACGGTGATGGTGTGCCGGAATTCAGCGACCAGACGATAGAGGCGGGGCGCATCTCCGGCCAAGACCTGAATCCGGTCGAGGATTTCGTGCCGATGGCCACCGATAAAGTCTCCATGGGCTCAGGAGGAGGTGGGTCAATGGCACCACCTTCGGGAACTGGTGAAGGTGAGTTGACCCTCTCTCCGGGCGGCACGGGGGTATCTTGGGCAGGCCTCTGGTTCGACTACAACCGAGATGGTTGGCAAGACCTCTTCGTGGCCAGCGATTTCGGTATCTCCCCGCTGTATGAAAACGATGGTGATGGCACCTTCACCCTCGCCACCGTCAGCGCCGGTCTTGACCAGAAGGGAACAGGTATGGGCGCCCATGCCGCGGACATCGACGGAGATGGCGATTTTGACCTCTGTCAGACCAACTTCGGCCCCAACTACATCTGGTACAATGAGAACGGAGAGTCATTCGAAAAGGTGTTGGACAGTGAGACACACAATCAAGACGACAAGCGAATCACAGTCAATTGGGACTGCCATTTCTTTGATTACGACTTAGATGGAGACCTCGATTATTTCACCACCGCGGGGAGGATAAACTGGTTCGTTCCCACTCAGGAGAACACACTCTTCCGCAACGATGGTTCAGGCAGGTTCACCGATGTGACCAGCGAGGTCGGCCTCGCTGGTCACCTGAAGAGCATGGGTGCATCCGTCGTCGACTACGACCTTGACGGTGATGTTGACATCCTCATCGGAAACTCCGATGCACCCCTCCAACTATTCGAGAACAATGCTGCTCAGGTGACTCAGAATCATTGGTTGCGCGTCGCCATGCGGGGCAACCAATCCAACACCCACGGAATCGGCCAACTCGTCGAGGTCGAGTTGGCGAATGGAACTGTCATCTCCCAACAGTCGTTCGCCGGCAGCGGTTATCTCGGTTCGGGCGACCCGACTCTACACTTCGGCCTCGGGACGAGCGAAGTGATTGAGGTGAGGGTACACTGGTCAACCGGACACATCCAGACCATCCAAAACCCTCCGCTCGACACCACCCTATTCGTCGACGAGGAGCCACCACCCGCAACAGACAACCAAATGGTTCTCATCGGCATAGTCGCCACTGCCGCTATCGCAGTTGCACTCCTCTTGTATGTGAAAATGATATGGAAACCGAGCTGGCCGGCTGATGCAAACCCCACCGACGCCGAACCCGCACCGGAGAACACAAAGTAGCGTAGAAGGCAACATCATGGCCCCACCACCTATCACTCAGGTCGAGCCTTGAGGAACGCACTTTCACTCCCAATAACCGACGAAGGTCAACCGAACATCACTCAGGTCGAGCCTTGAGGAACGCACTTTCACTCCCAAAAACCGTCGAGGGTCAACCGAACATCACTCAGGTCGAGCCTTGAGGAACGCACTTTCACTCCAAAAAAACCGCCGAGGGTCAACCGAACATCACTCAGGTCGAGACATGAGTATCTCCTCATTCATTCCCCAATCAGTTGTGAACTGATGAGCAGAAAATTCGAGACTCCCCACAAGCCCCATTCCGAGCCACTGAAGGCGGGAACCTTGACTGAGCGGAAGATTCGGGTTCGAGACTTCCCACAAGCCCCATTCCGAGCCAACCCCCAATGGTTCAAGTAGTATGCGAGACAAGTCATACACGGCGAGGGAGTAGAGGGGTGATTCTTACTCTTGAGAGGGCTTCTCTACGCGCTATATTAACAAAGAACAGTGATTCGGCCGAGAGGTCGGGGGGATGATGGATGCCACTCAAACTCGGTCCAGCAGGTGTTCCGCTCTCATGCAAAGGGCGGACCATCGTCGAAGGGATGGATGATATTACTAGCCTTGGATTGGAGACGATGGAGATCCAAACGGTGCGAACCGTCCAACCCAAACACTTCGACCAATACTGGCAGGCGGGGATCCTCTCACACGAAACCGATTTCGAGATGAACATGCACGGACCATACTATGCGGAACTTCTCGGAAACCGCAGGGAAAGGGGCCGTACTCTAGCCAAGATGGAGGCTTCCGTGCAGGCCGCCAAGGTCGTCAACGCACGCCACATAGTCTTCCATGTCGGCCCATACATGGGTTTCAAGCGGGGCAAGGAAGCAAATGAACAGGTCGCCAACATCATGGCCGGTGTGGTGGAAAGGACGAGGGAACTCTGGGGTGATGAATCACTAGAGGAACAACACATACCCTTCCCTTGGTTGAACAAGGATGAACCAGCCTTGATAGGCATTGAAACGAGTGGCCGTCAGGAACTGTGGGGTACGCTCGAGGAGGTTCTTGAAGTCTCCAATCATGTCGAGGGAACCATTCCGGTGTTGAACATCGCCCATATCCACGCCCGCGGGCATGGCAGAATGAGAACGAGTGAAGATTACGGCGAGTTGTTCGATATGGTCAGAGAACAACTCGGAGGAAAGAAGTTCTACTGTCACTTTTCTGGGATTGAGCACCGGCTGGGCAACGCGCTGCACTACACTCAGGTCAAGAAGTCGGACCTGCGATTCGAGCCACTCGCTGAATTCCTTGCTGAGGATGGCGATTGGCTCGATGTCACGGTGATTTCCGATTCGCCTCTTCTCGAGCATGATGCTATGTTCATGCTCCAACAGTACGACCGCTCCCGCCACCGTCTGCTGGAGAAGAAAGCGAGGGATGAGAGGCGAATCAAACTGGCATTTCAGCAAGGATTGGACCCTGAAGAGTTGGCGGCGAGAGAGGCTGAAGAGAAAAAGAAGCGTCTCGCTGCTGAGGCAAATGAAGAGGAAGTGAGCACCGAAACCCAAACTGCGCCGGTGAAGAAAGCAGAGAGGCCTGCTGAGAAGCCGAAAACAGCAAATTCGAAAGCGGCCGGCAAAAGCGAGGTTGACGATGACCTGTTTGGTGAAGACGAAGAGGATGATGACCTCTTTTAGGCAGGCGTAGGGGGGCTCCGTAGGGGGGCGACCGCCCCCCTTACAATCCCCCCGTGCCGCTTTCACATTGATTTCAACGAACGCGGTTGAATCTTCGTCTGTTGGAATCGCTCATGCGGAAGATTCGGCCACAGCCGAATCGACGAAACATCGTTCTCGCTGAGATGAAGTCCTCGGCAAATGCACCGATGAATTGCCCGTAGGGCATACATCCCATTCTCCTGTGAACCGGATAGGGTGGTGAGGCATCACCCAAGCCTTAGTTCGCGGAGGAAGCCGCGAACTCACATCTGATGGAATCTGCATTCATCGGATTTCAGAAGGGGGTTTCGAAAGGGGGGTTCGCCCCCTTCGTTCGAAAGGGGGGCCCGCCCCCTTCGGGTGGGGTCCGCCCCTTCGTTCGCCCCATTCGGGTGGGGTCCGCCCCCCTGGGGTGGGGCCCGCGCCTTCGTTCGCCCCCTTCGTTCGCCCCCTTCGGGCGGCTTTTTGCCTCATTTGGACTAGAGCATCTTGGAAATGGCAGATACAGCGGCTCGGGCGTGCGGCTCAAGGCGCGGCCCGATGTGATGCGGTTCTGCACCGGGGCCGATAATTCCGAGACCCACCGGCTTGTTGTAAGCGAGTTGCGCCTCAATCAATGACTTGATGACAGCTTGACCCATGGCAAGGCCGTGTTGTGTCTCCCCTTTCTCAATGATTCCAAGACAAGCAACGCCAACTATTTCCTCGCGCTCCAGCAGTCGGGTGACGGCGAGAGGCACCTCCATTGAACCCGGCACCCAAACGACTTCGGAAATGGTCAAAAGGTTGGCTTCAGCCTCTTCTTCAGCATATTCCAACATGCGCTCCACTTGCGCACGATGGAACTCACCGCAAACCACCGCAATCTGCCTGTTCATATCTCTCAACTCGCCGTCGCCATAACTCACTCATTAGGATTGGTGTTGCTTATTTCCAACAGAAATACCATTCAACTCTGTTAGCCCACACTGTGTGACGGATAGGAGTTATTCGCATGAGCCACCAACCGATAAGGGATTTACACACCGCCCGCTCGGCGATTTCCCACCTCAGCCAAAATTGAATGACCATATAGGAGAAGGGATTTCCACGCCGCTTCCACTGTGATTCCCACCCTCACCCTTAGTTGGGGGAGTTCTGTTGGGCGACAAACTCTCTCGCCGCCTGCACAGCGGCCACCGTCGCCGAATCAAGTTCGAGATTGGCCGAATCGCCAACAATCTTGCTACCGATTGTAGTCACCGTTAGAGTCTCTGGAATCAGATGCACACTGAATCGCGCCGCCGCGCGATTCACCTCTCCAACCGTTAATGAAATGCCATCTATCGCTATGAATCCCTTCGGCATGATATAGGATATTTCCTCCCCCTCAGTCTGGAAAAATAGGGTCTTTCCATGTTCACCCTCAGAGATTTGCACAATCTTCGAAGTTGAAGTCACATGACCGGAAACGGGATGACCCCCTACTTCATCTCCATATTTGAGTGAGCGTTCTATGTTTGCGCGCGTACCCCTCCTGTGCGGCCCGAGAGTGGTGCAGTTGACGGTCTCCTCGATGAGGTCAAACTTGGCCACGCCTGACGATATCTCCGTAGCGGTGAGACATACTCCATCCACTGCCACACTAGCACCGATTTCGAGATTTTCCGAGAGTCGCTCCCCGAGAGAAACTCCGATGGTCAGTACATCTCCCCTCTGTACTGTGGTGGTGATTTCCGCGGTGCCTTGGACAATGCCGCTGAACATCAGGAATCGCCCCCTTCCTCAGCGTCAATCTGCTTTCTGACTGCTGAAAGTTCAAGGATTCTTGCGATTATTTTTCGTGTTCCGTCAAGGTCATCAGACAAACCTTCCACGCGGCAGACGAGAATGTCACTTTTTCCGCGCCTTGCGAGTTCCTGTTTGATCCATTCTTCCGCGTGGTCTTGGTCGTATCCGAGTGCGATGACATGCGGTTTTACCCTCTCGAGGATATCAAACATCGATTCTGAAGGAGGCAGTCCGATGACTGCCTCGTCCACCGGTTTCAGGCCTGAAACCATCCGTTGCCGGAGTTCCATTCCTGTCACCGGTTCGTGTTTCCGAATTCGTACCGTTTCATCGTGGGCTACGATGACTGTAAGGTGGTCGCCGAGTGATTTTGCCTGTTCGAGATAATGCAGATGTCCAGCATGCAATAGGTCAAAAACGCCGACTGCCATGACTCGTTTCATCATCAATCACATTCACATTATTGGGGGGAGTCGGTCACTGCGAGGGGCTGTGGCCAAACTTGGTTCATTATCAATCACACACCTCGCTTCGCACTTCAACTCATTGTTAGGTAAATCCGAGGCGATTGAAATCACAGTCAGATGATTGATGAACCTCTCTATTCTGTTCTCAAGGAATGTTGTATTTCTTGTAATAGTTATCCAAAAAAGCGTTTTATCCATCAATTTCATCCAAAGCAGCCAGCAGGTCTGCTCCTGAGACAAACGGTATTCCTCGCTCTTCACCATAGCGACGCGCCTCTTCTATTGGTAAGGCGCCGTCGCCATCAGGTTGCAGCATTTCGGCGCCGATTGTGCAAGCGACATTCCCCGAGATTCTGGCAATCGCCACCGCCAATTCGGTGTGACCCTGCCGCGTCACGAGGCCGCCATGCGACTCGCGGCAGAGGGGGATGTGGCCGGGGGTTCTGAACTCGGCTCCGAGAGCGGCGATCGCCTCTGCTTGACTCAAACCTTCATCCTGCGACCGCCGCACCAATTCACCGAATCGTCGAGTCGTCAGGGCGCGGTCTCTGTCGGTGATCCCCGTGAAGGTGTCGCGGTGGTTGAGTGAGAGGGTGAATGCACTGCGTGTGTCATATTGCAGGTCGTCGGTTATCAAGGCCCCAAGAACTGGGTATTCTCCCACCAAACTCCCCTCAGTGTGCAGGTCCTGAAGGTAGGGCATACCGAACAATTCGCCAACTTCGTGACCGATGGCAAGGAAGAGAAGGCCACCGCAATCCTTCCGCAATTGTCTCATTACTTCAGGTGTGGCTGCGGTGGCCGGCCAAAGAAGGTCGGTTTCTCGTTCGCGGAATGCTGAATCAAAGACCAGAACTGGATTTCCGGCGGCGAAGGCGTCGATTGCCTCATCAAGTTGGGATTCGCTCACAAGCCGCCGACCCCCTCACCATTTTCATTACTTTGCCTTCTTCCTCTCTGACCACATTTTACCAAACTGGCTCGCCCCCGAGACCTCGTCCTGACTATGTTTTCTGCCCCTTCTCCACTTAGCCACCAGAATAATGGCGATCGGATGACACACTTTGATAGACATAGATTGACACCGCCTCTCAATGGAGAGGGGTGGTTGGCTCGCCAATCGGGTGGCTGATGTCATCCTGCTATCCCATGTTCTCGTCACCTTCTGGGTCGCCTTCGGCTGGCTCGGACCGGAGTGGATGCAATGGGGTGTGGTCATCTTGGTAGTGACCATCGAAGTGCAGTGGTTGACTCGCTCTGGGTGGTGTGTTCTCGGAGACCTTGAATTGTGGTTGCGCGGTGATTATCGCCCTAATGCCCCTCAGGAGATGGGATTCGTGAAACGGTTGTTCAAGTTTTTCCTGCGTATCGAGATGACTCCTGAACTTGGATTCAAGATAACCCGCGTGTGGATAAAATTCTCCTTGGTCGCAGCGCTCGCCAATCTCTTCTTAATCTAAGTGATTCAATTCATCTTAGACTTCCATGCATGCTTCCGAGGATGGCGAGGCGAAGGGTGGATAGCCGAGAGGGTTCTCCGAACCGCTGATGGAGGGCGCGAAAGTGGACCTTTCTGCTGCTGAGCGCGGCCGTTATGCCCGCCACCTGATACTCCCTGACATGGGAATCAAAGGACAACTCCGATTGAAGGAGGCGAGCGTCTGCGTCGTCGGGGCTGGGGGTCTTGGAAGTCCTGCGTTACTTTATCTTGCGGCGGCGGGTGTGGGCAGAATCGGCATCATTGATGATGACATCGTTGACCTGACGAATCTGCAAAGGCAGGTAATTCACTCGACTGCCGCCGTGGGGCGAGCGAAAGCCGAGTCGGCAGCAGAGCGTCTGAAAGGCATCAATCCAGAGGTCGAGGTGGTGGTCCACAACTGCCGACTCGGAGCCGACAATGCTCTCGACATTCTCGGAGAATATGATGTGGTGGTCGATGGAGTGGACAACATCCCGACCCGATACATCATCTCAGACGCGTGCGAAATGCTCGGGAAACCTTGGGTGTATGGCAGTATTTTCCGTTTTGAAGGACAGGTATCTCTGTTCAACCATGAAGGTGGACCGAACTATCGTGACCTCTTTCCCGACCCGCCACCCCCCGAGGCGGTTCCATCATGTGAGGAGGCAGGTGTCTTGGGAGTCCTACCCGCCGTGGTGGGTTCCATTCAGGCTACTGAAGCACTGAAGTTGGTCCTCGGAATCGGTGAGAATCTTTCCGGTAAATTACTAATCTACGACGCAAAATACATGGATTTCCGAACTCTGAAGGTGGGCAGCATTCCTGATAGGGAGCCGGTCACAGAACTAACCACCTTGGAAGCCTATTGTAGCACACAAGATGGGCGAGAATCAGAAGATGGTGCCAGCGGAATGACGACTTCAACGCGGTTGACCTCGCGAGCGGGGGCCTCGGAGGCATTCTGTGGTCCACAGGGAGAGCGAGAATCAGAAGATGGTGTCAGCGGAACAACCACTCCAACCGCAGAAATGGAATCTGTGAACGACCCCTTCGACGGTGCTCTCGCTTCGGTCAGACCCGACCGATATGTCGAACTGAGAAAAAATGGTTGGAATCCGTTTCTGCTCGATGTGAGGAATGCTATGGAAGCGGAAATTGTGAGCCTCCCGCAGACTGAAGCTCGCATCGACATATTGCAGTTGATGAGCAGATTGAGCGAACTACCCCAAGAAAGGGACATCGTGGTGTATTGCAGGAGTGGTGCCCGTTCTGCGGGAGCGGCGAAGGCTATCAAAAAGTCCGGTTTCCCCCGTGCTGTCCTCAACCTCTCTGGTGGAATACACGCTTGGTCGCGGCAGGTTGACAACTCGGTGCCACGCTACTGACTACCAGTTTGTCTTCGGGTGGGAATTCTTGAAACTCCGCCTCCCGAACTACGAACCTACACCACCAAGCGGACATGATGTGGTGAGAACGGGACTTGAGAGGTTTCGGTAATGATGAGAGGACAAAAAAAATGCACCCTGAAAGGGTTTGTCGAACGGTAGGGTTGAAGTCAGTTCGGCATCACGTGGAGGCGAATGGCGACTGTCATCGTGGCTGATGAAAGCGAGGGGCGGCGCAATCTCCTCGCCGGCTCCATCGAGCGAGCCGGTTATGATGTCACCCGCGCCGCCACTCTACGCCAATGCGAGGGAACTGCATTGGCGACCATGCCAGATGTCGTGGTCATCGACAGCGGCTGGAAGTCTGGGGATGCGATTGACACCGCCAGCAGACTGACTTCTGACCCAGAGTTCAACCTCAAGTGTCGCGTTGTGATTCTCGCCGCGGAATCCGGCTCGGATTACCTCCTGTCCGCGGCGCAGGCAGGCGTCTCAGAGGTCCTCAGCAAACCGGTGGAAATGAAGTTGCTACTCACCCAATTGCAGAAGCACGCCAACAAACTCTTCGTCCCGCCACCCGCTGATGTCACCAGCGGAGCGAAGGGTGGCTACTTCGACATCTCGGTGACTGCCGGCGACCCTTCATGGTCACTCCCCATTCTCGAAAGTCTCCTCGGTGAAGATACGCTTGACGACTCATTCCTGACCACTATCATGGGTCGAGTGGAAGGTGAATTGGAAGGGGTGGAAAACCTCGATTCGGATTCACTCAAGAAGATTCTCAGAACCACATTCGACGCCCTCATCCTCGATGCGACTGAAGAACATGGTGAGGGCGAAGAGGCGAGGCGAATGTCTCGTCTTGAAGAGGTTCTAGATGCCCAAGCAGCACAGATAGAGGAGGCCTTGGAAGCGAATCTTGACCCTGTATTGAGCGAACTACCCGAGGAAGTGGCTCTACTCACGGAAGAGAGTGGGTTGGTCCCCACTGACCCCGATGCACTGAACATGGCTGTGCGCTCACTGGAATTGATTCAGGAACTTCTCTGGGAAGTCGGAATTCCGGGAAGACTTGCCGACACCACGCTCTCCTCACGGGTGGAGGAGGCCGTCACCATGGCACAGGATGCGAGGGATGCCTTGGAGTCATACCTGCCCGATGGTGAGTGATTGGGTCGGTGAGGTTGAAGTGCCTCACCCACTCGCCCCCGAGTGGGGAGATTGCAGTGGTGGAACAGTCGGCGACCCCACCGATATGGGGGGTGGATTGGCGACCCGCTCATGCTCTTGAGTTCACCACTCCACTCGCGGCGGCTGAAGCGCGTGCATTGATGATGGCTGAGGTGGCACAGCAGCACGATGGACAACTACGGGTGTTCGCCTTCATCTGGGATGAGATGACAGAGGGTGTTGGCAGTTGGGATGGGATCTCTTGGCATGAGTTCAGCGAGAGTCTGGTGAAGAAAGTGGGCGATAACCTCGCCTGCCGGAATAGTGAGCCGCTGACATCGGACATCTCCGAAATGGAAGTGATTCCACGGCGGCGGGGGCAGATGCACCTCGCTCGTCGCACACAGCGGTTCATCATTGACCTGAGATTGGCTCTGAGGCGCATCGCCCATCTCCAGTCCGTCACCCTCGCTATGAGAATGCAATGGCAGCGGTGGATGCAACGGACCCGCCTGCTGGACGACCACCTCAAAGACCTCTTTATGAACGGCCTTGAGACCCCTGATGGAGGAACTTTCGGTGGCAAGGGGTTCCGCTCGACATGGCAGGAAGGAATAGTCGGATGTGCGACTGCTCTGAGACGAGCCATCGACCAGCCTGTAGGTCAGCGGCACAACGGAGACATAGTAGCCCCGATGATCCGCGATGTAGGCCTCGCCTTGGCGATGGGCCAGACTGTCGACGAGGTCTTGGCTGCTCAGGCTGGAAAAGTTGAGTCATTGATGAACGGAGGGCGATTGGATGGCGGCGGGCGTGACCTGCATATCGGCAACTGGCCATTGGGGATTCTACCGCCCACTGCACCACTTCCTATCGCTGCGGCGACTACTACTGGAGTTGCCCTTGCCAGCCAACGGTCGGGACTTGAGAGATTTCATCTCGCTCCTGTCGGAGAGGGATGTAGCAGTAGTGGAGAGTTCTGGGAAGCCCTCAATTTCGCTGGTGCTCGCGGCCTCCCCATCTGTTACATGATTCAGAACAATCAAATCGCCCTCGACACCATCGGCTCACACCAGAACAATGCTGAACTCTGGGCTGACAAGGGGAGAGCAGTGGGGATCCCTTCATGGACGGTTGACGGCTCCAACCCCGCCCAGTTCCATGCCAGCACAGCCACCGCCAGAGAGTTCGCTCTTGCCGGTGGTGGAGCCACTCTCATCCATGTCGAGACGATGCGTGGCTGCGGCCACGCTCACCATCACGATGACCTCTACCTCGGTGCTGAATCAGGAAACCCACCCGGATATGTCGACAGAGACCTGCTCTCATACTGGGAGGCGAAAGACCCCCTGCCCAACCATCGCGCCCTTCTCATCGGCTTGGGTGTGGAGGTGACCGAACTCACGAGTATGGAAAATGAGGAGAGCGAACTCGTCGCTGCCGCACGTGCTGCCTTAGAGCAGATGGAATGGCCGGAACCTACTACCGTCACCAGCGGAATCACCAGTTTTCACGATGCTGAAACACACCGTGACCAACTCGTCAGAATGAAAGGCGATTCAACCACTAGCGGAATCGGAATTGAGAGGCCGGCTGTCGGCGTGGTTGCCGTGGAGTTTTCAGGCGAGCCGGGGTCTTCGTCGTACAGCAGGGCGATTCAACAGGGAATGGTGGCGATTGCTGAGCGCTGGGGTTCTCGCACAGTGTTCATGGGTGAGGACATGGAAATCGCTGGTGCATTCGGGATGAACCTGCCTCTGCGGGCGAAAGGGCATGGAGACCTGCTGCTTGACATGCCCCTCTCGGAGTCCATCATCATCAACTCGGCCACCGGCGCTGCTCTCGGCGGATTACGGCCGGTGGCAGAAATCCAATTCGGCGGCTTCGCCGCGCTGGCGATGAATCCTCTCATCAACAACGCCGCCCAACTGCGATGGCGTTGGGGGGCGGATGTGCCTCTCGTAGTCAGAATACCACTCGGAGCCAAAACGCGTTCGGGCCCCTTCCACGCCAACATGATAGAGTCGTGGTTCACCAATGACCCCGGTCTTGTCATCCTCTTCCCTTCAACCCCTCAGGATGCGTATGACTTGCTCATCGAGGCGGCGAGCCTTCCCGACCCCGTCGTCTTCCTCGAACATATCGGCATGTATGGTCTCAGAGGGGGTTTGACAGGATGGGGAGACAACATCAACCAGCAATTGGACCGAGAGAGTGTGCTGCATCATCTCGATGAAGGAGGAGTTGGAACTTTCAAGGTCGGAAAGGCGCAAATCGTCCGCGGTGGCGATGCAGCAACCATAATCACCTATGGTGCGATGGTCCACATCGCCCTCAAGGCAGCGGCGCTCCTTGCCGAGCAAGGCTCTGAAATCGAGGTCGTCGACCTGCGCACAATCCTGCCATTCGACTCCGCAACCTGCGTACAATCGGTGCTGAAGACTGGCAGATACATCATTCTTCATGAGGCGCAATACACTGGTGGATTCGGACACACAATCTCCAGCCGGATTCAGGAAGAGGCGTTCTTCCATCTCGAAGCCGCACCTGTCGTCATAGGAGCACTGGACACACCGGTTCCCTTCGCACCACCACTTGAGGACCATACCATCCCAGATGTGGACCTCGTCGTCGCACACCTGAAAAACCTCATCTCACAGTGAGAGAACTGGGCTTGGAACTCGACTGACGGCTTATCTGGGATGTCTTCCGCGGCTGAGTTGATTCGCACCGCCCAATGTCACAACTTCACCTACGCACAGAAATTTGGTCTCAGAACCTTCCCTCCGGCGCCAACCGGCCCACAACTTCACCTACGCACAGAAAATAGCGACTACGCGCTTCCGACGGCTTGGGGTGCTTCACCACTTCACCGAGGCGCGATTGAGGGTCATGTCTCACCACTTCTGATAGTGAAGTTCATACTGCATTATTCGTCACTTCTCCATTCCCCGCCGCGAAAACTGTCTTATGGGAATGTTCTGAGCAGCGGCGAGAGAGACATGTCAACAGGGGGTGAGGATGAATCGCCAAACGACCCTGACCTTGAAGAGGTAGTGGAGGTGGAAATCTCCCCTCGGCCTGTGGGTCAGAAGAGAAGGACTCGCGGCATTCTCTCCCTCTTTCTGTGGAATCAGGTGTTGGTCATCGCCTCACTGTTTCTCGCCATGATGGGTGTTCAGACAATCACTTCCGAGAGCACCACACTACCCGGAATCGCCATTAGTGGATTCCTGTTACTTCTTGCCGTAGGATTGCTAATCACCTCTGCCGACTTCTTCGTGGAAGGAGCGAAGGGGCTGGCGCGACAGGTCGGAATTGCTGAGGTCATCATCGGATTGACCATAGTTTCACTCGGAACTTCCCTCCCTGAGATTCTAATCTCAGTTCAGGCCTCCTGGGATGCCTTGCACAATCCATGCAGTGCGACGGCCACGGATTGTGCCACCGATTTCGCTCTTGGGAACATTTACGGCTCGGTGCTAGTTCAGATCACCTTGATTCTCGGAATTGTCGTGACCATCAAGCCGATGGAAGTCAAACCAGATTGGCTGAAGAGGGATGGTGTGATGATGTTCATCGCCGTCCTGCTTCTCTCCATGTTGATACTCGTCGATGGTGACCTGAATCGAATAGAGGGTGCTCTTCTCTGTCTGCTGTATGTGTTCTACATCACATATCTGATTCAACATCGAGAACAGATTCGGAGCGACGAGTTCGAAATGATGGAGGAAATTCGCAGCGAATCGGGATTAGGTGTCAACTGGACTGGAGCCGCCTATTTCGTCATGCTACTCGTTGGGCTTGGTCTTGCGATGTTCGCCTCCGCCCGCGTCGTCGAATCCGCGGCGGGAATCGCCATTCAGATGGGCGTGCCTTCAGCAGTAGTCGGCTCGACCCTCTCAGCAGTTGGAACTTCGGTACCCGAATTGGCAGTTGCCATTCTCGCCGCCCGCCGTTCCACCGGAGTGGCTGTCGGAACCCTCATCGGCTCCAACATCACCGACCCGATGCTATCAATCGGTCTCGCTGCAGCAGTCAATCCAATCCGAGTCGCAGACACCGGCCTGTTCTACCAACTCATCCTGCCAGCAACCCTCTTCTGCACTGCTCTCGCCCTCGTTTTCATGTGGACCGACTTCAAGTTCAATCGGCAAGAAGGAGGCATCCTCATCGCCTGCTATGGAATCTTCCTCGCAATCCTCTTCTTCACATTGTAGATGATGTATATCCCGGCCATGACGGCAAGAAGGAGGCATCCTCATCGCCTGCTATGGAATCTTCCTCGCAATCCTCTTCTTCACATTGTATGGTGAAAATAGGAACCTTCAATCATTTGTGCGGTGAAAATCAAGACCCCCAGTCATTGAATGGTGAAAATGGGAACCTTCAATCATTTGTGCGGTGAAAATCAAGACCCCCAGTCATTGAATGGTGAAAATGGGAACCTTCAATCATTTGTGCGGTGAGAATCAAGACCCCCAGTCATTGTATGGTGAAAATGCAGACTTTCCATCCTTGAACGGTGAATATGGAGACCTTCCCTCCCTCCTCGCTGAAGCCAATTTTCAAGACACAAACCCAACTCGCCAAACCATGGTGGACTTCGCCCTCACCGAGGAGCAGGAGATGTTGCGAGACCTCGCACACGAATTTGCTGAGAGTGAACTCAGACCGAATGCCGAACATTGGGATGCCAATTGTGAGTACCCGAGAGAGACCATTCGCCTCGCCCATGAGACCGGATTGACCAACCTGCATGTGCCCGAGAGTTGCGGAGGCATGGGTATGGGAGTCATGGCGGAGGTGCTGGTTCAAGAAGAGTTAGCTTGGGGTGACCCTGGGTTTGCCACTGCTGCCTACGCCAACGGACTTACCGGTGCGCCGATAATCACAGGAGCGACTGAAGAACAGAAGCAGAAATACCTCGGTATGCTCGTCAATGATGGCGCTCTCTGCTCGTATTGTGTGACCGAACCGGTTGCCGGAAGTGATGTGCAAGGTATCAGAACTACCGCTGTGAGAGAAGGCGAACACTACATCCTCAACGGCACCAAGATGTTCATCACTGGAGCAGGATATGCTGATTGGTTCTTCGTGCTTGCTTACACCGACAGAGAAGCCGGCTACAAGGGAATGGCTGGTTTTATCGTCGAATCGGATTGGGATGGCGTCAGCATCGGCAAGAAAGAGGATGTGATGGGGCAACGCTGCTCGGACACCCGCTCGGTGATTTTTCAGGATGTGAAAGTGCCTGTTGAGAACCTCGTCGGAGGTGAGGAAGGGAAGGGATGGTTCAATGCGATGGCTGCATTTGACCTCTCAAGGCCGTGTGTTGCTGCTCATGCGGTTGGGACTGCGCGCGCTGCCTACGAGTATGCTTTGGCCTATGCTCAGGAGAGAGAGACCTTCGGCAAACCGCTTGTTGGCCATCAGATGATAATGGCTAAACTCACCGACATGAAGACCAACATCGAGGCGGCGCGGATGCTTGTTTGGAAGGCCGCTTGGCTTGCTGACAACGGGATGAGCAACACCGAGGCGGCGGCTCACGCCAAGCGGTTCGCCGCCGATATGTCAACAGAGGCTACAATTGAGGCGGTGCAGATTTTCGGCGGCTACGGCTATACTGAGGAATATCCGGTTGCGCGGCTGATGCGAGCTGCCAAGGTGATGCAGATATACGAAGGTGCATCAGAAGTCCTGCGGCTCATCATCGGCCGCGAGATGGTAAGATGAGGAGCAATATCTTCCATGGACATCGGCCGTGAAAAAATGATGGGTTCAGTCAGGTTTCTTTCTAACGGACAGTCCATCAACACCCCGCGTTTCCTCATGTAAAAAAAATTGGAACCAGTCAGGTGTCTTTGGGCCAATCATTTAAGTCATCGACTAAGATACCATTCGAACACTCCATTACGATGAGTGACCACAATGGGTGAATGAGTATTGTGGCCCTACTTAGAATGTTATCTGAAGTTAGTTCATCATAGATTATCAATAATCTCCTCGTAGAAGGTAATGATAAATCTGATAATGTGTGAAGAAAAATTCTTCACAACGAGGATTGATATCAGAGAAACACTGAGGAAGAGTTATCTCTATTGAGTCATTTTCCTGAGTGAAATCAGAATCAATTCCGCTGAATGTACAGCGAGCAGAAATATACGTTCCATCAGTGGAATGAACATAAAATTCTCCAACTGTATATCTAATATGACCCGATATATTACTATCGTCGCCTGTCTTGACAGTAAACGGAATGCTTGGATTTGTGCTACCCTCATCAATTACGGGCCACAGCGGAATAATCTCCTGATAGGAGTATGCAAAGATGCAAATTTCTGAGTAGTTCCCTTCCCCGAAAATATATATCATCTCTAAATCTGTGGTCATATTCAACACTTTCTCAGGGGTGGTGGAACCACGATTATGTTTATATTGATATAAATCACAGGTTCGAAACCATCGTCTGGTTTGGATTTGTAGAATTCACCATCAACCAATGTCAAATATATTGGAAAAGCCCCATATTTTCCAGAATCATTACTAACTATATAATCAGGGATATATTCATCATGAGTATAGGATTTGATGGCTGGAAATGAAAGATTCCAATCTTGCTCTTCTGATACATTTATATCAACACAGACACCTATATATCCCAAACGAGAACTTTCTGATGACTTTTGATAATTCTGGCCCTCAAAACGAGTGTCATCTATTCCAGTGGTGCATCCATATTCAATGGCTTTGACATGAATGAAGACGAATATGGTTATGATAAACAATGAAATGGTTTTCATTTTCTTTCTCAAAATGCTCACGACCGCAATTAACTATTACATCACATCAACAACTTCGGCAGAATACAATTCCATAGTTGGTAGATAGCCATCCACCTCACTACTGAACATTAGCGACCCATCGTATTGTCGGTATTCGTGCGGATTCCACTTGTATATGCCCCAACCGGTGGAACCGTCGATGCGCATCACCTCGTAGGCCGGCCACACCCCAACTGAAAAATGGTGTGTTATTGGAAGACCATTATCTTTCAACGAGACGGACCATTCTGTGTCAGCTCTCAAAAGGTCAGTCAATGCCTGATTCACCGTTGATTGATAACGGCAGTGCGTATAATGATTCTCACCAACCCCTTTCTTCTAAAGGATTATCGAATTCTGAAATTTCAATCGGATTCGGAAAGTGAAAAGAGCAAAATAATGAGCATTAATCATTATTCATTGGAAAATCAAAGTAATCCACTTTCACTCAAAACGACACCACGACCGGAGTTCTCAAGAACCTCCTCTGAACGAACTCAAATCGTGCCTCATCATTACGCTGTGGTCCTCGCCGCCGGTGCAAGCCAACGCCTCGGCCAGCCGAAGGCACTCATCCCTGTCAGAATCGGTGGGATTGAGATTCCTCTAATCAGGTGGATAGTCGAACGCCTAGAGAGTTCTCAGATCACCCCCATTGTGGTGACGAATCAGGAACTACTCATCCGAGTCACTTTTGCCCTGCCAGAACGAACTGTCGTGCTCAATCCAGCACCGGAGAAGGGGCGGACCGGCTCAATTCAGTGCGGTCTTGCCACCATCATCTCCCTTCTCAAGAGCAAGCGAGGAATGGATGTCCTCATCGCTCCGGTGGACCGCCCCGGATTTTCTCTCTCAACCATCGAAGCACTGAGAATGAGCGAGGTGGCCGCCTGCCCTGCCAAAGATGGTCGAGGCGGCCATCCACTCTTAATCAAAGAGGATGATGTCGAGCGAATAATGCAGGCTTCACAAGATACTCCTCTTCGCGACCTCATTTCACCAATGAGAATCAATGTTGCAGACGAATTTCTCCATCTGAATGTCGACACACCAGAAGACCTGAATGACCTTGAGAAGGCGGTTAGAACCCTCAATCAAGAGGTTGGCGCGTCATTTTCCTGAGCAGAATCTTCACCCTGTACACTCAAAGGTGGCATCACTGTCGCAGTGACCGTGACCCATCCCGTCCTCAACTGGGTGAGCGAACAACTCACCGATGGCAGAAGAATCGCCATGGCTACCGTCCTCTCATCAAGTGGCTCAGTCCCTGGAAAACCGGGGGCCCGTGTAGCCATCAGTGACCTCGGTGATGTGCAAGGGACGGTGGGGGGTGGGGGGTTGGAACTCAATGTCCTGAAACGACTGAGCGACCTCTTGGATGAAAAATCAACTGGCCAGCAGGGAGGTTTCGTCGAGACCTTTCAATTGCGCAAGGAGGCGAAAGGTCATGCAGGAACGCCTCTCAACAGCCTATGCGGGGGGGGTGTGACCCTCTCCTTCGAGGTGATTCAACCGATGCCACACATCCTCATTTGCGGCGGAGGCCACTGTGGGGAGGCGATTGCTGATACCTGTGAACTACTCGATTGGAAATTCTCGGTTTTCGATGTGCGCGAGGAGTACGCCAACGTCGACTCCTACCCCTGTGCGTCCGACCACCTGTTCACAACTGCTGAAGAGTTCATAGCCTCAGAGAGCAGTGCAACACTCGCTCGATTCTCTGACCTCCTGCTCGTCGGACATGATTGGGGGGTTGACGAAACACTGCTGCGAGGATTACTCGCCTTGAGACAGGCTGACCCCACTTCGTGGAGAACTAAAATCGGGGTCATCGGCTCGAAGGCAAAGTGGAAATCGTTTTCCGAAGTAGCCCTTGAAGATGGTATAAAGCAGGAATATCTCGATGATGTGACATGCCCCATCGGGCTGAACATCGGCGCTGAATCACCGAGTGAGATTGCCATTGCAGTCACCGCTCAGATTCTCGCCCGCCTCAAGTCACAGGACCCCTACGAGCCGAATTGGCGTCAGCCCCCTACGGGCCATCCGAATGAGCGTTGAGCGAACTATGGCTCGGCTCAACTTTTCATCGCCACCCCCGCGAACGAAGGGGGCGGACCCCACCCGAAGGGGGCGAACCCCACCCGAATGGGGCGAACGAAGGGGGCGGACCCCACCCGAAGGGGGCGAACCCCCCTTTCGAAACCCCCTTCTGCAATCAGATGAATGCAGATTCCATCAGATGTGAGTTCGCAGCCACCTCCACCAACTAAGGGGCGAACCCCACCCGAAGGGGGGTCGGATGAACTATGGCTGCGCTCAACTCTTCACAACCTTATCTGGCTCACAGGAGTATGGGATGTATGCCCTACGGGCAATTCATCGGTGCATTTGCCGAGGACTTCATCTCAGCGGGAACGATATGGAGTCGATTCGGCCGTGGCCGAATCTTCCGCATGAGCGATTCCAACTGACGAAGATAAATCCGCGTTTGTTGTAATTAATGATTATTTGTCACGGGGGGATTGTAAGGGGGGTGGCAGCCCCCCTACGCAGCCCCCCTACGCAGCCCCCCTACGCAGCCCCCCTACGAGCCCTCATTCAAGAGGTTCAAAATCAAGAATAACTTGCCCGTAAGCATCCCACTTGACAACCGGTTTGAATCCTTCATGGATAGTCCCTGCGAGAGCATGGCGAATCCGTGCTAGAATATCGGGCGGTAGTTCAACATCGAATCCTTCTCCACTGTCGAAGCGGTCTATTGTCTGCACTGTAGTTCTAGGTTGGGCAATATCTTCAGGAGATTGTTCATGGAATATCTCATCTGGGCCAGAATCTTGAACTTCAGCAGTTGTAGATGACTCCTTTGGGATTTCATCTAGTGAATCCGAACCCGCACCCTCGCCACTTGATGAGACCGGTTTTTCCACACCTTCATTTTCCGGTTCGGCTAGTGAAAACTGTGAGGTGAAGACTTCTGCGACTCGACTGCCTTCCGCCCCCGTCCCTGAGACCTGAACTCCAGCCCTCATCATGTAAAGGAATCCCTGACCGAACAGCGTCAGAGCAGCGAGTAGGTACATCACCCCCTGCATCACTCCATTGGAGATGTCGCCGGCGACGATGAGAATGCCGAGAGGTATTGAAATCAGGGTGTAGATGCGTCGCCACGCCTCATCACGGTCGAATCCTATCATCATCTGCACCCCACCATAGACCGAGAGCACCGCCCCGAACATCCACAGCCCCGGGTCATCCGAGAGCATCAAAGCACCCAATGGAACATAGATTGCTCCGAAAATACCTGCAATCCCAGAGATTGAGTGTACTTCTTCATCGGCCAACTCCTTCCACTCAAAATCCCAGTTTCGCCATGAAGCCCATGTGAGGACAAGGCCGGACAAGACCAACCATCCACCCATCGCTTCCAATGCCCACTGTGAGCCGATTGTGTGGTCAGTGAAGTTGGCGACTGCTGTCGCTTCAAGGAGAATTGCTGAAAACATCGATTTCGGATGTCTCTCCATCCACAACTTCAACGATATGAAAAAGGTCACTATCAGGAAAACTAATCCAGACCATGCATTCCATCCCATGAAACTGAAAAGTGCGGCATAGATGAGTTGCATGTTGGCGATGGCGATACGAGTATGTTCGTATTTCGCTTCAATATCGAATCCGAAGATGTCATCAGCATTCGGTTGAAACTTTCCGGAGATGGCTTCAGGAGCCCTCTTCTGCATGATTCCACGCCAGAACAGTACCGCAACCGCCATGGAAGCGATTGCGGCGAGTGAGAGTGATTCAGGAAATCCATTGGCCCCGAACCACTTGCCATCTTCAGCCGCTGCTGCCAAAGCAGCGGCGAAGGCGGGAGGCCAGACCCAAAATGCAGTCAATTTTCCACTCGCCCAAGCAGCGATACCTGCAATCGTCACCACTACTAACATCAGGATATACGGTTCTGCGAACAACAGATGTAGCCCTATCAGGAGAGAGATAGACGGAACGACGACGGGATAGGCCACCAGACCTTCTCTATCTCCCTCACCACCAGAGGCGGCGAGGCGGAGTTCGCGAACGAACATGATGAGTGGTACCGCGCCGAGAAGCACCCACCCGAGCCCCACCCAAGCGGGATAGGTGAAGCCGATGAACAACGATTCACGGACGACCAACAGCGAGTCAATCCGCGGCGCGCCATCAACTATGGCCACAGAGAGTAGTCCCAACAGATACGCCCCAAAACCCCAGAATATGGGGAGGGTGTTGATGGGATATGAACGACGATGTTGAATCGAGCGAACGAACATCAATAGCATCATCCCTATGAGCAGAATGCCCCCACTCGTGTCGAGAAGTGCGACTGCTCCGACTCCTATGAGCAGCCAATCCGCCGCCCTTCCTTCCTCCTTGACCACTCCCTGTCGAGTGAGCATGAATTGGCCGAGCAGTGGCCCGGCCAACATCAACACATCAAAGACCACTTGTGACGGCAGAATCTGAGTAGGTGCAGCGTCATGCAACAGTTGGTGAATCCGCCACGACCAAGGAAATCCAACGAAGAAGAGAAGCCAAACTCCGGTAGCCCTTACCACATTACTCTTCTCCGACTCAAACAGGATTTCACGCATCAGCACTATGACCGGCAGGAGCAGGAGAAGAACTGTCCAACTCTCAGTAGCGCGGGCAGATGCGAGTGAGAGAACCATCAGCGACATGACCATTGATGGTCGCATCGCAGCACCCAAGTTCACCGAGCGCAACTTCTCACTCCACTTGTTAGGAGTGATGGACCACTCTCCAGTCCGAGGGTCCCAATCAGTAACCTGAATCAGAATGTCCAACAGTGATGCAGCAAGGTTTCCAATGTCCAACTCTATCGAGCGCAGAGTTCTTCCTAGGAAGTAGAGAATTACTGCACCAACGAATGCTTCGACACCAACTTGAGTGACTCCGAGGGCGGCTCCCAATCCACTATCCAATCGACCCATGGCCTCGAGGATTAAGAGGGCAGCCCCAGTGGCAAAAACGAGGACTGAAACCGAGCGCCGGTTATTGATATCTTCAATATCAATTTTCGCAGAATTGTGGGCCTGCTGTGCCACAAGAAGAAGGAGATAACCGACGAACACCAAGGGAAGATATGGCCCTGTCCCATACAACATCTCATGGGAGAGCAGAGTGAGTAGGACCATCAGGTGGTATGGGGCCTTGGAGAGGCGGCCATGTTCACTTGCAACTCCTCCGAGGAACAGCAGTGCGGCGGGTGGAACCACCAAGAATGTCGGGTCGAGAGCGAGTATTTCGAATGGATTATGGAGATTGGACAATGAGGAAAGCCAGTCGACGAGGAACCACGAAGTGGCGAGCATGGCGTAGGTCCAATCTGCGACCCACCGACGAGTCTGTGGTTGGTTGAGCATGTAGACGAAGGCGATGATGGCAAGAGCCCATGCCAAGCCGGAACCGGGAGAAGGCAGGAATGCCAGCCCGATGCCGAGACCAATCGGCATCCATGGAACCCGCCGCATGTGGACGGGAATGAAGTAGCCTACCAACAACGAGAGCCAAATGAAAAGCGGCAGACTGGCCAACGGATTGTCGATTGTCGCCACTAAAACGAGATCTAAGTCACCAACGACGGCGAAGAACTCGGCTACCAGAATAATGAGAACCAAGATGATGGAGCCGTGTTGAATCATCTGCCGCGAAAGACCTGGTGCTGATGCGAAGACCCCCTGCATCAGCACAACCATGGCGAGAAGAGTAAGACCTGCCCCGCCACCAACTTTCATTTCGTAGGCGAAGGGAATGATGAGCGAAAGAATCGCTGCTCCGAGAAACAGTGGCGCCCGATTCGATTCCGATGCAAGCCACATACCCATGCCGGTGAGTAACAATGCGCTGAGAAGAACTGGAACTGAGACGACATCACCAGCCCATGAAACCCAGATTTCAGCCCCTATTAACAGGATGACAAGTGGCGAGAGGACGGTCACGAGTCGCGGCAGCATCGTCGCCCCGGCTCGTTTGTTCTGGTGCCATTGTGAAAGGCCGATGAGCAGGAAAACGACTGTTTGCACCAGCGCCCCCCATCCAGCAGGCGTCCACGCTGAAGTACCGAAGCCCCGACCGCACACCTCACCCACTTCAGGGTAGTATCCACAGAAGAAGTAGAGCGCCCACCGTGTGAACCAGAAGGCACCGAGGACAGCGAAAAGATGGCCGAATGAGAGAACATAGTCGTGTACTATCGAGATACTACTGTGTCGCCGAAGTTGCACCTCGACAAAACCGTAGGAAAAGAGGACGAGAAGCCCCGCTCCGACTGCCATATAGAGAAATTCCGTATCGCTGTCAAGTTCGCTGGTCATGAATCGCCCAATAGCGATCGCCAAGGCGATGATTCCGCCGATTATGGAGAAAAACATGCCTAACTTCGCGGTATCAATCTCGGTTGACAATGGGGGAGGCGATGTCACTTGCAATCCTGGAAAATATGTCTGTTCTTGCCCGAGTTGAGGTCTTTTTCCGCCGTCTCCCAATTCCTCAGGTGTGGCTCGGAATCTTTGCCTCTGCTCTTCAGTACCATCGCTCATGGTGTAATGATGTGATTCAATGCACATTAACTCTTACCCGACCGCCTCGGACGAAGGGGGCGGACGAAGGGGGCGGAGCCCCTATCGAAACCCCCTTCTGGAATCAGATGAAAGCAGATTCCATCAGATATGAGTTCGCGGCCACCAGCCGAAGGGGGCGGAGCCCCTATTGAAACCCCCTTCTGTAATCAGATGAAAGCAGAATCCATCCGATGTGAGTTCGCGGCCACCAGACGAAGGGGGCGGAGCCCCTATCGAAACCCCCTTCTGGAATCAGATGAAAGCAGAATCCATCCGATGTGAGTTCGCGGCCACTCAGGCGAACTATGGCTTGGGTGATGATTCACAATCCCCTAAGGGAACTAAGGATAGGGTGATGTCTCACAGCAACCTCCGCGAACGAAGGGGGCGGAGCCCCTATCGAAACCCCCTTTTGGAATCCGATGAAAACAGATTCCATCAGATGTGAGTTCGCAGCCACCGTTGAGAACTAGGAATTGGCTCACAACCCTCCTGTAGGGGGCTGACGAAGGGTCGGATGAACTATGGCTGGGTTCACCATTTCATTCCCTACTCAAGCAAGGTTGGTTGGGAGAAGGATGGCTGGGCTTGACTCTTCATCACCGCCTCGGCAACTCAAGAGGTTGGGAAGAATGAAAACCGAGTTCGGCAGTCGGCGTTGTGTGCAGGAAGTGAAGTTGTTCTGGAACGAGGTTTCGGTAGCCAATTCCGAATTCTCTGAACTGCTGGAATACTGTGAGTCATTCGAAGTGGTTGCACACTTGGATGTACAGCCGGAAGGGGTAAGACAACTCGCACGTTGCACGATGAGAGGAGAAGCAGAATACCGTGACTTGGACAAGATTTCCTATCTTGACTTCGAGGGTGAATTACCGAATCGCGGTGACGGACCTCAGCCGGTAGTGGTGATGAATCGGCACCCATTGGTTGCTGCAGCAGTCATTTACGACGACATCGCCGTCTATCCTCCATATTCCATCACCTCTCAGGGTATCGCCGTGACAGTCCGCGGTGTGCCCGCTGGAATTAGCAGATTTCTTGCCACAACGAAAGAGTTCCTCCCTCCAGACAAAGTCTCCGTGACCACTCACGAAGACCCTAGGCACGATGCTAGGGAACTTATCGGACAACGACAACTAGAAGTCATTCAACAAGCCATCCACCTTGGATATTACGACCAGCCCCGAAAAATCTCTATGCGTGAACTGGCGACAAAACTCGATATCGCCCGCAGCACTCTCGGCGAGCACCTACACAATGCTGAGTCCTCTCTTGTCAAATGGGTTGTAAGTGAAGATTGAAGCAAGCAGCGAGAAACCCTCTGAATGTTCGGTTAGCAGGGATTGGGTAAATCGTGCCTATCGGCATCGCTTGAACCCCCACCCGCATCTCTGGTTGGGAGGGAAGTCTCGGTCAGTCTTCCTTGATGCCGAGGAAATATTTCCCTATGTCGGGGTCATTGAGAATCTCTTCAGCAGAACCAGTGTGAACCACCCTGCCACCGGCGAAGATGTAGCCGCGGTCAGAGCGGGCGAGAGAAAGACGAGCGTTCTGCTCAACAATCAAGACCGTTATTCCGTGTTCCCTCAGGGCATCAATTCGCTCGATTATCTGCTGTTGATACAGAGGGGAGAGAGCTGCTGTCGGCTCGTCGAGAAGAAGAAACTGAGGGTCACTGATGAGCGCTCGGGAAAGGGCGAGCATCTGCCGTTGGCCACCAGAAAGCGAGGCTGCTAAATCGCTGACTCTCGGCTTCAAGTCGGGAAACATCGCGAGGGCTCGCTCTATCCTCTCCGCAAGAATACCCGGGGGTAGCGCGATCCCCCCCATTTGGAGGTTCTCATGCACAGTGAGAGAAGGAAAGACGTTGTTCACCTGAGGTACATAGGCAATACCCCGTTTCACCAGTCTGTCTGTTCTCCATGCCGATACATCGTCGCCATCATGGTAGACCTTGCCCTTGTAGTGGGTCGCTATTCCGAATAGCACCTTGATGAAGGTTGATTTTCCGCATCCGTTGGGACCGATGATTGTGACGAACTCTCCCTTGTCGATGTGCAGGTCAATTCCGTGGAGAATCTTGACGGCGCCGTAGCCACCTTCTAGTCCTCTGACATCGAGTAGCCTCGTCATTCTTCTTCACCGACCCCGCCGAGATAGGCTTCAATGACCTCACGGCTCTCCTTGACTTCTTCAGGAGTGCCTTGCATCAGGATTCTTCCTTGGTCCATGACTATGATTCTATCCACGCCACGGCGGAGAATGAAATCCATGTTGTGTTCTATGACCAATATGGAGATTCCACGCTCATTGACGAATTTTCTGAGGTTTTGGAAAATCTTCTCTGCTAACGGTCCAGCGACGCCGGCCACCGGTTCATCGAGCAGGAGAAATCTGCTGTCCCCCATCAGAGCGCGCCCGATGTCGACGAGTTTGGATTGCCCACCCGACAACTCACCAGCGAGATTTTCGGCCATGTGGGGTACCTCCAACAGGTCAAGTGTTGCATAGGCATCCTCCAACCTTTTTTTCTCTGCCTGCCTACTATGTGGCCGCAGTAACGAAGTGAGAGGGTTTGGTGAGAACTGTTTCCTCGGTGGGACGAGAAGGTTTTCGATGACGGTCATCTCCTTCCATAAACGGGTGTGCTGGAAGGTGCGCGTGAGTCCGAGTTTCTGTATCTCATCGGTTCTCATTCCAGTAGTTTCCCTTCCGAAGACCTCCACGCTTCCTGACGACTTCTCAAGAAGCCCCGAAATGCAGTTGAAGGTGGTCGTCTTGCCGCATCCGTTCGGCCCGATGAGACCAACGAATTCACCATCGGCAACTTCGAAAGAAACTCCATCAACCGCCCGCAGGCCGCCGAAATCTTTCGAAAGACCAGTGACTCGCAGAGCGGGGGGTTCATCACTCATTTTGAATCACCTCCAGCCTTATCATCATCTTCACCGATGCTGTTCGACGGCTTACCTTCATCACCCATCTCCTCCTCGGTGGGAGGTTCATCTATTGAGTTCGCCAGCGGCTGTTCCTCTTCGGATTCATCACCGTCGCCCGAGCCATGACTCTTTTCGGATTCATCACCGTCGCCCGAGCCATGACTCTCTTCGGATTCATCACCGTCGCCCGAGCCATGACTCTTTTCGGATTCATCACCG
>CAYFFQ010000008.1:13838-45083 GCA_964342465.1 uncultured Candidatus Poseidoniales archaeon | reverse complement strand
CTCTTCGGATTCATCACCGTCGCCCGAGCCATGACTCTTTTCGGATTCATCACCGTCGCCCGAGCCATGACCCTCTTCGGATTCATCACCGTCGCCCGAGCCATGACCCTCTTCGGCGAGAACGGAAGAGACGAGAGGGCGTTTTGGCCGAGAAGGCACTTCAGGCAGCAATCCCTTCTCAGCCAGCAAGAGGGAGAGGAGAATCACAAATCCAATGAGGCCGAGTTTGATGTATGCGAGTTCGGCGATGACTTCGCCTGTGGCGAACGGCTCTGAGATGGAGAGGTCGGACCAGATGTGTCCACCGATGTCCACCACTAACCACGAAAACCACTCATCGATTGTCGAGACCATTGAATGGAAAGCCAAGTCGGTGTCGCCTCTCGCCACGACCATGACATTGAACACGAATTCCGTGATGATTATGATGAAAGCACCAATCACCATTCCTCGATTATTGCCCCTTCCTCCGACGATGAACGCCGCCCACACAAGGAAGGTCGAGCGAACAGGGTTGAGGAAGTCAGGGAAAATACCGGCATTGAGCCACGCCCAGAGAGCCCCAGCGAGACCGGCGATGGCCCCACCCACGGCAAGAGAAGCGGCCTTATGTGACAGAATGTTGTGACCGTGATGCTGACTCACCTCTTCATCCTCACGGATGGAACGGAGAATTCGCCCCCACGGCGAAGCGAGCAGAGTGTCGAGCAGCCACCAAATCAAGAGAGTGAGCAGAAGTGACATCGCTGCGAGAAGAACGACATAGGGTGCCGCCTCTTCCAATCCGAGCCAGCCACCTACAGTCTCGGAGATTCCAGAATCCCACCACCCTTCGAGTGGCATGGCATATTGAGAGATGCCGATTGCTGAAGTGACGGTTCCAGCCCTTAGTAGCGGCTCGGCTTGCAACGAAATCCTCAGCATCTCACCGAGTGAAATCGTCACGATGGCGAAGTAGTCCATGCGCAATCTCGCCGTCGGGAAGGCCAACAGCCAGCCGGCCAGTCCAGCAAGAACCACACCGAGCAGAGTCGCCTTCCACGGCTCCCAGCCGTACCCGTTGGTCTCAACCGGCGCTGACAGCAGACCGACTGTAATCGCGCCGATTCCAACGAAGAAGATGACACCGAAATTGGTCATTCCCGTCACTCCGGTATGAAGATTCAGAGAGAAGCCCATCAGTGCGAAAATAGACACCAAAGCAATCAAACGAGCTATTTGCATCGTCTTGGTAAGGCTACTGACGCTGGGTAGCGCAGAGGCGAGATAGACCATCACGAGGAAAAGCAGGGCAAAAGTGAGCCACGAACCACGCACACCCTCCCTCCCGTAAGGAAGGTGTTTGTTCACTCGTTCAGTCACCCCACTGAATTGGCTGGAAGCGGTTTCGACAATCCAACCCGGCGCAGTCATAATGCGTCTCCTGTAAGCCGATAGATAAACCGAAAACTGAGACATCTTGTCATCGATGGTTTGTATGGCTTGCGATTTGGCTGCGAGTAGCGGGTCGGCGACAGAGACAAAGCGCCCCAATCCCCTCCTCAGGTGACCGTATCCAGTGGAGAGGTGAATCAGTGGTGGAAACCTGTCCGTCCACCTTACCAATGTACCGGCGAGTTCCTTCTGTTGCCGGCGACGCAGTCTCTCAATGTTCCATTTCTCCATCGCCTCGCCGATGCCCTTCGGCACCAGCAACAGTACTGCGATTAGGAAGATGAACGGCATAACTTCAGCGAAGCCGGTTGCGGTCGGTCGGCTGAGGGTGTTTCCAGCACCTATCAGAACCGGCTCGGAAATCGACCTGACAAGGCCGACAATAAGCGCCCCGATGACCGCACCCGGCACCGAACCTATCGTGCCGAGGACAATCACCGCGAATGCTGGCAACAGAAGAGAGAGGCCCAATTCTGGATTTATGGGGAGAACCGCGGCGATAAGAGCGCCGCCCAAGCCAGAGAGGCCGGCAGAAAGAAAGGCGCTGGTCGAGTGAATGCGCTCAACATTGATTCCGCTAGAAGCGGCCAAATCGGGATTGTCCGCCACCGCCCGCATCTGTTTTCCGAGGCGAGTCTTGTGCATCAGCAACATGAGCAGCAAGACTGAGCCAAAGACACCCATAATCAGTGCAACCTTGGTGTAGGGAAACCCGTAATCAGTGACATTCTCTGCAAACTCCCACAGCGGCCCACCCTCCCTCAATCCGAGATGAACCTGTAATCTCTCGGTCGGAACCTGAAATCTCGAGGTCGCCAATTTCCAATCCCTGTCAGGAGAAAAACGGAAGGTGCGCGCCGTGTAGCGGAGGTAGAGAAGAGCCCTGAGAATCATCGCCACACCCAGCGAGGCTATCATCATCACCTGTGGCGATGCTTCCTTCTTCCGAAATCGTCTGTAGACGAGTTTATCAATCACGACTCCAAGGAATCCAACCACCAGAAATGCCGCCACACAAGCCCAAATCAGCAGGTCCCACTGCAAAATGTCATCCTTGGGTGCATCGGCCATCTCAAAGAATCTGTCAGACCACATCACCGTGAGGGCGACATAACTGCCCACCAACATCAATTCACCCTGCGCGAAATTACCGTATCTCTGAACCTTGTATGTGAGGGTCAGACCGACTGCGATACAGAGGTATGCCGCCGCCCAGTACAACCCCGAAAGACCAACCGATGCGAGGTTGAAGTTCAGGGTCGAAGAGAGGGTGAGGCCACTTATCAAAAACTCCAGGGTGAGGAGTATGAGCACCATGAGAAGCAATGGTGAAGAGGCTAGTGAGGCCATCCGAAGTTTGCCAGTGGTTTCGTTGAACATCGTGTGAATGATGAGCAAGCCGCCGGAAACCATCTCTGTCGATTGGAGAATCCACAATAGGTCTCCCGTAAAGAGGTGGGACCAGGCGAGAAGACCGTGGTCGTGTGAGAGACCCAACCATGCATCGAAGATGAGAAGGGCTGAGAGAGCAAATCTTCTCTGCCAGCGCCGTGTTGACTGCCACCACCCCTTGACATCGTTGAAATCCATTCATTTCACCTCCATGCACTGAGGCTCGAGAACTTCAGTAGTCGCCGGCAACCGTTGCTCAACTGTAGAAGATGGCGCATGATGTCAAGACTCCTTCCATGGCATCCGCTGCGCTACTCGCATAGAATGTTTTGCGAATGGGAAGCTTCGCTGGCGGCGGAAACCGCCAGCGAAGCGACCGGCTGCGCTCAGGAGAGTGCCTCTTCGTGGTCGTCGATATCACGAGATGGTTCCGTCCAACCAAGTCATGCTGCAACTGAACGAAGCGTTGGCGCCATCGTGTCCGAACGAACAGATGTCGTAGCCGTTTCCGGGCACGTCTCCGTTTGCATCGAAGGTATGCATTCCGCTTGCTCCATCAAAGTTGTTTCCAGTCAAGGCTAGTGCAGTTGGCATGTCGGTAATTTCTGCTGTTGCATCCATAGCCATCGCGGCAAGACCAGCGATAAGGACAGCATCAAATGTCTCGTGTGTGTAGATGGCTCCTTCTGGGCCACCGTTCTCAGCCCACGCTGCATCGAATGCGAGGCGGCGGACTGAGTCGGCAGCTGAAGCTGGCTTGGTCGCCATCACGCCTGCTAGAGTGCTGTTGTCGGCGAATTCACCAATGAATCCGGCATCTGCGATACCATCAGCACCGATGATTCCGCCTGTGAAGCCGAGGCCTGCCAATTCGCCGATGATCGCCGCACCATCGGTGGCGTATGAGACGAGGACGACGGAGTCGCAACCCGCATCAATCACCGCCTGAGCGAGCGCAGTTGCGTCATAGGAACCCTCGGTTGGGTCGTAGCCCTGTGCGTTACAGACAGCGGTCATGGCTCCGCTAACTGCATCGTAGAGTCCGGCGCCATAGTCGTTGGTCATGTAGATGATTCCAGCGTTGGTATAACCCTCGTTGGCGACAACATCGGCGATTGCCGGACCCTGAAGCGCATCGCTTGAGACGACACGGTAGAGCAGGTTGTTGTCATCTGCTGTGGTGACTGCTGGCGAAGTGGAAGCATAGGAAATCATTGGGATTCCCGCTTCCTTGGCTACTGCGATTGCTCCGAGTGTGGCACCAGAACACGCTGCACCTGCGACTGCTGCTACTCCTGAGTCAATGAGTGTCTGGACCGCGGTTGCCGCCTGAGTGCCGTCACATCCTGAGTCGGCGATGACCAACTCAAACCTGTAGTTGTCTGCATCAACGAGATTCAGTGCCTGAATGGCAACTGCTGCTGCTGCGTCGAAACCACCTGAATACACTGCGATAGGCCCAGTTTGCGGGCTGAGCAGTCCAATCTTGATAGTTGTACCATCAAATGGAGCCTCGGCTATTCCACCGTCTGCGGTCCACATGGTCGGACATGCGAAGCCCATCGTGTCACCCATGAGGATGAATTCACAAATCGAGTAACCGGTTCCTAGCACATCACCGTTCGCATCGAAGGTGTGTGAACCGCTTGCTCCATCGTATGCTGTTCCGACTGAGGCGATGCTCGCCTTCATGTCTGTGGCATCGAGTAGTGCCGCCTTGGCGATGATATTGACAGCGTCGTATGTTTCGTGTGTGTAGATGCCGCCAGCGTCGCCACCAGCGTCTGAGTATGCAGTTTCGAAATTGGCCTTGGCGTCAGATGCGGCACCAGGGCGCGGCTTGGTCGCCACCAAATCATCAAGAGCGGCGAGGTCGCTGAATGACTCCTCAAATGCTGAGTCGGCAAGGCCATCTGCTCCGAAGGTTGCCCCTGCAAAGCCCTGTCCTGCCAGTGCTTCGAGAATCGCCGCACCGTCTGTTGCGTATGACATCAGAACTGCCGAGTCACAACTGTTGTCAATTACCGCCTGAGCAAGTGTGGTGGCGTCGTATGAACCTTCAGTCGGGTCATATCCAACGGTGGTACAAGCATCCCCACTCCATGCTGCTACGAAGTTGTCGTTGAGTCCTGCACCGTAATCATTGGTCATGTAGATGACCGCGGGGCTGGTCACGCCTGAGCCGGCGACGACAGTTGCGAGAGCCACTGACTGCTGTGCATCGCTTGGGACGACACGGAACAGAAGCCCGTCGTCGTCAGCGGTTGTCACTGCAGGTGATGTGCTGGCATACGAGACCATAGGGACTCCTGCCGCCTTCGCTACTGCAATGGCACCAAGAGTGGCACCTGAACAGGCTGCGCCGGCGATTCCGACTACGCCTGCGTCAATCAGGGTCTGGGCTGCTGTCGCAGCCTGAGTCCCGTCACAACCTGAATCGGCTATGACGAGTTCGAACTGGGTGTCGGTGTTTGCAGCATTCAATTCTGCGATTGCTACATTTGCAGCATCCTCAAAACCCGGTGCATAAACCGCTATTGGACCAGTTGCTGGATTCAATAATCCAATCTTGTGAGTGGTGACCTGAGTTCCACCATCGCCGCCACCGTCACCGCCGCCGTCACCGCCGCCGTCACCGCCGTCATCATCATCATCTCCACCGAGACAACCTGCAAATGCTCCGGAGAGCATAAGCAGGGCCATCAGCAATACATTCAATTTCATTCCATTCATACGAAGTTCACTCCCCGTTCTAACGAGCGAGCCCGATTCGTGATATAAAGAATCCGCCGGATGTGCATCCACTCACTCAGACGAAATCCCCGATTTCCGGCAAAAAATTGATAGTTTCGTGGTGATATTTTTACACCTACTTTTATCATTCCGCAACGAAGGGGGCGAGCCCCCCTTTCGAACGAAGGGGGCGGGCCCCCCTTTCGAAACCCCCTGATAAAATCAGATGAATGCAGATTCCATCAGATGTGAGTTCGCGGCCACCGCCGCGAACTAAGGGGGGTCGGATGAACTATGGCTGCGCTCACCTCTTCACCATGCCATCCGAAGGGTTGGATGTTCTATGGATGCGCTCACCACCAGCAAATCCTGCCAAAGGCTGACAACGGGATTATTCCCGACAGGACATAAATCGGTGCAGTTGCCGAGGACTTCATCTCAGCGGGAACAGGTTGAAGTCGATTTCCCTTTGGGGAAATCTTCCGCATGAGCGATTTCAGCAGACGAAACTAAATCCGCGTTTGTTCCAATCAATGATTAAGCGACACGGGGGGGTTGTAGGGGGGGCGGTAGCCCCCCCTCGTTCAGAAAGCCCCTCCCGTCTGATTAAGCAGGTCATCCTCCAATGACGCTGCTTCACCAACTTCCGCACCTGCATCAGCATCTTCTTCCGCCCAACTGCGGCTCTCTTCTTCTGCCCGAGTGAGGCTGAACTCGCCACCCACCTGAGCGCTGAGGGCCATTCCAACACCACCCATACCCACCAAAATCAAGGCGACTAGGTATAGGGTAGCCGTCACTTGGTCTATGTAGAAGGAACCACCATCCGTGTCGAAATTGGTCCAGTAGGTGAACTGCTTCTGGTTGTGAACTATCTGGTCCTGCATTCCCGCAACGGTCTCGGCATCAGCGCCACCACCGGATTCAATTTTGAATACCGGTTGCATCTCGCTCACCTCCGGCTCACTCGCTGCTTGTTCATGCATCGGTCGCAAATCGAGATAGAAGAAACTCTCAGAAGCTCCCGCAACAATAACCCGCGCTGTGGGCTGGACCTTCAATTCGACATCCGCGCCAAAATAGATGGGAATCGCCCCTGGGAAGATATCGAGAGCGGAATGCGAATTGGTCAACTTCGCCTGAATCAATCTCTCATTGCCATCGACATGGCAGGTCCATGTCTCCGTTACCATGCCTAGATGTTCGCTGTCAGCCATCTGCAACGGAGAGCAGACTGCGTAGTCCCCGAGGTTCACCAAATCCCCGTCGCCAGTGATGAAGCCCCCTGTAGTCCCGTTCAACGACTCGGCGGTTATTTCCCCCCAGGTTTCTTCCTCCATCTCAGGAGTACGCCAGAAGAGGTAGGGTGAGCCATCCTGCTCAAGAATCTCCCCTGTGTCGCATGCATCATTCTCCCCCGTGCAAACCACATAGGTCGTGCCATTACCCGTCGGCACTCCATTTGGAGCGTGCTCTGAAACGGAGCCGTAGTATGTTTTGTTGGCCTCGAGTGCCTGCCATCCGTAGGTGAGATTGTTCTGGTCACCATCAAGTGAGGCCATCAGTGGGTCGCGCCAGCCGAACAGCCACTGGTCAACGGTGTGGGTGACCCATTTTGTGGCCCCGGGGAAGCCGGTTGCCTCTTCGCCGAACATTTCTCCAAGTAGCCCCGGAATCTGTGCTTCAAACATCAACTCCTTGACGAAGTATCGAAGAGCCGCAGCGGCATTTTCATCAATATCATAGAGGGCCGCCACTCTAGCCGTGTCCCAAGTCAATTCGTCACCCCCAAGAGTAGGAGTCATCGTATCAGCGTCAACAGGAAGTGTGTGCCCAGTCACCTCCCCATAGAGAAAATTGACCACCGCATCAGTTGTGATTCCGTACGGTCCGTAGAGAATGTTTTCGACCTGTGTACTGTTGAGCACCACCACCTCACCCGAGACATCGTATGTGGTCCCGAGATAGGCTGCCCACAGACCTCCGATGTTCAACGAAGCGGTCGAGTACCCCCCCGTCAACGGGTTGGGTCCAGCGAACTGAGCATAGAGATACTCTGGCGCGTTGATTGTCCCACTTCCCCCCTTGAGAATCATCGGAAATGTGGTCTCGCCGAGGAACCAGTTGCCTGCGTATTCCCCGATTTTTGCTACATCCGTGATGCCAAGGCCATAGTCTACCATGATGGCGAACGGATTCTCCTGCGCCGCAGAGAGCAGGAGTGCCAAGCCCCACATAACGCCAGCCGAGTCGGAGACGAGCAGACCGCGAGGGGTGTTTCCATCCATACCCCAGAGCAGGTCTTGTAGGACATCGTGGTTCCCTATTCGCGCCCCGGAAAGTTCGAAGAAGCGGTCCTCGACCTCTTCCATATCGGATTCCCATTCATCATCACCACCACCGTTGTCTGCGAAGATGCTGCCGACAAGGGAGTACATCGCCTGGTCGCGGGCGAAGGTCTCTGCAACATCGATTATGGTTTCATTCTTCATTGCTAGATAGCCGAACAGTTGGGCGCGGACGATTGAAGGATGGTCGTCAAGAGTGGCACTCAGGTCTTGAATGGATATGGCTGGCTCCCCCAACCCCATGAACAGGGCGGGACCCCACTTGCTGGTGAGAGAGATGTCGACGGTGGCGTCTGCGGGGTCGGAAGCGGAGTTCAGTGCATAGAGAATCCCGGCGGAAAAGTTTGGCGTATGCCATGTGTTGGGTCCCGCCTCGCCATCGATGAATGTGCTGTCGTAGAGAGCCTGAGCAGCGTCGCTGTTGTTCCAGGCGCTGAAGCCTGCCAATGCCATCCACTCGGACGCCGCTGGCTCTGATGAGAGGTCATCGGTGAGGTCGGCCAACTGCTCGGAGAGGTCTGCAGCCGTTCTCATGCTCGGAACACCGACCTCCATCTCATTCTCTATCATACCGGCACTGAATCCAGCCTGAGCCATCGAGGCGACGACTCCGATGAAGGTGCCGGTGGCTCCGATTCGCTGCGGTCCGAAGAGGATGTTGAGGTTGGTCACCTCGGAGGTCGAGGGGACTCCACCCACCCAATTGTAGGTCTTCACCTCGCTGTAGGTGATGGTCCCTGCTTCGCTGTCATAGGAGAGTAACTCTCTCTCGGCCACAATCTCATAGACTACCGGCCCCACCTGTTCAAACTCCGGTGCCAAGGTGCTATCCGCCATCACCGCTTCGGAATTGGTCATGTTCCACGCGTAGTAGGAGCGCTCGCTGGTTGAAGTAGCCCAATCTGAATTGGCCACCTCACATGTTTCATCAGCGCAAATCGTATCTTTGGTGTAGGTCTGTAATGCCTCTCCGACGGCGTCATCGACCGCTCCTGTGGCTACAGTTCCTATCACTGCGAGATTGAACGACGCCAACAGGAGGCCTGCCACCAACAAAACCACATTCTTCTGAGCCATATCCGTCACCCTCTCCAAGTGAGCGAGAAGGGGTTGGTGGCATGAACCTATCCTCTGAAAATAGCACAGTATGACCCCGCGCGCCGCGACCTTCCGCAAGGCCTGTGCAGTCTTGGGAAGTGGCCTGATGTCTCCAGAGCCTCACCCCTCCCATCCACGGGAACTGAGTCACTCCTCCTGTAGGCGCGCCCTGAGGCGGGGTCAAAGCCACAGACACGCTCCGCTGCCCGCACCCATCCGAACCCCTCCTATCGACGCCGCCTCGGATATGACACCATGCCTCTCACCCTCTCCATCCCCTCTACTCGGGAAGCAGAATTCCCTCACTGGCCTGTGGCCGGCGAATCACATATTCGTGATACCCACTCCGTATGGGTTGGGGGGGGAAGCGAAATGAAGGCAAGACCTAGCCCGACATATCGCAAGATAAGATGGCTCTGTCGACAGATTTCTGCCTCGTGGTTCCGCGAGCACGACATCGTTGGAGAGGACCTCATTCCAGAACATGGCGGGGTGCTGTTTGCAGCGTGGCATCCCGGCGCTCTCATCGACCCACTGCTGATGGTTTCTGCGATCCCAGGTCAATTGACTTTCGTTGCCAAACACACCCTCTTCAAACTCCCGATACTAGGGTATTTGATGCGCGCCGCAGGTGCTAAACCTGCCTATAGAAAGCAGGACATAGAGTCAAGGCCCGAAAGTTCCGTAGATACTTCCGAGCCAACTCCATCGCCGAAGGGCAGGGAGGGGGACCCTACGCCATCAACTCTAACAAATGGTGCTGATATGATGAGGGGGGGGAACCAAGGGCTCATTGAGAGCCTCTCTGATTGCCTCGGAAAGGGTTCTTGGTGCGCCATTTACCCTGAGGGCATCTCACACCTGTTCGCTCGGCCACAGAAGACCAAAACCGGCCCCGCACGAATCATGCTCTTGGCGATACGCAAAGCGAGGGAAGCGGGCAATCCCCTTCCAAGTCTGGTGCCCGTCGGATTGCATTATACCGATGCCAATCGATTCCGAGAGAGAGCATTGGTCAGTATCCATCGGCCGATGAAACTCCCCCCCCTGCCGGAGGATGAGGGCACCCTCGCCTCCACTGCTGAAGCAATCGCCAGCCTCGCCTCAAACGAGGCGGCGGACCGCGCCTGGGTCAATGCCGTCACCGAAATGCTCGGAACAGAACTCGACAGAACCAGCCAAGGATTGGATTCATGGGAGGACAGAAAACTGCTTTGGCGGACTCGCGGCCTTCTTTCTGTGCATCGCAACAGGGCCACTGGGCGCAAGTCTGCAGCCACTTACTCGGAAGCGGTTCTCGGAGCGAGGCGTACGCGCGCCGCTTGGCTCTGGTTGTCCGATGAGGAGCCTGAGAGGGCGAACGAGATTCGGCGCAGAGTTGCCGACCACGCCCTGCGTATGGATGACTATCACTTGAGGGAACATGAGTTGTACGACCGAGGAAGTAGACCGGGGGCGACCGCACTTTTATTCGCATTCGCCCAGATTATGGTATCTTGGGTCTTGATGCTGGGGTTAATCACATGGGGGGCACTAATAGGAACTTACCCACCCTACCGCGCCGCGGGGCTTATCGCGCATCGTCTTTCTCTCAAGGATGAGAACGCTCTCGGCACCAATAAAATAGCCGTCAGTTTCGTACTCATGCCGTTGTGGTGGTTCACTATCTCCTGGCCTGTCGCCTACCTGCTTGCATCCGAGTCGAGCCCACTCTGGAGTGCTGGCTATCTAGGGGTGTTGACCCCCCTTCAAGACTATCTCACCGTGATGAACTGGGTGTTCCTCGCATTCATTCTGATGCCGTTGTGGGCGGTAGCCGCTAGGCTCCACCTCCGTCTCTATCGTCGCTCGGTCATCGCCTTCAGGACTCTGAAACTTTGGAAGCGACTGAGAAATCGGGAGATTCCTTGGGATGAACTCAGTGAGGAACAGCGCTCGCTGGCTGTGGAAATCGAAACAATAGGAAACAAACTCATTCTGCCGGGGGATTCAGACTGGGTCGAGCCTGCCACCGGTGATGACGATCTCGCCGTCGTGAGAGGCGGTTGAATTCTCCTTGCGCCCTAACGCATGAGAGGACCCCCCCGTCATGGATAGGTATGGCACCTTCCATTCAGGCGAACCATGAAAGACGGTGGCCTCGTCGTTGGCGAAGGACAAAGTGGGAAGTGAGTTGGTCGATGTCGGAGGGGAGTGGTGAAATCCGGTCTTCTTCGTCTGAATCTGGCTCAATCGAATGGACAGCGGATGTCGATGGGCGGAGGGTGGCGATGAGGGTTGCAAGCAACTCTATGTTGCTTGATGTTCTACGCGATGAGGTCGGCGCACTCGGAGTGAAACGTGGCTGTGACCTCGGCACCTGTGGCTGCTGTTCGGTCTTGGTCGACGGTGAACCGAGACTCTCCTGCATGACTTTCGCTGGCGAGGTCGAGGGATGCGAAATCACCACCGTCGAAGGTTTGGCGAACGGTCATGTATTGACCCCACTACAGCAGACTTTCACCACCCACGGTGGAAGTCAATGCGGCTTCTGTTCACCCGGATTCATGGTTGTCGCCACCGCTCTGTTGGAGAGGAATGACGACCCGAGTGATGAGGAAATCAAACAGGCGATTGAGGGGAACCTCTGCCGCTGCACGGGATTTCAGCCGATTGTCGATTCCATACGTGCCGCCGCGGCCCTGAAAAGGTCTGGGGCAAATGTTGAGGATTCCACTTCACCACTTTCTGACCCGCACCCAGGGTTCACTTCAGGGGATGATGAGACGGGGTAGGTTGATGAGCGACGACAAGGAGATGGTCGGATACCGGCAACAGCCGGGAAAACTGCCTTTTGCCCGCCCCGGCAGTGGCGGCAAAGACCAATTCAGTTCACTAAGAGACGAGACTCTGATTCCGAGGAGCCAGGGGGGACTGAGAGAGCAGCCTTGGGGCGAAAACCGCCACGACGACCTCATATCCAGCGCCGCCATCGGCAGACGCACTCCGCTAATAGATGGGCGATACAAGGTGACTGGAACCGCTCGATTCGGTGATGACATCCGCCTTCCGCGGGAGACAATCGGCAAGATTCTGCGCTCTCCGCACCACTTCGCCCGCATCAAGTCCATCGATACATCGGCTGCTGAGGCTCTTGCCGGTGTCGTCGCCGTCGCCACAGGTGCGGATGCGAATGCCAAATTCGGAGTTCTGCCGGTGACCAAGGACGAACATGCACTGGCTGTGGAACTGGTTCGCCATGTCGGGGACCTTGTCGCAGCAGTCGCCGCTGAAGATGAGCAGACCGCCACCCACGCCTTGAGCCTCATCGAGGTGGAATACGAGATTCTCGAAGACATACACAGGATGGAAGATGGACTGAAGGATGTATCTACACCTATCCATGACAGGGGAAAATACCACATCGGGGAGGCAAACATTCAGAAACGGGTCTTCCAAGAGTTCGGAGAGGTTGACGAAATAGAGGAGAATGCGGTGGCCAGCCACCATAGCAAGTGGACCTTCGCTGGAGTGAATCACGGCTTCACCGAGCCTCACGCATGCGTGGCACAGTGGGACGGGCGTGGCCGCCTCACACTCTACACACCACAGCAGGTACCTCACTACCTCCATCGCTCTCTCGCCGATGTGCTTGATATTCCGATGCATCAGATAAATGTCTATAGAACATTCGTAGGCGGCGGATTCGGTGGCAAATCCGACCCCTTCCCCCATGAGATGTGTGCCGCCATTCTAGCGCGCAAATCGGGACGGCCTGTGCGCATCACATTCGACCGCGAGGAGGTGTTCCTGACCAACCGCGGCCGCCATCCGAGCAAGATTGAGATGAACCTGCATGCCGATGCGAGGGGGCGGCTGTGTGGAATCGAGACTGATGCACTGATAGATGGTGGGTCGTTTGCTTCATTCGGCCATGTGACGACATATTACAACGGAGTTCTGCACACAGCGCCATACGAAATCGGCGCCTTCCATTACACCGGTGCGAGGGTGTGGACCAACAAGCCTGCGAGTGGCGCCATGCGGGGGCATGGCGCAGTCAACTCACGATGCGCCGTGGAGGTGGGATTGGATGACCTTGCAGACCAACTTCAAGTTGACCCGATGACCCTGCGTCTTGCCAACCTCCTCCCCCCATTGAGCACCACAATCACCGGTTTCAGAATCACCAGCACAGGGATGCGGGAGTGTCTTGAGAAGGTCCGCGAGGCCTCCGGTTGGGACGAGAAATTCCGAAAACTCCCGCTCGGACATGGAATCGGTGTGGGCTGTGGTTTTTTCATCTCCGGCTCGGGATTGCCGATTCACTGGGACCCGAACAAGTTCCCACACGCGACGGTACACCTCAAAATCGACATGGACGGAGGTGTCACCATACATACTGGCGCGGCCGACATCGGACAGGGTTCAGACACCGTCGTGGCGCAATCTGTGGCTGAGGTTCTCGGCCTGCCGTTGGACATGATACGAGTCCGTTCTCAGGAGAGTGACACCTCTCCAGTGGACTTGGGCTCATACTCCAGCCGCGTCACTTTCATGAACGCCAATGCCGCGATTTCGGCGGCGATGCAGATTCGTGACGAACTTCTCACCGCAACTTCGGAAATAACCGGAGCAGAGGTGGATACCCTCGTCATCGGAGACAGAAGAATCTACAACAAGCGGGACCCTGCTATCGGAGTCTCATATCTTGAAGCACTTCACAAGGCACAGGAGGAGCGAGGTGCTCTCACTGCATCCGGCGCATACCGAACTCCACCGATGGGACGGGCTCACAAGGGAGCTGCGGCCGGATTAGCGCCAGCATATTCGTTTTCGGCCTATGTCGCCGAGGTCAAGGTCGATGTGGAAACCGGCCAGACCGAAGTAGTCGATGTGTGGGCCGCCCACGACTGCGGCCGCGCCCTCAATCCACTTTCGGTGGAGGGGCAGATCATCGGTAGTTGTCACATGGGAATGGGACAGGTACTCAGTGAGGAGATGGTCTACGGCAGAGATGGTCATCTGATGAACGGCAATCTTCTCGACTACAAGATTCCCACAATACATGAGATGCCGAATGTCACCCCGATTATTGTGGAGAGCAACGACCCCGAGGGCCCGTTCGGAGCCAAAGAGGCGGGCGAAGGGCCGCTTCTGCCTATGCTGCCAGCAGTCTGCAACGCCGTCTACGACGCCATCGGAGTCAGGGTGAATGAACTACCAATCACACCAGACAGAATGCACCGGAGAATAACTCAACTCCTTCACCAACAGAAAGTGGATGATGCACAGCAACTGCAATCGCCACGACTGAATCTCTCGCCATTACAGGATGAACTCGCCGCCCGCGCAGATGCTCACCTTGCCCGTGACATTGCCCGAAGAAATGAGGAGGGGGTGGAACCCTACCACAATGGTGCGCTGTTCGGCTATGATGCAACCATTCCCGCAGATGAACAGTCCGAGAGTTGGAAGGTCTCAGTCACGCCGAGCGAGGAATATCTCGCCGACCCACGTCTTGCGGGGAGTGCTTGGGTTCATTCCGAGAGAAGGCACAGAGAGGTGGACGAATGAGAACACCACCCTTCGAACTGCTGACGCCGGAGAGTCTTGATGAGGCGATTTCTCTCGCCGCCGAACTGGAGAATGAAGGGAAGAGATTCGATTGGGTGGGTGGGGGAACAGACCTCATCCCCAACTACAAATGGGGGTTGAATCCGCGTGAAACCGTCATTTCCCTTGCAAGAATAGATGGCATGGATGACATCTCAGCCGAGCGAATCGGTGCGATGGCGCGTCTGCACGATGTCGCCAATAGTGATGAGGTCCACCCACTCATAGCCAAAGCGGCGGCGACGGTTGCGTCGGTGATGATTCGCCGCTCGGCCACCGTCGGTGGAAACATCTGCCTCGACACCAGATGTTTCTGGTACAATCAGTCGGTCGTCTGGCGCAAATCAATCGACTGGTGCCACAAGTGTGACTGTGGAACTGCGGCCGACTGCCGCGTCATCCAAAATCAGAATGAGGTGTGTGTTGCGACCTATCAGGCTGACCTCGCTCCTGCCCTGCTCTGCCTCGATGCCACCATTCACACCGCCAGCCCCACTGGTGTCAGAGCGTTGCCGCTCAGCGAGTTCTTCACTCTCGATGGTATCAAGAGAAATGTGCTGGCAGAATCAGAACTGGTGACCCATGTCTCTATCCCTGCAGAGGCAGCGAAGTTCACCGGGGAATATCTGAAACTCAGCCAAAGAAAATCGTGGGATTTTCCAGAAGCCGGAGTCGCAGTGGCGGCTTCTATGGATGATAATGGCATCACTGACCTTCGGGTTGCGACTACCGGAGTCGAATCCATTCCTCGACTTCACACTGCCGAAGTCGAAAACGCACTCATGGGGGGGACGAGCGAAATGGACATCGAAGGGCTCGCCTCAGCAATCCGCAAATCAGCCAAACCGGTGAACAACACTGGATTCCCTCCCAACTACAGGAGGAAAATGGTGGAAGTGCTGGCACGCCGCTGCCTCGAATCGGTCATGAGGGGATAAGCGGCGCATTCAAACATGAGAGGGGAGTGGAAGAGGCTGTGCGAGTAGTCATCCTCTCTCTTCTGCTCATTCTCTCAGCAATCCCGTTGATGATGACGGGAAGTGCGCAGGACCAACCCGAGGCACCACTCGGCTGGACGATTGGTATCGACACCGAGCAAGATACCGCGCCCACGTTCGAACTCGGACTTGACGGCTCAACCCCCCTCTCCTTCTGGATAGACAATGCCAATCTGTATGAGATTTCGTTTGAAATCTCCTACGACCTCCCCTTCGACGGCACTGACGATGGCCCCACTTCGGTATCAGTTGCGGCTCAATCCAACAAGTCGTTCGATTTTCAAGTCAGAAATGTCGATGTAGCGGCATTCGCCGCTGAACAGTCGGACATCTTCTCCGTGCGCTCCGAAGTGACCGCTTATGGTGCCGTCCCCCTCACCAGCGGAGGCGATGTGCAGGAGGCTGAAGGAAACCTCACCATTCCCACCGTAGTCGACCTGAGCCTCAAACTTGAGGCGCCTACGGGACCAATGAATGCTGGAACGACGACTGCACTTGAGGTGACCATCTCCAACAACGGCAATTCGGACGACTCGGTCTACAAAGCCACTATCACCGACACCTGTCCACTGCTGGAAATATCTGGACAAGATGAGTTGGTCGGAGTGGCTATCAGCAAAGGCGGAAACCTGACCGGATTCCTCAATGTCACCTCCTCGGCGAGCCACCCGAGCAAAACCTGTGTCATCGAGATGGCGATACAATCCAAGGCAGACAACGATGCCGGCCGGACAGTGACCGCCGACTCTGATGAAGTGACCCTCACCGTGCAGGAAGACCGAGGGGGAACTGAGGGTGGTGGCACAGATAGTGGGGGTGACGCTGACCAACCTGATGATGGCGGAGACATCGTCACGGATAACTGGACACCGTTGTGGCCAGCCGCAGCACTCCTGAGCCTGCTCTTCGCCGCCTCATTCCTGCGAAGGAACTGACAAACCGACATCTCTGAGAGTGAAGCAATCACCCGAAAGTGGTGGCCACACCAACTCCCTCACTCCCTAATCCGTCACAAAGAAGGGCGAGGCGCGACAGAGAGCCCGTGGAAGATGAACTTAGCCAAGCGCTTTGGAGGGCGAAACATCAGGTAGGGTGGTGTGAAAATAACACCACTTCGGATGCCTCGGGACGAGGGAAATCAGATGAAACAGAAATACAGAATGGGAAATGAACAAGCCCAGCGCGCGGGTTCACTCATGAAAGAAAAAAAACCTGTTTTTTCACCCGAATGGGAGGCGAATCGAAATGATATGCAAAGGTGGTCTTTGAAACTCCCGTCAACGGCCCACGCCAACAGCCCCAACATATATTTACACAACTTTATTCCACGGGATAGCACCCGTATGGGAGAGGCTGTTCAACACTTCGGAGATGGTCACAATGGCGAAGAGTGAGGAGGGGCCGAAACACTTCGGAGCCATTATTGGAACCTCCTTCGCCGTACTCATCATTCTGATGATGTTGTCAATGACTCTTGTCGCCGCCAACAAGGAGACATACTACTCCGCTTATGTGACTGAAGCGAGTGACGAGAAAGCCGCACTCGCACAGGTGACCGATATGCGAGAGACCTTGGGGGAGGGCGAGGGGTACAAGATTCGCAACACACTTTCAACCCCGATGCTGGTCAATGATTGGGAGGAACCTCACAGAACGATGCTGGTTCTCGCCGGAACAGAAAAGCCGGTCGATGAGACAGAGGCTGACGCCATCCACAGATTCGTGACTGAACTTGGTGGCAAGGTGATTGTCGCGACGGATGGCATCAACGCCAACAGACTGGCTACAAGATTTGGTGTCACCTTCTTCGGCGACCCACTTCTCGACGAGTATCAGAACTGGCGCACCTACGATAGCGATGGTGTTGCTGGAGCGGAGAATCCAACCAATGTCTGGGGTGTGGCGGGACTCCGCAACGATGTGCTCGCCGATGAACAGTTCGGAGTGAACCCAATTGGTTGCACCTCGACGATGCTGAATGAGGCGGGAGATGACCTCGACCACTGCCGGCTTCCTGTCATGTTCAAGGCTCCGACAGCGATGCGCTGGGAAGCCCTTCCAACCGACAATCCGACTCACCCCGACTATCAGAAGAGGCAAGTCAATGTTCTCTCCATGGCCAGTGACAGCGCCTGTATCGACCGCGTGGGTACCGCCTCCTGTGATGAATATCAGAACCCCCTCAGCAACCTCTCACTCATCATCAGGATGGATTATCCCGATGTGGAGGTTCTTGATGAGCGGAGAATCGCCGGCGAGGATGGCTCTTCTTTCGGCTCCCTCAAGGCCACCGGTTCCATCGTCTTCGTCGCTGATGACGAAGCACTGTCCAACCGCTTCTGGACATCTGCCAAGGCAGCGGAGACCGATGTTCGTCAGGACTGCGACACTGAGTCGCCGTCATGCTGGCAGCGCCACCTTGCAGGAGACAACGCATGGCGCGGAAACGAGGTCTTTTTCACAGCACTCATTCAGGACATGATGGAGTTTGACAACGAGATGCTCCCCTACTCCATCCGCCTCAAGTTCGAAGAGTTCAGAATCGTCTTCGATGAGAGCCGGCATGTGACCGGCTCACTCTCAAACCCATTCACCGAAACGATGAGCACCATCGTCTTGCTCACCAGCGACAATTTCCTCAAATGGCTCATCGTCCTCAACCTGATGTTGCTTCTCCTTGTGGCGATAATGGTCGTACCAGAAAAAGAGAATTGGCGACATGTGTTTGACTTGACAAGATTCAGAGAACGACCGGAAAAGGTCGACCCGAATACATACGACCAGCGGATGCGGGAGGCTCTGATGACCAAGGTCCGTGTCTTTTATGACCTTACGCGCGATGAGATGGCCATCAAATCTCCTGCTGAGATTCAGTCGATGATCGGCGACCCCAGGCTTGTGGAGTTGGCATACTCCCAAAACCTGTCATATTCCCCAGAAAAACGGCGCGAGTTGCTGCAAACCATACGCCGATGGGGTAAAAAGGAAAGATAATTGAGAACCGAAATGGAGAGATGAGAATATGCATGCACCACCCCCCCCGCAAGGAACGAACCCAGCCGTCGGAGGCGCACCCGCGCCACCCCCAGCAGCGATGCCAGCCGCACCCGCGGTAGCAGTTGCTCCGGCGGTGTCGAGACACCAAAGCAGCCCCGAGACAAAGGAGAGATTGGCAGCGGTCGGCGCAATCGCTCAAGCCATCAGCGCCGAAGTCCAGAAGGTCATCATCGGAAAGTCGCATGTTATTGACAATGTGTTGGTGAACATCCTATCCAACGGAAACCTCCTCTTCGAAGATTACCCAGGTCTCGCAAAGACTCTGATGACCAACACCTTCGCAGATGCTCTTGGTTGCGACTTCAAGCGTGTTCAGTTCACCCCTGACCTGCTACCCGCTGACATCACCGGCACCAACATCTATGATGCAAAGAAGGGAGAGTTCACCTTCAAGCCAGGACCTATCTTCTGTAATTTACTGCTTTCTGACGAAATCAACAGAGCCCCACCGAAGACGCAAGCGGCTCTTCTCGAGGCGATGCAGGAGAAGCAGGTGACCATCGGTACGGTGACCCACAGACTGCCGGCACCTTTCCTTACCATGGCCACTCAGAACCCCGTCGAGCAGGAAGGGACCTACCCATTGCCCGAAGCACAACTTGACCGTTTCATGTTCAAGATGAGTGTAGGATACCCAGACCGTGCCGATGAGGACGAGATTCTCGCCCGTCGTATCACCCGAAAGAAGGACGCTGTGGATGTCGATGTCATCACTGACCCACAGCGAGTCATCGCCATGCAGCAGGCAATTGAGGATGTCTATGTCGACCCAGCGATTCGCATGTACATGGTTGAGGTTGTCGCACGCACCCGCGAGGACCCGAGAGTCCTCGTAGGCTCCTCACCGAGAGGTTCGCAGGCTCTTCTCAAGACGGGTCGTGCCGCTGCTGCAATGCGCGGTCGTGATTTTGTGACTCCTGACGATGTCAAGTCCGTCGCCGTTTTGGCCCTAGCGCACCGACTCATTCTGAAGCCTGAGCATCAGATCAAGGGCCTTGAAACCGACGAAGTCATTCAGACCATTCTCGGACAGGTTCCTGTCCCAACGGCCTGAGTTGTTCTATCGGCTCATTCAATGTTGGAGGGGAGGTGAAGTCTGAATGGCATGGAGCCGAAAATCCGCCATGTTCGGAAGCATGGCGATAGCGCTCTATCTGCTCGGGCTGACCCTCCGTAATCACCAATTGGTCACGGTAGCCGTGGTGTTGTTGTCATTTCTGACTTGGGCTGCACTCCGCGCAGCCCACGCTGATGTCGCAGCGAGTGGACGCAGATTGGAAGAGCGGACCGACGAGGAAGCGGGGGCTTCACTCAGTCGCTTGGAAGCGATGCGAAAACTCAGTGCAGCGAGAGTCTTCGAAGATGGCACAGTTGATGTCACCTTGAAGATACAGAACATGTCCCCTCTCTCCAAGGTTCTCGAGGTGCGTGATTCGCTTCCAGAAGTGATGCGGATAAAGCAGGGTGCGAATTACATTCTGATGGAACTCGGTCCGCGTAGAGAAACCGTCATCGAATACACGGTCGAGTGCCCGCTGCGTGGATTCTACACAGTCGGGCCAGTATGTATCCGCATTCAGGACTCTTTCGGCCTCTTCCACAAGGAGAAGGAGATTCATGTCTATGACGACTTCCTCGTCTTCCCCAAGACGGAAGACCTGAAAGATGCCTTTGTGAAGAGCAAGGTCCCAAAGATATTCACAGGTGCTGTCAATATCCGCCAACCAGGACCCGGTTCAGAGTTCTACAACCTGCGAGAGTACATCGCTGGAGACCCAATGAAGTCCATCAACTGGTCAGCATACGCGCGCACAGGCAAGTTGATGGTCAATGAGAGAGAGCGGGATGCGGTCAGCGACATCATCCTTATTCTTGACAGTCGAGCCGTCTCAGAAACCGGCCCGGTCAGTCGCAACTCTCTGGTCTACGGCACCCGCGCTGCAGCCTCTCTCGCCTCTTTCTTCCTCTCTCGCCGAGACTCTGTTGGCCTTGTCGCATATTCAGATGAGATTCTTTCCGTTGACCGGGACACCGGTAAGAAGCAACTGTATGTGATTCTGACGAAGTTGGCAGGAGCGATGGCGCGCGGCTCGACCCCCCTACAGGTGGTGACCAACCGTATTCTCCCCCACATCAACAAGGGTAGCCCGATAATCATCCTCTCCTGTCTCGAGAACGACCCCACCATAGTGAATGCAGTACGCGACCTGCGCGCCCGCGATTTCGACACCACTATCCTCTCACCGTCAAGCCTTGAGTTCGAGTTCGATGCTCGCCGATTGGACCGCACCGGCTATGAGGTTCTGAAGACCGAGCGCGACATTCTCATCAGTGAACTGAGAGGTTTGGGTGCATTCGTCATGGATTGGGAACCCGACATGCTGTTGGCTACCGCCTTGGCAGGGGCAAGAGGATTTTGAAGAGGGAATGGAATGGCTCAGAGCAAGGATACCAGCCATCTCTATGATGGGAAGACCGTGCGCTCCTCAGCCCCAAGTCGCAAGGCACTTGCTGCCAAGATGAAGGGTTCAAGCGATATTCCTGATGATGCCGTTCCCGAAGTCCACATCCCCACCTTCGTGGAGAGCCTGTTCGGAGGACCACTGGTTCCGAGAATGAAGTTCCTCCCTGCTGACAAGATGGTTCAACATCTGCAAATCTTCTCGGGAATCGTGATGGTTCTGCTCGCTGTTCTGACCTACATAGTGACTCCTGTCTCTGGCACCGCTTGGTTTTGGTTCGGTGACACCATCGGAGTCGAGGTTCTAGGGCTTGTTATTCACCTGCTCATCGTCGTCGCCGGACTCGGTTGTGGGTTTGTGGGCATCATCACCAGAGATTCGAGGCTTCTGCTCGCCTCGTATGTGCTGTTCGTCATCGTCTCGTTCCGCTTTGCCGCCAGCAAGGTGAGTTTCGAATGGCTCTCTTTCAACGATGACCTGCTTCAGAAGATTGCCCTCGTCGCATACGCCGTTCTGCTAGTCATGTACATCGAACTGACCAACGGCGTTATCAGATTCTCGATGCTAGACACCAGCATCCGCACTGGAGAAGTCTATGTGATGAATGTACGCAAAGTGCTGACAAAGTACCACATCAGCCTCGTCATCACTCCAGCTATCGCTGGCGGAGTTGCGATAGTCACACTCCTGTTCAAGGATGTAATTTCGGGTATAGTCGGCCTCTTCTCGGAGGTCAGCGCCCTGCGACTTGAGGAGAGCGTCGAGTTGGAGAGCGTCTACGGTGTCGCTCTCGGCACGATGATAGTCTTCCTGCTGGTTGCCGCTGTATTCATTGCCGACCTTCCCGCCCGTTATCAGAAGATAAGAGAGGGCGGCTCAGCCGACTGAGCTTCGCTCCCCCCATTTCCGTCTTAGAGAGAAGGACTGTGTGGCGACCATTTCCCCCATCTACCCTCGCTGTGAGGGTCTTTTCACACCATTGAGCCACTGGTGTGGCGACCATTTTCCCATCTACCATCGCTGTGAGGGTCTTTTCACACCCTTGAGCCACTGGTGTGGCGACCATTTCCCCCATCTACCCTCGCTGTGAGGGTCTTTTCACAGCCTTGAGTCACTGGTGTGGCGACCATTTTCTCCATCTACCCTCGCCGTGAGGTCTTTTCACACCCTTGAGTCACTGGTGTGGAGACCATTTTCTCCATCTACCATCGCTGTGAGGGTCTTTTCACACCCTTGAGCCACTGGTGTGGCGACCATTTTCTCCATCTACCCTCGCCGTGAGGTCTTTTCACATCCGGAAAAGGAAGAGCGTGGGAACCTTTTCCCCAAGAAGCAGCGATGCGGAGTCTTCATTCACCGAGGCGGTATTCTAACACCAATCTAGTTCAAACTCTAGTTATTGTCTGTGATTCACCTACATTCACTGACTGTGTTCTTACTTCGACACTATGGCAGAATGTCAAGGAGGTTGAGTTCCTCAGCAAGTATTCTCAATGCCCTGTGAACCTCATCATCCCTGATGGTGTAGTGAATAGCATGGTCTCTCTGACCCTCATCCAAGCGACTCAGGTGCAGACCAGAGGCAGAGGCGAAGGAGTCTATTCGTCTCCTCAATTCTGGGCTTGTTCCGATGGCTTCTCCGACCAGACAGAGAATCGCCATCGAGTCGCCGCGGTTCGGCGTCGGCAGACCGGGACACTCGGAGAGAAGTCGTTGCGCCCGCGTGGCGAACCGCTCGGAAACGATGAAGCGCGCTTCGGAAGGCCGAGCCCGCAGGGACCAGATTCTGATTCTTGCCCGCTCCAATACCGTCGTCACATCAGATACGACCTTCGCCACCGACATGACACCGGAGAGGCGAACGGTCAATGCAGTCAGGTGCGGGAGACACCCCACAGCCCGCACATCAGTCCTTTCAGTCTTGACTTTCGGCCCGATGGAGGTTCCAGAACTGTTGACATCGTGAAGAGGCTTTAGGAAGAGAGGAATCCCTATCTCTCTGAGAGGTTCGACTGCAAACGGGTGCAACATCGGTTCACTGAACAGAGCCAACTCGCTCGCTTCGGTGTATGACAGGTAGGGTAGGTTGCGGGATGGGAGTGACCAACGGGGGGCGAGAGCCAGCACCCCCGCCACATCCCTCCAGATGGTCACCGCTCCTGCTCTCAGAACGGCAGCGAGTGCAGTGGCCGTCAGGTCAGACCCACCACGGGCGAGAAGAGTGACCCCCCCGTCCATCACTCCATACCAACCTGTGACCACCGGCACATCCACATCCGGTAGGTTCAGTTTTTCTCTTGTCGCTTCGAGGTCTATCACTGCCTCACCTCTAGAAATGTGAATGGTGATTCCAATGTCTTCAGCCCAAGCAGGAGCGGTTGAGAGGCCGTGGTCAGCGAGGAGGGCTGAGATGGCTACACTGCTCATCCTCTCACCTGAAACCAATGCACTGGTTTGATGCCATTCGTCCTCCGGGTTGTCAGCGTGATGGTTCAGCGCCTGCCGGAACATGGTGACGGCTTGCTGAAATTTTTCCGTGAAGGGGCCGTTGACGAGAGTGGGAGAAATCTCGAGATGTGCCATCTCGATAGATGCGACGAATGCTCTGACCGAATCAGAGGAATTGTCCTGCAATCGTTGTAGAATCCTATCCGTCACTCCGCTCAATGCTGAGACTACCACGATACAACTCCCGCTTTCCACTTCTGAAACGCGCTGGACAATCGCTTCGATGTCATGAATCTCCTTGAGGCAGGAGCCACCGAATTTGAAGACCTGCACATCCTTCACTCAACCACCCCGTGACCGCGGTGTCCGAACAAATGGTCTTCTCCACATGGTAGTGTGAATAGTAGTCCGAAGGATGATGTCGCCTCTTCCACCTGCCCCCTACCGAGGTCTTCTCCGCATGGTAGTGTGAATAGTAGTCCGAAGGATGATGTCGCCTCTTCCACCTGCCCCCTACCGAGGTCTTCTCCGCATGGATGTGTGAATAGCGTAGCCGGTGAACTCATCACTCACAACTCCTCAATGCAAGGTCGCTGATGACAAGTCTGGCAGTCGCTTCCACCACGGAAACCGCACGTGGGCCGATGACAGGGTCGTGCCTCCCCTTGACCATCAGACTGTCGCTGGTCATGCTCTTGATATTGAGGGTTTTCTGGTCTCTTGCGATACTGCTCGGTGGTTTGAAATGGACCTTCACGAAGAGGTCTGCAGAAGTCGCCATGCCGCCGAGCGAGCCGTCAGGTCTGATTCCTGTGGGAGTTATCCCCCCCTCACTCAGTTGCCATCCGTCGTTGTGCTCGCTGCCGCGCATCTTGCTGGCCTCGAATCCTCGGCCAAACTCGACGGCGCGGGCGCCTGGAATCGCCATCAAGGCAGAGGCCAGTACCGGCTCCAATCCATCGAACCACGGCTGACCGAAACCGAGTGGCAACCCGCTTATCCGCAGTTCCACGGAACTGCCGATTGAGTCGCCCTCACCGCGCAGACGACGCAGTAGTTCCACCATCTCGGCAGCCGCCGCCTCATCACGGCATCGGGTCATCTCCCACAGGTCTCCCGACCCTGATGAGAGGTGTTCAATCGGCTTGGATGTGATCTCTCCGATGGAGTGGACATGCGCTTCTATTTCCATCTGAGAGTCATCGAGAATCGGTCTCGTGATGCTGGCAGCGGCGACCAAGCCGACTGTCAGACGTGCGCTGTTGATACCGCCGCCTCGCAGATCCGAATGGCCGCCCGTCCTCGCCATCTCCGGCAGGTCGGCATGACCCGGCCGCGGCAGGTCAGGGAGAAAGGAGTAGTCTCTCCCTCGCGCATCTTTGTTGACGACGAGGAGAAGAATTGGAGCAGCGGTGGTACGTCCGTCATTCACGCCACTCAGTAGATGACATTCATCATCCTCTCTTCGCTTGGAGGCGAACTCTCCACCCGGCCGGCGAGCAGATAGGTCCGCCCTCAACCGCTCCGCATCCACCTCAATACCAGCCGGCACACCCTCGACCAATGCTCCGACGACGGGACCATGACTCTCACCGAAGAGAGTCACCGAGAGACGCTCACCAAGTCTTGTGAACAGAGGTGGCACCACCCTCAATTTTCGACCCAGAAATCGGCTTGAATTACTTCCAATCCCCGCGCTTCTGCGAGTTGTCGGATTCTGCGGAGAGTTATCTCATTGGAATTGGACACGACAGCGACGATTGCCGGACCTGAACCACTGATTCCCGCCGCTCGCGCCCCCCACACGAGCAGGTCACTCGCCACCCTTCTTCCGGGTCCATCCCCAAGTGCAGTCGAAACCGCTCTGCCGTTCTCGGTCAGTGCCACGAGCAATGCACCCTGTTCCATCGCGGCGATCGCCTTGGAGAACTGTGGTGAGGCCTGAGCGAAGCGTGGTCCATCGGGAAGCAAGTCCCTCTCTCCTCTGAGAATGATGAGAATGCTCCACTCATCGGGGTTGGGAAGGTCACCCTCCATGAGAATACCCTCAGCGGCTGGAAGCCGAGGGTCGATAATTTTCCAGCCGGGTTCAACTGCCGCCCAAGCATCATCGACACTGCCGGTGAGTGAGACTCCAGCAGCCAACTGGGCTGCGGCGGCGATGTCGACTATCTCGGAGTTCTCCAACTCGACTTCAGAAGCCTCGGCCAACGCTCTGACTGCAGCGACTGCCAGTGCGGCCGAACTCTTCAGGCCTTGGCCGATTGGAACAGTGCTCCGTGCCTGCCAATGCAGTTCTTCGGCCGGCTTCTCAAAGCCGGCCTGCTGCCACGCCTCGACAACTGCCGGAAGCACTCCATTGGGGTCATCGGCTGGCTTGTTCGGCTTGTCATCGCGAAGGCGGACACGTGTGGTTAGGGAAATTCCACCCGAGCAACCATATCCAGCACCGAGTGCGTGCAGGAAGGAAACCCCACCGTGCGCTGCACCGGACCCTATGACCCCCATCATCTCTCCTCCACTGAACTGGTAATTGCCCGACCTAGGTGCCTACCCTGAGCACAGATGGAACCGAGAATCCGCATCCCTTCCTTGAGGGACGTGACGGAGACTGGCTTTTCAAGGTTTGACACAAGACGAACCGTTTCTGCCTGTTGCAGGAATACCTGTCCTGTTTCGCCGCTGTCGGCTTGCAGCCGCACAAGAAGCAACGGCCTTGATTCGATTTTCAATCGGCCGACAGCGACGACCCTGCATGAGTCAGCTGAAGCGACCAAGACCTCGTCACCGGCTTCCAGTTCTGAGAGGTATTTGGTGTCGCCATCTCCCATGAGAACATATGAATGCACGGGGCCGGCATTCACCCTGAACGGCCGAGGTTGAACGAACTCGGATGGCAATGTCTCACCGTGAACCAGCGTCAGCATCGATGCTGATGAACCGATGAGGAGCCCCTCCCCCAATTCGAGCATCTGCACTAGGTCGATGCAGACTCTGTCACCTAGACCGCTGGGTTCGACGGAGGTGACTTCGAGTGAGTCATCAACGGATGTGGGAACGACGATTGCTGACGTTTCGCTGTAGGAACTAGAATCTGACAGCCTCTTCGCGGCAAGAAACTCAGCAGTTTCCCAGAGGTCGTCATCATCTGGAATGACTAGAGCATCAACACCGCTGGCGAGTGCAAACGCTGCCCCCTGCAGTTGTGACGGCTCCGTGATAACCGCTGCCACCTTGGTCGCAGAGGATTGGGCAGCGGCGACGATGTTCTCGATGGGTATCATTTTCCAATCACCACATTCGACAACGACCCATTCCCCCATCCCGATATACTGCAAGGCATTGAGTTGTTCGGATTCATCACTGATGGTGAGATACACTCCACACGCATCTCCGCGTGGTCCAGTTAAACAGCCCTCTCGTACGGTGTAGGTGCGAATCCCCCCTTCACCAGCCCAATCCGGTGGTACATCCCCCTGCGCGAGGACGGCATCAGCGGGACGCTTACCCCCCATTCCCGAGTAGAGCAACCAAAGTTCCATTCCGACACCCTCACTAGTCGGCGGAATCACCGAGCCTCTGCTCGAACAATTCATACAGGTCATCCAAAGCATCTGCTTCATCCGGGTCGAATTTGAATCGACCATCGGCATCCCAAGGCAGTCCATGTACGACTTCGGCCAGTTGCCGCACCCTCTGAGAAGGATTGTCGGAGGCGAACACCTGTCTGCCCATGCAGACTCCTGCCGCCCCCGCTGCCATCGCTTTTCTGACCATGCGAATGACCGAACCGAATTCGTCACTATTCGCACCACCGGCGATGAGCACTGGAATCGGGGCGGCGGCTGTAACCTTGTGAAATGAGTTGGAATCTCCGGTCCACGGCACCTTGACGACATCACAACCGAGTTCCCAAGCGATTCTGACAGCATGGGCCACCGCACCGGTGTCATCGCCCTGCATGACAGAAAGAGAGGGGCCGCGAGGATAGACCATACCGAGTAGCGGTACGCCGAGAGCGTGACAGGCGTCAGCGACCTTCGCCATGTCAACCAACATCTCGCTCTCGGCGGGGTCGCCGAGATTGACCTGCACACTTACCGCCACGGCTCCTCGGGAGAGAGCCGATTCCACCGCCGTCCTCGCCTCTCCGGCGAGGCGCTTCCATCCACTCCCATCTCCGCCATGACGGGTGGAGACTGAGAGATGGCAGACCCACCCGCCTCTCCACTTCTCTGAACAGTCGCCGCGGTGCGTGGTCAAGGGACCGCGATGGGCAACCAGCGCATCAGCACCACCTCTCGCAGTCACTTGATTGACTAGCCCAGCGATGTCATCCAAACCCTCAACCGGCCAGTCTGAGACCGCATGGTCAATCGGGACCCAGACACCTCGACCCATCGGAAGAAGTCTCTTCAGACGCTCGTTTTTCGCCTGCGAAATTTCTCCGTCAATCACTCCCGACCGCCTCTTGCGCCCCTTGGGGGGCGCAACCATGCTAAAACAATCATCATCAACCAATAGGTCCACGATTGGATGATTCGACGGTCAGAAGGAAGCCAGCCGTCTCCCCTGTACCGAACCTTAGGATGGATTCTAAATCAGAATCGACGGCGGTCACAACTGCCATGACCGCATCATAGTTATCTCTCTCGCCCAACCTTCCATTCCGGAGGGTGTTTCGAGGGTCATCGGAACACCTAGGAACCTCTCGTCCCGCATCAGTCTCCTGAACGGAGCCGCGCCTATCTCTCCCTCAGCGATGCCAGCGTGTCTGTCCCGTCTGCTCCCACATTCCTTGAGTGAATCATTTACATGCACCGCTTCAAGAGTGGCGGCACCGAGTATCTCATCATAGTCACTCCAAAGAGCGTCCCAGCCAGCATCGGTAGAGATGTCGTAGCCGGCAGCGAAGATGTGACAGGTGTCCATGCAGACTCCCAATCGCTCACGGCTCGAAGCCGAAGCAAACCTCATGATTTCGGCCAAGTGCTCCAGTCTATAGCCAAGGTTTGTTCCTTGCCCGGCGGTGTTTTCCAAGAGGATTCGCACAGGTGACTCCTCTGTATCGCCTAGTTTTCGACCATGTAGGTCGCCACATCTCTCGAACACTGAATCAAGGCTCTCAGCAATCATCGCTAGACCCTCTCTCTCGCCTCTCCCCAAGTGGGAACCCGGGTGAAGGACCACTCCACCGACCCCGAGCCTCTGAGAGCGCTCAAGTTCTGCAACGAGAGCATCGTGAGACCTCTCCATCTTTTCATCGCTGTCGGCGGAGAGGTTGATGAGATAAGATGAATGGCTGATGACTGACGAAATCTTGTGTGTCGCACACTCGCGCCACCAACTGTCAACTGAGTGGTCTGTCAGCGGTTTTGGAGTCCATTGCCTCTGATTTGCGGAGAAAATCTGGATGCAGTCGGCGTCTATCTCCGCACCCCTTGCAGGTGCTCTCTCAACGCCACCGGCAGTGGAGACATGGGCTCCTATTAGTCTCTGAGCCACGCCCATTCTCCTCACATCTGCTCACAACTACACGACTGAAGTAGGTTATGTCAACAAATCTGAACAAAAACGATGGGTGGTGCTGAGAATCGCGTTGGGATGTCACAGTAGGACAACCTGCTCGTCCTCATTTCCTGACCGAGAAATCGTCTTCGTCATTGAGTTCCGGGTCGCCATAGAGGAAGTACTTGACAATTGTCCCTTCGGCGCGGATGAGATGTTCTGAGGTGGCCGCACGACTGAGACCTACCACATCAGCGATTTCAGCAATCTTCACCTTTCTGGGAATTTCATACCAACCCATGTCAAATGCTGTCTTGATGACCAACATCTGCTGGTCTGTCAGCACCTGATTGCCTTTGAAGTCGATTTGCGAGATTTGTGTGACTTTGACATAATCCGGCTTGAGCATCATCCGCGCCGCTGTTCTGACTATGTTGATTGAGAGAGCCGTTCCACGGAGGGTGTAATGGAGCCCTTCCTGATTCAGGCAGGAGCCAGGCTTCACCGTCAATTGTCCGACCTTTGCAGCGAGCATGGTTAATGGATGACTTATTTTGAGAGAGAAAATCCAAGCCGAGTCAAGGGGAGTTGGTTCTGCAAGAATATCCACCACTTCGTAATCATCATGTTGGTCGAGGTCGTGTGGGGTGTGTCCCTCATTACAGACACCTCGCATGATGGTGACAACAACCTCAGGGGTTCTCTCAAGGTAACCGAGGAAGACTATCTTCTCGAAGATGTCCGCGGCGATGGCCGCCCTGTTGAGGGCGAGGCGGTGGCGCTTCCAAAACAGGGTCACTTCGCGCACCGACCAACCTCCGTTCATAGCGCACGAGAGCATCTCCTATTCAAGTGAAACGCCGGCGCACACCTCCGCTGTGGATGGGGTTTGCCCTGCTTCACCAGCGACTGATGTGAGTTTCACTACCGAGTAAACCCACCCTTGGCCTTGCCCAGTTCTGAGGAATGCGCCCAATAACCAGCAGAATGTCGCTCTGTTGAGGGGTCAGCGAGAGTGGGTGACAACAAGTTCAAAATGTGTATAAGTGGCGACTGACTCGCAAGCGCATGGCCCTCTTGTCATTGCGGGATGTCAAGCGACACTATGTCGGTAAGGTGGCCACCGTGAAGGCGCTGGATGGGGTCACTCTCGACATTCATGAGGGGGAGGTGGTCAGTCTCTTGGGCCCCTCAGGTTCAGGGAAAACCACCATGTTGAACATCGTTTCTGCTTTAGACAGCCCTACTGAGGGAGAGTATCTGTTCAATGGAGAAACTGTGCCTCAGGCACCCGAAGAGGTGGTACGGAAGCGGGTCTCAGTGCCGACTCCGCATCCAGCCATCAGGCCGTTGACATGGATTCCGGAATTCGTAGCCAATCTGCTTCTCTCCATCGCTTTCTCACCGGCCAATTTCATCAAAGCGCGTAAGCGCGCAAAACAACTTGAGGCGATGACCAGATTTAGGCGCGAAAACGTCGGCTATGTCTTCCAGTTCTTCAATCTCCTCGGTGACTTGACCGTGATGGAGAATGTGATGCTGGCGCAAGAGATTCATGGGGGTAGGGACAGAGAGAAGGCCGCACGGGTGCTTGAACTGGTGGGACTCGGAGGCTTGGAGAACCGCTTTCCGAGTGAATTGTCAGGTGGGCAACAACAGAGGGTGGCCATCGCTCGTTCACTAGCGAAGGGGCCGAAACTGCTGCTTGGTGATGAGCCGACAGGCAATCTCGATTCTGAGACCACGGCGCAAGTGATGAAAGTCTTGGTCAACGCCTGCCGCAGAGAGAGAATCACCGCCATCATTGTCACCCATGACCTAGCACTGACAAAATATGCCACCAGAATAATCAACATCGATTCAGGAAAAATCGTGTCAGACACTCCAGGGGGAAGGGCTGCACTTCACTCCTCGTTGGATGCGGCAGAGGCGATCGCCGAGGCGACTGCCAAGGGAGTGGGGAAGGCTGCGGAAGTTGTCAGCACCGCTCTGGTGGGAGCGGTCAGCAAGATAATCGAAGCGACTGACAAAGATGCTGAAGATGATGATTGAGGTGAGAGAATGGCCGACCAACGAGCCTCCTGCCTATGTCACGACTGCCAAGACCGATATTTCAGCCGCCACCATCCGAACTGCCGCAACATCCTCGGCAACGACCACCAAGACCGATAC
>CAYFFQ010000008.1:0-13738 GCA_964342465.1 uncultured Candidatus Poseidoniales archaeon | reverse complement strand
CTCGGCAACGACCACCAAGACCGATACCTCAACCGCCACCATCCGAACTGCCGCAACAATCTCGGCAACGACCACCAAGACCGATACCTCAACCGCCACCGCCCGAACTGCCATCGATTTACTGTTTTCATCAGTGAGGTGAAGCAGCCGTGCGATTGATGTTCAAGCGGCTGGCACGCAGCCAGTGGAACAGCAAGTTCCTCGCCTTCATTTTCTTCAATCTCGTCTGTTTTGCAGCCATCAGTAGTATCGTGATGTATGAACATGTCAGAAATGCCGACAGGGTCTATTCTGACTTCTACGGAACCACTAATCTGCACGATATGGCAGCCACTGCGATGATGGGATACACATTCGATGAGAATGACCTACTGCAAGCATGTGAAGGGACACTTACCAAATACCGAGATAGTGACCTCGAGGTTGAAAACTGTGAGACACACTATTTCCACGAGGAGGTTTTCGTCGTGGAGAATGAGGCGGGGAAAGAGAGCATCCCGATGGCGGTGCACGGATATGTTCCAGATGCGAGGGTGACTCTGCCATACATACGGGAGGGTTGGGGTGAGATGGCTGTGCGCCCTGACGAGGTGCTGATTGATGTGCACATGCACGATGAACTCGGCATCGAAATCGGGGAGTCGGTCACGGTCATGCTCAACAACAGCGAGCATAATCTGACGGTCACTGGATACGCCAACCACGCACGACACCTGTGGTATGTTCCCGGGCCGGAACAATTGATGCCTACAGAGGGGAACTTCGCTGTGATATATCTCCCTATAGACACGCTTACTGACGCCTTAGGCAAGGAGAGGGGAGAGCGGAACATACTCTATCTCGATGTCACCGGCACACCCGATTACGACCTTCAGGACACGATGGAGGATGAGGGGGAGAGGCTTGATGACCTGCGCTCAGAATTGACGAACCAATTGCGAGACCGCGATATCCAAGGTGTTCAGATAAGTGACAGAAGCGGAATCTGGAGTGTTGAGTTACTTCGCCAGGACATCGAAGGGACTAGAAAGACCGCTCCGATGTTTCTCTGGTTGCTCGCCGGCATTTCAGCGATTGTTATCAGCATCTCATTGGAGCGAACTGTCAGGCGACAGAGCCGTGAAATCGCCGTCTTGAGAACAATAGGTGCCGATTCAAAATCACTTCTGATGAGTTATCTCTCAATTCCTCTCGGACATGGAATTGTCGGGGGGCTCGTCTCCATACCTTTCGGCATGTGGGGTTCGACGTTAATGACTACATGGTATTTCGAGACGATGATAGGGGTTCCTGTGGTGGAACTTCGTCACTACACCGATATTCATCTGATGGTCTTTGCCTCGGTAATAGCCATTCTGTTGATTTTCGGCCTGTGGCCGGCATGGAGAGCCACTCGTCTCTCACCTCTTGAGGTGATGCGGATAGAGGCCGGTGCCAAACCGAACATCTTCATCTCATGGCTGACGCAATCACTGCCACCGAGCGCCGGTCTCGGAGTCCGCGGTACATTCCGCAGACCCAACCGCCTCGCCATCACCATCGTCGGCCTCGGCCTGTCGATGATTCTCGCCGGCGGCATGTGGATGATTACATCGGGGATGTACGATTGGATTCAAGATTCCCAAGATGCAGAGACATGGGATGTAAGCGTCTACATGAGTCCTCTGGACAATCAACATGTGAGAGATTGGGTGGATGAAAATGACCACCTCTATGAAGCGGAGTATGCACTTCTCGTACCTAGCAACGCAACCGACGACAGGAGAGAGATTTTTCTTCACGGCGTGGAGAAGTTTAGCACCGACGGCACCTCTTCGATGCACAAAACAACACTAATAGAGGGGAGGCTACCGAACGCAGGCGCGACAGTTCCCGAAGCGGTCATTGACCAGGGGGTCGCCCGATTCTTGGGATGGGAGGTAGGCGATGAAATCGAATTGGTTGTCGGAATAACCAATTTTCGATTTAATGTGACGGGAGTCGTGAGTGAGATTGACCGCTCGGTCTGGGCCCATCACTCTGACCTCACCCGAGGAACTGGATTCATCGGCGAAACCCTTCACACAACCGTATATCTACGCAACATTGGTGATGCTGATGCTGCCAACGACACATCTCTCGAGAACCTGACAGGGACAACCCAGATAGTCCATACAGAATTGGAGGCTGCCTTTGACGAGGCGTGGGAGAACAACTCCGCACTGTTCTATGTATTCCTGCTCATGGGGGCTGCAATAGCAATCGCAGTTCTGCTCAACACACTCGCCATCAACCTGACCGAGCACGACAACGAATTCGCCACCCTGAGAATACTCGGAGCATCAGGGGCCAGAATCGGCACCATTCTCCTCTTTGAGAACATGGTCATCGGCTTGTTGGGCGGTGTCATCGGGGCGTGGGCATCTATTGCCACCGCCCAATGGATGGGTGCGGCGTTCACAACCTGGTCATGGTATTTCGATTTCCCTATCGACTGGAGGATAGTCTTCCTCGTCACTGGCATGATTCTCGTATCTGCACTATCCGTAACCCCAATAGGCACCCACCGAGTGAAGAACATGAACCTCGTCAAGAAGGCACAGGAGTTCTCTCACTGAATCTAAGACATCTCCAATGGGCGAACAGTGAAGGTCAAACCCACCCAGCCGCTCATCCATGGACAAAACCACCTCCAATAGGCGAACAGTGAAAGTCAAACCCACCCAGCCGCCTGCTAACCAACAGACAGATTCCCACAGGCCGAAGACTTACGAGGGGGGGAACGTTTGGGACTCACATGCAACGGAGTGCCGAATGCGCCTGCGGGCTAGTAAAAATCGTCACCAGTGCCGACCCAGAAAGAGTGGGACTATGTCATTGCTTTGACTGCCAGAAGAGAACCGGTTCCATATTCGGGGTTCAAGCGAGATTCGCCAACGGAGTTGTTACCATCATCGGTGAGACGAAGAAGTTCACCAGAATTGGCGACGATGGACAAAAAATCGATTTCAATTTCTGTACGAACTGCGGCTCGACAACTCACTACTCCCTGAGTGGTTCTTCATCTACGGGGATTCCCGTCGGCCTCTTCACCAACCCGGACTTCCCCATTCCATCATTTGAAATCTACACAAATCGCCGCCATCCGTGGGTGACGATAAGCGATTCAATTGCCAATGTGGACCCGTGAAACAGAGGCGCGTGAACCATGTTCGCCTACAACTCCGGTTCTTTACGGGGGCGGGCAAAGGGGGAGTTGTGAAATGCCGTTTCGCAAACTGCGCCTCCTCAATCTCTGACCATGAAAAATTGATGGGGGCCGAACTGCCTCCAACAATTTGACGAAGAAATCAACGGCCTGGCCAATGCGGTCCAATCAATCAACCGTGCTGATCGACGTAGTGGCCCATGTCGCCTGAATAGTCGGCATGGAGAAGATGGTCAAAAGCGAGGCTTTCGGGTCAAATCGCTAACCTCTGAGCCAACTGATAGCCGATACCGTAGGCGATAACGGTCAACATGGTGGCAATCCCCAGTGCAGGCCAGAACTCAACACCCCTCCTCAACAGAATCGGCAGCGAGAGGAAAAGAACCAGCGAAGGGAGGACCAACCACAGTATTCCCGTGGTGAAATTCGCAACCTGTTCACTGTCTTGAGTGTCCGACCACAACCAGACTATCGCTAGAACCGAGACCAATGGAATGGAGACGAGGAGTGCTCCGAGGAGTTCATTTCGCTTGCCAAGTTCACTCGCCCCGACCACCAGACCGCCAGAGATGAACCAGCGCACCACCATCTGCCACCACACCATGAGGGGACGAACACGCCCAAGTCCTTCAAACTGAGTGCAGGCAATCGCAAGGGGAGGGGGATTTCGCACCTTTGAATCCGCCAATCGGAAGAATCAGTCATCAATACCGGAGAAGAAAGCGAGGGAACCCTTGAACAACTCCTCCCTACGCCTCCTCTTGTTGGTGCGGATATGCATGATTGCGGCTATGAAAATCACTCCAATCATAATGGGGATGAAAAGTTCTGCATTCAGCGCATGCATCACCTCGATTATGCTCTCTGCAGTATATGCCCAAGTGATGGAGGCGATGGCCCCGCCGACAAAACAGGCCGTGAGAACGCGCAGGAAAGGCATCCGCGCCACCAGCCCCATCATCGCCCCCACCAAGACTCCTGATGCCATGAACGGGATCCACACGAAGATGATGAGGCCCCAGAATCCCCACTTGTCAATTTTTTCGCGGTTTTCGTGGGCGACATACTCCACCGAAGAGAGGATGTCTCCCATGAACTGGCTTTGCAGAATGGTACCTGCCAAACCATCCTGACGGGCGACGAACGCCTGACCCTTATGCTCGCCCACTCCACTCTCGGTTCGTCCCGCCCCCGAACGGTCAGCGAGGGTGGCCACCTCGTTGCGGCATGAGACAACAACATCTCTACCCCCGAGTTGGTCTGCGAGTCTCTCTGTGAGATGTCGTTTCAGTTCCTCCTGAACTTCGACATAGGATTTCCCGAACTTGAAGAAGGAGAAGCGCATCTTTGGTTTGTAGATTAGGCGAACGGCGACTCTTGATTCGTCCACTCCTATCCAGTCGCCGCGGTTCTCCATTTCCTTTCTCTCCTTCATGAACTCGGCGAGATGGTCCTTGACCTTCTTTTCTAGTGAGGCGGTGTTGTGGATGCCGCTGAAGAAATCGGTGTAGTCCTGCACCAGTGCCGGCCTCTCGATATTGAGTTCTGGAAGTTCGACATCACTGCGCCCTTGAGCCAGCGATTCGAATGCACCCTCATGGTCATCGAGAGGTTTGGCCTTCAGTTGCAGCGGAGTAAGTTCACCATAGACCTTGAAGTCCGCCAAGACCTCCTTCAGCATCGCTGTAGTCACCTGATTCTGCTCAATTACAGCTGATTGGGTCGCTCGGTAGGGAACCAGCACATCCACAGAAAGGTCCCTCTTGCGCATTTTCATCTCGCTCCATTCAATCTTCAGATGGAGGTCATTCTCACATCGCTCAAGGGCTCGTTGGACAACCCTTCGTAATTCGCCCTCAGAGAGAATGTCATCGATTTCCTTGTGATAGAATCGATACATCAATGGATATTGAATGAAAAGGAAGAAGACACTCAATGAGAGTGAGACAAATGCCATCCACCAAGCAGGTACACCGGCAGAACCTCCAGTGAGCATCGCCGTCTCCCTGCCACCCGCAAGTTCAGCAGTCATCAGGCCCCAACCCCAAGCCCCGAGTTGGCGGAGGGTGAGGCAGATTCGTTCTCCGCCCTCGCTTATCCTCGCCTCTTGATGGCTCCCTGATTCCCATGGAAAGGTCGGCTCATTGGTGGAAATCTCCACTGGAGCGAAGTGGGGGTCCTCTGTGTAGAGAGGTGCAGATGCTACCAACTCCATCTTCTTTTCCGGCTCCAAATCAGTGAAGTTGAGGCCGGTCAGATTGTGGAAATAAACCTCCAAAGTGTATGCACCATCAGTGTAAGGGGAGAAATCGACCGCTCCATACGAGATGTTTCCGACTATCTCCTCCGAGATGGCCTTGCCATCCCCATCCACAATCACCCATCTCAGAGCCTTGGCTTCGCCATCAAACTGACGAATGTTGTGAACTCTCATGTTTATGAGGTGCTGGTCGTTGTCCACCCAGACATTCACCCACACCACGCCACTGCTGTCCAAGCAATCACCACCGGGGTCGAAAAATGTCCCTGAGATGGTTTCGTCAAGCCACACTGAATTGTTCATCTCCGGACCGAGCATTCCGGCAGAGAGAACCGAAGTTAGACCGAAGAAGACTATGCCGTAGGCGAGTCCGGTGAGAAAGGTCAGTCCTTCGGGGCCGCGGAAGAGCCCCTTTCTGCCACTTCTTCTCTCTTTGATGCGCTCCAAGTTCCTGTCAAGTTTATCGTGTTCTGTCACTTCAAGAAAGTCATCGACCGATACTTTGCCATCGTGGTCGGCGTCGAAATGATGAACCAACTCCTCGGCGGTGATGAATCCATCATGGCTGATGTCAAGGTCGTCCGGTAGAGGGTAGGCATCCCGACCGGATGGCTGGCGCTCCGACATCAACCCGACCAAACGGATAGGGGAAATGAGGCTTTGCTTTCTATAGATAGGTCAGAGACAGGAAAATCACTCTCACAAGAGTTGTTGAACCGACACCAACACCCATGCTAGGAGTTCACGACCCGAACCAATGCCGTCAATGGTTGAACCGACACCAACACACATGCTATGAGTTCACGACCCGAACCGATGCTGTGAGAATTGGCGGGGGGGGTTCACCCATTATTGGGCAAGACCACTGACATTGCCTCTCGTACATCGAAATGGGAGAATCGCCGCTTCGCGGCGGTAAGACGGAGAACGGGAATGACTTAATCACACTCCTAACCTGAGATAGGCGATGAACATGAGTCGAACCCCCATCGGATACCCCACTGCGTTGATTGTAGTGCTGCTTGCGGCGAGCCTGACGCCGGTATTGATGACACAAAATGGAGGGGAAAGGGTGGATGAGAAGGACTTCACCACCGGCGATGCTTACTTGCATCTTGGAGGTGACACTTGGTCTGCCGGAGCGCGTTCCTCAGCCACCTCATGGCTTCACGAAACTGCCGACAGTGACGGGACCACAGGACAGTGGACGAGCGCCGAAATGGCGGATGACGGTACAATATGGGTCGCCTTCTATTCGGCTGCTGGACGTGACTTGAAGGCCGCCCATTGGAATGGATATGCTTGGCTCGTCGAGGATGTCTATACTTTCGGTGACATCGGCAGATATGCGGAACTTGAGATTGATTCATCGGGGAATCCGAGAATAGCCTCATTCGATGTCACCAACTCGATTGTCAGAATCTCAAGGTATGACGGCACCTCATGGGACACCCAGTCTGTCGCCCCAGGGGAGGACACCGGAGATGGCAACCCATACAGTGGCACAGGTCGCATAGGATTCGCATTGACATCTGATGACTCCGAATGGTTCACCTTCCAAACCGGAGATTCAACAACGGCATACAGCGGGGATTACATCCTGTCATTCGCCCATTGGGACAGTAGTGACTCCTCTTGGGCCTACGGAGTCGTGGACCGCGGGCAGGGGGAGGACACCGACTACGACGACTACACGGACAGCGGACAATACAGCACTCTTGCCATCGGGGCAGACGGCAGACCGAGAGTGGCTTATGATTCCCGCATCGTCAATACCAACGGCTTACCAGCACCCGCAACAATTGCTTGGTCTGTCCGTTCCCTACGCTATGCCGTCCACGATGGAGCGGGGTGGGTAGTCCAAGACATTCACATCAACGAGACCGGCGATTCATACAAACCATCAACTTGGCTTGACCTAGAAATCGACAGCAATGGAGATGAATTCATCGCCTATCAGAATGGTTCGTCCTGGGCCAGCATCCGACTTGCCGAGAAACCGGCATCAGGAAGTTGGAGCCACGCTGAAATCGCATCGAGGAGTGGTGCCGACCTCGGCGAATACATACGAATGGAACTCAATTCACTCGGCGACCTGCATATAGCTCACCATGACAGCGGAAGCGACGACCTCGTCCTGATGCGCGGAAAGGATGCGACATGGGAAGAGGTGACAATCGCCAGCACAGGAAGTGTTGGGTCTTACGGCGACATAGTTCTGAACGCCAATGACGATGAGGTCTTCTCCTACCACGACTACGACAACGGTGACCTACTCATCGCATCCCCAGCACCAGACGGAGACGGGGATGGACTTGCTGATGCACAGGACCGCTGCCTCGCCACTCCTGCGGGAAAGGTGATTGATGACAGCGGCTGCCATTACGAGCAGCAGATTCTGACCGACTCCGGTGAAGATTCCCAATATGTCGATGTAATCAAGGGGCCAGACGGACTACTGAGGCTGAGCCACTTCCGCGGTATGTCAGACCCAAGTGAATGGTCTTGTGACAGAGAGCCCACCAACATGACCGACGACTGCAATCTCGTCTACCGCAAGCAGAACCAAGACGGGACATGGGGAGCCGCACAACTAGTGGACCAAGGTGGCGAGACGGGGAGATACAACAGCATCGCCATCGCACCGGACGGGAGTGAGAGCATCGCCTACCACGCAAAAACCGAGGTCAATTCTTTCGGTTTCGTCATCAAGACAGCCGCACGGGTGGCTACACTCACCGGCACACAATGGACAATCGAAACGATTAGTGAGGACAATTCAACCGGCTGGTACACCGACCTAGCCATAGACTCACAGGGAAATCGCATCGTATCATACACCGACAACAGCGGACAATACTCGGTTCTCAAGGTGGCGCGCGAGACCGGCCCGAACACATGGGTTGAGGAGGTTGTACAGGTCAACGGGACTTTCGCCAGAGTGGACTATGTAAATGATGTCGCACATGTCAGTTACTACTCCAGCAACCCGCACATGCTCCGGATGGCGATAGAGGATGGAAATGGCGGCTGGGTCATCCACAATGTGACCACAAGCGGGCAGGTTGGAACCTACCGACTTGACACCGCAGTGAGTGATAATGGCACCCTATTCATCAATTATTTCCGCGGAACCGATTCGTCGGGTGATACGACTTGTGACGCTCCGCAGGAGTGTACTGTTCAGGTGGCTGAATGGACTTCTGCGGGCTTCAACTACAAGATTCTGCATCAGGACACATCGGAGAACATCGCCTACCTTTCCGTTCAACAGGACTCAGCCGGACTCCTTCATTCGGCATGGTACAACAGCGGCTACGGTTCAATACAGATGGCCTCCCCGACTTCGAATTCCGACACTTGGGAGACCCTCACTCTCAAGGGCGAGGATGGAGGAACCTACCCTAAGTTGCTGGTGGATGAGAATGGCTGGGAACAGGTTTGGTACCACGGTGGCGACCCGATGCAACTACGAGAAATCAAGAGACACGCATGGGAAGCCGACCACGATTTCGTAATCGACGCCAACGACAATTGTCCCGACACACCGTATGGAGCGCCGGACATCGACATCTGGGGCTGTTCAGATGCCCAGAGAGACGACGATTACGATGGCACCTACAACGGCGATGACCTCTGCCCCGACACCCCCGCCCACGAGAGGCACCTCGCTGACGGAGAGGGTTGTTCACCTAGCCAGAAGGACAGTGATGAGGATGGAGTGAATGATGCACAGGACCTCTGTCCGGGCACAACCGACCTCGACTCGGTGGATGCGACCGGATGTTCGGACGAACAGCGCGACAGTGACGGTGATGGGGTTAATGACCTCTCAGACCAATGTGCAGAAACACCAACCGGAGAGGGAGTGGACCTCAACGGTTGCGGAGAGAGCCAGCGAGACAACGATGGGGATGGGGTCTCTGACAAGGACGACTTCATGCCACTCGATGCGACTCAGCAGAGCGATAGCGATGGGGATGGTTATGGAGACAATCCCGACGGTACAGACGGAGACGACTGCCCGACTGTGGAAGGTTATTCCACCGGAGATATGCAGGGTTGTCCCGACTACGACCAAGATGGTCTGGCTGATGAAATCGACGATGACGATGACGGGGACGGATTTTCGGATGCCGATGAGATCGCCAACGGCACCGACCCGCTCTACGCGCTCGACTTCCCCGGTCTCGGGGAAGACGATGGAAGCGGTGACGGCGGTGCTGATGGAAGCGATGGCACTGGTGACGGAAACGGCGACGGCGGTGGTGATGGTGGTAGCGGGGCGGCCGAACCAGAAGGCGGAGGAGTGAGCATGGCGCTTGTCGGTGGCATCGCCGCGGTATTCGTTCTGCTGTTGATTGTAGTCGCAGCATTGTTGCTGACCGGCGGCAAGAAGTCCGGCACGGCGATGCCTGCGATTCCGAGCCTCGCTGAGGCTGAGGCGGCCCTCAACGCTGGGGTTGCCGCCGGCCATTCAGGCGCAACACCCGATACCGCCACTCAGAGCAGCAGTGGCGGAAGTCAGAGTGGAGAGATGATTCCAACCGGCAAACCGTGTACCCACTGTGGGGCGATGCAGGTTCACCACATCCCCGCCTACGGCGCTGACTACTGCAAAGCCTGCTCGCAATACAACTAGGCGGAATCGCCTTTGCGGAACATCAGGGCGACGAAATACCTGTCTCTGTCGGCACGATTCGGTAGTGAATTTCCCAAGTGAATCCATCTAACAAAAAGTAGTTCGAGTAGTAGGTATTGGCGTAGGTGTAGTAGCCACCGATGGTGAAGGAACACTCCCTACCACCACCGAAGTAGGACTTAATCTGAGTATTCATACGATTGTCCTCATAACAAGCGGATTGGATGTCCGCAATCGATGTGGTGGTGACAGTGCGGTACCAACTATTGTAATTCTGAGTATCACTATTATTCGCCCAATCGATGCTCACGACCGCACTGTAGACAGCGCTTTCAATTTTAAGACTCTCATTCGCAGCAGTGTTGATGGTCGTAAATGAATGAAAATCATTTGGCCCACCCTCAATCGTCTCATTGACCACCGTTCCATCTGGATAAGTGGTTGTCACCACTCCCCACGACGGGTTCGCGAACCCGTATAACACATAGAGCTGGCCTTCTGCACTACCATTGTATTGAAAGACATTGGTCGTGTTTTCATTCGTGGTGTTGTTGTAATGGTTGTTCTGAGATTCAATCGTCACCTCATCAGCCACCACCGGCTCGTTTGAAATCGCCGCCTCATTTCCACCCAAGCAACCTGCAAGTGCCACATTCAACAAAAGTATGACTCCTACGATTCCTTTCATCAGTTTTCTTTCCATCTGATTCTCCACTCCTCACCGGTGACGCCGGTGCGTCGTATGGATGATAAAAGAATAGAGGGTGGAAATTACAATCAAAATGAAACGGTGTATGCGAATCCACAGGCAAACGGTGTATGTGACCCCACAAAGAAACGGCCGATATGAATCCACAATGAACGATGTATCTGGTTCGACAAGGAAACGGTATGTGTGATTGACCAAGGAAACGGCCTGTGTGAGTGGACGAGGAAACGGTATGTGTGATCGGACAAGGAAACGGCCTGTGTGATTGAACATGAGAGCAGAATAATGAACAATGGCCACCTCCAAAGAACATCGGGAATGCGACATGCAGATGCTGAAACATCCTCTGCGCGCCCTCTGCCTCACCCTCCTTCTCGCCGGCACCATCCTGAACGGTTGTTTGGAAGAGGAACCCCCTGACCCCTCACTTTTCCACGGTACGGAGTGGCGTGGCGCGGTCTATGCCCCACTTTTCACACTTGAGAACATGGACGGCTCCCTCTGGTCACTCGAAGAGCAGCGCGGAACGGTTGTTGTGCTCGCTTTCACATACACTCGGTGCGAAAACACCTGTCCGGTGACCGAAGCGGGGCTCAACTTCATTCGCACCTCCCTGAATGAGGGGGAAAGCGCAAATGTGACCTTCGTCTCGGTGACTATAGACCCGTGGTATGACTCCCCTTCACACTTGACGAACTGGACCAGTGAGCGTGGGTATGACTGGCCGCACCTGACGGGACATCCCGATGCGGTAAATCCGGTATTGACGACTTATGGAGTGAATCCTGTGGACTACGAGGACAATTCAACGGAGGGATATGGATTCCACCACACGCAACCGACCTACATCATTGATGAGGAGGGGAAACCGAGGGTTGTTTGGGCCGAGGCCGAGATTCCTGTTGACCTCTTTCTGCAAGACCTGCGCCTCGTACTCAATGGTCTGTGAAAATCCGAAGTGGTGGTCGACACCAAATTTCCCCCACTATTTCTCAATGAAAATACAGATGGCGAAATCCCCTCTGCGAAGAGATGGTTGCCCGCTTCTGATTGCTCAACGAGATATCTGAGTTCATCGTGTTGGCTGCGGTGGTCTGCGAAGAGATGGTTGCCCGCTTCTGATTGCTCAACGAGATATCTGAGTTCATCGTGTTGGCTGCGGTGGTCTGCGAAGAGATGGTTGCCCGCTTCTGATTGCTCAACTGCCTTTTGTAGTATTATTTTGAAAATATGACAGGTCTGCTACTCAATGATTGCGAGGGGTTTTCATGCCCCTCAGAGGCAAATATCTGATGCCAAAGACTCAAAATCCTTCACTCGTCGCCACCTCAATGATGGCTCGTATCATTGTCCCGCCGCCGACTGCGCTACTCGTCTTGTTGGGTGTCCTACTTCTCGTTTCTACCGCACAAACTGGTATTCTGCCGGAAGTCGCCGGCAGAGAGGACGGCATTTCCAACACAAGCCTCGGTTGCGTCTGTCACGCCGGAAAAGCGACTGAAAGTGTGGAGGTCACTCTCACAGGACTACCACTAAACTTCTCAGCAGGGGATGTGGTGAATCTGAGCATCACCATCACGGGTGGGCCGCAACCAACGAACCAAGAGGAAAACGGGGGGCAAGGCGGTGCGGAAGGGGGGTTCAACCTCCATGTCACAGGGGGTACTCTTGCACCAGTGAACGAGAGTAGAGTCAGAATCGTCGATAATCAGGCGACGCACAAGGCGGCGGGGAACAGCCAGAGACAGTGGGAGGTGGTGTGGACGGCGCCGCAGGTGGAGAGCGAGTTGGTCACCTTCACCTTGACTGGGAATGCGGTGAACGGGGATGGGAAAGCCGACTCCGCCGACCAATGGAACCAAGCCAAATACGAGGTGAAGGGGGTAAATTACGGTGAAGAAAAGTCAATTCCAGGGTTCACTCTGTTGGCTGGGCTCAGCACTATGGCTCTCGCCACCCTCGTCCTTAGCCGGCAAAGGGAAGAGGGCAGATGATGCGGGGAACAGCGATGAGGGAGACACCGATGAGGGATTTCCCCCACCCGAGTTCGATTGGCGCGAGCAACACCATGCGGGCGAACAGGGGGAAGAACACCAAACCGGAATTACGGGTGAGAAGAGCACTCATTGATGCGGGGTTGCGTGGCTATCGTCTGCACTGGGTGGTGAGGGCCGACGACGGGGGGATTGCCGCGAGGCCCGACATCGCTTGGCCGCGGAGAAAGATTGCAATCTTCGTGAACGGTTGTTTCTGGCACAGGTGCCCCCACTGTATGCCGGTGCTACCGAAGAAGAACCGCGCATTCTGGGAAGAGAAAATCGAGAGGAATATCGCCAGAGACAGAATCAATCTCCGAAACCTTGAGTTCTTGGGGTGGACGGTCATCACCATCTGGGAGTGTCAGACCAAGTCCGAAAAGATGCTAAAGGAATCCATTAACTTGACTACCATCTTTTTTTCAAGGGATTGATTGGTCAAATATCTGATTGTGCCCATGCTCTCACGATAGCGGATAAGTGGGTTTCAAACGCATGGATATGTGCAGCCCAGTCGGATTTTTTCTTGACAATCTCACGCATCTCCCGACTTGACATTTTCGTGTTGATTAGGCCGAATTCGTAGGCAGATATCCACTCGAGGGCTACATCGGTTGGAATCATTACCTTCTTGGTGGAGTTGTTTTCAGAGAATACTATGCACATCTCGTCGATGTGAGTCACTATGTATGTGGTCGTCTTTGAACCTATCATCGTGTGTTCACTCAAGACCGCGCTCAACCTCTCATATCTGGTCGTTGGAATGGCCATACAGTGCTTAACTCACTTTTCCGGATAAACTTGTCTGCTCGGTTGTCGTTTGAAGTTTGCTCGGTTGTGGATGAAATGGAAGGAGAATCACTATATCGAAGATGCGTAGCGGGGCCGATGGAGTTGCAGTTCA
>CAYFFQ010000007.1:53180-76631 GCA_964342465.1 uncultured Candidatus Poseidoniales archaeon | reverse complement strand
TGCCGCCATCGCTATCTGTTTCCACTGCACTGGAGGAATACTGCTCATGGGGTGGTGTAAATAATGTCGCCAGATTTTTCTTCTGCTCTTGCGAAAGTCCAAGTTCCCACATTTTGATAGCAACCGCGGCGACATCAATCATGTGGTGGAGGAGGCAGAGATAAGGTGCTTCAATCTCCGACTCCGGCACTATCTCAAATTGGCTGGTCTTGCCAACGATATCTCGGATGATTTGACAATCGTCAATACCCACATTCCCACTAGAAGATTGACCCTTTTCAACATTATGGGGTGTTTGATTTTTTTTTTCATGGAAATCCAATCTCGGTATTCCTAGTTGCCACATGGATGGCGGTTCAACGACTGGGGCAAAATGATGATAATGACTCAACGCAGTCTCAGCGACGATTGACTCGTTGTCGTACGACTCCCCACTCAGGTCGGGTCCAGACAATGACCAGTGGGTGCCTCAGTTTGATGTTCGTCCTTCAATCTGATGTCCGGCTTGCGGCCAGAATTTGAGGTGGCTGACTGGAGTGGGGCTCACCGGTACTTCTTTTGTGGTCATGGATTGCCTCTAATGATTCACATTATTTGGAACAACCGCCTTTGTGGAAAATAATTGCCGCAATTGTGCGGGGGTGAAATCCGTGCTGTTTCCTTTTGGTTCATAATCGCCCATTTTCTCTCAACCATTGTTCGCCATACCATCTCCACTGCTCCTCCGTCCATCCTTCGGGAAGCCCTTCATCAGGTATAGGAAATGCATTCATGGGAACATCGGGTGATGGTTTACCAGAGACATTTAGATGGCTTGGCTTGAACCTGCGAGAGAGGAACAGGCCGGTTGCGCTGAGGAGGACAATGCTCAGGACAATCATCGAATAGTATAGGGCATCTGATGAATCTGACATCTCATCGACGCTTCTGGTAGCATCGAGAGGGTAGAAATCGTCTTCGTCATTCACCCCATCTCCGTCATCATCGTTATCCATCGGGTCGCATAACCCATCCCCGTCGGTGTCGACAGGAATGCTTGATGAATTCAGGGGCGATGAACTACATTTCTGTTCATCATCATCCTTCCAATCATCATCATCGTCATCACTATCCATGGCATCACAATAGCCATCGTCATCGTAATCAGTTGGAGATGAGAGATTCGACCGCGGGTCAGATAGACAGGCAAGTTCCTCGAAGTCTCGGAAGCCATCATTGTCGTCATCGTCGTCAGAATTGTCGCCGACTCCATCCCCATCTGAGTCAAGCCACTCCAGTGGATTGTTGGGAAAAGCATCATTTTCATCTTTTGTTCCGTCATTGTCGTCATCGAGGTCGCCGTTGTCTCCGATTCCATCGCCATCTGAATCACTCTGTTCCGACCCATCAAGAGGGAATGCATCAAGGGAGTCGATGACGCCATCATCATCAATGTCGCTGTCCAATCGGTCGCAGATACCATCCATGTCCGAATCAGATGGGATATCACTTGCGTTGAGGAAATCAGTACGACAGTCGACTTCGTCAAGGTCTGACCAACCATCTCCATCATCGTCCGAATCGGTATTGTCCCCGATTCCGTCTCCATCGGTGTCAACCTGTTCATTGGGATTCAGAGGAAAAGCATCATCTTCATCAGAGACGGAATCCCCATCATCGTCTAAGTCGGCGTTGTCACCAATTCCGTCTCCATCAGTGTCAACCTGTTCGTTGGCATCCAGAGGAAAGTGGTCGTAACCATCATCGACACCATCTCCATCATCATCGCTGTCAGCGTTGTTTCCTATTCCATCACCGTCACTATCTTCATGTTCAGAATCGTCTAGTGGAAATGCATCTAGTGCATCATCGACTCCATCTCCGTCATCATCACCGTCGATGAAATCACATTCGGAATCTCCATCGGTGTCAATGGGTGTGGAGGACGCAGATTCAGGGTCGGTGGAACACATTTGTTCCTCCGCATCACTCCATCCATCACCATCGCTGTCCCGCTGATTTGACGCACACCCATCTGTGTCCACTGATACACCCCCCTCTGTATTAGGACAGAGGTCAACATCATTCGTGACTCCGTCTCCATCATCATCGAGTTGAGATTCTGAACACCCCTCTGCATCAACAGTCTCCCCGCCCGGAGTGTTCGGGCAGAGGTCACTACCATCAGCAACTCCGTCGTTATCTGAATCAGCAAGAACTTCCTGAACGACCCAGGAGTCAACTCCGTAACTATCGCCACCACTATTACCATTGCCGTTGACATAGTTCACCGCGAGATTCAGTGTGACATCTCCAGACCCGCTTGACGGCGCAGTCCAGTCGAGAGTCCAACTACGGGCATTGTAATTGGTGTGAGTCGCCTCACCATTTGACAGTTGGACATTGGAGCCGGGATTGGAGAATGTACCTGAGGTGGCAGCGAGATTGAATCCACCGTTGGTACCGGAAACACCCCCCGTTGCACTGATAGAGAGAGAGTAGGTCGTCAGTGGTTCATAACCCCCGCCGGGGAGACCTGAAAGCGATGGTGCGGTTGTCCCCTGAGAGTGGCAGGTGCAACCAGCGGATGATTGTCCGGTGATTCCACCACTGTAACTAGTGGCTTCCATCGGAATCACTAGAAGAAGGAAGATAACCAAATATTGCGGGATTTTAGAGGGGTTAGCACTCATAGCGCTTCATCTCTCGCTGAGGAGACATTACGGTTTGATAACTATGTTTCGCCTTCCACTCTCGGAGCGAGGAAGTAGACTACATCTGCTCCTCCTTCGGCGAATTCGAATTCGAGGCGAAGTGGATGCTTGTCTCCGAACCGAACGGTCACAGTCTCGACATTTGACTCGATTCTCTTGGCGAGAGGAAGCAGGTATTGGAGACTGTACTGGCTCATTACAGGATTGTCACAAGAGAGGTCTTGAAGTTCACCCTCCTCATAACTGACATTCACGGCATCCGATTCTCCGGAGACATGGATGTTGAAACGATTCTGGTCAACGGAGAAGGTGACGAGGTCTCCAACTTGGTCTGCCGCCTTCAAGGCGCGGGCGAATTTGGCACCAGAGAGAGAGATTGATGCCGCAGTTGGAAATTCAGGAACATTCGGGTTGGGTATGTTGTTTCGGTCCAAGGGGCGAATCGTCCTCTCGATTTCACCGACCTGAAACTCCGCTTTACCGACGGCGTCGTTGTAGTTGACGATGATGAGGTCGCCGGTGTTCGCCAGTTGAACGAGTTTGGAAATCTTGTCCAATTCTAGGCCGAGAGCGGTCTCGTCAACCTCCCACGATTCAAAAGCGGCGGCATCGACCTCCATCTTGATCATCGCCACATGGCTCGGGTCAACGACTTTGACCGTCAGTTTGTCCTGCTCAAAATTGAACCGCGCTTCATCGACCAGTGCGGAAAGAATGTCCACAATCATTCTGAAGGTGTCCTGTCGGGCTGTTATGTTCATCATGGTGCTCCCCATACCCCTGCGATATCTCCGCTCCTCAAAGAAGGTTCAAAAGCGTTGGCTCTAACCAACCCACGCATTTTTTTGTGGAGTGAGGAAGTCATTCCCTTCTTTCCCTCTCGGGTGAGGGGTGGGCATCCATCACCGGGCCGTCAGGTGAATCACCCTCGTTATCATGCATCATCCTTCTGCATCTCTGCATCGTCTCCTCATCGTAGTCGATGTTCACATCGAGAAGTGGTGCCATCTCGCCACCCCACTCATCATGGGCACCGCTGCCGCCTCGCCACTGCTGTTGTGCCTCGGGGGATGGGTGAATGACCTCTGTGGCCCAAGGGGTCACTCGGATGATGGTCGTCTCACCGGAGTCGCTCGTACGAATGATGTCATATTCCACATAATCGCCGTTGTCTCTGACGATGATGATGGTTCCATCGTCGAGGATTTCCATGGCAATCTCAGGAATCTCTTCCTCAACCCAGTCATGTGCCCAATCCTCCAACCATTCATCAGACCAGTCGTGCTCCTCATCTTCATCCACCCAGTCGTGCTGCTCATCAGTCTCAGGGTCGGTCTGCCACCCCCAATCTTCGAGGAACTCGGCAAACTCTTCTGCGGTCAGAACCTCCTCAGTGACCGTTCCGTCATCATGGGTGATACGAATTACATAGTCTCCAGTAGCGGTTCTTTGCACGGAGATGTAGTCGGGAAGATGCCAATCGTGGTCGGATGGGTCATCGTGCCCATCTCCGCCGCCATCGTGGCCGCCGTCGTGGTCGTTAGCCCCATCTCCGTGGTGATTACCACTCGGGTCATTACTATCATCGCCATGGTTGCCGGAATCGCCGTGGCCATCTCCAGCGCCATCGTGACCGCCGGAGTCATTTCCGTGATGGTTGCCGGCTGAATCGCTCTGCCGTCCATCTGCACTGTCGGCGGTAAAGAGTCTCGGCATCGGCTGGTCTCTATCTTCATTTCCATCCATGCGGTTCCAGACCTGCTGGCACAGTTCTCTGAGTTGGGCTTCGCTGCTGACTTCGTTGTTGGTTGTCTCGCCAGTTGTCCTCCCATCATCCGTCTCGTCTGCAGAGCCCTCACTGCTCAATGCCGCATCTCCACTTTCTAGAGAAGTCATTGATGCCATTCCGCCCAACACGAGTAAAATCACCAAGAGGATGCTCAATGCGCCGTTCAATCGAATACCACTGCCTACCGCCATGTCACTCAACCCCTGAGGGGTTGAACCACCTTCAAAACCTTGCGTCTTCCCGTCTTATACGGAATCAGAGGTTGTTTCAGAGGGTAAGGTCATCAGTCGGGCAAACACTTCGGCTGATGCACACCACCCATCAGGCTCTCAGTCGGGCGAACATCTCGGCGGCATGGTTCCGCCTTGCTCGGGTGAACGCTCAACGGCACAGCACCGGTGGCACAGGTCCTTCCAAGTCATACTGGGCGAACATCTCGGCGGCATGGTTCCGCCTTGCTCGGGTGAACGCTCAACGGCACAGCACCGGTGTCACAGGTCCTTCCAAGTCATACTGGGCGCGGCTGAAAATAACAGATATTGACCCGAGAGGGACGCCCGCGCAAGACCCTGCCGGGCGCGGCTGAAGAATCTGGTGAGGGAATGCCGGTATCCTTGCAGAGGAAACTTGGGGAATTGGCGGAAAATTGGGTATGGCGGGGGGTGGCTGTCGCTCACTCGCGCCATCTCTGCCGATGGTTGGTATGTCGCTCACTCACGCCATCTCTGCCAATGGTTGGTATGTCGGTCGCGATACCACCAATTGCCGGATTGGGGCGGGTGTTCGAGGTATTCATTGCCGTCTGGTTGCACCTGCCCTACCTGTGAAGGGTGAGGTGTGCTTGACGGTGGCGGAGCACCGGAGGTGGGATAGAGGTCATCGAGAGAACCCGTTCTCCTCGACGGCATTCCAGCACCACCGAAACTCAATGTGTCCGGAGGAACATACTGCCGCGGTTCTTCTTCCTTGCCCCCTCGCATCATCAGAGCGAGAACGACGAGGACCACAGCCACCAATCCCACTGCGGCGCCGGCGAACACAGGGGTGCTGACACCGGCGATTCCACTCTGCTCGTCTGCAGTTCTGCAGCCGGTGGAATCAACCTCTGTTCCCGCAGGGGTGGCGGCGCAGTCATCATCATCGTTGGCGACACCATCGGCATCATTGTCGAGCAGGGTGTCGCAACCATCGGCGATTCCATCGTTGTCGACATCCAAATTGTCATCGTGGCCGGCACATGAATCATCGGCATCGGCGACGCCATCGGAGTCAGAATCTATGATGTCATCACAGCCATCGGCAACACCGTCACCATCGACATCCACATTGTCATCATGTCCGGCGCACGCATCAACAGCGTCTGCCACTCCATCGCCGTCCGAATCGATGATGTCGTCACAGCCGTCGGGTTTTCCATCGGCATCGACATCCACATTGTCGTCATGACCGGGGCAGACTTCGAATGAATCCGCCACTCCATCACCATCAGAATCGACGATGTCATCACATCCATCGACGATACCGTCGCCGTCCTCGTCGATTGTGTCATCATATCCCATGCATTCGTCGACATCGTCAGCGACTCCATCGAAGTCGCTGTCAATGATATCGTCACAGCCATCTGGAGTACCATCTTGGTCGACATCAATCAGGTCGTCAAAACCCTCGCAGAGGTCGGCTGTGTTGTTGACACCGTCACCATCATTGTCAATCATGGAATCACATCCATCAGCGATTCCATCTCCATCCACATCTATGTTGTCATCATACCCTGGGCAGGTGTCATTGGCGTCAGAGACTCCATCGTTATCACCGTCAGTCTGGCTGGCCGAGCAACCCACCCATGGAGGTTCGGTGTCCACTTGCTCTCCCGCAGGTGTGTCGGCGCAATAGTCATCTGGATTGAGGACACCATCGCCATCATCATCTCGCTGCTCCCAAGCACAGCCGTCGCCGTCTATGTCTGTCATCGCGGCGGTGGTCCCAGCACAGATGTCAGCAGGATTCACTACCCCGTCATCATCGTCATCTCGCTGTTCCCATGAACAGCCATCCTCGTCAAGGTCGGTGTGTGGTATTGGTGTGTCGGCACACAGGTCATGGGAATCGTGGACCCCATCACCATCGGCATCAACCCATATCCCGACCACATATCGCCATGAGAGAATGGGAGCACCTTCGACGGATAGAGGGAATCCCCATTCACCCATAATCCTCGAGCCAAGGAGTTCATAGTTCCCCCCATTCATCCTCCAATCCTCAATCACAAGAGCGCGCAGGGTCGTAGGTCCACTGCCCGAAGAGTTGGCGGTATTGTATCCCGGGCTCTCCACCGAAGTCTCCATCGTGGCGTTATGGATTGTCTCATACTGGTCAGTCGTGCTGCCAGAGTCGGTTTGAGTGTTCGGAACCCAAGTTCCGCCATTGTTCATTTCAGAATCCTCTTTGCTAGTCCAATTTTCCCACTCAGTCGTGTTCTCCGTCCAAATGTTACCGACTGAAAAGTTGTTCAGATACCCAGTTACATAGGTTTCAGTGGTGGAATTCTGCCAAGACTTGCTTCGCATGAGGTCCTCATTGCCACCCTGTTCCCTCATCCACATTTCGGAGTAGGAGGTCTCAATGCTCTGACTCCAACCCGTATAGGCGGTCGGAATCAGGTCGGTGCTGAGGACAGAAGTGTTGGTGGAGAACATCCAGTTGTCGGTGTCATTGTAGGCGGTGAGGTTCATTCTGATGGTTAGCATCAACCTGTGGCACTGTCCGCTGTAGGCGGGAAACGAGCAGGCGACATCAGCCGGTAGGTCGGCTCGCATCTCGCCCACCCATTCAACGACAGCTCTGTCGATTTCCGAGGTGTTTTCCATCTCAGAGCGCATCTTATCGGCGAAGGCCGAGCCATTGAAGGAAGCGTAGTCACCGGCGGTGAAAGTCCAATTGACATTCGGATTGTTGACGATGAGTGCATTTTTCGCGTTGGCATTTAGTGGTTCATCTTCAACACTCAATCCGACGCTGCCGGTATCGACAATCGGGGCGAGGGCAGCGAGTGGCAGCAGCAGAAAGAGCACAATATGGGCTATTTTCATGGGCTGCGCAGGTATCTCTCTCCCTAATCAAACCCTCGTCCACTCGCCATTGATGCATCACCCTTGAAATGGACCGAGTGGTCGGGTGGTCATGGATGGTGGAGGGGGGGGTTCTCGCGTCTGCGTCATCATCCCATCACTACGCAATTCCGAGGAGTTGCAAATCGCCCTCGATGGCCTCTCCGCACAAACTTGGCCTGATGAGGAAGTGGGCGCCGGCGGAGCCACATTTGAGGTGGTGGTCGTAGGTCCCAGCGCCGACCCTGCTCGGGCCGTGGCCGAAGCAGCAGGTTTCCGTTTCATCGACGATGAAGGTTCGCGAACCCGTGCCGACGCCTGCAATGTCGCCCTGCGCGAGGTCGACTGCGACATCGTGATGTTCACCGACGATGATGTCTGGGTGGAACCGGATTGGGTCGGCAAACTCGTTCGTTGGTTCGACCGTGAAGAGGTAGCGGGTGTTGGTGGCCCCAATTTCGCCCCTCCTGACAATCGGTCCACCTTCTGGCAGCGAGTAATCGATGTCACATTCTGTTCCAAGTGGGTTACGGCGGGTACCAATTATGGCAAACGGGGAGAAGCAGAATTGGAACCGGCAGAGCAATTGCCCGGAGTCAATGCCGCCTACCGCAAATCGGTATTAGACGAAGTTGAAGGATTTGACGAGGGTGCAATCGGCTGCGAAGATGCGATGCTCGACCATCGCATCAAGGAAGCCGGGCATCGGTTGTGGACCGACGGCTCAGCCATTATCTGGCACCGCCGTCGCAACCCCGCCCGCGTCCGCAAACAGATTCAGAACTACGGATTGGTGAGAATCTTGGCCAGTGATGTCCACCCACGGATGAAGGCGTGGTCACATACCGCAGTCGGACTCTTTCCAATCCTCGTACTGTGCGGCCTCGCCTCGTTTGTGTGGGGGGCTGCGAACGGTGGACTCGCCCTCCCCGATGTGTGGAACATATCACCTGAAGTAGTCCCATTCGGACTGCCGAGAACAGCGACTCACACTCCCGTCTCTCTCGCCATCCTCTACCTATTCCTCTGTTGGGCGGGGGCGGCCAAGGGAAATTCTCCGAGTAGGTCATTTTTCACCGTGTTCGCAGCGCCTCTGATGACCTTCCTTCTTCACTGGTCCTATGGGACGGGGGTGCTCAAGGCGTGGTGGCGAATCCATGTCACCAAGAACCGTGGACTTCAGATTGATGACAAGAATCGTCAATGAAACTCCAGTGAAGTATGGCCGTCGCCGTGAGTGCCAATCGTGGGATGTCCCTTTTTTCCTTCATATAGGAAACCATCCCAAGGAGGCGACATGGATAACTCAATGCGGAAAGCGATTGTAGCCCCTCTCATCGTCCTCATCATTTTTTCGATGTTAATCGTGGTCATGGCGTAGCAATTCGGCCATTTGGTCGTCGCTGGGCGGCCACATCACTACCAACCGGATTACAGATGGTGAGAATAGGTTTAGGGTGCTTGGGTGAGGAACCTTTTGTGGTGTTCCCCAAACCGTAGGATTGCGATACCAGGGCGAGGAACTATTGTGGTTTTCCCCAATCAACAGATGGGGATGAGGCACGAGGAGCCGTACGGGGTGGTCCACCTCATTTTGAGTGGGAGCAACTGCGAGTGCATTTCTCCATTTGTGCGCCATCTGTAGAGACGTGATACGAGGCGCGCTTTGGGCGCAAGACCAATCCGGTGGCGAGGCTGAAGGCAATTCCCCCCATTGCAATGTTCGCCCACCCTTCGGCGATGTACCCGCGGCTGGCGAAGTTGAAAGCCCAGAGAAACGCTGGCAGTATACCAATTAAGAGAGCGATGAAGATTTCTCGTAAGATGAGTGATTTCCTTTCATCCTCAAGCGGAAGCCTTGGTGGGTCATCTGGTTTCTCTCTCGCCCCAACCGGAAGCCTGACCAAGCGGGTGACAATGGAGGCATGGGGTTCGCCGAGTGAATCTGGGCGATGTGCGGTCACTGCTTCATCGCCTCGCCACCTCTTTTTCAGTTCCATCTTCACCGGATGTGATGTCGTCCTCGGATATCCATCACATCGCTGCCCCCAATACCCACTTACCGACCTCCGGTCTGCAAGGTCTTCCCACTCCGATTGAGGTTTGCTGAGCAATCCTTGTGAGTAGGCCAAATCCCATTCCGCTTCGGTGGGTGGTCTCAGCGCCTCTCCCTCATATTCTTTTACTGGAAAAGCCTCAGATGAATCGTGAATATCTGTTCTATTTTCATACATCGGATATGCTTTTTTCGTTATTTCAAAGGAATAATTGATTCTGACTTGATGTCTCGGAGCTGTTTTGATTGGGTGGATGGAGATTCTCCCGTCATCGCTACCTAGCCAGATAGTGCCTGCATTTACGGTGAGCCATTCAACGCTCTCCGACACGGATTTTCCTCCTGTTGATTCTATTTCACTGGTCGTACTGGGTCGCTTCTCCAGTACTGTTCGTAAGGTCTCCCGTCTGTACCGCCCACAAGTCTGCATAGACTCCCTCTTGAGTGATTAGGTCGTCGTGTGTACCTCGCTCCACAACAACTCCTTCCACGAGTACGAGGATCAAGTTGGCGTCGCGGATGGTCGAGAGGCGGTGGGCTACGGCGACTGTCATCCTGCCATCCTTGAATTGATTCAGATTTCTCTGGATGACCTCTTCAGTGCGCGTATCCACGGCGCTGGTCGCCTCATCGAGGATGAGTAGTGGTGGCCGCCGCAGGATCGCTCTTGCCAGCGATATTCTCTGTCTCTGTCCGCCGGACAGTTTGACGCCTCTGTCACCTACGACGGTATTGAATCCGTTGGGAAACGAGTCAATGAATTCGGTGGCCCCGGCCAGTTCAGATGCCCGCATGATGTCGTCATCACTCGCAGTCTGGTCGGCATAAGCGATGTTTTCTCTGATTGTGCCGTGGAAGAGATAGACATCCTGACTGACATATCCTATCTGGTCGCGGATGCATTCGAGGGTGAGGTCGTGGATGTCTTGGCCATTCATCGATACCGAGCCGGAGTCGGTTTCGTAATAGCGTAGGAGTAGTTTGACGATTGTGGATTTCCCTGCTCCGGTCGGACCCACGATTCCGATACTTTGGTTTTCGGCCAGTTCAAAAGAGACTCCGTTGAGAACCTTGTTGCCATTGGGATAGCCGAAATGGACATCATGAAACGCGATGGATTTTGCCGGCTCCTCAAGGCAGACAGCACCTTCCTTGTCGACGATGGTAGGTTCAAGGTCTATCATAGCGAACACCCTGCGGGCGCTCGCCTCAGATTTCTGAATCTGATTGACCAACATCCCGAGGATGAACAAAGGCATTGACATTCTCGTGCTCATCAGCAGGAAGGTGACGAACTGACCGGGAGTTATTCCTCCTGCATCTTCGCCCTGCAACATCAGATAGCCGCCGGCAGTGGCAAGGAGTCCGAAGGCGATGCCGGCGATGACATAGATTCCTGGGAGGAACTTGGTGCGCTCGACGGTCGCCCCGATGGCGTGGAACTTGTATGCGGAACTCTCACCGCCCACTCTCTCGGCTTCGTATGCCTCGGCGTTGTAAGCCTGAACCACTCCCATCCCACTGATGTTGTTGGAGAGGACGGCATTTATGTCACCAAACGATTGTCGAGACTCGCGATATCTCTTCTGAACGCGGGTAGAGAAGAAGTAGATGAGTGGCATTATGATGGAAACAGGCACGAACAGAATCAGGGCCAATTTCCACGACATCCATACGAGAATCGCAAAGGCGGCCGAGAAGGTGATGACGATTCTTATCATAGAGGTGGAGGCGTCGGAGAGAAAATTCTCCAACTGATTGACATCGGCTGAAAGCACCGACATGATGTCGCCTGTTTGGCGGTCCTCGAAATACCGAATTTCCATCTTTATCAGTGAGTCAAAAGCCGCCATTCTGATGTCATGTTGCAGGTATTGTGCTAATGTCTCCCAGCAGTAGTTGGATATTCCCTGAAAAATCGCAAGGCCGGTAAACGCACTCAGGATGAGTAATCCGTAGAAGGCGAACTCATCGACCGTGCCCACCTCACCGTTCAGCACAGCATCGGTGAGTAGCCCCATTGCCACGAAAGGGAGCAGGTCACATGCGCGGGCGCCGGCGTTGGTGAGTATCCCGAGGCCGAAGCGGATTTTGTATGGTTTGATGAAGGGTAGGATTCGCCATAACTGCCGACCGAGAACTTGCCTGTCCCCACTCGCGGAGGTGCCATCAGCAAATTGGATGGGTGAGCCACCCTTCGGTGAAGGCATCATGCCTCTCGGCTCCGGCTCCCCTCCTTTCAAGCCTCGCCAATGGCAACCTGACAATCACTTCCCTGTCGATGGAATCGCCGAGAGGTATGGTGATAGCAGTCAGTCTGGGTTGTCGACTGAGTTGAGCATAAGTGGGCGAGAGAGTGGGTGGAGTCAGTATTCGCGCCATCCGTGCGAGCAATCCGCGCAGGTGAGAATACGAGTTTCCGGCTCATCAGATGCTCTGGTCTGCTTCAGTTCTGCGAAGACTTCGCTGCCTTCGCATTTCGGGCAGATATAACTGTCACTGGTGAGCACACCTCGGTGTTGGGACGAGTCATCTATCACCTCACGAAGGTGCTTCAGGTCACTCGCCTTGGAGGAAGTCACTGTGTCGCTGGTGTCTATCTCCTCGCCACTCTTGAGTTTCACCTTCCCCTTCGCCTCACCGATGTAGTTACACCGTCCATTTGGACATTTGATGATTCCATCCTTGCCTGGGAAGGCCAAGGTTCCGCATTCCGGACAGAAGATGCTATCACACTCCGATAGCGTAGGGGAATCATTCTCGCATTTAAGATGAACGATTGAGGGTTTAATCAGAACTCGCGATTTTAATGTAAGGCAAATCACTCGGTTTGTCCTTCGGCACCAAGAAAGTCGGTTGGGTGTTTGATGAATGAGACGATGGTGCTTGGGGGTGACACTTTCCCGGTAAGTTCCTCCACATGACTCTCCCTCGCACTTTTCAAGGGGGGCCATCTCGCATAATCATGCGTCTGGTCTGGGATTGGCGTCTGGCGCGCATCCTCACCGAGGAGGGGGATATCGTTGACGAGTCAATCTGGAATGGTAGTCGCAACGAAGTGAGTGTAGCCGAGCGGTTGTCGGTTCTCGCCCGTCAGGGCATGACAGAGGAGGCAAGAATCCTTAATGAACGATTCCCAGATGCGGTTCCATCCCCCGTTCAGGAGTTGCCTGCAGGATGGTGGCCAGAACTCTCCATGGAAGAGATGGATATCCTCCGTCAAGCCACTCTGGTGATGGCGAAGCGTGACATAGCGGCGGTGGCGGGTGACCCCGACCAGCGCCTCGACCACCTCGTGCGCGGAGGTGATGAACTGCGTGCCTCCTTCACCACATTGGAGGCGAGGGTTGTCGAATGGGCGGGCATGTTCCTTCCCGAAGTGGACCTTGATGGTCAGCGAGATGAGATTCCCGCCGCCATCGCTCAGTCATCTTCACTTCAGGAGGCAGCAGAGCGTCTGGGCGGGGCTGCCGCCCCCTCCGGAATCAGTGATGCGGAATGGATGGCACTGCGCCGATGGGCGGTCGGAGTGGTTGCAGTCGAGTCACGCTTGAAGTCGGTGGAAACAGCGACGAGAGAGGTGGCGAAGGAACATCTGCCCTCGCTCTCGAAGTTGTTGGGTCCTCTGCTCGCCGCGAGAATGTGCACGGCTGCACACGGCCGACAACGGCTCGCTCGACTGCCTTCCGGCACCGTTCAGGTGCTTGGTGCTGAATCCAGTTTCTTCCGCCATCTGAGGGATGGAATACCGGTTCCCAAACATGGGCACCTCTTCCAACATCCGTGGGTCTCCCGCTCACCACGATGGGTCAGGGGCAAGATAGCGAGAATGCTCTCTGGGAAAGTTTCTCTCGCAGCTCGCCTCGATGCGTGGGATGGCGAGCCACTTTCGGACGAGGCGGTTGCTGAGGTCGAGGGAAAAGTGGCGGAAATCAGAGCGCGACACGCGAAGCCGAGCAAGAGGTGAGCACCTTGGCGGGAAAGGGCCACACCGGCAGAGGCCGCTCCAAGGAGACTGCATTGACCGACAATGTGCGCATCGTCGGCCGAGGGCTATGGACCCTGAATTCACACCGAGGTCACAAGGTCAGGGGCGAAACCATCCGGCGGATGAAGGGGGGGGAGTGGCGTAACTGGTCGCCCCGCCACTCCAAACTCGCCGCCGCTATTCTCCGAACCAAACTCGATAAAACCTCACTCCTGCCGGCCGAAGGCTCGACAATCATCTATTTGGGTGCAGGTCATGGAACCACCGTCTCACATCTGCATGATGCCATTTGTGGTGCTGGAAACAGGCTCGCCTCTTCCATCATCGCGGTGGACATCTCGGCGAGATGTCTGAGGGACCTCGTCAAACTCGCTGAGTCGCGACCGGGAATACTTCCGCTGATGGCTGATGCTCGGAAACCGGAGACGATATCACCGTGGTTGGCGGGAAGAGTGGACTGGCTCTTTCAGGATGTCTCACAGGCAGGTCAAGTCGATTTCTTCATCAAGGCGGCACAGAACTTTCTTTCAAACGGCGGAACTGCTCTCCTCTCTCTCAAATCCGCTTCAGAGCGCCACGCAGAAGGGGGTGCCGAAGAGCATTACGCCGCTGCGGCCGAGGCACTGACTGTAGCCGGCCTGATGGTCGAGGAGACTATCAGACTGGTCGGCTGGGAAGAACAACACGCGGTGCTGGTCGTCAGAGCCCCCACCGATTGGCAGTGACGATATCCACAACCACACCCACCTAACTCAACGGCTCACACGATGGCGACGGTCACCATGTTCAGTTCGTACCCACCATACCCACCTAACTCCACGGCTCACACACCACGATTGCAAGCGAACTCCTCACCGTTCAGGCTACATCCCCGACTCCACTGGTCGCACTGCACGATTGCAACTGACTGGATGGAGAAGGCTCACTTCTCTAGCGAGGAATTGTTCTCATTATAGGATTGCAACTGAATGGAGGGAGAAGGGCTTTGCACTATTTCTCCTTGCGAGTGGCGTGCCAGAACTTCCTGAGGTTGAGACCGTGCGAAGGGGACTTGCGAAGGTGCTCGAGGGCAGGAGCATAGTCTCATTTCAGACTCACAGGGAGGGGTTGAGGTTTCCTTTTCCCGCGGACTTGGGAGATATCGTCACCGGCAAATGTGTGCGCGGGGTGGGGCGCAGGGCGAAGTATCTCCTCGTTCACTTCACCGACGAAACTGCCCTGTTGATACACCTTGGGATGACTGGGAAATTCACTCTCTATCGGGATGAGTCCGAGTTCATCGACGCCGGTGGACTGGCCAAACATGACCATGTTGTGTTGACAATGGATGACGGCTCCATGGCTATCTACAACGACACGCGCCGTTTCGGTTTGATGGATTATATCGCCGCCGCCTCACCACGTGGCGAGCCCCCAGAGGGAAAGATTGCTCCTCGATTGGATGCGTCGCGGTTCAGCCATCCACTTTTGGATGGAATCGGTGTCGAACCTCTGACCGAGGACTTCTCGGCGCAAGCCCTATGCCAATCACTGCGTGGCAGGAAGACTCCCATCAAGACAGCGTTGCTCGACCAACGAGTGGTGGCAGGTCTTGGCAACATCTATGTCTGCGAGATACTGTTCCGAGCCGGCGTTTCCCCGCTGAGGAGATCATTGAGTGTGGCAGGTCGGAGGGGAGTGACAGATATGGCTCGGAAAATCGTTCAGCATAGCAAGAGTGTACTTCTCGAAGCGATTGAGGCTGGGGGCTCCACCATCTCGGATTTCGCCGCTGTGGATGGTGAATTGGGGTATTTCGCCCACTCTTTCAAAGTATATGGTCGGGAAGGGAAGGGGTGTACGACGAGTGGTTGTGCGAGTGAGGTGAAGAGAATCACACAATCTGGTCGCTCGACCTTCTACTGCCCCAACTGCCAGCGCTGAGTGTGATGAAGCGGTGTATCGTTTGAGATGCTCCAAAGGAGCATCAACCGAAATGCAATTTGGCGATTGATAAGTTTCCATTTATTGGGGTTGCGGCGAATATAATTCATTCCGAGTGGTGAAAGACATCTGTATGAATGCGTGGAAGAAATGATAATCATTTACTACAATTCGTCATTTCTGAACGAATTATTATCTGATTTCGGCGGGTGGTGTTCGGCTACTCACTTACTTGGTTTCATTGCACCGGCGGTTGTGAATAGATGATTAAACCGGCGATTAATCACCATTACCATGGGAATCATATATAAGCAGTCAGAAGGACACGATTGCAATCGCAACAGAGCGATGAACAAAAAAGAGGAGTGAAAAAAATGGAGCATGGAAGAGCATTGAAGGAGTTTGTAGGCAGCTTAGTAGTTGTTTACTTCGCAGTCAGCGGAGGAGCGATGGCAACCGGCCTCGTCCTTGCAGTCTTCATGATTGCAATGGGTGGGACCATTTTGCCGATGTTCACACTGGCAAGAGTGGCGACCGGACGAGATGAGTGGGAAGATGGAGCATACGATTTCATCGCCCAGATTCTAGGTGGGATAACTGCCTATGGATTCATTCGCTGGGAGACGCTGGTGACCGATGCAGGGGCGATGACATGGGTAGGGCCGGGTGAGTTCACCCCCTATCTCGTGATATCATCACTGTTCGCAGGATTCCTGATGATGATGGTGTACGACCGAATGGGTGCCGGTTGGGAAATCGGCATCCTCGCATGGATGATGGCAGCAGGTGGAGCAACCATCTCAGCCGCATCCGAGCTCGGTGGTATGTTAATCACCTCGGGATGGACGGGGACCAACATGTTGTCGATATTCGTTGGATTGATTTCCACCGTGGTCGGCGCATACGTCGCTGTCATGTTCGGCGAGAAGATTCTCGGCGAAGAGGAATAACCCCTTCGACATCTCATGACCAATTCAAGTCAGACGAACAGCACGGGGCGGGGGGGCACCCCCCGCCTCGTGCCAAACCTTTCTTCGGGCTGAAAGCGGATTGATGAGCCGCAGCGGCCGGCAGCACACAACGGCGAGGCGAATCCCCGCTCCGTGCCAAACCTTTCTTCGGGCTGAAAGCGGATTGATGAGCCGCAGCGGCCGGCAGCACACAACGCCGAGGCGAATCCCCGCTCCGTGCCAAACCTTTCTTCGGGCCGAAAGCGGATTGATGAGCCGCAGCGGCCGGCAGCACTCGGCGGCGACACCAATCGTTCTACCATTCACATCATCCCCTCTCATTATTGCGCATCTTGGGTGCTGCTGTGTTCGGAATGATGGTGAGAGATTATGAGCGGCACGCTTGCGCACGCCTCTCATTATTGCACATCTTGGGTGCTGCTGTGTTCGGAATTATGGTGAGAGATTATGAGCGGCACGCTTGCGCACACCCCTTTGGGGAGTTGCATGTCGGGGGAAGTGACGGGTCAGAAACTTCTGGCTGAGGCGACCGGCCTCTTCGTCATCGTTCTGTTTGGTTCCGGAGCTGTCATCTCCCTCTCATCCGCCGGTCCGCCGTCTACTCTCGAATTGGCACTCAGCACCGGTCTCGCCCTCTCAGTAGTCATTTCAGCGATGTTGCACATCTCCGGTGCTCATTTCAATCCAGCCGTCACCATCTCGATGTTGGTGTCAGGACGGTGCGACGGCAAGACCGCAGCATCATACATCATCGCACAACTCATAGGTGGCACACTGGCGGGGGCGTTGCTCTATGTCACCCTTGGTGGGGACAACTTTTCGGGAACTCCTCGGCCGGGGTCTGTTGGGGGGGTGGCCCTCTCATCACTACAGGTGGTGGCATGGGAAGCGGTGTTGACAGCGATGCTCATGCTCTCCATTATGGGTACGGTGGTTGATTCGCGCTCCCCAAGAATGGGTGGCTGGGGAATCGGAGGGATGGTCTCCGCCTGCATGCTGGTCGGTATTCCTCTCACCGGCGCTTCGATGAATCCGGCTCGCCATTTCGGCTCTGCTCTGTTCGAGGGAACTCTCGCTGATTCGTGGATGTATTGGGTGGGACCCATTATCGGTGCTGTGCTACTCACCCTGCTCTACGACCGTTTCATCATCTTCGAGAAATAGTTCTCTGGACCCAATATGGGGACAATACCTGCAAACCGCTGGGAACCCAACCGAAAAACCGAACCGGAGAACCCAACCGAAAAACCGAACCGAAAAACCGAACCGAAAAACCGAACCGAAAAACCCAGCCGGAAGCCCCTATCGGGGAACAATGACCACGGCCTGTTCAGTTGCGGATTCCCGCCCATCACCCTCCCCTGCAAGTCAGGTGATGACATCCATCAGAAGCGGTTAGGTGTTTATGGCCGGATGAAGCCTCATAACCTGCGCCCGTCAGCGTCAACCATGGCTCAACCGGGGCGGGAAGCGAGCACTCCTTGGGGTGAGTCGGCTGAAGTCGGGTCAGCATCATCTGATACTACGCCATCAGCGGTGCAGCCGATAGTTCTCGGTGGGGCGGCCGGCCTCTCGGTGAACAGCGAGATGCAGGGTCACATGCCGATGCAGTTGGCACCGGCCGAGGGAGTGACCCTGACAGGCCAAGTGGGAACCATCGATTCGAGTGTCTGGGCCGCCCAGCAAGCGCTACAGAACAATGGTTCCTTTCTCAAAGGAATGTTGATTACCATTATTTTCGGATTCTTCATAATTTTTGTTCCTATGATGGTCGGGGGCTGGTCTGACAGTAACTATTCATATGGCACTGAGGAGAACCTTGCCATCACATGGAACGCAGAGAGGACCAACGGGACCTTTCAATTGTCAGAAACTCCCATCGAAGAATGCACTCTTTCCATTTATGAGAGTGGTTCATCCCGTTGGGAGGAGACTGGAGTGAATATCGATGCTTGTCAGAATGGCGAATTGACCCAGAATAGGAATGAACTGCGAATCACCTTCAAGATGGTCAATGAGACTGAGGGGGAATACACCTATCTCCCTTCAGATTTTGACGAGTCAGGAGACACAATTACTCTCGCCATAATCTTCTGGGAATATCGACAAGTGAGAAAATTGGTGGGGAGCCAAGAACTGGGTGAGGGTCTAGAGCCTCTCAAATTCACAGTCAACACCTCTGACTGGGAATCGTGTGAGATGGAGGTGGAAATCAACCATCCCCGAGGAGCCACCAATATGTGGCCGAGAACCACTCGATGGGGGGAGCCCCCCGATTGCCCTTCAGCATCCTACTACGAATACCGCAGAATTACCGTCGGAAACATCGACCTGAAATCGGGATTCGGGGAACTCTATCTCTCAGAACCTCTTGATGAAGATGTGGGATTGGTTGCCAATTACTATCCTGGTGGTGCCAATGGTGGACCGAGTGCCTACGAGGTGGCTCCGTGCTTCGGCGTCTTCGTCGGATTAGTTCTCTTCATCATCTGGATAGCCAAGATAGTTCAATCCTTCCAATCGGGATTGACAAATCAAGGAACTGGGATGCTCGTCGGCATCATTCCCGCCCTCTTCGTTTCCCTCATCAGTGTCTTCATCATCAGTATTCTCATTTGGGGATTCTAACCCGCTTCCACTCCACAATGCAACTTTCTTGGATGCTGAATTCTGTCATCAGGGATTTCTTCCACTGTCCTACTTCCCTGAATGACTCGGTGTCGTTCTCATCGTTATGGTGTGAGGCCGGCATAGAGAACAGTTCACTGCTCGCATAGTTCCACAAGATTCGGTATTGGGTTCACCTTTGTGGTGTGAGGTCGGCAGAGAAAACAGTTCCAGCATCGTAGGTCAATCCTTCAATTCCCGATTTGTGCACAACCGCAGGCCCCCCTACCAAGGTGGCGAAATCGCCATTCCATCGTAGGTATGTCCCCTCACTGAGTCCGATGACGGGTGTCTCGTTGTGCTCGTGGAACTCTCTGATACGCTTTGCCCTCGTCTCCCCATGGTGCTTGACGAACCCCTCTCCATGTTTTACCCAAGTCTGTCCGGAGATGTAGTGCGGGTTGACCTGGAACGGGACGATTCCCAATGTTTCGAATGATGGAGGCATGACTATCGGCATGTCGTTGGTTGTCTGCATCGTCGGGCCGGCGACGTTGGAGCCGGCGCTGACGCCCATGTAGGGCATCCCTTCAGCAACTCTTTCGCGGATGGCTTTGAGCAGGTTTTGGTTGTGTAGTTGGCGGGTGAGCAGAAATGTGTTGCCGCCTCCTACATAGATGGCTTCAGCCTCTCTTACCGCAACCTTAGGGTCGGTGGCGGAGTGGATTCCGACGAGATTGACTGCGGCTTCGCCGCCGAACTGCCGCATCCGAATGAGGGAGCCTGCGTGGTCAGAAACAGCGTATGGGATGAACAGTACCTCACTCACATCAGCGAAGTGGTTCGTCATCTCCCGTTGATAGAGGGCGACCTTCTGCTCCCCGCGGATTCCGCCGCTGCCGAGAAGAACTCTGACATCACTCATCATCTCGCCATCCGCATGCAATCTCACATGTTGCGGCGGTATTGACCGCCGACCTCGAAGAGAGCCTCTGTTATCTGACCGAGGCTGGCCACCTTGACGGTCTCCATCAACTCGGCGAAGACGTTGTCACCGTTCCTCGCCACCGCCTGCAGGCGAGCGAGGGCGGCGGGGGCGGCATCAGCGTGTCTGGTATGGAATTCATCCAATCGTGAGAGGCAACCCTGTTTCTCGTCGGGAGTGGCGCGGCTCAACTCCATGTCAAAGGAATCTGCAGCCGACTCATCAAAAGCCTCGGCATCGGGATTTTCGAACATGTTGACGCCGACTATCGGCAACTCTCCTGAGTGCTTCAATTCTTCATAATACATCGATTCATCCTGAATCTTCGACCGCTGATACATCATCTCCATACTGCCGAGCACACCGCCTCGCTGGCTGATGCGCTCGAACTCCTGCAACACCGCCTCTTCGACCATCTCGGTCAACTGCTCGACGAAGAATGAACCCTGAAGCGGGTTCTCACACTTGTTCCAACCGAACTCCTTGTTGTTGACCATCTGGATGGCGAGCGCTCTTCTCACCGATTCGGCAGTAGGTGTGGTGACCGCCTCATCGTATGCGTTGGTATGGAGAGAATTGGCGTTGTCCTGAACCGCGAGCAGGGCTTGAAGGGTCGTGCGAATATCGTTGAAGGCCATCTCCTGAGCGTGCAGAGAGCGTCCGGAGGTCTGTATGTGCATCTTGCACTTCTGCGCCCTCTCTCCCGCCCCATAGAGGTCGCGCATCGCTATCGCCCATATTCGTCGGGCGACCCGTGAAATCACCGTGTATTCAGCATCCATTCCGTTGGAAAAGAAGAATGAGAGATTGGGGGCGAAGTCGTCTATGTCCATGCCCCGTGAGAGGTAATACTCGACATAGGTCAGTCCATTGGCGAGTGTGAAGGCGAGTTGAGAGATGGGGTTCGCTCCTGCTTCAGCGATATGGTATCCCGAAATCGAGACCGAGTAGTGATTCCTCACATCGTTGTCGATATAGTATTGCTGGACATCCCCCATCAGTTTCAGACTGAAATCGGTGGAGAATATGCAGGTGTTCTGTGCCTGGTCCTCCTTGAGGATGTCGGCCTGCACGGTACCGCGCACGCTTGACAGCGTCTCCCGTTTGATTTTCTCCATCTCCATCTCGTCGGCTTCCCTCCCGTTTTCGGCGGCGAACTTCTCCTCCTGTTGGCGAATGGCGGCGTTGAAGAACATCGCCAGAACTATTGGCGCAGGTCCATTGATGGTCATCGAGACAGAGGTGTTTTTGTCACACAGGTCGAAGCCATCATAGAGTTGCGAGACCTCATCGACGGTGAATATCGACACTCCTGATTCACCCACCTTGCCATAGACATCGGGTACCTCGTCGGGGTCGCGACCATAGAGGGTGACCGAATCGAAAGCGGTGGACAGTCTAGCGTAGGGGGATGATTCACTGAGAAGGTGGAATCGGGCATTTGTGCGGCTGGCCGCCCCCTCACCAGCGAACATCCGTGTCGGGTCCTCATCACTTCTCTTGAAGGGGAAGACTCCAGCGGTGAATGGGAAACTGCCCGGCAGATTCTCCTTGCGTAACCAGTTGAGCAGGTCTCCCGCATCATCGACTGAAGGGAGGGCGACCCGTGGAATGGCCGAGCCGGATAGTGATTCGACTTTGGTCGGGACAGAGAATTCGCCTCCTCTGACCGTGTAGGTGAACTGGCCACTGTCGTAGGATTCCTTCCTCTGAGGCCACTCGGAGAGCAGAGTTTGAGCTGTTGGGTGCAGCCCCTCCAACACCTCCCTCGCCTCCGCTCGCAGTTCTTTCGCCTGCTCCGTTTTTCCCCTTGATTCTAGGTGATTTGCAGATTCTGCCAATTGCTGGGCCAATCTCGCTTTCTCCACCTGCTCCTGAGTTCGGAGGTGGTAATCTCGCACTGATGCGGCCACCTCTGCGAGATAGTGCACCCTCTCAGGCGGGATGATATGGCGCGCTGTGGGGAACCCCTCATCTCCGAGGTTGGCGGCAGAGGCGGTTGGGGATGAGCCATCCGCGAGTTTCATCATCGCTGCGAGCCGCTGCCACAGGTCGTCAACGCCACGGTCTGCGAACTGGCTGGCGATGGTGGCGCAGACGGGCAGTTCTTCATCGGCGATACCGAACAGATTTCGGTTGCGACGAACCTGTTTCCTCACCGCTCTGAGTGCGTCGATGGCTCCGCGCCGTTCGAATTTGTTGATGACGACGAGGTCCGCCACATCGAGCATCTCGATTTTTTCGAGTTGAGTGTGAGCGCCGTATTCGGCGGTCATCACATAGAAGGTGTGGTCGACAAGGTCTGTGATTGCGTCATCGGCCTGACCGATGCCGCTCGTCTCTGCGAAGATGATGTCGAAGCCGGTCGCCTGACATACCTCGATAGCCTCAGCCAGTCTGTCGCTCACTTCACGGCCGGAGCCGCGGCTGGCGAGACTACGCATGTAGAAATTGGAGTTGGAGAGGGCATTCATTCGGATTCGGTCGCCCAACAGAGCGCCGCCGGTGCGCTTGCGAGTCGGGTCTGTGCAGAGGAAGGCGACTTTGAGATTCGGTTCATCTCGGATGATACGCAACATCAACTCGTCCAGCAGGGATGACTTGCCCGCACCTCCTGTTCCGGTGATACCGACAACAGGCGCGAGATGGTCTGAGGTACGTGACCTGCACCTTTCGAGGGCTGCCCTGAATTCGCCTCGCTCGCCACTCTCCCCTAATGTAATCAGGCGAGCGATTTCTGTCTTGTCGTCTGGATTCAGCGGGTGGGACAACTCCGCCAACATATCTTCGGTCAGCAGATTGACCTCACTGGTCTTCTCCATCAGGTCATCTATCATCCCCGTCAACCCCATGGTTCTGCCATCGTCAGGCGAGTAGATGCGGGTGACTCCCGACCCGTGGAGGTCTCGAATCTCAATGGGAGTTATCGTTCCTCCACCACCGCCGAAGATTTTGACATAGTCGCGGCCTGCCTCGTCAAGCAGTTGACGGATGTAGGTGAAGTATTCCATGTGCCCGCCCTGATAAGATGAGAGAGCGACGGCGTGAGCATCCTCTTGGATAACCGCATCCACAACTTCCTTCGCCGAGCGGTCGTGACCTAGGTGGATTACTTCAGCACCTGCGGCCTGAATCAAGCGACGCATCACGTTGATGGCGGCATCGTGTCCATCGAAGAGTGACGCTGCCGTAACCACTCGGCGAGGTTGATTGCTCGGTGGTGGGCTGTCTGAAGAGTGGGCATCGACAGTGCTCCCCGCCTCGCTCACCATGCCGGTTGCGAGTCGGCACACACTCATCATATCTCCTGTAAAAGCGGCAACAGGTCACCA
>CAYFFQ010000007.1:48818-53080 GCA_964342465.1 uncultured Candidatus Poseidoniales archaeon | reverse complement strand
GGTTGGGATGTGCGGTTGGCATGGGCGGTTGGGATGTATGGTTGGCATGGGCGGTTGGGATGTGCGGTTGGCATGGGAGGTTGGGATGTGCGGTTGGCATGGGCGGTTGGGATGTACGGTTGGCATGGGCGGTTGGGATGTGCGGTTGGCATGGGTGCTTGGGGTGTGCGGTTGGATGCGCCACCTCGATGTAGGAGTTTTGAAGGAGAGTGAGGTCTTCGCAAATCCGTGCCCCTCAGCCAAGAACAGCAACTCGACGCCATTCTGACAACCTATGGCCCACTCATCGGCATCCTCCTCATTTTCCTTGGAGTTGCGCTCTGTCTTGCCGGCCCGCGGCTGATTCCGCTTCTGACCGCTTGGGCGCTGTTCATCCCTTTCGCTCTCACCGGAGGCGCAGTCGTGCACGCATTCCTCGATGTCGACCCCAAAATCGCCATTTGGGTTGGAATATCAGTCGGCATGTTGGCAGGTCTGTCAGGTGCATCCCTCGGCAAGCAGTTCCACCTCATCATCGGTGGCGCATTCGGAATGGGTGTGATGGCCGTGATTCTCTCACTCGTCTCCGAGTTCTATACCCTGAACTGGATAGCAATTGCAATCGCCTTGGACATCGCCTTCATCATCGGGGCGCGATTGTCAAAGGACATGAAGGAGGCCGTCACCTTCGTCGGCTCGTCCTCTCTCGGCGCCATCTCCATCGCCGCCGGAGTCACCATCACCTCTGCTGGTATGCAGGGATTGGAGGATTGGGACCCACGAACCGGCATCAGCGCCATCATCATCTCTGTCGCCATCATCGTCGGCTCACTCTTCCAACAGTGGAAGTATGGAGACACTCTAGAATGAGATATTCCTCACGATGCTCGCTTGGTCTGACCGCGCCATCTTCCTCTCTCAAGGGGTCACCGCAACCACTAGGACACCCACCAATCGGGTAATAGTGAGCCTCAGGCAGGAGTCAATTTGAAGTTCATCAGAATTCTGCAACCTGCATGGGCACACACATCATCAACTGGGAAACCTCGATTGAAGAACGGCTGAGAAGCCTCGCCAATGTTGCAATAATCCTGACAGTGGTGATTCTCGCTCTGATTCATCTCCGCGTCGTCCTGCAACCGTTCATCGTCGCCATCATGGTTTTCTTCTTGCTTCAACCAGCAGTCCTACAACTGGAGAAGAGAGGCCTATCTTCCCTCCCCTCCTATCTGGTGGTCGTCACTTCCTTCACTGTTCTTGTGGGCTTGACTGGGTGGTGGTTGTATGAGGACCTCGCCAAGATAATTGACCTGCTTCCCGCCCATCTTGAGAATGTAAAGAACTGGATGAACAGTGTCGAGGGTCAGAAATTCCTCGGTGTGCCCATAAGTTTTGGTGACATTGGTGACTCACTGGATGGCAACGCTGTTCGGGTCGTTCTTCTCTCCATGTTTGGTGGAATCGGAAGTTTTCTCTCAGAAGTGGTAAAAGTGTTGATTTTTCTCATTTTCATCATCCTTGAGGCGGAGAGTCTGCCCAAGCGTTTTGCAGCAGCGTATCCAGAGGAAGTGAATGAGAGGTTGATGGAAATGTTGAGTGATATCAAAATGGGAATCAACCGCTATGTCATCGTCAAAACATTGGTCAGCCTCGGGACGGCCTTGGTCACAGCAGTGATTCTGATGGCGACAGGAATCCCCGGCTGGTTCCTGTGGTCAGTTCTCACTTTCATTCTCAACTATGTCCCATATATCGGAAGCATGATTGCGGTTTTTCCGCCCCTCACTCTATCGATTCTCACTTTTGACCCCACATTGGCCTTGGTCGTCACTATTCTGCTGTTGGCCAATCAACAGGTGTGGGGTTCATTCGTCGAGCCCAAGATGTTCGGGTCATCTCTTGACATCTCTCCGGTTGTCCTGCTTCTCCTGACCGCCTTCTGGTTCTGGCTATGGGGAATTATGGGTATGGTGTTAGCGATACCGATGGCCGTCATCACAAAAATAGTTCTTCAAAACATAGAGAGCACGAGGCCGATAGCCATCCTCCTCTCTGAGCGACCTCCCGAAGAGGCGGAGTAGGCGGATTTTCGGAATCAGTTGAGGGCGTCGATGTCGGCCTTGTGCCTTTCCAGCAATGCCCTTCTCTTGACCTTCAGCGAGGGTGTTAGCAGTTTGTTCTCGGTTGACCATTCCTCATCGTCGAGGATGACCGCTCCAGAAATCTCGAAACCCTTCCAATTTGGTTTCATCACCTCCGCCTGAAGGGACTTCAGGACCACCGCCCTCACGTCGTCTCTAGCGCACAGTTCGATGAAGGTGGCATCTGCATTGACGCCCGCCGCCCGCAACTCACCCCTGAGGGCCTCTTCGTTGGGATGAATGATGGTGTAGGTCTTCAGTTTGTTCGTCCCATCGACACAACACTGTTCCACCAGTGGTGAGAGTTTCAGCGATTCTTCAAGCGGTGAAGGTGCGACATATTTGCCATTCTCCAGTTTGAATTGCTCCTTCACTCGGCCGGTAATCTTTACGAAGCCATCGACGAGACGACCAAGGTCTCCAGTGCGGAAGCCGCCATCCTCGGTCATCACTTCTGCAGTCGCCTCCGGTTTGTTCCAATAGCCCTTCATGATGTTTGGGCCGTAACAGATTATCTCCCCATCTTCACTGTCCGGGTCATCCCACGCACTCTGGTCAATGACCACACGAACTCCGGGGACTGGTCTTCCCACCGTTCCCAACATACAAGGGTGACCATCCTCCCATCCGTTCAGGGATATTAGGGGGGCGGTCTCTGTCAGGCCATAACCCTCGAACATCGAGAAGCCGACGCATTGGATGAAGGATGCGACATCGGGTGAGAGGGCGGCTCCACCTGATATGCAGAAGCGCATCTCGCCGCCGAATCTGCCACGAATCTTACCGAGGACGATTTTGTCCAATTTTTTGTCGAAAAATCCACTTGGTGGAATCGAGATACAGTCTCTACCATCCTCGGCGATTCGTGCTCTCGCTTTCCTGAAGGCGGCCGCACCGAGCCGTTTCTTGACCGGCGAGGCATTCAGTCCAGCCATCACCTTTGCATACAGTTTGTTCCACACTCTCGGAACTGCGAAAAGTGCGTGTGGTTTGATCTCCTGACACTCTTCAGCGATTTTCAGAACATCAGAGATGAGATTTATGTGTACGCCATGATGAACCATGTAATGCAGGTCTCCCATCTGTCCGAACGAGTGCGCCCAAGGGAGGAACGAGGCGGTCTTGTCGCCACGGTAAATGGGGAATCTGCCCTGCATGCTGATGATGTTGTGAAGGATGTTCCAATTGGAGAGCATCACCCCTTTGGGGTTTCCAGTCGTTCCACTTGTGTAGAGGAGCGTCGCTATGGCGTGCGCATCATCTGCGGGCTGGCCGATGGCTTCTGCAGCGGCTCCTGAGGCGACGAATTCCCTCCACAAGGTGACGGAGACGGCCGCAGGGGGTCTAGCGTTCGGTGGCTCATCGCCGAGCAGTACGATTCCGGATTCCGGCCACCACTCATCCGGCAGGTGTTCGCACAGTCTGTCGAGCACATCAGTGTCGGCGGCGATGAGTACCTTCGGCGTCGAGTCGTTGATGATGTAAGCCCACTCGCCGCCGTGTTGGTGGGTGTACATGCCGGTATAGGCCGCTCCAAGCGCATTAGCGGCGTAGGCTGTAGCCGCCCACTCCACCGAATTGTTGAGAATCATCGCCACGCGGTCACCCTTCTCCACCCCGCGGGCCCTCAACTCACCGGCGACAGATTTCACCAATTGGTCGAACTCGTTGTAAGTGAGGTGGGTGCGTGGCATACCCTGTTCGGGGACGAATCCGAAGATGCGTTGGTCACCGTATCTAGCCACCGCCGCTTTCATCATCAGACACAATGTGCGTGGGTCGTCTCCGACTGGATTGCTCCAGTCCCTATCAGCAGGTTCAATCGGCATGGCAATCGATTCTCTGACTTCACTCATCATCTCACCACTCCGCTGAAGTCCCAGTTCACTTCAAGAACCCTTTCACACCACTAATCGGCATCCTCAAATCGTTTCGGGAGTGAGAAATGAAGGCGTTTTGTTTGCTCTACCAGCGTAATTCTCCACTGCTGAATAGTGACCATCACGACGGCAACCGAGTCTATCGGTATACCCTCGCCGGGTAAAATCCGGCACCGCTGAATAGTGACCATCACCGCAGCAACCGCTTCTATCGGTATACCCTCGCCGGGTAAAATCCGGCACCGCTGAATAGTGACCATCA
>CAYFFQ010000007.1:45909-48718 GCA_964342465.1 uncultured Candidatus Poseidoniales archaeon | reverse complement strand
TCTATCGGTATACCCTCGCCGGGTAAAATCCGGCACCGCTGAATAGTGACCATCACCGCAGCAACCGCTTCTGAGGAGACGGCCTATCGCCTCTCATTCGGCACCGCAAATGGAGGAAAGAACCGAGCCTACGGCCCGCCTCCAGTCTGCACCTCCGTTGCGGTTCGCAAGCGGGCTGGCTGGTGAAGGATGGGGGACCCTCAACACCTCGATGCCTCTTCCCGCAACAGCGATTTTCGCCTGTTTCTCAGCGTAGGCTCCAACTCCGATTATTCGGCTCGCTCCGAGTGCTTCGACAACCCTTCCGAGGTGCAGGTCACATTCAGCCATCAACTCCCGTGCAACAGAGCCCCTCAGTTTCTCTGGGGTTAGGTTCCCCCCCCGCTCATCGAACATCAGAAGTGGACAGTGATTGACCACGAAGATATGCGAATGTGCACTCCTCGCATCGCCGAGCACCTCCTCGATAATCCCCCATAGACGTGTGCCGGAAACCTCGTTGCGGGAGGTTGAGAGACCATGCACAGGTCGTTTAGGGTGGATGGATGGTGGTTGCCTCACCTCTCCGGTAAGTCCGAGGTAATCTCTCACTTTGTCAACATCTCCGAACGGTACCCCCGTCTGTCCCATTCCCCACGGGCCGGGATTCATGCCCAACACCACCGTCTTGGCCCCAGAGCCTCCGTAATTGGTGAGATAGTCGAGATGAACATCCCAAGCATATTGGAGGGGATTGTAGACGATGGAGACAGGAGCCGGGAGCATTGCCGCCAACTCTTCACACCGCTCGGAGAGGGTGCGAGCGGCCTCTGTGATGGACATCATTCCGCTCCCCTCAGGATTTTGAGTGCGAGGGGTGGCGCATTTAGATTGATGTCGTTGAAGGCTTCGTCGACTGAGAGGGGGCTCACTCCTCTGTTGCGGCGTTTCGCTCGCTCGCTGACCAGACGCCAAGCACTCTTTTCGCCGATTCCTGGTATCGCCGACAACTGCTTTTCACTCGCTGTGTCGAAGTTGATTTCAGCCTCGACGGCTGAGAGCGAGCGGTTACCCCATCCGGTCACGATGACATCATCACGGCTTTCGAGTGGGAGGTGGTAAGGGACTCCGATGAGAATCGGATAGGCTCCTATCTGCCGGCCGAATGTGATGCCTGGTTTTCCTCGACAAGCCGCGCTGCGGTGCGAATCATCTGTGATGTCACTCGGCATTCTGATTCTGTCATCATGGCTCTCCCAGACAACCTCTCTGAGGCGAAGGCCGAGAGGGAACATCTCCTCCAGCAGAGGGCGGTCAACCTCATCCCTCACCCACGATTTGAAGGAGGCGAACTCATCAGGGTCGACCTCTTGGAATCCGACCCCTTCGACCTGTCTGATGTTGATTCTACGAAGCCATGTTCTTGATTCAATCAATTCAGACAGAAGCCGACGATTATGCGACCATGTCTCTTCACTCTCTCCCCGCAGACCGGCGATGAAATTGAGGCCGGGGAGAAGTTTTGGTAGCCCCCTCTCACCCCGCTCTCGCCCAAACTCGTTGATGTGTTCTACGGCGACTTTCAATTGACCGGTATCACAGTTCAACCAATTCTGCTCATGGACATGAGGGTCGGCCGATTCGAGTCCGAGAGAGAGTACACCACCGTCACTCAATGTCTCACATAGAGTGCGAGTCACCTCACTAGCGACTTCGAGATTCTCGGCGATGATACTCGGATTCGCATTGTCGACATGGAGAACATCGATTCTCTCATCATCACGTAATCCATACAACAGTTTGGCGATGGGTTCTGGGTCGGGGATTGGGTATTCTAACTCGGTGACACCATCCGCCATGTAGGTGTAGACATCGGTCATCCCACCGAGGCGAATGTTCCTCACTCCGTTGTCGAGAGCAGCCTCGACCTCACTGACAACCTCATCAGGAGTTCGGAAGATTGGAACCCCCTTTTTCGGTTCGATGCAGAACTTGCACCCCCGCCGGTAACGCACACACCCTTGATAGACTTCCACTTCGTAGGTCAAAGGTCCCTCAACCTCTTCTCCACAGGTGGTGCTGACGAGGTCTGGATGGTCACGCACTGCCTTGCTGCCAGCCCCCAGCAGAGCCCAATTCTGCCACTGCTCACCGCTCCTGCGTCGCTGTTCAAATTTGCCAGTCTGAAGGAAGTGGTGCAGGGTCGCATCGGTGTCCTGTAGGGCGCAGAAAAGGTTAGCGCGAAGGGGTGCCCAACCACTCTGACGCCATCCTCTGATAGCCCAACCTCCGAGAAGAAACGGCACATTTCGTGGGAGGATTCGCAGAAGTTCGTCACATTCTCGGCGGGAGATGGGGGTGCCGCGCAGATACTTGCCTGGCACGATTGCCCCTGCGAGCAGGACGATGCCGGCGCAGTCGTTGGTGGTTAAGCGGCGATTGAGACGCCATCGGTCAATCGTCATGTATGTGTAATCCAAACCGTGTGCCTCGAGGACTCCGCAGATGTATCGGATGTGGAAGCCGATGTAAGGGGGGACACCGAAGGCCGCCGGTTCGTCCTCGTATCCGTCGATGACAATCCACGTCAGATGCTCACCCCGCCCATGTCGGGTCGGTCATCGGTTGTGATATTGCCGTGTCGGGTATCCACTCACTTCGACAATGAAACGTCATAACCATCTTTCGCTGTCGAGATGCCGGTTGGAGACCACCGTGGGGGATATTGTTCCACTAGAGACGATTTCCAAGGGTATGAGACCTATTCTGACAGGACTAGCCTTCAGCGTCTCTCGCTCCGTCGGTCATCGCCGCGGCCACCTCTGCCACC
>CAYFFQ010000007.1:0-45809 GCA_964342465.1 uncultured Candidatus Poseidoniales archaeon | reverse complement strand
CCGCGGCCACCTCTGCCACCTCCGCCGCGGCCTCCGCCGCCATCGGATTTCGCCTCTTGGACAGTGATTCTTCGTCCAGCCAACTTCAGCCCCTTCAATTGGCCGAGGGCCTTCTTTCCGGCAGTATAACTGGCATAGGTGACGAAGGCGAACCCTCTGCTCTTTCCACTCTCTCTGTCGGTGGCGATGTGGACCTCCTTCAATTCACCGTGAGGTGTGAACAGGGCTGACAATTCCTCCTCTGTCGCCTCGTACGGTAGACCGCCGACGAACATCTTGAATCCCATTGTTTCGCGCGCTTCCCTCTTCGCCGTGAGAAGAACTTCACGCTCAGCGGCCAACTCTTCCGCAGTTGCCTCACCATCCTCGACCTTGGTCATGCAGGGGCGGCATCGAATCGGTTTGCCGGGAGTTGGTTTGAAGGGTACTTCGCAATCGTCTGAACAGAGTGTACACACGGTCTTGTGCATCTCTCTGCGCGGGCGTCTATCCCGCCCACCACCTGAACTGCCACCGAGGAATCGTTTGGGGGTGTCGTGTTCATGACCCCTCCGAAAATCAGCCATCACCGAGAGATAGGGGCGAGACCCGTCATGGGAGAGGCGGGACTCGGCGGCCGAACTCCATCGCTCCCCGCCTCGATTCAACTCGGAGTATGCAACCCCGTCGCTGTTCGTTGTTGAGCCGTAATCATCACTCAGTCGTCGGAATCCGGAGTAGTCGCACCTCGGACAGGAGACATTGAAATCGGGAACATCTGAATTCGGTTGCAACATCTCGCCACAAACCGGACAATTGGCATGCAGAACGCCGTAGTTCGCCTTTGGTTTGGTGGTCAGTTTGAGCATCGGTTTGGTCTGAAGGACTTCAGCGCGGATGACATCCCGTAATCTCAGTGCATCACCGGGCGCAGGCAGGAACCGGTCCACTATCTCAGCGACGAAGATATCTGCCAGCAACTGCTCAGCAGGCATGTCTCGTATCGGCTTTCCTTGCACATGGAGAATCTTCACTTCGGCTGTCTTTGTCTGAAGTTTCTGAACCTGAGCTATTACCACATCTCCCTTCTCAGGCAGGCGGGGGCCATCGGTTGATGGGGCTATGGAGACGACTCCATCAGATACTTCCACTCTGCCGACACGGGTGGCGACCAAACCTTCACCCGATTCGGTGACCCCGAACCCAGCGTTTCCTTCTGCTGTGATGAGTTCCCCTGGAATGACGAGGTCTTCTGCTTGAGCACTTCGTGACATGAATTCACTCTCCTCTGCACACACCCTCAAGGGAGGGACAAGCAACCGAGAGTGGGGGGGTTTTTGAAGCCGCCTATCTGAAAAAGCGCCAGCATTTGACCTCGGTTTCCTTCATCCGTGACCTGTGATGGGTGTGCTTGGCCGGAAGTCTGAATCTTCCAGCCAGCAACTCCTCACTCTGCCACCCCGCATCATTCGCCATTGCCGGAGGATGGGTCGCTTGAGCGGCGTGGAGAAGATGGATCACCTCGGCCTCGGAGCGCAGGGCTAGTTCGAGAAATGGTCTGTCGGCCCCTCGCTTCTGGAATCCCCAAGGTGGATTCATGATTATCAGGTCACACTGGATTTCGGCGGGAATCTTGGTGATGCTGGTCAGGTCGATGGTCTTCACCTCCACCCTCTCGCCTAGACCTAGTTGTCGCACACCTTGCTTGGCGGCCGTTGCAGCCTCGCCGTCCACTTCGATGAGAGTAGCTGCGGCGGCTCCAGCCAATACGAGACCGATTCCGAGGATTCCATTTCCAGCGCCGAGGTCCACTACATGTGTCTCTTCGTCGATGTCGCCGGCCTCGTTGATGGCGGAAATCCATCTCGCCGCGAAATCTCCTTCGGTCGCGTATTGCTCCATCTCGGCGCTTCGCTGTGGGTGTGGAGGAAGTTGCGAGAGTGTCATTGCGAGCCGGCGCATCCCTCCCGCCATGAGGGTGGCTGGAGTCGCTGCAATTCAAACTCTCTCTTCGGTGGCCGCCCTGAGAGGAATCGTCCACTCATCCTAAGTCAACTCCACGCGACCTCTCTTCGGTGGTCGCACCGAGATGAGGATGTCTCGGCTTCCATCGGCTGAAAATGGCGCGGTTTGCCCCTATCTCTTCCGAGGCCACATTGAGATGAGGATGTCTCGGCTTCCATGACGGTGATGACTGTTGGTGGTGGTTTCCCCCAATCAGTCAGCCTCGAAGATTATGGGAGAGATACTACCTGTTTCATCCCATCAGGCGCTTCAGGCTGTCCGTGGCCTGTCGCGTTGAGCGAAGATGGTCGCCGTTGTTGACCGGCTTGAAGGTGGTGCCGTTGTCTGCATTCTGCTTCAGAGCGGCGAGTGTTCTAGAGTTGTCCCCCTGAACTCCTGACAGGTCACGGCCGGCGCGGAGGCTGGCTAGCGCCAACGCCTCTTGGCGAAGTTTGCTCATCATCTCTCCGCCTGGAAGTTGATTCCCACAGAAGCGGCAGAAGCGGGTGACATCGTCCTGTTGTTCGGAACAAGTCGGACAGTAGACCATAACGACCGGCTGGCGGCCGGTGGGACCACAATTGAACCTGCCGGCGGTTCATCGCTCCATCCACTGATTCCCAAGCCCATGCCGACTGCCTCGGAATCTGCCGAGGGTCTGACCACCAAAGGCGGTGGCAATCGTGGATTCTCATTTTTCGGCGAGGCGGTTGGGGTCTGACCACCAACGGCGGTGGCAATCGTGGATTCTCTTTTTTGGGCGAGGCGGTTAGGGTCGGTCCACCAACGGCGGTGGCAATCGTGGATTCTCATTTTTCGGCGAGGCGGTTGGGGCCGGCCCACCGACGGCGGTGGAATCCTCGTCACATCATCAACTGGCATTGGCGACGAAGATGGCCCACGCATCGACTCCAGCGACGGTAGCCCGTTCTGAGACTTCACGAAAGGCAGGGCTCTCTAGAATCTGTTCTGCATCGAGTCCTCCTGCCTTCAACAGTTCAATTAATTCTAGCAACTCCTTTTCTAGGTCTTGACCATCCTCATCCTCGGTTTCTGGTGAGAGTGGTGGTGCTGGTTCTTCGGCAACATCCTCAACTTCGGCAATCGTTTGTTCGGCAATTTCCTCTTCAACGGGAATTGTCTTCTCGGGTGGTTCTACCGGTTGCGGTGATAGTGATGGGGGTGGGCTTGCCGTTGAGACACCCTCTCCTTCAGGTGGGGAAAAACCTCCGCTCAGATTGGGGATGGTGACTGGCCCACTCGGCATGACAAATGTCTGCACAGGTTGTGCTTCGGCGGGTGTCGCTTCCCCTTCCCTCGGCTCGGCCTCGCTGAAAGTGGGTATCTTCACCTCACTCTCCGACCCTTCGACAGCCCCTGCTGATGCGGCGATTCCAGCACCGAAACTGTGCGTCAGTTCGGAGAGCATTCCAGAGAATTCTGAGTCACTGGGGTTGCTTTCGAATAGAGGGGGGGCGTCTGCTTGAGGTTGAGCATCAGTCACTTGGGTGACAGCGGTTGTGATGGGACCGAGTTCATGGGTCACAGAAGGATAGGTCACCCATGCCTTCGCTTGGAACTCCATCGGTGATTTCGCCAGAGGCAGGACCTCCACTCGAGAGAGCCACGGGTCGCGGAAGCAGGTCCACTTGGTCGTTGGAAACTCGTCAGCATCCTCGGATGGTGTGATGATGACTTCCTCCTTCACCCAATCGTCCTTGACCAGAGGGCCTACCCATTTTCCTAGGTCCGCCAACGCCACATCAAGGAAGAGGAAAGAGGCACTTTTTGGGTCAAAGCCCGATTCTGATATCTCCTCGGCTTCGGCGCGCGGCCGATAGAATATCGACCAACTGGGATGGGAAAGTGTCATCGATGCAGTATGTCCTTCGAACCGCTGGCGGTGTCTCCTTTGTATCAGAATCAGAATCTGCGTCCGAGGGTGGCTGGCTTGGTCTGGTGCACCTACCTGTGCTGGTATTCGATGCGACAGTTCTGAGAGGCTCACGCCCTTGAGAATCTCCACTCGCGACATCTCCACCGTTCCGACGAGTCGGACTGTGATTAGAAGTATTCCGCTCAGAGGAGTGGATGTTGCAGCAGGGTAAGTTCTGCGAGGAGCATACATCCACCGGCGGCACCTCTGACAGTATTCTCAGAAAAGACCCTGTATGACAACAGCCCGTCACTCACTCCAATCTCCGAAACCACCACGGCCATACCACTCTTCAACAGTGTCGCGTTCTCATCATCGCTGGGTACGGAGCCACCTCGCGCGGCCTGCTCGTCGGACATCTCAGCGACTATTATCGGTTGGTGCGGGCTCGATGGTAGGGAATAGTGCTGCGGAAGGCCGGAGAACTGCCTGAACATACCCCTCAGTTCATCCTCTGTGAGTGGGGGTGAGAGGCGCGCTTCGACTCTGAGAGAATGGCCGAATTGCCGCATCACTCTAGTGCATGAGATGGTGGCCTTCAGGGGGAGGTTGTGGACTGTGCCACCATCCATCTCTCCGAGCAACACCAGCAACTCCTCCATCATCTTCTCAGCCTCTCCGGAAATGTGCCCATCAACCGTACCGGCGGCGGTGGCTCTTCTGAGAAGTGCTGCCCCACCTCCTGAGAGGGATTGTTCGGTCTCCACTCTCAATTCGGAGATGTTGGCTCTCTCTAGAATCGGTTTGAGGGTCATGGCGAGAGGCATTACTGTGCAGTTGGTGGAACAGACGATGAGACCTACCCCCTCCTGCTGTGAGATGATGTCGAGGTGGTCAGGGTTGACTTCGGGAATGACCAACGGGACGCGTCGGTCCATCCGGTGTGGGGAAGAGTTTGAAAAAACCGTGATTCCGAGGTCCCTGATGGCTGGCTCCAAGGTCTCTGCTTCAGCATTTGGAAGTGCTGAAAAAACCAATTTGATGTTTGATTTTTCCAATACAGAAGTCAATGATGGAATATGGCTGGATTTGATGATGATTCCACTCAAATCCGGTGCTGGTTCCGGCAGCATCCACTCGTTCTCTGACAACGGTTTTCCCGCCCGTTCATCGGAGCCGAAGACCGCCACCAAATCGAACCACGGATGGACAGCCAGCCGTTGCAGGAATCTCTGGGCGACAATGCCCGATGAGCCGAGCAGGGCGACAGGGATTCTTCGCTCTGACGGGGTAGCCGACAATACAGACACCTCGGCTCAATCGGAGCCGTCTGGTGTTGATAGGTGCGCCGGTCGATGGTCGAGGAACGTCAGTGCGCCGATTTTTGGATGCGATTCAAATGATTGACAAGTGCTGCGGGTTGATGGTCGAGGCACTTCAGTTCACTTTCACAGCCCACCTCCACCATTCCAACATTCTCTTGAACCGCCGATTCAATCCAATCCTTCATAAGGGGTCGGATTCCCAAGGATGGTGGTTGTGATGGTGGAAGCAATTTCGGTCGGTTTGACACTGGTGGCGGTTGTCGTGGGTGTCGTCATTGGACGCTGGCTCGGTTCAGGAAATGGAGAAGTATCGGAACAGACCCTTCGTCTTGTCCTTCAAGAAGAGAATCAGAAAACCAACAAGGACCTCAGAGGAGAACTTAGGGAAATGAACACCTCTACGACATCGAATCTTCTCAACGCAGTTGGCAAAGTAGGGGAGACTCAGCAGGAGAATCTCAAACAATTTGGTGAAAGAATTACCGAGATGGGTTCAAAAACAGAGGCCGGAATCAAGGAGATGCAGAATAGCAACGAAAAGAAACTAGATCAGATGCGTGAGACCGTCGATGAGAAACTTCAGACTACGTTGGAGAAAAGGTTGGGGGAGTCATTCAAACTAGTTTCCGAACGCCTTGAGGCCGTGCAGAAGGGATTGGGTGAAATGGTCACGCTGGCAACCGATGTCAGTGGCCTGAAGAAAGTGCTATCAAACGTATCCGCCAGAGGTGCAATGGGTGAACTTCAGGCTGAACAGATATTATCGGATATCATGGCACCATCACAATATCAAAAAAATGTCAAGACCCATCCTGATTGCGAAGGCCAAGTTGAGTTCGCCATACGCCTCCCCGGTTCCGATGCCAACATGGAAGAACCGGTATGGTTACCGATAGACTGTAAGTTTCCCATTGAAGACCATCAGAGATGGATTTCTGCATTGGATGCTGGTGACAAATCAGTAATTGAGAAGCAGAGGAATGCGCTTGTAGCCAATGTGAAAGCCGAGGCAAAGAAGATCAACAAGAAGTATGTTCGAACCCCATATACGACTGACTTTGCCGTCATGTTCCTTCCCACAGAGGGATTGTATGCTGATATCGCTCGTCAACCCGGATTGATTGAGTCATTACAGCGAGACCATCACATCATGATTGCTGGCCCATCCAATTTCGCAGCTCTACTGAACAGTCTCCAGATGGGGTTCCGAACCCTCGCCCTCGAATCTCAAGCGAGTGAAGTTTGGAAGGTGTTGGGCGCAGTCAAGACCGAGTTCTCAAAATTTGGCGCGCACCTTGGGAAACTGCACAAACAGTTGAATACCGCAGCAAACACCATCGGTGGAGATGGTGAATCACTTGAAAGGAGAATGCGGGCCATGGAGCGTGCCCTGAGAAATGTGGAATCGCTATCCGGCCCCGAATCAAGCAAACTGCTTGATTTCAAAGACGATATCGATGAACTGGAATAAACCGAACGATTCCTCACTCACCCCGCCTCAGACTTAGGTGGGGGGGGTTGATGGGCTATCACCGATTTCTCACAAGACGGCGAGCAGGATAATACTCAACTCCATCTTATCCAGAGGGTGAAGGGCTAAAGGCAGATGTCCGATGAGTCAGACCGATGCAATGGGCGGGGATGCAAGTCGTTGTCACCGGTGGTGCCGGCTTCATCGGCAGCCATCTCTCAGCATCTCTGCATGACCTCGGGGCGGAGGTCACAATAGTGGATGACCTCTCAACCGGCATTCGAGAAATTGTTCCGGATGGATTGAATTTTGTAGAGGGTTGTATCACCGATTCGGAATTGATGTCAAGGGTCATGGAAGGAAAAGATGCACTCTTTCATCTCGCTGCAATTGCATCTGTTCCACGCTGTGATGAATACCCAGTGATGTCACAAGCGGTCAATGAGGTGGCGAGCAGACAAATTTTGAATATCGCAGAATGCCCCGTTGTCTTCGCAAGCAGTGCCGCAATTTACGGTGAACCGATTCAGATTCCAATAGATGAAAATCACCCCATTTCACCAGTGGGAAACTATGGGCAGCAGAAGGCGGCCGTAGACGAGCACATAAGGGGATGTGGTGATTCATCCACACCAGCGACCGCCTTACGATTCTTCAATGTCTATGGAAGTGGCCAAGACCCATCTTCTCAGTACAGCGGTGTGCTTTCCATCTTCATTGACGGCGCCACCACAGCAGGAGGAGTGACAATTTTCGGAGATGGTGAACAGACCCGTGACTTCGTCCATGTGAATGATGTGGTGGCCGCTTGCATCACCGCCGCCGAGTCGCTGTTGTCAGAGGGCACGGCATCCCCAGCTCACGCCCAGGCATTCAATGTCTGCACTGGCCGGGCCGTCACACTCAATGAGTTGGTTGCAACTATTGAAGGAGCATTGGGGAGACCTCTCAAAGTCACTCACTCATCACCCCGCTCCGGAGATGTACGCCACTCACACGGCAGCGCCACCCTACTAAGGGCAACTCTCGGATGGGAGCCCAAGGTCACACTCCCCGAGGGAATCGCCAGCCTCATCGAAGTCAATTGATAGGTTGGGGAAAAAAGCGTCTGACAAGGATTTTCCTGAGAATGCGCACTCCATCGTGAATACTACCCAGTTTCGCCGTTCCGAGACGTCGATGGTACCGAATTGGAACTTCACCGATGCTCAATTTGTTATGGCAACAGGCGGCATACATCTCAGCCTCAATTTCAAATGAGACGGAATTGAGCCGCATCGCCTCGATGGACTCTCGCCTGAACGCCCAGAATCCAGTGCACAGGTCGCTGATGAAGTTCCGATAGAGAGCCACAGCAGCCCAAGTCAGGATGCTGTTGCCGAGGTAGTTCAATCTGCTCATGGCCCCCGGCATGATTACCCCCCTCAGCCTCGTACCGATGACTACATCATAGTCGCCCCCATCCATCTTGTTGAGTAATGCCGGAATGTCACGTGCATCGTATGTGCCGTCAGCATCAAGCATCACCAACACTTCATCTCCCCCGGTCAAGAACTCGTGAAAGGCTTGGCGTAACCCCCCACCCTTGCCCAACTCTCCTCTCTGGTCATAGACATCGAGGCCCAACTCCTTGGCCACTTCCACGGTCCCATCGGTTGAATGAGCGTCGACGAGCATAACGGTGTATCGCCAACCCATCTCTTCCAATTTCGCCTTCGGAATCTGCGCTGCCGTCTTGGCCAGCCCACCGACCTCATTGCGGGTCGGAAGTAGGATGGTGAGGCTCCTCATCGTCTCTCTTATCCGCCCACCTCCTTCATGCTACCATCGGTCGCATCTCGAGCCAATGGATTCTGACTCCATCCTCATCGAAGACTCTATCTCCGCGGCCGGTGATTCCGAGGGGATTGACCCATCCGTCGCCACCACCTGAGACATCCACAGAAACGGTGATGCTCTTGGCGACAGGCGTTTCCACGACCATTGACATCTGCTGCCAACCACCATGTGTGACGAATCGCTTGTTCGAAACCTCATCGCCATCGAGAGTCGTCATCCTCACCTCCAAACCTGCAGGAGCATCGACCATCAGATTGAGTTTTACGGTGGCATCGACGCTGCCGGTGAAAAGAAGAACTTCCAATTCGATTTCGCCGTCTGTCAAAAATGGTTGGGATGAAGGGCGGTTCTGCAATTGGTCGGCATCGACACCCCTCCAAGCATCGACCCGCCATTGACAGTTTCCAATACAGTCAAACTTCTCTGGATAGACGAAGGTGCTGGTAATCGCCGAGTTCATGGTCGGTTGAGAATGTAGTTCCCAAAGCCGACTGCCATCTACATCCTTCAGAACCTGCCAGTGGTAGGAAGAGGCGAGCACACTACCGAATGAGCCGAGTGGAGAGGTGAGGGCATGCGAGACGCCGAGTGAATTGAGAGTCTCGACATCATCCCTGAGTATCGCACTCTTGACCTTTCCCTGATGGTTCACCCTCACATCAACCAATCCGAGAGAGGGAAAAGTGGTGATTCCGACATCCTCGGGCAGGTCGTACACATTACCCCAGTGCGCATCTTCGGTGAAAATGACTGAACCGGCTGGTAGCGAAAGTGTGGACATCAGTTTTCTGTCTCCATCCGTCTGCACACGCAGTTCCGGATGGTCTGCAAGGTCGATGAGAAGGAAGTTGGCGATGGTCAGTTGGAACACCACAAAAATGAGGATTGACATCAATACTCGCCCATCAACAGGTGTGGGCAGTTGACGGGGCAGCCACATCACTCGGCCATCCTCTGCCGAAGAGTTCGACCCCGCAACTGGTGATTCGTCAGTTCCCTCTTCATTTTCTGCCGCCGCTGATGCAGCGACGGCGTCCGCATCCTTACCTCTTTCATCCTCAATTAATCGTTGTATGGCCACCTCCCCTCTCTCATCGATTCCCATAGGACGCTGGCGTGGTGAGAGACGAGGATTGGCCGCGAGAAGGATACCGGTCAAGATTGCCAACGGGAGGTGGAATGCGTGCAGCGCCATGCTGTAAAGGACATAGGAGAGCAGAGTGAGAACTGAGAATGCGATGATTCCAGAGAGCAGATGGATGAGTGTGAGCGCCCAGTTGAGGGTCAACCAGGTGGCGAGGAGTATCACCTCAACACTGTTTCTCCCACGCCATGCGGACCACAGCCCCAAACCGACGAGAATCGGCCCGTTGAACATGATTAGACTGCCGCCCCCCTGCCATCCGTACTCCGAGAAAACCGGTTCAGAGAAGAGGCGGGGGGCGAAGATGACGAGAACGATGTAGATTGCAAGAGAGAGAACTGCGGTGGAAGTGAGAGCGAGACGACTGATAGCCAATTTCGAGCGAAATCCAAATCGGTGCGCCACCAGATATGCGGCCAGAAGACAACCTAGATAGATGGCCCCAGTCGGATGGATGGCACCAGTGGTTATCACCGAGAGTGCGAAGATGAGGTCACCCCCCCGCTTCCGCTCAGCCTGCGGGCGCACCAAGACCAACAGCCCGATGACCAATCCGAGTTGGCTAGCGACAGTTGGATAGCCGGAGTCGTGTGCTTTGATGAAGAGGGCGGGGCCGAGCGCCAAAGCGACCAGTGTCGGCCCCGCCGCACCCCATCTGTCAGCAGCACCCGCAACCCCCCACAGGAGGGCGAAGAGAGAGAGTTGCCCGAGCAGGTGAATTGCGCTTGCCGGTGGGATACCGCCTAAAGACTCGAGAAGTGCGGCCACCGCTGGAAAGGCGGGCGGGTAGGTCCATGACCCCTCTGAGATGGCTGGCAGGTCCAATGTTCCTCTCGATGCCAACGAGTGGGTGAGGGTGGAGAATCCCACCCAATCCACACCGTTCGGGTATTCGAACAGGAGCAGTGGGAGGAGGGAGAGAAGTGCGGATGCGGCCAGTGCCAACGGCAGCCATGCGGGTCGGCCGGCAGCCAATTCCGCAGCAATCCGCTGCTTCTCTTGCACATCCTCTTCGACCTCCCTGACCGACTTCTCATCCTCTCTTTCACCGCCTCTCTTCCTTCTCAGAACCCCTTCTGATTCAATGAGGTCCATTCTCTCAGCGAGCAGTTCCCACTGTGAGAGTCGGCGAACTCTGACGACATCCCTCTGCCAGAGGAAAAGTCCAGCCAACGAATTCACCAGCAGCAGCAGAAGTAGGAGATTGATCACATCGAATCGGTTGGTCAAAACCACCAACCATCCTGCAACGGCGAAGTTGACCAGCAGACTGAGAGCCGGAATCAGCATCAACCGGCGGGTGAAATCTGCCAGTGGGTCGAGTATTCGAAGTAGCGAGAGAGCGGGGAAGAACCCACCGGCGAAGAGGATGAGACTACCAATCAAGGTGTCCCAGAGAACGACGCCCACTCCTCCCTCCATCAACCACATCCACGGGCAGGTCACACTTCAAGCCACTCTCCAAGATTTGGCTGAATCCATCGCTGACGAGGTGAATATCACCGCCCACTCATGCCACTCTCCAAGATATGGCTGAATCCATCGCTGACGAGGTGAACATCACCGCCCACTCAGCCGCACCGAATTTCCAGTTCGGCGAAGGAGAGTCATAGTGTGCGACGGCTTGAGGCTAAGCGTCAGATTTTGCGAATCGGGTCGAGAGGGAGTTTGGATGAGGAAAGTCAGGTGACTTCGTTGAATACTCGATTGCAACCGTTGAAGTCAATTGTCGCTGTCGCAAACCCGATGGAAGAGGCGATTGACTGGGAGAACCACACCTTTTCGCCTGTTGTCGACCTGCCGGCGGAGTATGAGGTTCTCGACCTTACGAAGGGCTTCATTCCGGATTGCGAAACCCCCTTCACGATAGGGAGGTACAACGAAGAGCGGCGCGGTCTCTATTTGACAAAACTGTTTGCGGGCGGCCGTTTCATCCACATGGGTATCGACATCGGAGCACCGGTCGGAACTCCGTGTAAAGCCTTCACAGACTGCGAAATCAGCCATCTCGGCAATAATCCCGAAGAGGGGGATTACGGACATGTCATCATCACAAAACAGGTCTTGGACGGGGTCCCGTTGTGGTCGCTTTATGGCCATCTGAGCCGCTCGTCAGTGGATGGAAAAAGGGTTGGTGAGCGGTTATCTTCGGGTGAAGTGGTCGGCTACATAGGCAACTCGGAGGAGAATGGTGGGTGGGCCCCACACCTCCACTTCCAACTCTCTCTGTCGGCGCCGGAGACACATGACATGCGAGGGGTGGTTTCACCAGAGGAGAGGGAAGAATCCCTCCGTCTGCATCCCGACCCGAGGTTGGTGCTCGGTCCGCTCTACTGATGATGTTGAGTGTTCTTCTCATTCAGAGAGGTGTGATTTCAGGTCTTGGATGGCGCCGATAGAACTCGGGTCCTTGCCGCGCAGTAGGGAGAGGGCGCAGGAGACCCAATCCATGGCGATGCACGAATAGAGCATCGCTTCCAACAGCGATGAGCCTTCACAATGGATGTTCCAAACCACCTCGCAGTCGATGTTATCGGTCATCCACTCCACTCGCTTCCTTACTCGCTGATGCATGCCGTCCCAAGTGAGCAGAATGAGGGCCTGTTTCTCGACTGAATGGCTGTCAGTCCAAGCGATGATTTCGTTGTGGTTCATTTCTGGCAGGGTGGTTTGGCGGGCGAAAACACCCGAGTTCTCGTTCAGTTGATTGGCGAAGCGCTGACCGGCCGCTGCCAACTCCGGTGCGTTGATTATTCCGATTTGGCGGTTCATCAGGGTCTTTGCGACTGAGAGGGCGGGGCTGTCGCGGTTATGGATGAAATCGAGTTCTTCGATGGTTGCGTTTAGTCTCTCAACCAGACCACTATCCACATCCTGCCTGATGTCCTCGATGATGGATGCTGATGAGGCGATACGGCTGAGGGCGCCGAATAGATGGCCGAACGCCGAGCGTGGCGGCTGTCCGGCTGGAACTCGGATGTGTTCGCCCCCTAAGTCCGCCAATCTTCCACCTGAGGAGATGGTGATGCACTGCCTGCCGCGCTCGAGCGCGAAACGAGTGGCATCGAGGGTCTCCTCGGTGTTTCCAGAATAGGATACGGCAGTGTACAGTGCGTTTTCGTCAGCCCAATTCGGCAGACCGTAGCCGCGGTGTGAGGTCACAGGTGCAAAGCCGTTGAAATCCGCAAGTGAGGAGATGAAATCTGCAGCCGCCGCCGAGCCGCCCATGCCTAGACAAATCATCCGCGAGGGGGTTTCTCTCGCCTTCTCGGCCACATCCCATTGGGCGGCGAGGTCGTCAGCGAAGTTGCGCAGATGGTCGAGCATCCCATCTCTGTCAAGACTCTCCGCCGAGGAGATGACATCGAATTGCGCCTCACTCATCCGACATGACACCCCCGCATCTTGGAAGAGCGACCCAACCATCTGCTATGAAAGCGATGCGAATCTCCGTCTGCTCACCGTCGTCATCGTGAGGTAGGGCGACAGTCTTCACCTTCCAATCGAGTGGGTCCATGAATTCGATTGCAGCGGAATCCCGCCGCAACACATCGACATCATGTTGTTCCGAGATGCGTGAGACGACATTCGTCTTCTCAAGGTCACGCCATGTCACCCCACTTCGCTCGTTTCTGTCAACCGCAGCGATCACCGCTCCATCCTTGAGCCAGGCGGAGACCAGCCAGTAGCGATTGGAACGGCGTATGACATCTCCGATTTCGAACGCCGGTTTGCGATAGGAAATGGTCAATCTCGTCAGGTCCTCCCCATCCTTCCGCCCGACCACGCTGTTGGTCTCTTTGCTCGTCCCTCCGAACCTCTTGAGCAGATGTTTTGTCCATCCCCTCGCCAGTGCCTTGGAGCCTAGGACCAAGTCGTAGCCACCGGTGACTTCACCCTCCCTGTTGATGAAGAACATCGGGTCGGGGTCGATTGAAGCGAGATATTCGTCAAATGTCCGCCGCAGTCGACTCAGTTCATCTCCGTTCAATCGCCGCCCCGATGAGCGCAGTTGAACAGTCGCTTCGAAGTAGTTTCCCGCCCTGCGGGTGCAGGTCGGGCAGACCGCGTTCGAGACCCTGATTCGGGTGGCGTGAAAATCCTCGAAATCCACTTCATCGATGACTCCCGTCACCTGCACGGAGAGTCGGGTGTTCCTCTCATCCACCTCCTCTCGATGAATCCCGATGCCGACCGCGACTGCTCTCTCCAATACCTCGATTGCCTCTTCGACGAGCCCCTGCTCGAATTCCACAGGCTCGATGTGACACCATTTCTTGGCATGAAGATACATCCCGCACTTCGGGCAGCGATAACCTTGGATGTTCTCGGTCAATGTGGAGAGTCGGGTTCTCCCGGTGAAACATGGTATGCACAGACGCTCACTGGTCAACTCCTCCTCAGAGCCGCAGAGCACACAGAATGCCCCTCCCAGTGCCAATGGTTCACCCCCCGCGATGTTCTGCCGACCACGGTCCGGCTTGAATCCTTGCTATTTTCCGGACCCGTTCACATCACTGAAGGTTCACAGTACGCCTCGGGCTGGAATGGTGGATGAATGTCACGGAGGCGAACTGCACCCAAGACTCCCCCTGCCTCTGCTTGGTGGTAGGGTGATGGAGGGATAGCCTCACTCTTCCTCTGTTCTATTGATGACCGCCTCTGCTGCTGCGAGGCGGTCAGAGAGTTCGGAGATTGTGGTCAGAAGTTTCCAGGTCCATCCACCGATGATGCCGATCATCGCTACATACGCAATCGCAAGGAACATCACACCTTCAGCCATCTTCAATCTCTCCTGTCCAACATCGCCTGTGTTCGCGCCACTCTCTCCTCAAGACCACCGACATGGTATCTGAGCATGACCTGACCGGCGACGAGGATTTGAAATGCTGCCATTCCAAGAAGCATGACACCCAAGATCTGTGCATCCAAACCACTGCTTTCGTCGCCACCGACGACAGGCGGCGGGTGGCGATTCTGCCAAATGCGAATTGAGATGATGGTCAGTGGGACGAGGACGAACCCGAACAGGCCGATGGAAGCGAAAGTGTCGCGCGAATCCTCGCTGTCTGCCTGAGTTTGGTGGCTCATCACGAGATAGAGTGAGAGGGCTGTGAGGACAGCGTAGGTGTTTAGGCGAACATCGGTCAAATCCCACGGAGTACCCCATTCAGCAGCACCCCACACGGGACCGCTGATGATGACGCACAAACCGTACACAAGACCCAGTTGGGCGCCGACGACGTGCAGTCGCCACCCCCATTCCAGCCGTCTGATGAACCACGCTCCCGAGCCGATGAAGAGCAGGGTGAAGGCTTGGAATGATGCCCATGCGGTAGGAACATGCCAGAACAGTATACGGTAGGCATCCGGAGCGGACCAATCATCGGAATTGACGGCGGGTGCCCAGGTGAATCCGAGCCAAAGGGTGATGGCGGCGAGCAGAAGGCCGAAGAGTATCAGGCCGATGGCGACGGCCAAAACCCATCTTCTCATGGGGTGTGTGAGAGGTCGTCGCCCCTTCAAGTTGATGCAGACTCGGTCAGGAATCTGGATTTCTCCACTCTCTCTTATTGAAGTCGGCTTCCCACTCTCGGTCAGGAACTCGGTCTAGGTTAGTCGGTTTTCCACTCTCTGCAACGGAAGTCGGTTTTCCACTCTCGGTCAGGAACTCGGTCTGGGTAAGTCGGTTTTCCAATCTCTGCAACGGAAGTCGGCTTTCCACTCTCGGTCAGGAATCTGGATTTCTCCACTCTCTCTTATTGAAGTCGGCTTCCCACTCTCGGTCAGGAACTCGGTCTAGGTTAGTCGGTTTTCCTTTCTCCGCGCCATAAGGCAGATGACCACCCATTTCTCACAATCAGAGGCGGGTAGCCGGAATATGATGTCGAAGTTGTGAGTTAGGGTCATTCCAACGAAAGCATCGGTATCAGCAATCTCAGAGCAGTTGGTACAACCAGAATGGTCGCCACCTGTGAAGTGGCCTCGGTCAGGGAAAAATCTGCGGAAGGCATGGCGATGAGGTCGACAGTCAGCAGGAATGGCCAGATGAGAATGACCAGCAATAGCATGGAGAGTGAAGCGGTCTGACGGGGGAGTTGCGACTCCAATGCGTAGACCATAGCAGAGCCGAGGGTCAGCGCAGCCATGCAAATGGACGCAATCAGAATCTGCTGAGTGAAGCCCCCAAGGAGGAAATAACAGGATATGAGGGTAATGAGAAAGGGAATCACCATCAGGGTGGGGTGGGGCCGTCTCATCTCCAAACGCCGGCCGAGATGGGCGTTCCACCAATCACCGGCGCGTGAGTCAGAAAGATGGCCTATGAACCCCGGTTTCACGAAGGAAGAAATGAGAGCGGGCGTGAGGGAGAGAAGTGCTAGCCATACCCTCTCGGTGGGGAGTGGAGTCTGAATCATCAGGCCGGTCACCACGGCGAGTGAAATTATGCCGGCAACTGTTCTGTTGGTGGTTGAGACATTTGTTCTCATTTCCAGTCCGTTGGCCCAGAGAGAGGCGGCGGATAGGGGATTGTGCCCGCCCATAATGGGCGTTTTCTCGCTTTTTTCGCCGAATTGGTTCTCCGACACCCCCGCCTCGTTCTGAGGTTCCTCGCTGACCTTCTTTTCGCCCACAGATACAACGCGTGTGGCAAGGGTGAGGAGGGATTCGTCATGGGTTGCTATGAGAAACGAATGGCCCATCCCGTGCAGTTGGGAAATCGTGGTTTTCAGCGTGTGGATGCTCCTCTCATCGAGTCCCTCTGATGGCTCGTCGAGAAGGACGAGTCTCGCTTCGGCGCTGAGCAGTGCTGGAACCATCCCTGCCAGCACTCCAACTCGTCGCTTCATACCGCCAGAAAGCCAAACTATTCTATCGTCAGAGCGATGTCTCAGGTCCCATAGGAGGAGTTGCTCGTTGACCCACTCAGAATCGACATCAGAACCAGCGACCGCCGCCGCCGTCACAACTCTCTCTCGCACCAGTTCATCTTGACAGAATCCACCGCTTTGGAGCGTCAATCCGAACGGTGGGGGTTGATTCCGCCGCCCCTCATCGTCGCGTATCAGGTTGCCGCGGTGGTGGACTGAACCGGCGCTCAAGTTCAGGATTCCAGCAGCCGCTTCAAGAAGAGTCGATTTTCCGGCGCCGTTTTCACCTTTGAGAATGACGACCTCCCCTTCTCCGACCATCAGGTTGACCGACTGGAGGACCTCCGATTTACCCCGTCGGACACTTATCCCGTCCATGACAAGCAGGGTGGGGGCGACCATGCACTGGCGAAACGCTGGTTCGGCTTGATATCTCCGCACCTCCACTGTGGGGGGTTTGGGTCGGTTGAGGGGGGTGGGACAAACGCTCTGCTCGATGTTTCAGCGGTTGTAGTGCCATCTCCAGCGGTTGTGGTTCTAGAATCAACCATCGTGATGCAAGATTCAGCGAAATTGAAGCAAAGATTCAATCATTATGATGTCAGTTTCAGGGATTTTCGCCCGAACCAGCCTTGGAATGGTCTCCTCAGTCGGTTCAGGTCAACCGGAGTTTCTCCACAAGTTCGGTGAATCCGAGTCGTTGCTCGGGCGGGGATGATGAACGGTAGATTCGGGGTGGCGGGTATGCGAAGGGTGAATTGGGAGCAATCGCTCGGACAGGTCGGTAAAATGGTGGATTGGGATTGGGGAGGTGTGACCAGCCTTGGTTGGGCCATCCTGTTGTTTTTCATGATTCTCGCAACATCCCCCATAATCGTCGCATGGCGTCAGCGCACTCCACTATCCCTCGCCATCGTCTTGTCTCTTCTGCTTTGTTGGGTGTTTCAGACCCTATTGCAGTTCTTTGATTCCACGCGTGACTTCCTCACTCTCAGCCTAGCGTTGAATCCGATGTGGCAGCCGGATGTGACACAAATACATCGGTTGGTGACCGCCGCTTGGCTGCATGCGGTCGGAAGAGGCGGAAATGATTTCGTCTTTCAGCACATTCTCGGAAATGTGCTGGTGATTGCACTGGTCGGCGTTCCCCTCGAACAGCGACTCGGTAGGAAGCGCTTCCTCGCCATCTATCTCCTCGGTGCGGTGGCCGGAAACCTCACCTGGTGGTTCTCACACTGGGGTGAGTATCGCTTCGCCCTCGGTGCCAGTGGTGCTGCCTTCGGTCTTCTCGGTTGTTATCTCGCCTGTTGGCCTCGAGACGAGATTGAATTTCCACTTATTCTCATCCGTCGCTGGCCGGTCTCACTGATTGCTCTCATCAAAGTCGGATTTGAAATCGCTCATGTAGGACTTCTCTATGGTGGCTGGACCGGCGCATCATCGGTTGCGCATCTCGCCCATGTTGGTGGATTCTTCGTCTGTTATGCGGTTGGTCGCCCAATCGCAAGAAACGGACCTACACCGTTGGAGGTGGGGGATGGTGGACCCACAGCCGGTGGTGCCGAGAAGGGGGTGACGATGTTGAGAAAACGGAGGATGGGTGGGCTCATGTCTGACCCTTGGGAAGATTCCGGTGAGCCACTGACAGGTGATGCCGCGCGCGTCCTCTCTCGGTTGCGGGAAGAGGGCGATGAACTGGAGACGCGGCGGGCGTGGCTGGAGGAGTTGGCGGAAGTCGCACACTGCCCAATCTGTGGTGCCGCGCTGGTGACGCGAATTGACGATGAGGTTCCATCTTTGACCTGTTCTGAGCGGAGCAAGCATCTCTGTTGGCCTTGAAATGATGATGTCAACCGACTCGGTGGATTAATGTAGAGCCGCACCAACGGCAATTGTGCTTATATCACATTCCGGAGTCAAAGACTCCGTAGGGGTAGGTGCTGTGTCTGGTCAGCAATCGATGTCGGCGCTTCTTTTCGCTTGTCTGATGCTCGCCGCCCCCATGCTTCTGCTTCTCCCTTCCGACTTCAATGCGGCAGATTTGGAGGGGAAAGGGGTAGGGGCCGAGCAGAACATGGCTTCATCGGGGGCAGGTCTGTTCTCGCCTCCCATCATGGTCGATGGGATTCCGCCGCTGATTTGCGAGAACGGCGAAGTATGCCCCACTCCGTTGAGGACTCCGGTGGCACCCATCGGCAGTTGGAGTGCAGAAGAGGCGGAGTGGTGGTTCGCCTACGGGCCGGACCTCGATTGGAATGGAATGGATGACCGACTCCAATACATCTTGGCCGGAGTCTATCCGTCACAGTCGCCAACCGCAATCACCGCCGAGGATGGGCGGCTGACAGTAGCAGTCATCATCGATTTCGCATGGCATCCGCAGGAAGCGGAGATTTCTGCGGTCGAGGAGATTCTGTTCAGTCATGGATGGGTGGGAGAGGATGGCGGTGCGACCATGTTCACCGTGGGTGAGTTGGACTCCATCATCGTTGACAAGGTGCCTCAAAGCGCCCTTTTGGACCTCTATCACCTCAATGGTGTGGTGGTCATCGAGCAACAGAATGTGATGGTGCCGACCCTCGAAGTCGCAGCCAAGGCGGTCAAGGCGAGGGAGAGTGAGGAGTACACTACCGGTGCCCACATGCTCGGTGTCAGAGGTGATGGCGTGGTCATCGCCATACTTGATTCAGGAGTCGATAATGAACATCGCTCTCTCAATGATTTCGATGACCAAAATGATGACCCAGACAGTGATGCAAACTCCTATGATGACCAGAAATGGCTGGCTGGATTCGATGCAACCGATTCCATCAACAATCAGCAGAATGACGGTTCAGTTGACCCTGATGACACCGCAGGTCACGGGACCCATGTGGCTGGAATCGCATTGGGGACGGGTGGTCCTAACAGGGCGAACATCGGTATCGCACCGGGGGCATACCTCGTTGATGTGAAGGTCTTCACCGACATCGGCAGGTCGAACACCCAGTACACGATTTCAGGTATCAACTGGACCATAAACAACAAGAATACCGAGTGGGGAAACAACGCATCATCAAACGGAATCGACATCATGTCGATGTCATTCGGAAGGGCGCGCTCACCTGTCGGTGAACAGGACATGGGTGACAACGGAACCAGTGCTGAAGCGCGAATCGTCAATGATGCGTGGGATGCGGGGATAACACCGGTCTGCGCCATGGGAAATGACGGGGCTCGCTATGTCGCGGCTCCAGCGTCCGCCGATAAGTGCATCGCAGTGGCGGCATCTGACGACTACAACACCATCACTCGAAATGATGACACCCTCGCCGACTATTCCAACTGGGGCCCCCGCCTTGATGATGGCGACAGCGACCAGTGGGACGAATTGAAACCCGACCTGATCGCTCCAGGAACTAATATCCAATCCGCTCAACACGCAGCGAGTGGGCCAATCGGGGGAACTGTCCTCGCAGACGATGATTATGTGTCGATGTCAGGAACCAGCATGTCGACGCCGCTGGTATCCGGTCTTTGTGCCTTGATACTACAGGTCAATCCGAACTTTGAGCCGGCGGATATCAAGTCGGCACTCCAGAACAACAGCGAATTCATCGTCGAACCAAGCATCACCATCAACGGTCAGGTATGGAACGAAACCGAGGGATTCGGTAGAGTTGACGCTTCACAGATTCTCGACATCTCCGGTGGGGATTGGTTGACCCATGACAGCCCGGTGAACGGCACATGGCTCGCAGCGGGAGAGACCTACCGAATCAGGGGCAGCGCCAACATGTCCTCGGAAGATGCCGCACAGGTGGGAAACGGAACGAACGAATTGGCAGGCGTGTGGGTGTCGGCTCGCTATAAATTTCAGTTGTGGAACAGTAACCAACAGAGTTGGGAACTGCAAAACAAGACGGCATTCAATTGGCAACAGGCCGATGGCGTAGAGAACTGGACATTCGACCTCACACCGGAGTTGTGGCACGATGGCGCCACCCTCTATGTGGAGATGAGAACCCGTGACTCAGCGGGCAGATGGTCTGACCCTGCTTGGGCGGAATACATGCTCGGGGAAAACTCGTTGACCCTTGTCGAACCGAGTGGTTATGCACCTATCCAAGGTTCCTCAGTTCCTCTAAGAGGAGAATACAAAGCGGTTTTGGGTGAATCCATTGAATACCGTGTCGGGGAGGATGGAGATTGGCAATCGGCATATACGAACCTTGACTACCCCTATGTCTGTGAAGACCCCAATCGTGACACCTGCGATTCGCAACAGTGGTTCACGAACTGGGATTCCACAACAGTTCTAGATGGGGGTCATGTTCTCTATGTACGGCTGGTCTCGGAAAATGGCTGGACCAGCACACCGATTGAGAGGTATATCTATGTCGACAATGTTCCACCATCTCCTGACCTTGAAATCGTGGGGGATATCGTCATCAGTGAAAATGGTGTGACTGTGGAGGATGCTTTCTCAGATTCTTTTCTCAATGTCGAAGTCGCCATCAGGAACAGCGGGGATGCTCACGCTAGAAACATCGACATCATACTTTTCGAGGGAGATATCGCCGTCACATCCCAGGTGGTGGGCGTGATTGACTCCACTGACACCTTCTCTGCCGTCCTCGGCTACCATGCAACCAACATCGGCACCCACACGATATCGGTGCAGGTGAGCATGGATTCTGGCGGAGAGTACAACACCGACAACAATCAGGGGTCACGTGAGTTCACCGTCAATCCTCGCCCTTCCGGTGTTGACTTAGCCATACGGTCAGGGGCGGCTCGCACGAACCCGTCGGTCAGCAATCCCGATGGAGATGTGGTCATCGAAGTGCGGGTGGAGAACCTCGCGGGTGATGCCGCATCAGGTGTGACATTCACCTTGGAGAGGTGGACGGAAATCGGATGGGAGGTATTGGATGATGGGCGCAGTCTGAACATCGTCCCCGGCGCGGGTTATGTCGATGTCCCATTCACCTTGCACGAAGGCACCTTCGATATCGCTGAAGAGAGGCTCAGAGCGACGGTCACCTATGATGGTGGAGTGGACTTGAACAGCGAGAACAACCAACTGGTATTCGACCTACTGGTAGATGAGTCGCAGTTGCAGGGGGCGCGAGTTCTAGACCTGCCCGAGGGTCATGAGGTACTCTCCTTCTTCGGTGTGGCTGGTGAGAATCTGCTGTTCACAGGCGATTCAAGCTCGATTTGGATTCATCGCATCAACAGCAAGTATGACCTCATCACCTGTCTTGAACTGGAGAGTGATTGGGCGGGTGAGTTCGTGATGCAACCGGGCGAGTCCGACTCGGCGTATGTCGCCTGGACTCGCCGTTTTACAGATGAGTTCGGAGTCACCCAGACGACCCTTTCATTCACCTCGGTCGACCTCTCATGCACCAAGGCAGAGGTTCTCGACCTGATGCCACCATTGATGCTCGCCGAGGGGACCTATTGGGGCATCGGTCTCTCTCTGAACGATGACGGTTCAGTCTATGTTGCAGGTTATCACCGCGACCTCTTCACCTCAGGTACCTATGACGACATCACCTCCATTTTTCTCCTCTCTGCCATCTCCCCACTGTCGAGTGGGTCGTGGCAACTGACAAGGGATGTAGTCACCGGTTTCCAACCTCCGCTCGGGCAGACTGGCGCAGTTCATCTGGATGGAGGGAATGATTGGGTTCACCTGACGTTTCAGGCGACGCGCGATGACGAGACAGGGGTGGAGCGCGTGGGAACTTTCTATGCACACGGCGAGGAGTCTCAGGAGAACTGGTCATTCAAGATGGCCATCGGGGATGATTCACCACACAACCTGCTGTTCGTGGACGACAATGGCGAGGGTGAGGAGAGACTTGTCATCGTCTGGAGTGAGGGGTATGGATTCGATACCGAATTGGTTGTTCTCATCTCTGACAGCAGCATGCAGGCACAGAATGTGGTAAGATTCGAGGCCGCGGGCTTGTCGGCAATTGCCGCCGTCAAGACCGACAGAGGCATTCAGTTGTTCCACGATGCGGTGACACCGGGCGGAAGGCAGGTCATCTATTCGCTCATCGATGATGAAGGGGTCCACTTCGGTACACCGATGACACAGGGCTCTCTCACTCTGGTAGGAAGAAGTGACAGCGAGGGTGAGACCCACATCTTCTATCGCTCATCGATGGACGGGCCGCGGGCGAGGATGCTCATCGACGACAGTTCCATCACTGTGGATGGTGGCGGTATCCTCAATACGATTAGACTGTGGACTGGCCTTGATGAGAGAACCTTTGAATTGGCTTGGAAGATACTCGCCGTCGCATGCTCCGTCGGCATCACTCTGATGATGTTGGTATCTGCGGGCTTGGTGACCCACCGCAGACGGAGGCGTTCCACTCTGCGGGTGGAGGTGGAGGATGATGACGAGGTTCTCGATGTCGATGAAGAACTCGTCACTCTCGTCGCCGAGCCGCAATCGTCCGCAATGGCGTCGGCCGTTGATTCAGAGTCGGCAGAAGATTCCGAGCATGATGGAAGGGTTTCAGCGGATGATGTTGCTGAAGAAATCGGTGCGTATCAGGTCGAGGAGTCATCGGAGTCGTCAAAATCCGCCGCTGTTCCCGAGAGTGAGGGAGAAGCGACGATTGATGGCGCCAAGAAGCGGCGGGAACGACGGCGGCTACGGACCAAACAGGAGAAATCAACCAGTGAATCCATCACTTCGGCGGATTCTCCGCAGACAGGTCTTGACGATGTTCTGCCTCCACCGCCGACACCGATGCAATTAGGAACCCTCCCCCCGCCGCCGGGAAGAGATGTCACCTGCGAGTGTGGAGCGACCTTCCGCATCAAAAGTATTGAATTGAAGCGGGTGACCTGTCCTGTATGTTCCGAGCGAATCAAACTATGAGGTCATCCCGATGTGCGGCATTTTCGGTTATATCGGCGACAAAAACGCATCAGGCCTGCTTATCGAGGGTCTACGTCGTCTTGAGTACAGAGGGTACGACTCCTCAGGAATAGCCGTTCTCAACGATACCATCCACACCAGCAAATGTGTTGGCAGGGTGGCAAATCTCGAGGCGATTCTACCGGCGGCGATGAAAGGGAATTGTGGCATCGCCCACACCCGCTGGGCGACGCATGGTGGAGTGACTGACGAGAACGCCCACCCTCATCTATCAGAGGATGGTAGCATAGCAATCATCCATAACGGCATCATCGAGAATTCGCGGGCTCTCCGTGATTCGTTGAGCAGAGAAGGGGTGAACCTCTCATCAGAAACGGATTCGGAAGTTCTTGCACATCTCATATTCAGGGCGCGTAGTGGTGGATTGGGCCCTCTCGATTCGGTCAGAAACGCCCTCAAGGTCACACGCGGAACTTGGGGCCTTTGCGTCTTGTTCGAGGATGAAGACCTGATAGTCTGTGCTCGCAACGGCTCCCCACTTGTCGTCGGACTGGGCGAGGGAGAGTCATTCGTGGCCAGCGACCCACACGCGCTCACACCTCACACCAACCGAGTCATCTTCCTCGAAGATGGTGACCTCGCCCTGCTCAGAGCCGGCAATGTAGAGACGAGCAGAGTCGATGGCGGCTCGTCGGAAGCTTTGGTGACGACAATGGAAGAGAGTTGGGGCGTTGCAGAACTCGGAGACTTCCCACACTTCATGCTCAAGGAGATTCATGAACAACCGGAATCCCTCAGGCAGTGTATTTCAGGACGAATCGTACACCATGACGGCACCGGCAGGCTCGGTGGACTGGACCTCTCCGCTGAACAGTTGGGAGAGATATCACATGTCCGTCTCATCGGCTGTGGAACGGCCCTGCACGCCTGCCAGGTCGGGCGGCTCGCCATCGAAGAGTTGGCGCGGGTGCCGAGCCAATCTCATGTTGCCAGCGAGTTCAAGCATAACAATCCGGTGATTTCGGCCGCCGCTCTCTATTTCGCAGTCAGCCAGAGCGGCGAAACAGCAGACACCCTGACCGCCGTAAAGGAAATTCAACTTCAGGGTGGCAAGGTCATGGGGGTCGTCAATGTGGTCGGCTCATCCATAGCCCGCCAGTGTGGTCGAGGCGTCTACATCCACTCTGGGCCGGAACAGGCGGTGGCATCAACCAAGGCCTTCAGCAACATGGTGGCTGCTCTCACAATCTTCTCCCTGCAGGTCGGCAGAACCCGCGGAATGTCAAGAAACAGGGGTAGAGAGGTGGTCACGGCTCTTGGAGACATCCCCAATCAGATTGAGGGTTACCTGATGAATCAGGGGGCAATCTCAGAGGCGGTTGAAGCACTCAAGAATGCCAAACACGTGCTTTTCCTCGGCCGCGGCCAATCGGCTCCGGTGGCAAGAGAAGGGGCTTTGAAACTGATGGAAGTGGCCTACATCCCCTGCTTGGCCTACCCCGCTGGGGAGATGAAACATGGACCAATCGCTCTGCTCGAGGAGGGGAGTCCGGTCGTGGTAATTTGTCCCAAGGACAAGTTCAGGGAGAAAACCCTCTCCAATGTCCAGGAGTGTCGTGCGCGTGGGGCGCGCATTATATTGATTCACGATGAGGGCGACGAGGAGGCGGCTTTGGAGGCGGATATTTCGATAGCCGTTCCTTCCACGCATCAGGTGCTCTCACCGCTGTTGACGGTTCTTCCACTGCAACTTCTCGCATATCACACAGCGGTGGCTTTGGGTAAGGATGTTGACAAGCCGAGAAATCTGGCGAAGTCCGTCACTGTCGAGTAATCGACTACACCTCGGCATGGGCCGAGTGAGATGGCTGGCTTAGGTGTGATGACAGCGTTATTGGCGGCTCAGTTGTGAGTGACCCTACTCTGCCGCGAAGGGGTTCCACCCATCTCACAAAGAATCCATCACTCCATTGAGGTCCTCCTCTGGGCAATTCATTCCCTGACCTTGAGGGTGCGGCTGGAAATGAACAATGCGAAGGCGGCGAAGAGAAGATTGTAGCCGAGGGCTATCTGCACTTCAAATGAGTCCAACCCCCATCCACGCAACATGATGGAGCGAAATCCCTCAGCCGTCCAAGTGGTCGGAAGAGCCCAAGAAAGTGGTTGAATCCAATCGGGTAGCGCTTGCACAGGCCATAGAATCCCTGAGAGAAGGAGTACAGGGAAGAGGACGGGCATGTTGATCTGCATCGCTTGGAATTCACTCGCCGCCTTGGAGGAGACGAAGAGACCGAGACACATCGCTGCCCAGCCGAGGAGCATGCCGAGGACGAACAGAAGAATCACACTTCCTTCGATGGTGATGTCGAAGCCGAGGGTGGCGATGAGAATCACCACAGTAACCTGACCGATGAGAATCGTGGTGAATGCCGAGAGATGGCCAACAAGGACTTCGCTAGGTCTGGTTCCGGCGGCGAAGATACGGTCGAGGGTACCGTCGTAGCGCTCGCCGACGAAGGCCATCGTCGTCAAAATCAGACTGAAGAGGAAGCAGACCATCGTCATTATCCCTGGGGCGAGGAAATCGATGAAGGCGGGGTCCTTTTCACCATAGACTGGGTCGCTCAGTTCGAGTGGAATCGATGCGCCGGCTCCATTCAGCACTTCGGTCATCGCATTTCTGACCTCCACGATGATGGTATTGGAAATCTGTTGATTCGAATTGTCGAGGTGTAGTTCCATGGAACCATTCTCGCTGATGTAGAGTAGACCCCACAACTCACCAGAAGAGATGGACTCACGACCCGACTCGACGGTGTGATATTCGGTGTGGATGACGAGGGAATCAGACTGATTTAGTTCATCAATCAACTGATTGGAGAAGGGTGAATCAGAATCATCGACGACTGCAAAATCAAGGCCCGACGGTGCCTGTCCGATGGCAATTCCAAAGAGAAGAATCTGGATGGCTGGCATCAACACGATGAATCCGAACATCCTCTTATCACGCCTCAGTGAGGCGAACTTGCGGGCGGAGATGGCGTAGACGCGGTCCCACCTCATCTACCCACCACCTCTGCAACGGTACATGGTGAATGTCGAGTGGGTGTGGTGTGCCTGTCGCTCATGGTGGTTCGGCCAGGTCGGCGAGGGTACACCGTGTCGGTCATGGTGGTTCGGCCAGGTCGGCGAGGGTACACCGTGTCGGTCATGGTGGTTCGGGCAGGCTGGTGAGGGTACACCGTGTCGGTCATGGTGGTTCGGGCAGGTCGGAAGAGGCACTCAGTTTGAGTCATTTTGGAGCACCTCCGTCACTCCTTTTACAGAGGGCGAGGAAGGCCTCTTCAAGAGAGTTCACGCCTTGTGAATCCATCACTGAGGCTGGTGTGTCTTCAGCAAGAAGTACCCCATTTCTCATCAATCCGACTCTGTCAGCCTTCGACGCTTCTTCGATGTAGTGGGTTGTCACTATGATTGTGCAGCCCAGTTCAGATATTTTTCCTAGATAATCCCATACTCTCGCTCGCAGTTCGGGGTCGACTCCGACAGTCGGCTCATCGAGCAGCAGTAGTTCAGGTTGGTGGAGGAGAGAGACGGCGAGACTCACTCTGCGCTTCTGTCCACCGGACAATTTCCCCACCGGTCTTGTCGGCTCGGGAAGGTCGAGAAAGTGAAGAAGCCAATCCTGTTTCTCCTTGATGTGAGACCGCTCCAAACCATGCAATCTGCCGTGGAACAGGAATGTTTCAGCGATGGTCAGGTCGGCATAGAGCGCAATCTCCTGTGGTGAGTAGCCGACTGCACTGCCGGGGACGCGTGAGTGCTTTTCTCCCGGAGCCGCACCCAAGACGTTGACCGAGCCGGCTTCTGGAATCAACCTGCCGAGTATCACTTTGAGGAGGGTCGTCTTGCCACAACCAGAAGGCCCCAACAGGCCGTAGATGGTTCCCCTCTCGACACCCATGTTCAATTCCTTAAGGACATCGACTCTGCTCTTTCCCGAGCCATATCCACGAGTCAATCCAGATATTTCTATGGTCGGCGAGGACATTGTCATAAGCCATTGAACGGTTCACTGATGTTAAACATTCCTCAGCTATTTCCACCAACTTCTCTGAATCAGGGTTCAATCATTTCGCTTGGAAATGAACCTCCTCACCTCTCCGATTGCGAGAGGGGCGAAGCCGAGCACCGTGACCCGCTCTCCGGCGACGAGGGAGGCGAATTCACCCATCTCTCCAGCGAGGTCATATCCACCCGCCTTGCCGAGCCAACTGCCACTGTCGAGTAGCCCGAGAATCGTCTCAGCGCCGAGTTCGGAGAACTCCACGGCAGCCCGCTCGACAGCGGTGAAGACCTGCCAATCCTCCCCATCGCTGGAGAGAATGGCGGTTCCAGACCAAACGTTGTGGGAGCGGCCGGATAGTCTGACCAGCATCGCCGCAGCATCCCCCCTGCTCTGAGGCTTACCGAGAGCGAGATGAGGGTCGTCAGGGTCCTCAACGAGGGTGTCAGCGACGATGATGATGTCTGGTAGAGACTCATCGGCCCATGCCGCCACTGTGAACTCGGCTCTAGCGGATTCAATCTTGCTGGCGAGGACCGCCTCGACCATCTCGCTGACCAACAATCCCGTCGCTACATCTTCATTACAGGAGAGCAGTGCGGAGGTGGTGATTTTCACATCGCGGTCTGGTATGTTCACTTTCAACCATGCACCCCTCCTCTCAGAGGCTGAGGCGAGATGGATGTGGGCAGGTCGCATCCTACCACACGGGAGGGGGAACGCGTTTATCATGCGAAGCATTGTCGGGGGGGGTGGAGTTGCCGTATGAACGGAGCGAAAGAGAGGATTCCCACATACATAGTTGGCCTTGATGATAAGATGCAGGGTGGCATCCCCAAGGGCCACATCGTTCTGCTCGCTGGAGTTTCAGGCTCCATGAAGTCAAGCCTCGGATTCTCCATGCTATACAACGCTGTGTTGGAGGGCAAGACCAGTGGGATCTACGTAACTCTCGAACAGGGCAAGGATAGCCTCGCCAGTCACATGGCCGGCATGGGGATGGATGTGCAAGACCCGCGGGTGCGCTCAAGGATTGCCATCATCGACCTTGCTGACCTACGAGTGCAACTCGATTCTCAAGGGATGACTGAGAGTGTGGATTGGATGGGCCAGTTGATCAAACAACTCGCCAACTACCGAGACAGCATCGGCTTCGAAGTTGTCGTCTTCGACAGTCTCGGAGCGTTTTTCACTCTTACCAAGATGGACAACCCGCGTGATGAGGTCTTCCGCTTCTTCGAGGCGATTCGCCGCATGGGGCTCACAGGCCTCATCATCTGTGAGATGATGGGTGAGGCGAAGAATCAGTATGGCGAGTTCGGAATTGAGGATTATCTATCGGATGGTGTCGTTCATCTGACGATGGACAGAGAGGGCGACTCGGTCAATCGGAAGATTGCAGTGGTCAAGATGAGGCATACAAACCACATCCTCGGCTATCGCCCATACTACTGGGATAAGTCGTCGAGCAAGTTCGCAATTCAGTGATGCTGCCATCTCCAACCTGACGAACTGCTCACCAAACGGGCAGTGTCGCTCGGTTCTCGCATCATGCGGCCTGCCCGAAGTCGGTTCTCTTGCTCTCGACATTGCGGAGTTTGCTTCACTCGTCTGAATTGGGGAAGTAGGGGTCTTCCTCCTCAGTTTCATCGAGTGAGCCGTGGTACATCGGTATCCTGTACCAATCCTTCTGACCCGAGATGTTGTTGCTGACCAACCACACGAGAAATTCCACACCGGCGATGAAAATCCCAAACACCGTCAAAAGAGTCACTGCATCCAGATTGAGCCAATCGACAGTTCCCCCATGGTCGAGAGCGAGATAGATGGATCCGAACATCACCACCATGGACATTGTCACATTTATCCACCTCTCCTCTCTCTCGTGATTGGGTATGTGGAGGTGGTCTTCGTGGAGTTGCACTGAAAACCCCCAAACAGCCATTCCGATGACACCGAAAATCAACATCAACCGAGTGAAGAACATATCTGTGTTGTCGATGTAGAATGCCTCATAGATGCCGATGGCCGCAGTGGCGAGAAGCCACGAATGGCTGGAAAGGATTTGGGCGCTGCATCTTCGTTTCGCAAGGACGTTCTTCCAGATTCTGTCAGGTCTTGAGACGAAGAAAACCCAAAGAATGGGGGCAGAGATGCTCGCCTGAACGGCGCTGTCCTGAATCACTCCCACTTGATAGAGATATTCGAGCAGGAAATGTGCCAATGAGAGAGTGACGAAGACCTGAAATGACTTGCGGATGACATCCGCATCCATGAGGTGCCAACCCAGACGCTGCTGGAAATGAGACAAAATGAGAGCAAAAGCGGCCATCAGCCAGAAGCCGTCTAGAAAAATCGCCCAGAAGATGTTGTAAAACCAATTGAACTCAGCGAGCAGCCAGACGAGAATCGTCATCATTCCCATTAAGGGAAGAGAGATGAGAATCCCTACTACCCACAACCCCACTTTTTCGTCAGGGCTTGCTCCCCTCCCTCTTGCGGCCTTCCATCCGATCGGGCCGATGAGAATGAGTTGCAGGCCGAGAACCGCACCACCCATCATTCCGAGTTGTTTGAGCAGGTCGAAACTGCCTGAGACTAATCCTGCGAAAATGAATACTTGACCGATTATATTGAGCGTAGCGACTGTGGAAATGGTCGATTTGTCAAAGGGTGCAGTTTGATAATCCAGAGGCAGTCGGTCAAAGCCGATTCCCATCAACAGAGCCATCATCCAGCCAACCATTGAGAGTGTGCCGATGGCGAGGAGGGGGTAGTTGGTGTTCAGGAACGAGGCCGCAGAGTCTGCGTGATTGTACAGGTCAGCATCGCGGAAAAAGACCCAATAGAGGGCGATGGCGAAGAGCACCTGAGTAAATGCTGAGACGATGAACAGGTCGAGGTATGAGCCGGCAGCCCAATTGTAGGATTCCTTCTGAGGCCTTACCATCGCTTCTGCCGAGTTATCAAGCGGCATATAACTGAATAGCCGGATGAAATTGTGGGAATAGAGGGTTATTACGGCTAAGGGTGCTGTTCCGACAGTGCGGCTACTTCACGCCCGTCAACCCGATTGGAAGTGATTCATCCTCTTTTAAGTCGGCCACATTTTTCTCAAGTCGATTGTTGGGGGGGTGAGTCGCTCGTTCTCTCTACCTGCGTGAAACCGCCCGAAGGTTCCTTTTTTCGGACTTGGTGGTGGAGAACTGTCCAAAAGGAGTGTAGGATTGGGTAATCATCTGAATTGAATCCAGTCCCAGCAGCGGCGCATCCCCTCCTCTATTCCTATCGTCGGCGACCAGCCGAGACTCTGCTGGGCGGCGGTGATGTCTGGGATGCGCCGCCCCGAATCTCCAGGATGCCCCTCCGTCTCGACGATTTCGATTTCAGCCCCGCTGACTTCGATTGCCAATTCGGCGACCCTCCTGATGGTCACCTCATCCGTCGAGCCGACATTGAATGACCCCCCCTTCAGCGAAGAGCCATCCACACCCTCGTCCAACTCACCCACCAGAATCATTGCATCGATGATGTCTTGATACCATGTGAAGCAGCGGGTTTGGCTGCCATCTTTGTGCAGAGTGATGTTCTGTTCGTCAAGACACTGATGGAGGAAAATTGAGGTCACCTGTCCATAGTTGTCCCCCTTGAGCCGCGGCCCGTAACCGTTGAACGGTCTGATGATTCGCCCGTCCAATCCCCTCTCCCGTACTGCGTATCTGACGAGAATCTCCCCGAGATACTTGCTTCCACCATAAGAGTGTCTGAAATGTTCATGGGGGCTGGAGAAAAGCGACTCCGTGTGTTCAGAAAGGGGCATTTCTGACTGTAGTCCGAATGCTTCCGGACTGCTGGTGAAGACCAGCCTCGCCCCTCTGTCAGTGGCGAATTTGACCACGAGGCTGGTTGTTCTCATGTTGACATCGATGACGAGGTCAGCACGTTCGTCGAAGTATTTGGTGCCGTTGATGGCGGCGAGATGATAGATGATGTCGACGCCGCCGAGTTTTTCTTCAGCCTTCTCCATCATGTTGATGTCGGAGCAGTCACCGAGAATGAATGTGAAATCAGGCATCGTTTTGAAGTCGTTCATGTTGGCTTTGCGGCCACGGAACAGATTGTCAACGATGGCGACGGAGTGTCCGCGCGCTAACAGAGCTTCGGAAAGGTGGCTTCCAAGGAACCCCCCACCACCTGTCACGATGCACCGCATGGGTGGCGGATGAGGGGGTAGCGTATTGCCCTTTGGCGACGAGAGTCGGAGAGGTCGCACACGGTCAGACAACCGGAACAGGAGAAGTGGTGAGTCTCACACGGTGAAAATCGAGTGGCGAAAGAAGCGCACAGAGGTGGGTCGGGAGTCGCGGCCCGCCGCCGCTTGTCTATGAGAAATCAAGCGGGGAAATAAACGCACAGAGGTGGGTCGGGAGTCGCGGTCCGCCGCCGCTTGTCTATGAGAAATCAAGCGGGGAAATAAGCGCACACAAGTTGATAGGCTTCTTCTCACGCCCCCTGCATGGCGAACATGAACGGCGATTGTCCCATCTGTGGCGAGTCGAAGACCTTGGAGGTTTGGCATCGTCCTCTGCCATATCTAGACAGAATGATTACCGAGGCTTGCACCAACTGCTACATCCAACACGTCTGGCCGGTGAAGGATTTGTCGGAATGAACTCCCTTACGACTGTTCCCTTCGTCATCAAGACTCTGCCACCCGCTCTCCTCTTTTTGTGACGGTCAGTCTGACGACGCCATCAACCAGCGTCATTTCGACTTCGTCGCCGCTGTTGACAGCCATGCAGGGGTCGAATTCGAAGCCGTGCGCGTAGGGTAGGCCGAGCAGGGAGGCGGCGGGAAGGGTCAGAGGACAGACATCTCGGTTGACGATGGCCTTCGGCCCCCTTCCTGTATAGATGAGTCCCATCAACACGAATGGGGCGACGGTAGAACCCGACCCCTTGGGATAGATGAGAATGGTATCCTCGATGGCGCAACCGTCGAGCGGGTGTCCCGCCTCCTCTATGACTCCGCTGTCGCGATTGACATAGCCGAGGTAGGTGATTGGCGCATCACTGACCAACGCTCTCCCTGAAACGGTCCAACTCTCCTGACTGGGGATGCTCTTCCCCTCCACTACACACTCTCCCTCTCGGTGGGTCTTGTTGGTGGTGTGTGGTTCGGGTGAACGGTCTGCCAACTTGGGGCGTGGCCCAGCGACGAGACTCGCATCGAAGGCGATATCCACACAACGCTTAATCGGTGCTACTGAGGTGGGCATTCTGTTGAGTCCACTCGTTAGGTAATGCTCTGCTTTCAGTGAATTTGTCAGCAGGTGATTGTAGCGGGAGCGATTGTAGGGTGTCACTTCAGGGCAGGTGTCCTTCAGCACCAATGCTCCCGCCTCTTCGAGAATATCCAATGTGCCGTCGGCTTCGGCGAGACGCAGGTTGTGGCCGCTGGTGAACAGCCAAAGTCGTCTGTTGGGAATGGTGTGACCCAATTCCATGTGGGTTCGGACTGCAGCCGCTGTGGCCCGAATCTCTCCGAGGCTCGCCTGAGGGCAGCCGATGACGACGAGGTCCACCTCGCCGCGGGGTGCTAGTTCCTCGTAGCGAGCGGCGAGTTCTGCATCGCTGAACAGCAGTTCACCTTCGTATGATTCCACCACCGGTGGGTCAGATGTATGGCCGTCGGCCCACAGCATCGGGCAGCCGTAGTTGGCGGCTGCCGCGGTGAGAGCCTTGCGCATCTCGAAAGAGGCCCATTCTGGAAGTCCGACGATGCGCGGCATCGGCCCCCAAGGAAGATACCAGTCGGATTTCACCTGCTTGCCAATCCAATCACCGAGAACACTCCAGTCACAAAGGTCATCCATGCTCGCGGTGACTCTCACGAGTATGTTCGGACACCTGTTCTCCTCCAAGTGCAGCCCCCATAGTGGCGCATATCCGGTGAGCGCGGTGGCGAGGGCTGAGAGGCCGGATTCACGGTTGGTGATGAGTGGAGTGTAGGAATTGGAGAAACAGACCGCGTTGGATTCCGCCCATGAACCGGAGCCCGAGATGTCCTCACCAGCATCATAAGGTGTGCAGGAGAGGGTCGGTTGAATCCCCATTTTCTCATAGGCGAGGATGATTTCGAACTGCAACTTCAAAAAATCCTCGTGGTCAATCCCCATCTCATCGAACTTGTCTCCGTCGCATCCGGCGGAATTCAGGGTCGTCGGGATGGCGACAACTCCTCTTTCGTCTCCGCTGATGTCAGCGAGAAACCGTCTGAGTCCATGACCGCCGGTGATTACCGAGACACCGCTGACATGGGCGTGGTCACACTCGATGAACGAGCCGGCTCCGGCGCTGGCGGCAAGGTCAACGACCAGCCGAGCCGCTTTGCGTCGAGTCTCGCCCATCTCTCCGGCGAGCATCTCATCAAGAGGGGTGGGAATCTCCATCAATCGATTGCGAGGGGGGGAGCCCCTTCAATCTGCCCACAACGGAATGACCCGCCACATTTCGGGAATCGAGCGATTGGAGCCCTATGCCTGACCTGCCACATTTCGGGAATCGAGCGATTGGAGCCCTATGCCTGCCCTGCCACATTTCGGGAATCGAGCGATTGGAGCCCTATGATTGACCCGACACAATTCGGGAATCGAGCGATTGGAGCCCTATGATTGACCCGCCACATTTCGGGAATAGAGGGGTCATGCCCCCTTCTTGGCAGCGAGTGGTTGCCGCCACCCCTGTCCGAAAGCGCGGTTGGAGACACGGGGGGCTGGCGGCATCTGCCAACGCTTGTGTTCGTTCGCATGCAGGCGAGAGAGAATCCACTCACAGGTCTGGCCGTCATACCCGCGGGCCATCAGGTCGGAGAGGGTCGCTCCCTCTTCTATCACCGCTTGGAGAATGGCATCGAGTGTGGCGTAGGGAGGTAAGGTGTCTTCGTCTTGCTGGTCTGGAGCGAGTTCCGCCGAGGGTGGTTTCTCAAGTGTGCTTTGGGTTACGGGGGGTGACATCCCGTACATCTCCGCCTGTGCGTTGAGAGTGCGCGCAACCTCGTAGACCTCCGTCTTGTAGAGGTCACCAAGTGGGGCGTATCCCCCGACCATGTCACCATAGAGGGTGCAGTATCCCATCGCCAATTCGGATTTGTTTCCGGTGGTGATGGCCATTGCTCGGCGTGAGTTGGCTGCGGCCATCACCATCATTCCTCGTAGTCGGGATTGGATGTTTTCGCCGGCAATCGGGTCTCCGCCTTCCAATTCATCAGCCAGTTCGGCCTCCGCTGCCGTGTGCAGGTCTGAAATCGAGTGGATGTGAAGTTCCATGCCGAGTGCAGCGGCGGTTGCTTCGGCGTCTTTGAGGGAACTGGTGCTGGAATATCGGGATGGCATCGCTAGACCGAGCACGTTTTTCGCACCCAATGCGCGGGCGGCGATGGCGGCGCAGACGGTGGAGTCGATGCCGCCACTCATGCCGAGAACCAGCCTTTCAATACCACATTTGCGACAGTAGTCACCAAGGCCAGTGGTTATCGCCGCCAACAGGTCGGCGCCGCTCCGCGTGCAGTCAGCATCGCGATTAGGTGATACCGATTCCACTTCACAGTTGCACTCATCACAGCAGTTTCCATCCGGGTAAGGCAACCACCTTGTAGCATTATCATCCTCAATGTCAATGAGAAGCGCCCCCATGCACCATGCCGGAGCCTGCACCAATCTTCCATCCGGCCAGGCAGCAACAGAACGGCCGTCGAATATCAGGTCATCATTCCCGCCGACCTGATTGCAGAGAAGGAAGGGATGACCCAATGTCCGCGCCGCTGTTCGCACCACCTCGCCGCGAGTCCCTTCCTTGTGCAGGTGATATGGTGAGGAGGATAGATTGACCGAGAGGGCGAGAGGTTCACCCTGATACTGCCATGCCGCCAACTGCTCGATGGGGTCGGCATCATAGTCGGCCGGTACCTCTCCAGCGTGTTGCCAAGCATCCTCACAGATTGTCACTCCTATTGAGAGGCCCTCGGAAAGACGCAGTATTCCCGGTGACTTGTCCGGCTCGAAATACCTTAGTTCGTCGAAGACATCGTAGGTGGGGAGCAGTTGTTTGCGAGTCGCCACCTTCGCCTTCCTTCCCGGCACGATTCGCATCGAACCGTTGGCTGGGAGGTGGCGCTCGCCCTTGGGGGGTAATGGAGTTCCGATGATCAGCGGAATGGGGGTATCGACATCTGATGCGCTAAGTGCGCACCGTTCGACGAACTCGGAGTCGAGCAGAAGGTCGCGCGGTGGATAGCCGGAGATGACCAATTCGCTGGTCACCGCCAAGTTTGCACCATTCGCCGCAGCCAGTTTGACAGCGCGCTCAACCATTTCGGCATTTCCCTCAAAATCCCCGACCGTCGGGTTGAGTTGGAGGAGGGCGACGACGAGTCCCATGTGCTATGGCGCGGGGTTCTCTCCCATTGAACTTTCAGTGGCGGCGGCGCGCCTATCATGGCCATTGGTCATTCTACTCCACTCGAATGTAAGGCTCTCATCATCCCTCCCGATTCCCTCCTTCGTGTGGGAGGTGGCCTCACCACCACGCTCAACTGGCCGCCGTCGAAGCAATTCCCTCCTAAGTGTGGGAAAAAGCCTCACCACCACGCTCAACTGGCCGCCGTCGAAGCAATTCCCTGCTTCGTGTGGGAGGTGGCCACACCACCACGCTCAACTGGCCGCCGTCGAAGCAATTCCCTCCTAAGTGTGGGAAAAAGCCTCACCACCACGCTCAACTGGCCGCCGTCGAAGCAATTCCCTCCTTCGTGTGGGAGAGGGTAGACATTCTCGCCCACTCGCCTTCACCTCTTCGATGATTTGGACTTGGAAGGGGCCAATTTCCCCCGTTTTCTGAGATAGGTTCTGATTGGCATCACCACGACCAGCATGGTGAGGGCGGCGAGGGAGAAACCCACCGAAGCCCAGGCGAACGAAATCGCCTCATCAAGCCTCGCATCGACCAACATCCGTGACATGGAGAAACAGGCAATTGAGATGAGGAGCAGAAGGGATGAGATTTTCCTCCCTCTTCTTCCGCTCTGAGTGACGAATTCGTCCTCACTCATCTCCACTCATCTCACCCCCACCTCTCGTCGCCGCACGAAGGAAATAACACCCGCGCTTCATCGGCGAAGAACTGGCGGAACATTAGCAGTGAATGGAACTCCCCGAGATAGTGGGTGTGCATTGAGGATGGACCCACATCTCCGCCTCTCAGTTAGATAATTCGGGGGTTGGGGGTTGATGGGGGCGGTGAGGCAAAGTCAACTCAATCTTTCATCCATCTCCAAAGGAAATAGAATCCGATTCCACTGGCGAAAATTACGATTATTCCAAAATTCTGTTCAATGAGTTGCCAGAACGAACGCTCACCCTCCTCTGAAGAATATGAGTTGAGAGCCCATGAGTCGCCGGGTGTGTCGTGGTCGCCGTCAACTACATTTCCAGCCACGGTGAACTTCGCACTTCCCTGCCCTGGTGCTGGTGCTTTCCAAATGACCTGCCAAGAGCGTTGGTTCGCCCCCGAGTGGGTATGTACCGCCTCTCCTGTGGTTTGCCAAGTGTCCGGAAGTCCGTTTTCGTCACCCATCTGGTGGCGCGATTCCCCCTCTTTGGTGATGAGAACCGTGGACGAGCCAGCCGGTGCGCTCAATTCTCCGATGGTCGCTTTGAGATTGAATCCCCCGATGTGCCCAGAAGAGGCAGGGGGCGGGCCCCCAGAGAGCGAAACTGTGAGTTCGTAGTTCTCCCCCGGGGTGTAAGTTTCAGGGATTCCAAAGAGAGATACTCCGGCGGTGTCAGGCCCTCCTGAGTGGCAGTTGCAGCCACTCTCAGTTTGGCCGTCGAGACCGTGGCTGCTCGCACCGACGAAGGTTGGTGCGAGCAGAGCGATTGTCAACAGTCCGAGAAGGACTGTTTGAACAGAATTCCTCATCGATAACCACCTCGTTCGAATCGTTTATTCGACTGTGTAGCCCGCTTCGGTGATGGTTGTTACCAACTGCTCGCGAGTGACATCTCCGTCGATTGTCACCTTGGCGCTGTTGGCCGCATGGCTGACATCAGCCGCCACCACTCCACTTATTGCTTCCAATGCTTCACGCACATGGCGGGAGCAGTTTCCGCAAGACATTCCGTTCACTGTCAATTCTATTTCTATGCTCATTTCATTCACCTCATCGGGTTGTTCTTCTCTCTCTCCATCCTGAACGCCTCTCTCTCCGGTCTGACCGATTCGTGCTGGCGTGTCCACCCCTTGTTCGGGAGGATTCCACCTGCGCAGGAGGAGGGAGTTTGACACTACACTGACCGAAGAGAGAGACATCGCTGCTGCGGCGAAGGTAGGTGGTAAGAGCCAGCCGGTTGCAGGATATAGGATGCCCATTGCCAATGGGATTCCGACGATGTTGTAGGCGAATGCCCAGAATAGATTGGTGCGGATTCTGTTCATCGTTGCGCCAGCGAGGTCGAGAGAGGCGACGGCGTCGAACAGGTCATCCTTGACGAGCACGATGTCAGCCGCTTCCAAGGCGATATCTGAGCCGGCGCCCATGGCGATACCGACATCCGCTTGAGTCAAGGCGGCGGCATCATTGATTCCGTCACCAACCATGGCGACAACGGTTCCACCTGCCTGAAGGTCGGAGATGGCCGCCGCCTTTTCATCCGGTTTTACACCTGCAATCACTTCGCTGATTCCGACATCGCTGGCAATCTTGTTGGCGGCGTTTTCCGAGTCGCCGGTCAACATGATGACCGTGATTCCCAATTCCTGCAACATGGCGACAGCGGAACCTGTGGAGCGACGAATCGTATCAGCGAGTTCAATCCAACCGAGTAGAACTTCATCACGCTGAACCAGCACCGCGACATGGCCGAGAGATGCGATTTCGGAGATTTCCCCGGCAACATCCGGTGGAATTGATACACCCGCCTTCTCCATCATCGTTACATTACCAACCGCGAGGTTGGATTCCCCCACAACCCCTGAAACACCCATTCCGGGGTGGGTTACAAGGTCATTCACTTCAGCGAATTCACCGTTTGAGCCATCTCCCTCTCCATCACTGCTCCACCCTGAGCGGTGTGCGGTCACCACAGCCTGTGCGAGCGGGTGGGTGGCGTTGACCTCCAAGGCTGCGGCGAGAGCGAGAACCTCCTCTGCGCCGGTATCAGTCAGAGACTTTACACCCTTCACAGTCGGTTTTCCCTCAGTCAATGTGCCGGTCTTGTCGACGACTACCACATCTGTCGAATGAGCCCTCTCAAGTGCCTCGATACCCTTGATGAGAATACCGTTCTGTGCCCCCTTGCCGGTGCCGACCATGAGTGCGGTGGGGGTGGCTAAACCAAGTGCGCATGGACAGGCGATGACAAGGGTTGAGACGAGGACGAGTATTGAAAATTCAAAACTTCCATGGTCAATGTCACTGGCCCAGAGTTGGTGGCCATAACCATACCAGAATAGTGCTGCTGCGAGAGCGGAAAAGACCACGATTGGGACGAAAACCGCTGAGATTCTATCGACTAACCGTTGGATGGGTGCCTTTCCGACCTGAGCCGCCTCAATCAGTGCTATGACTTGGGAAAGCATCGTATCCCCGCCGATTTTCGTCACTTCGATGAGAAGTGTACCTTCGAGGTTCATCGTGCCACCGATAACCTCGTCACCAACCGCCCTCGAGACTGATAGCGGCTCGCCGGTAATCATCGATTCATCAACCGAGGACGAGCCGCCGATGACCACTCCATCGAGGGGTATGACTTCAGCGGGTTTCACCCGCAGATGAGAGGTCAGTTCAACATCCTCAACCGAGACTTCCCTCTCGTTTCCATCATCTTCGACGATTCGGGCAGTCGGTGGTTGAAGTTCCATAAGTGAATGAACCGCGTCAGTAGACTGCAGTTTCGCCCGCGCTTCGAGGTAGTTTCCGAGCAGAACCAGTGTGATGATGATGGCCGCCCCATCAAAGTGAATCTCCTTGGCATTGAGAAGAAGGTCAGGAGCCCCCTCCATAAGGGGAGAGAGGGTGACGAGAGAAGACCATGCGAAAGCGACAGTCGTGCCGAGTGAGACCAGCACATCCATGTTTGCGCTACCCGCCCTGAGAGATTTCCATGCTCCTGTGTGAAACCCCGAACCCGACCAGAGATAGACGGGAAGTGTTGCGAGAAACGCCAGTGCGAGACGGACATCCAATGCGCCTATCTCGCCGAATGCACCACTAGGGATGAACATCATCAGAATCAATGTGGGAATTGAAAGTGCGGCGGCGACGATGACCTTTTTTCTTAGGAGGGTGACCTGTTTTTCTGCTGAAAATCGTGGCGATTCGGCAGGGTTCTCCTGCTTGATGGAATAACCAGCGGCGCGAATCGCCGCCTCCACACGGTCACGAAGGTCATCAATTGCCCCGACCTCATTATCGGCTAGACCCTCATCTTCGGTCCGAAAGTCATCTTCGGCTCCTACCTCATTATCGGCTAGACCCTCATCTTCGGTCCGAAAGTCATCTTCGGCCGACTCAAGTTGGGAGTGGTTCAAGGGGCTAGTGTCCACATCTTCCACAGAATCCATTCGACGTTGTTGGTTTGGGTGGCTAATTTCACTGCCGGAAAGACGGGGGGATGACGTAATGGTCGCTCTCTCAAGTGGGAGATTCACTGAAACTGAAGCGACTCCGGCGACTTTGCCGATTGCTTTCTCCACCGCTGTGACACAGGCGGCACAGGTCATGCCACCGACCTCAATGGAGAATCCATCTTCTTGTACCATGCTGCCGCCTCATGCGATATTGGTCATCGGATAGAGGCTTGAGGTATAGTGGTGGCTAATTACATTTGTAAAGGGGTTATCCCTCGGCCAGTTGTGGACCTCGATGAACTCGACTCGGCGCTGCTGCGCGCATTGGCTGAAAATGGGCGTGCCTCGGATAGGGAATTGGCGCGGCTGACTGCCTCAACAGCGCCGACTGTCGCCCGCAGAATCAAGAGGCTGCAAAGCATCGGTGTATTATCTGGAGTTCATCCGACCTTCAATATTGAGAAATTTGAGATAGTCACTTTAGTCGGCAATGGTGTGGTCGCTTGTGGTGATATTGAAAATTATCTGACGCGGCTGATGAACATCCCCGAAGTAATTGGTGTGCATCGTTTGGCTGGAAACCGTATTACATTTGTAATGAGGTTGCCAAGGGGCTCAGATTCAGCCGCGAAAGTAGCAGAAATTGAACGCGTCGCTGAGTGGAAATCGCTGACGGTTGAACCGACTATCACCAGCAAGGAATCGTCAGATAGAATCCCGACAGAAGCTCTCTCACGGCTCCGCCTCACCTGCGACTATTGCAGTTTACCAGTCCACAATGACGCTCACATCGTCAAGTTCCAAGGAAGAATCCATCCCTGTTGCTGTCCCATCTGCAAGCGGGAACTAGAGGCTCGCTTCGCTCGCCTGACAACACTTCGTGACCGATGAATCTGCTCCATCGAAATCAAGGTGGGAAGAAATGAACGGAGAAAACGAGGTCAAAAGACCATCACAACCCATCTCGGATTCAACTGACAACACTTCGTGACCGGTGAATCGGCATCCCTCAAAACGAGGTTGAAAGAAATGAACGGAGAAAACGAGGTCAAAAGACCATCACAACCCATCTCGGATTCAACTGACAACACTTCGTGACCGGTGAATCGGCATCCCTCAAAACGAGGTTGAAAGCGCCGTGGACGGTTCCGACGAACACGCAGAGAGGACGGCATCCCTCAAAACGAGGTTGAAAGCGCCATGAACGGTGTCGACGAAATCACAAAGAGGCCGACTCCCCTCAAATCGAGGTCGAATGCGCCATGAAGGGTGTCGACGAAATCACAAAGAGGCCGACTCCCATCAAATCGAGGTTGAAAGCGCCGTGGACGGTTCCGATGAACACGCAGAGAGGACGGCATCTCTCAAATCGAGGTTGAAAGCGCCATGAAGGGTGTCGACGAAATCACAAAGAGGCCGACTCCCATCAAAACGAGGTTGAAAGACCTCAAGAGTGGCGCATCAACTGTTTTCAACAACAATTTCGGACTACTGTTTCATGGTGGGTGTGTAGTTCCCCATGAGGCAATTTGAAGAGAGAATCTCAGGTCGGAGAGTTGCATGACCGTCCCAAACACCGTAGGTGAACTCTCAGCAGTCGCCTTGGAAGAAGCGCTCATCGAGACTTGGCGAGAAGAACATACTTTCCAGAAATCGATTAGCCAGCGCAGGGAGGGCGCACCGTTCATCTTCCTCGAAGGCCCACCCACCGCCAACGGAAAACCTGGGATTCACCATGTCGTCGCCCGCACCTACAAGGATTTGGTCTGCCGTTGGAAGGCGATGGAAGGCTATTTCGTCGAGCGAAAAGGCGGATGGGACACACACGGACTGCCGGTTGAAATCGAAGTTCAGAAGCGATTGGATTTGATGAGCAACGAAGCGATTGAAGAGTTTGGAATGGCTGCTTTTAATCAAGAATGCAGAAAATCTGTCTGGACCTACGAGGATGCTTGGCGCAAGATGACCGAACGCATGGCATTTTGGGTTGACCTTGACAATCCCTATGTCACACTACACAACGAGTATGTGGAATCGGGGTGGTGGGCGCTCAAACAGATGTACGACAAGGACCTGCTCTACAAGGGCCACAAGATTCTCCCCTACTGCCCCCAAACCGGAACCTCCTACTCTTCACACGAAGTTGCTCTTGGCTATAGGGAGGTGGAGGAGCCCTCGGTCTACATCAAGTTCAAACTCACGGATGAGAACGGCGTCGGTGGCAAGGACGCAGACGGGCTCGCTGGTGCAAGTGTCCTCGCTTGGACCACGACACCGTGGACACTGCCTGGAAATGTCGGGCTGGCTGTCGGGCCTGAAGTCACTTACGCGCGGGTGAGAATCACCGAACCCTCTGGCGAGAACTGGGAAGGCAGAGGTGGTGCTGATGTCGGAGAAGAGTTGATTCTCGCTGAAGACCTGATTGGCGAGGTCATCCGTCATCAAGCCGAAGTCGTCGAGACCTTTTCCGGCTCACGCCTCGTCGGAATGGCATATTCACCACTTTTCCCCGATGCGGTGGACCGCGCCGGCTCGGAAACGGCTTGGACCGTTCTTGCGGCCGATTGGGTCACGACCACAGACGGTACGGGGGTGGTTCACACAGCAGTCATGTATGGAGAGGATGATTACAATCTCGGAATGGCAGTCGGATTGCCAGCCCAACATACCGTTGATATGGATGGAAAATTCATTTCCGGAACAAGTCACGCTCTTGACGGCAGATATGTGAAGGAGTGTGATGACGACATCATCGACCTGCTGATGTATGACAATCTTCTCTACCGTGAAAAAATGTATGTCCACGACTACCCGCACTGTTGGAGGACGGGTCATCCTCTGCTCTACTATGCCATGGACTCTTGGTTCGTGCGCATGTCCGCGGTCAAGGAGAGACTTCTTGAGTTCAATGACCAGGTGGAATGGGCTCCCCCTAACATCGGAACGGGGAGGTTTGGTGAGTGGCTCAGAAACGTCAAAGACTGGGCCATCTCGCGTGAGAGGTACTGGGGAACTCCACTTCCTGTCTGGCGCAGTGAGTCGGGCGAGATGAAGTGCGTTGGTTCAATAGCGGAGTTGCAGGCTGAGGTTGCGGCGGCGGTAGCCGCCGGAATTGACAATCCTGAATGTCCTGATGATGTAGACCTGCATCGGCCTGTAGTCGATGATTTCACGCTGGTGGCGAGTGACGGCTCGCTGATGCGGCGCGAGCCGTTTGTCATGGACTGTTGGTTTGATTCAGGCTGTGCGAGTTTCGCGCAGTGGCACCATCCATTCGAGGGGAATGACAATTTCAAAAACAATTTTCCGATTGACTACATCTGTGAGGGTGTTGACCAGACGCGCGGCTGGTTCTACACCCTGTTGGCAGTCAGCACAACTGTCTTCGATTCGATTTGCTACAAGCGATGTCTCAGTCTCGGCCTGATTCTCGACGCTGAAGGCAAGAAGATGTCCAAGTCGAAGGGCAACATCGTAGACCCGTGGGACCATTTCAACAGAGAAGGGGCGGATGCGACTCGCTGGTACATGGTGACGGCTGGTGCGCCGTGGAATCCCCTCAAGTTTGACCCTGAAGGGGTGAGAGGTACATACGCCAAGATGTTCCTGACGCTGTGGAATGTCTACAAATTCCACGCCAATTATGCGGCACTCGACGACTTCGATCCGGAGAACGGCGATACCCATTCTTCTGTCGAGAAGAGAAGCGGGCTTGACCGCTGGCTTCTCAGCCGATTGGCCGTGGTGACGCAAGGCTACCACGAACAGTTCGAGGCGTGGGATTTCCATAAGGCTGGCAGAGACTTGGAGGATTTCATCGTCAATGACCTCTCAAACTGGTATGTACGCCGTTCACGGCGCCGACTTTGGGATGATGCGGAAAGTGATGACAAGCTGGCTTGTCAGCACACATTACACGAAGTATTGACGACCATCTGCCGATTGATTGCGCCAATTTCGCCGTACATGGTCGACGAGATTTACCGTAATCTCACTGGTGATTCAGTTCACCTCGCAGACTGGCCCGTCATGGATGGAAAGGTGGGAGGAGATGACTGTCCAATTCCACCAGGCGATGAAACACTCGAGAAGAAGATGGCGCTCACTCGCGCACTGGCCGAGGCTGGCAGGAGGGTTAGGGTGGACGCCGACCGCCGACAGCGGCTTCCATGTCAAGCCGGCTGGCTGGTCGGCGGGCCAGACATCTCAGAATTCCATGACATTCTCGCTGAGGAACTCAATGTGGAATCGCTGGAGGTGGAGGCAGACTTGGAGCGATTCCAACGGATTGAAGTCGTGCCCAACTGGCGCTCACTCGGGGCGAAGTGCCGCGCTGAACTTCCGAAGGTCAAGGCGGCACTCGCTGAAGCAGATTCCGAGGAAATCTGGGCCGCAGTCCAAGATGGCACATGCATTATTGAGGGATTTGAGATCACCACCGACGATGTTGAGGTCAAGCGAGTCGAGAAGGACGGATTCGCGGCCAAGACCATCCAGCATGAGGGTGGGCTGTCCGACTCAGATGGTGGCGCGACCGGCTCAGACAGTGGTGAGGAAGGGGCAGGCGAAGTCACTCTTGTGCTCGACATGGCACTTACCCCCGACCTCTTGAGCAAGGGGCTCGCCCGCGACATAATTCGTAGGGTGCAGCAGAAGCGCAAGGACCTCGATTTGGATATTGATGACACCATCACGCTCAATGTTTGGCTCGGTGATGGTAACCCGGCACTCAACCATGAGGATTGGGCGCACATTCAGAGTGAAACCCGCGCTGACGAAGCGACTCTTCACCAAATTGGAGGAGCTGATGGAATGACCACTGCCGGACCAATTCCCGCGCCAGAAGACTCCTATTCTGCACCTCCTGATACCTACGACTTCACGATAGATGGGGGCCAAATCCACTTCGCCATCAACTTCTGAATCTCAGATGTCTACCAATTTTCACCCAACAACGTTTCCGAGTCGTTGTGATGCATTGGATTTATTTGTGCAATTCAACTTCGGTCTCACATCATCGGATGGCATCCTGTAATTGGAAACTTCATCCTTTATCTAGTGTCAAGACAATTCTCGATATATGGGTTGGATGTGTTTGAGAGAAATGGAACCTCCTTCTACCGCTGAGGTGGAGTGGAAAGTAGTAAGAAATTGTGATGTAATGGGAAATCGAGGTATGTGCGAGCATTGGAAGCTTCATGATTCCATGTTGGACGACCCTCGCCTAGGGGAAGATGCATTGGAGAGTGAGGGGATTCCGAGTGGAGGGGTGAATTGCTATCCAGGAATTCCGGGGGGAACTTGTCACTCGGATGCATACATATTCGTCGACCTCGTTTCAGATGCTTGGGGCTGCCTGCGGCGGCAGATAAGTAATTGCCCCGGCACAAGGAGAATTTTCTTAATCGGGAATTGGAAATCACTCAAACCATTCAATACACCATCAGGAAAAAAGTGGTTTGACGGTGCATCAACCCACATGCCGAATCTCGAACTTGTTCTCGCATCAGAACCAAACTCATATGGCGCCGGGAAGCAATCTGCAAGAATTTTCCCTTACTGGTAGGAATAATTCATTCTTCCAAAAAATCTTCGAACAGAAAACACCTCTCATCAAAAAATCTTTCCTCAGGGTGTTTCATCACTTGATTCCTCCTGTTTCTTCGGCTTTCGCCGATAGGTTCCTGCGATTTGATGTTCGGGTTCATGGTAATCCAAAGT